>JBCCHB010000074.1:0-79915 GCA_039028975.1 Chloroflexota bacterium
GAGATGTTGCATAGCTATTGTAGCTTCCAGAATAATGAGGTAAATGAGCTACTTAGGCCGCAAAAGAGTAAAGCACACTCTTTCGCAGAGTATTATGAAATTACAATGAGCCCTTTGATAGGTGAGTTTTTTAAAGGTATCTTATTATGGTTATATTACTGTATGGTTGGTGTATGTTGCTATTGGGCGGTTGAAAAAAAAACGTGCATGTCGCCGTTCTGTCCCCCCCCCTGTCGGCTGTGCTTGTCGAAGCCGACGCTCCCCTTCGACAAGCTCAGGGGGCTGAACGGTTACAAGTGGAAAGAAGCCTGTCGATTTTTGGTCTTACCATTCGTCGTATATGATAGAGAAAAGAACATTTGTTTGTGGCTGATTCACTTGTAGATGGCCAGAAAAAGCTTGTTCCCGTGATGACAGGATGGTCTTCCTTTTTCTGATTACTTCTTACTCAATTGGATTGGATTCGGGACAAAATTTTGCTGGCGGACATTATAAATTGGAGGAAACATGTCGGATATCAACGCCTTTAACGGTTTTTCCAAGGACGGCATCAAATTTTTGCTGGAGCTAGAAAAAAATAATACGAAAGAGTGGTTTGAGGAGCGCAAAGACATTTACCGACAGGAGTTGCTGTTGCCAGCTCAGTCACTTGTTAAGGCACTTGGTGAGCGTCTACAACAGATATCACCCGACATTGTCGCCGATACACGTGCAAACGGTGCTGGCTCCTTGATGCGGATCTACCGCGACGTTCGCTTTAGCAAGGACAAGACCCCATACAAGACCAACATCGGTATGCTCTTTTGGGAGGGGCCACGCAAAAAATCCGAGAATCCCACCTTTGGCTTCCAATTCGGAACCTGGGGCGCTGGGCTTTATGCTGGTCAATGGGTCTTTCCTAAGGATATGCTGCCGGTCTACCGGGAAGCCATCATCGATGATAGGCTAGGGATTGAGTTAGAGGCAGCCATTCAAACCGTTGAGAAGGCGGGAGATTACCAAGTCGAAGGAGAGAAGTACAAGCGAGTTCCATCCGGATTCGATGCAGAGCATCCCCGGGCAGAGTTGTTAAAGCACAAAGGGCTACATGTTTCATCCCCCCAGCTCGAACCGGAGCTATTGCTGTCAGCAGACCTGCCCGATTTCCTCTTTGAGCAGTGCCGAAACATGGCTCCGGTTCAACAGTGGTTGGTAAGGGTGGATAAAAGAACAAGAGGTTTATGAGCTAACCCTTCCCACACAAATACAAAATCTGGTCACTCTCATCTGTCACGGAACTGCCATCCCAATCGCTAAACCGATCTAGGACGACTAGGCCGTTGTAATGAAAGAGTGCCTCCATCTCTTTGGGCATGATGTAGCGAAGGGCTAGCTTCACCTCGTGGCTTTGGGATGTGCCGTCCTCGTCCTTCCAGCGACGAAAAAAATTCTGGTGGTGGATCTGGTTCTGGTAATCGAACTGATCAGAGCCGGAGACGTGGACGGTGTGCCCTTTTGGGGACTGATAGGTGAACCATGGCTCTTCATCGCAATTAACGAGTCGGTTGGGGTGGCATAGGGCTGCATCCAGCATAAAGCGGCCATCATCAGCTAAGTGCTCTCGGACGTTGCTCAACATGGCCGCCTGCTCAGGAAGGGTGAATAAGTGTTCGAGAACGGACCCTCTGGCAAAGATGAGTGCGTACTTCTGCTTGAGCTGAAAGTGCCGCACATCAGCTTCAACCCAACGGATAGGCAGTGGGCCGGCTTTGGCTCGTGCGTGGGCCAACATTTGGGGCATCACATCTAGGCCGGTGATCTCAATGCCTTCCTGGGCCAGTGGAATGGTCACCCGCCCAGTGCCACACCCAAGCTCCAAGACGGGTCCATTTGCAGCCTGGGCTAATGTAAGTAAGAAGGAACCTTCGGCAATAAAGGGTGTGCTTTCGAGATCGTGGAGGATGGGATCCAGATAGTTATCGGTGTTGTCGTGATCGATCATGCCAACATGCTAAATATTACAGTAAGCTCTGTTTGAAAACGGTAGTTTCCTATTGCCTCTATCACAAGAGACGAACTACCGTTTTCAACACAACCGCACTTTAAGAACTACAGGAGAGCATGGAACATCCTGGACGATTTCTGGCCCATTCGGGACGCTTGGCGGCAAATTCTTCTTTTTCTGGCTGCTCATCATAGGGCTGACGCAAAACGTCGAGCAGTTCGTTCACTAGTAAGTAATCTCCGCCTTCGGCTTTGTCGATAGCCAACTGAGCTAAGTAGTTTCGTAAGACATACTTGGGATTGACCGCATTCATACGCGTGCGCCGCTCTGCATCGCCAATACCCTCCTGTATAACCCGTTCTCTGTATTCGCCAAGCCACTTTACGAGTCTGCCTATATACTCATCATTGATGGCATCCGGCTCGTAGTAAGCATCCATGAGGGGTCGTATCTGTACAGAGTTGCTCGCTGTTTCAGACGGTTTAGCGAGCAAGGGCAGATCGGCCAGCCTCCGATAGAAGAGGGTCATATCTGTCTCAACTAATTGTAGAATGCTCAACAGCTCAGTAATGAGTGCCCCATCTTCCTCGCTGGATAGCCTCTCTAGCCCTAGTTTCTGGGCCATCATTTGATTGTATCCCTGCTGGAACGTTTCTACATAAACGGTCAGAGCCTCTTCCAAGGGAGGCACTTCTTCAATTAGTGGGTAGATGGCATTGGCCAATTGAACAAGATTCCAGTGGGCAATCTGGGGTTGATGACCAAAGCGGTAGCGTCGCCCGTTGGCATCGGTCGTATTGGGCGTCCAGTTGGGATCGTAATCTTCAAGCCAACCATAAGGGCCGTAATCAATGGTCAAGCCCAATATGGACATGTTGTCCGTATTCATGACGCCATGGACAAAACCGACCCGCATCCAGTGTACAATCATCTCGGCCGTGCGGCGGCAAACCTCTGTAAACCACTGCAGGTAGGTCGTTTTTGATAGTTCCTTGTTGTTATCGCTCTCGCCATTGTTGCTACTGCTTTCGCCTTCGGTAGAGACTAGATGAGGAAAGTCACTGCGAATCGTATATTCCACCAATTGCCGCAGTAACTCGATCTCATTGCGTGAGGCAAAGATTTCAAAGTTCCCAAAGCGGATAAAAGAAGGTGCAACCCGACAGACAACGGCTCCCGGCTCTTCCTGGGGGTTGCCGCTGTAGAACATGTCACGGACCACTGGCTCCCCTGTAACGGTCAAGCTAAGCGCCCTGGTGGTGGGTACTCCCAGATGATGCATGGCTTCGCTACAGAGAAATTCACGTATGGAAGAACGCAGGACTGCCAAACCGTCGGCACTGCGGGAGTAAGGCGTGGGACCAGCCCCTTTTAATTGCAGGCTCCAATGCTCACCCCGGTCATTGATAATCTCGCCCAAATTAATGGCCCGTCCATCGCCTAACTGCCCTGCCCAGTTGCCAAACTGATGACCGCCATAGCACATGGCGTGGGGATCCATCCCTTCCAGGAGTTGATTACCCGTGAAGATCTCTACAAATTGGTTCGATTCAATATCTTCCTGGCTAAGCCCCAAGGAGTCAGCCACTTCCTGGGCGAAAGCGACTAGTCTGGGTTGACGAACTGACTTGGGGGTAACCCTGGAGAAGCAAGCACCCATCACTTGCCTAGGCCGAATCTCTGTAGATGGATCGGCAGGAAGTTGAGCTGTAAACCGATTGCTGAAGTGTAAAGCATCTAGCGTGTTTGATTTCGTTTCTATCGCTGTCATGTCGAATAACCTATAGATGACCAGAAAAAAGTCTTGTCCCCGTGAAGACGGGGATGCCCTCCTATCGCGCAATTTCCCAGAGTGAATTGGTCAAGACTCGGAACAAGACTTTTCTGGTGAAGTGTATTAACCTATCGCCCTGAATAAAGATACATAAGCATGGGGCCAGATTGGAGTTGAAGTAGCTCCTTGATTTCACCGATAAGAGATGGACGGTGGCTGAAAGAGGTCAGCAGTTCCAGGAAGCTTGGCTCTTGATTGTATTCGATGGTGGGCGGATCGCCCTCAATACCACCGAGTTCACCAGCTCGTTTAATCACGTCTGGCAGATATCCTAAATTATCAACCAGATTTAATTCCATTGCTTGTTTGCCTGTACAGATTCGACCATCAGCAAACTCGCGGACCGTGCCATCTTTTAGCCCGCGCCCCTCGGCAACAATGGCGACAAATGCATCATAGGCTTCATCAATCATAGAGCGCCAAATCGCTTCCTCGGCCTCAGTGGCATCTTCAAATGGGTTTCCCATATCTTTAAAGGTACCGCTCTTGTAGACAATACTATCAACCCCATATTCGGCTGCTAGATCATCATAATTGAGCAGTTGAATGATGACGCCAATGGAGCAGGTCAGCGTGTGGGGGCTAGCCCAAATTTCGTCTGTTGGCGCGGAGACGTAGTAGCCACCTGATGCCGCGATGCTGCCCATGGCTGAAAGGATGGGTTTGCTCATCTCGCCTACCTGTAAAGCGATCTCATCCGAGGCATAGACGCTGCCACCAGGTGTGTCCACTACCAACACCACAGCTTTCACCTGCTCACTTTCATCAGCCTTCTTTAGCTGGTCGATGATGGTGGTGCTGAATGCGCCACCTGTGTTGGTGAAAGGATTGGCGTTATCACCCGAGCCAGAGAGAATCGTTCCCTCTACTCGTACAAGAGCCACTGCGTCCCCTTGCACCGGTGTCTCAAAACCATCCATTCCTATACCGAGGGCAAAGATGAGGCCGCAGCCAACGAGAATAAACAGAAAAATACCACCAATCCAAAGTAAGGTTTTTCGCATTATCAGTTCTCCATATGTCTAAGGAATGAGACGTAAATAACTTGCGCGCTTCATTCAGGGATGACACCATCAAATAGCCAAATTATTTATCTCTTGCCCTTGAAAGTTCAATGATTTACGCTCCATCCAATTTGCCTCAGGCCATAATCCTGGCTTTTTCCTCAGTGATCTCCCACTTCAATGGATCGCCAGCCAAATAACGGGCCAGCTCTTCTACCATATATTGACCCATCCGCCGGCACTCTTGGGTAAGACTACCAGCAATATGAGGTGTGATTATAAGATTCGGCAATGAATAGAGCGGTGAGCCATGTTCAGGTGGCTCGGGCCACGTCACATCCAGAATTGCCCAGAGATCCGGTCGGGCTTCCAACGTGGCGATGAGTTCATCTTCACGCACAATGGCCCCACGAGAGGTGTTGATGAAGGTGCTATTGGGCTTCATGCTGCCAATCAGAGTACCCATAATCAGTCCTACCGTTTCAGGCAGCCAAGGCGTATGGACAGAGACTACATCGGCTTGGGCAAAGAGTTCCTCCAATGGAACCAAAGTAACCCCTAAGTTGTCCGCATCGGACTGGGTGGCGAAAGGATCATACGCAATAACCTGCATATCAAAAGGGCGCAACCGCTCGCAGACCAAGCGGCCAATCATACCCAATGAAACTAAGCCGACAGTCGTTCCAAAAGCCCCCACTATCTTATTTCGCTCGGTCTGACTCGGATAGGTTCCCTGTTCTTTGATGCTCTTTTGAAGAGGCCAGAAACGCTTTAAGCTAAGCAATATCGTGCTGAGCGTATACTCAGAAACAGGAACTGCGTTGGCCGCATAGGCACTGGTGAGCAAAATCTCTTGCGTCCAAAAGGCATCGGTAACAAAGCTGCGAACCGTCCCTGCTCCATAGAAAAAAGCCTGCAAGTTGGGACAATGCGCCAGAAATTGAGCATCCAGCTTAGGCGCCCCCCAACCAGATAAGATCAGATCCACATCCTCTAAGCAAGCCATATTTTGCTCAATGCTCTCGGCCGTTTCTGGTGGGCCAACAAACTCGACCATGGCTTGAAGAGAGTGTTGCTGCTCGGGGCCGTAAATCAGATCGCGATTATTCAAAAGGTAAAGGGCTTTCAATTTATCCATCAATTTTATTCATTAATAATACTCAGCTCCGTTTGGGAACTGTACATTGATTACTCTTATGGAGCTCTGGCAGATAGGGTTTTCAAATCGACCGCGGTATAGCCTGCTAAATTGATTCAATGCGGTTAATTTTTCAGACGTAAAATCTAATATCCTATTGTACTATGGTTCACTTCGTAGGACTATATCGCAGATTACAGAGGGGCATCTTGGCTTCTGGGAGATGCTGTGATCGCCTACGCAATAATGCTGAATTTTAAAAGAGGTATTGATTTCGATATTTTTTTCTGGTATACTCAATAAGTCGTAATAATTTGGTGGGTATATGCTTCCAGAAGGCGGATAGTGCAAAAGTGACCTATTCATGAGGCATAGCGTACTTGTCTTGAGGATTTCATATCCACTTGGTGCATGCTATAGTCTTTAAGAAAAAGATTTTCCAGTTGTCCCCTGAGCTTGTCGAAGGGCGGCTGGAAAATCTTTTTCTGGATATCTATATAAACGTCATACGTTTGAAGGGAGAGATTTAGCGGAGAACATATAATTACGGAAAGAGAGCGCATGGCCCGCATGATGAATTTAGCAATGCGGGTGACGAGGATGGGGTTCTTGGTGTCAAAGCCAAGTTAACTGTAGCAGGTGAAATCTCACCACGATCATAATCAGTAGATTGCAAAGGCAATGAGAGATTTTTCGGTTCCGTCGCAAGCAGATCGGTCACGGTCGCAAAACGGTACTGTAAGCAAACAGAATGACATTGCAATCCACGGATAACATGATTCTACAGGAAAATCGAGAGATCAGCGGATGCCCCCAGGTCAATTCCACTGGCCTGATCTGAAACAATCTATTTACTATCTCCTGTTTCAGATATATCTTTCCCACACTTTACCTATCAAGCAGATGTTGAAACCCCTTGGGTAACCATTGGATTAACCAGCATCAAGCAGTGGACATACAGAAGCACGATCGAACCAACAGGGTAGAGATGGTATCTACTTTGTTGTTTGTTGGCTATACTCAACTCCGTTAGAAAACCGGAGGCTGGTTGTACTTGTGGGTCTATTGAAGATTCCGATTTTCAAGACGACCACAGTCTAGTCTGCCAAAAGTCGAGTCGGCTATGCCAAATATCTTCTGTGTGAACAGCTAAAAAAGAAACACCCTTTTTGGTCAGATCGATTGGATCAGATCTGATGAATCTGATCGCGCCCCTAATCAAACCAGACTATACTCGGCTCCGTTTTCAAATCGACTGGAATGTAGAACGGCTGCTGGTACACCTCTGCTGGGCGCGATGAAATACACTCAACGGAGTAATAACAACATGTGTGGAATTGTTGGATATATTGGCAACCAAGAAGCAACCCCTATCGTCTTACATGGTCTAAAACAATTAGAATATCGCGGTTATGATTCTGCTGGCGTGGCCGTTATTGGCCCAGATGGTGATATTCATGTTCGTCGTGAAGAAGGCAAACTCAATAACTTGGAAAAGCGAGTCGATAAGGAACCGGTTCTAGGTGCCTTGGCTATTGGGCATACCCGCTGGGCCACCCATGGTCCCCCGGTCCAGCGCAATGCACACCCCCACCGAAGCCCAGATGGGGGGTTGGCCGTTGTACAGAATGGTATTGTCGAGAACTTTATGCAGTTGCGTACCTCTTTGCAAGAGGCTGGGTACACGTTTCAGAGTGATACCGATACGGAGGTGATTGTCCACCTCATACATCGTCACTATCATAATGGCTCCGCAGGCAACTTGGTTCAGGCGGTACAGAACGCAGTCAGCGAATTGCAGGGGCCTAGTGCTATTGTGGTCATGGATAGGAACCAACCCGACTGTCTAGTAACCGCCCGTTTGGGGAATGCAGGGGGTGTGGCTGTGGGCTTGGGTGAAGAAGAAATGTTTATTGCCAGTGATATTCCCGCTATCCTAAAACATACGAGAAAGGTCACCTTTTTGGACAGCCGTCAGATGGCAGTTGTTAGGGCTAATGGTGTGGACTACATGGACCTTGACGGAAATCCCATTACGAAAAGAGTCGTTGAGATCTCTTGGGATGCTGATGCTGCGGAAAAGGGTGAGTATAGCCACTTTATGGAGAAGGAGATCTATGAACAGGGAAGCAGCTTGACTGCAACCCTGCGTGGGCGCATCGATTTTGCCACCAATCGAGTTCAGCTCGATTCACTCAACCTTCCAACGGAACGGCTTCAGCAGCTAGAGAAGGTAACCATTGTTGCCTGTGGCACCAGCTACTATGCAGGTCTGGTTGGCAAGTTTCTCATCGAAACGCTGGTGAGACTTCCAGTTGAGGTGGACTATGCCAGCGAATATCGCTACCGCCAGCCCATCCTTAATGAGCGCCACCTAGTCCTCGCCATTACCCAAAGTGGTGAGACGGTTGATACATTGGCCGCACTTGAAGAAGCCAGGGAACAGAATGCCTTTACCGCGGCCATCGTCAATGCCATTGGCAGTCAAGCCGCTCGGGTCTGTGATGGCTTAATTTACATGCAGGCTGGCCCAGAGATTGGCGTAGCCAGCACGAAAGCGTTTACCACTTCTCTGATGGATCTTTTGCTGCTGGCCCTTTACTTAGGGCAGGAACGAGGAGTATTGGGTGATGAACGACAACGCACTCTTACCCAAGAACTGATCAGATTACCAGGTTTGGTTGGCAAACTGCTAGAAACGGCACGACAGACATCATTTTACTCCGATTTGGCTGAGACATTTCATGTCTATCAGAATTTCCTTTATCTTGGCAGAGGAAGCAACTACCCCATTGCACTAGAAGGTGCCCTGAAGCTCAAGGAGATCAGCTACATTCATGCTGAAGGATATCCCGCAGGTGAGATGAAGCACGGCCCCATTGCACTCTTGGACGAGCAGATGCCGACTGTTGTCATTGCACCCAGGGATAGCGTCTATGACAAGATGATTAGCCAAATAGAACAAGTCAAGGCCCGAAAAGGGCTAGTACTTGCTGTTGGCCATGCCGGAGATGAGTATATCCACTCTAAAGCAGACTATGTGTTGTCGATTCCAGAAATTGATGAGCTATTAACACCAATCCTGGCCGTGATACCACTACAGCTCCTGGCCTACGAGATAGCGAATCGCCGAGGCGAAGATGTGGATCAGCCACGTAATTTGGCAAAGAGTGTAACGGTCGAATAGAAAAGGGGCAAGAGGGTTCCCAAAGCCATCATGCACCGATTTTCGATAGATGCCTTTTAGTTTGGGGGAAGGAACGGAAAGAATGCGATGCATGGGTGAAAAAGCACGTGACGCGTTCAACAAGCAGATCAACCGTGCGTTGCATTCGGCTCCAACCCGCATCAACGCACGCAGTTGGCGATTCTTGCTACATCCACTTTGTTGACCTTCGTGCATCGCATTCTCGTCCCCAAACGCAAATACAACGATTATCGAGGGTGCGTTTTAGTTTGGGGGTACAAGAGTGCGTCGCACTGTTCAGAGAAAGATCCAAGCGCCCATCCGCCATTGAACAGTGCGACGCACTCGACTGGCTAACATTCTCGCCCCGAAACCCAAAGGCATCCATTATCGATTCCAAGCTTGACTATTGACGAAATAAGGAATATTATAAATGTTTAGATAAAATTCCTGTCCCTGTGTCGATGGAGATTTTCCCATCGGCACAGGAAGTTTGTGTCCCTGTAGGCGAGACTAATCCCTGTGAAGAAAAGATGCTCCATCCTTTTCAGCGGGACGAGACTGCATCGGACAAGAATCAGGACAATTGAAACCTGGTGGACTCTATCTACCAAAATCGATCACAGGAGGCCCCCTACTCATGATCATTGGCATGGACTTTGGTACAACCCACTCTGGTATTTCTGTTTATGATGGCCACCAACTGCACACGGTCCCCTTAGATGTAACCAACCCCACAGAACGGGTAACCCCCACTATGCTCTACGCCATGAATGAGCAAAAGATCTGGTTTGGTCGAGAGGCTATGGAGACCTACTTTGAGCACAATCTAGGCCGCCCGGTAAAGATGGAGCGCATCTGGGTCGGAGAGATTTCTTTGACCTTTGCTGAAGTAGGAACCTTTATCCGGGACGTTTATATTTGGGCCGATGCTTTGTCCCCTGGTCGCCTCTTCTCCTCCTTCAAGACTGACTTGCCCGATTCGACCTACACGGGCACAACCGTGGGACGCTTCTTCTACTCTCTAGAAAACATCATCGCCACGTATCTCTATTTTGCCAAAGTGAGAGCCGAGCGTTTCTTCGGGAAGGAGATCGATCAGATCATGTTGGGCCGCCCTGTCCATTTTTCCAAAGATCCACAAGCAGATGCCCTGGCTCAAGAACGGCTACTTGATGCAGCTATCCGTGCTGGATACAAACAGGTATACTTCGAGCGTGAGCCAATTGCCGCGGCCCATTACTACGAGACAACGTTGGATCGTCCTAAGAATGTGCTTGTCTTCGACTTTGGCGGCGGAACATTGGACATCACCGTCATGCGGCTAGGCGATCCGCAAGAGCGTCGGGTCTACGCCACGGGTGGTGTGCCAATTGCGGGTAACATCTTTGATCAGCGCATTGTACGGGCCAAGATTCCCAAACACTTTGGTGAAGGCAGCCTGTATCGCTCGGCGGACAAGATGTTGCCCATCCCCAAGCACCTCTACGATGCATTTGTGGATTGGCGTACCATCCTAACTCTACAGACACCCGAGAATCTTCAACTTTTGCGCAGTGTTGTGCCCTATGCCGAAAATCGCTATCAGGTGGAGGGGCTACTTAACTTTATCAATAGCAACTATGGTCTGCGCATGTATGACGTGGTAGAACGGGTCAAACGCCAGCTCTCTGAACGAGAGGAGGCCACCATTCGGATCGGTGGCGAGGGCTTCCACGTGGAAGAAAAGATTACTCGGGCCGAATTCGAAAACATTATCCGGCCTGAAGCCCGCATTATTGAGCGTCATATGGACGAGACGTTAGCCCGCTCCGGGCTTTCGGCAGACGATCTCGACGTGGTGATCCGTACTGGTGGCTCCTCCCAGATTCCTCTATTCAAGCGTATGCTGACCGAAAAGTTTGGCGAAAAGAAGGTACGAGCTTTAGACACCTTTGGTGGCGTTACATCTGGTTTGGGCATCATTGCCCACGGCATTGAAAGGGGTACAATTGAGGCCAAAGCCTACAGCCAATCCAGTCGCATTGAGGAGCCAGATACGTCTGACCGTATCAACGTCTCCCCCCTGGATCTGGCCCTGATTCAGCGTCAGATCGATCTGGCTGAGGATACAACCCGCCATGCCGACAGTCAAAAGGGATTGCTGCTCATCTCCAAGGATTACCAACGTCATATGCAAGCGCTACCGGCTGGCGCTCTAGAAGGTGATGAAGCGATCCCTGTAGATTTGGGGGATCTGCCGTTAGAGCGCGGGCTCTTCTCCATGGCCCTGGCCGATCTAGATGAGCCGCTACTTCTGGTAACATCTAAGTTTCGGCTGATGCGGGTAACCTTGCGAGAGCTATTGAGTTACCAAGATGCCAACATGGATTTTAACGATGCCCGCGGTTTTGTTCGGGCCGAAGAGCTATGCATGGTGGCCCGCTGGAGCCAAATTCAAGAAGAGCCATTCCTGGTTATCATTAGCACCCAGGGCTTGGTGCGGACCTACCGCATGGATCAGATCGGGCCCCACATCGAAGGTGCCACGCCGCCCACTATCAGTTGGCCAGAACCGGGGTGGCCCAAAATCATTTTGGGTGCAGAACCGGAGCAACATGTAGCGGCCATCGATAATCGAGGCCATGGCGCACGTGTTCAGGTAGGTAAGGTGCCGCGGGCCGGAATCCGTCTGATTCAGAAGCGCAAGACTACAGAGATTGTGGCTTGTCTCGCTACAACAGAGGAAGGCGCGCTTTTGCTGCTTTCGACAACCGGTTACGCCAGCCAAGTCAGGACCGCTTACGTCCCATTCGCCAGCAAAGAGAAGCCGACAGGGACGCCGCTGGTCAAGCGTACAATTGACATTTGCAGTGCACATACTCTTTCCCAGAACGGAATACAACCGTGGGTCTTGACCTCTGAACAACTTGCCCCGCTTAATGTAGAGCTGCTATCCGGTCAAAATGAGGGTGGATTGGCCATGTCGGAGGAGATTGTGTCCTTGGGAATGGAGGAGATGGTATTGGGGCTGGCTGATCTGTAAGATGGGGATTCAGACACTACCTATATTTAGCACATCAGAAGCATAACGAAGACGGGGAAAGGCTGCTGCACGCTCCTTCATTTCAGGGCTACCTTTCCATGATGGTCATTGATCGAGAAACCAAGTTGCCCAGTAGGGTGTTAATCCAGCATGCGCAGCACCGACCAACTCGTCGCTGCCGCCATCCCCAATAAAAGTGGCCTCGCTGGGCAGAATATCCAGTTTATTTCATATTAAATGATATATCCGAGCGTCTGGTTTCATTAATCCTACATTACAGGAGAAAATTGCCGCGTCAACATAATCACCAAGTTTAGAATCGGGCCACGCCGCAACATCTTCTGAGCCAGCGTTGCTTAGGATACCGATCTTTACGGGACGATTCGACAGCGCAGTAAGCATTGCGAGAACTTGTCGATCAAGATTGAGAAACGGATCGCGCTTGATGACAAGTCGTTCGTTTATGATATGTTCTATAATTGCGGGGTCAGGTTTGAGGTCAATACGCTCACAGATCCTTGCCAGGGCCGTCTTGAAATCTGCGATCTGGCCTGTGTATCGCTTTCCTTCTAAACGTCGCCTTTCTTGTCTATACAACTTTTCATCAATTCCAAGGAGCTGAGGCACGTTCTGAGTGGGTTTCCATTCTGGCACATACTCTGAGATAAGTGTCTCGTAGAGATCGAAGATGATTCCTTGGACCATTTTTCCTCCGATTTAAAATAACACTCCTTACACCCCTAAGAGCTGATCCATCAGCCCCTGTTCTGCCCTCAAGTCAGCAGGCGTTCCCTCATATTCAATCCGCCCTTTACTCATCACGTAAACCCGGTCTACTACATCCAGGGCCATAGCCAAGTTTTGCTCTACGAGTAGAATCGACAGGCCATCCTTTTTAAGCTGTGTAATAATGCGGCTAATCTCCTCTACAATCAGCGGGGCCAGCCCTTCCGACGGTTCATCTAATAGAAGCAGTTGCGGATTGGTCATGAGCGCTCGGGCAATAGCCAGCATCTGCTGCTCGCCACCGCTGAGTTGAGAACCATAATTTTTCAGACGATTGGGCAAGTTGTCGAAGAGGCCCAGAACCCGCGCGTAGGTCCAGCCGCCCATGTCTGCATTACGGGCGGCTAAGGTCATATTCTCCTGCACCGTCAGCGTGGGGAAGATGCCTCGTCCTTGGGGAACTAGCCCGATGCCTTGTTGCGCTCGCGTATAAGCTGGTACGTCAGTGATATCTTGACCTAGAAAAGAGATAGAGCCTTGGCGGGGCGGTTCAAAGCCGATAACAGACTTGATGGTGGTCGATTTCCCCACGCCATTTCGGCCCAAAAGGGCCACCGCTTCACCCTGCTCAACGTCAAGTGAGACGCCTTGGAGGATGTGGGAATCGCCGTAGTAGGTGTGGATATTTTGGATAGTCAACATATTTATTGGTTGATGCCCAGATCACTTTCTTATATTAGAGAAAAGGTGAATGAGCATCTCACGGAAGCCTCCTGCTGTATTGAGCCGCGGTGTTTCTTGAGATGGCACCTAGGACGGTCGCCAATGATATTCCACATCTGGCTCGCTTTCGGGCGGTGGACTAACGCCGTAACGCACGGCCACAAACCCTTGCTTCTCATAGAAGACACAGGCATTGACATTCTTGACGTGGGTGCAAAGCTCAACTCCGCTAGGCGATAACGTTTTGGCGTGAGCGAGCAGTGTGGCACCGATCCCTTTGCGCTGATGCTCGGGATGAATATAGAGCCGATCCACATAACTGCCGTTGATGGCTAGGAAGCCAAGAATTTGGCCTTCTGTCTCAGCCACCCAAAGCTGATTCTCCGCAGCAACCACAGTGGTAAAGTAGCCACGATCTTCTTCTTCGGTGTGGGAAGTATTGAGGAAATCATAGGTAGCCGCGCTGGTTATGCGCCATAGCTGCAACACTGTTTCAAGTTCGTCAGAGTGCATCCGGCGGATCTTCATTTCAACCATCTCCCCCTACGCCCCCAAATAGATCTCTCGCACCTTCGCATCAGCCCGCACGTCATCCGGTGTACCCGTCGCGATCACTTCGCCATAGTGCAGCACCGTGACCCTATCTGCAATGTTGAAGATCACGTCCATATCGTGCTCCACGATCATCATTGTCAAGGTACGGGGCAGGCCCTGGATCAGCTTGACCACGTCGTTGGTTTCCGCGGGGGACATGCCCGCCGTTGGCTCGTCCAGTAACAGAATTTTGGGTTCAACAGCCAAGGCTAGAGCAATTTCTAATGCTCGTTGCTGACCGTACGCTAGTTCGCGCACAGGGCGCACTGCCTCCTCACCCAGCCCCACCTGTTGAAGAAGTAATTGGGCCTTTTCTTGAAGATTCGCAAAGCCTGTTACCGACCGAAACCATCGAGTGGTAATTCCCATTTGGTGCTGAACGGCCAGCCGTACATTTTCCAATGCACTCATACCTAGGAAGAGATTGTTGCGCTGAAAGGTACGCCCAATGCCCAATTGAGCGCACTCATGAACAGGCAAATGGGTAATATCCTGCCCACCAAAGGTCACCGTGCCAGATGTGACCGGAAGTTCACCAGCAATGAGGTTGAAGAAGGTGCTTTTGCCCGCTCCGTTGGGGCCAATTACTGCGTAGCGTTCACCACTATCCACAGAAATGCTGACATTGTTGACGGCATGGACACCACCAAAGTGTTTGGTCAGACTCTGAACATCTAAGTGGCTCATGGACTGTCTTGCTCTTCATCTTGAATGTCTTTTTGTTTGTCGTTCTGCTCTCTTTCAGCAGCTTTTTCAGCAAGTTTACCGTTCAGGAATGAATTAAACTCTTGAACCTCATTCACCTGAAATATCTTTTCAAATAACTCATCTAGCCGGGTGAGTGAATTTAAGGTGGCTAGATCATTTTCGATCTGCTGATAAAGTGAAACAGTTGGATCAAAGCGTAATACAATGCCATTGAGGATATTGCGTCGTAGCATTGATAGCTCACCTTCTTCACGCCCTTCTTCATGGCCTTCATCGTGTCCCTCTTTGCGGCCTTCTTTGCGGCCCTCTTCGATCCCTTCCTTGTGTCCTTCATCGTGTCCCTCTTTGCGACTTTCGTCCTTGATGCGGCGTATATAGGGGGAATCGATCACCAATTCATCAGATTCCACGATTTTTTCGATCATCTCTATTACCCCTTCATCATCTAACAGTGACATAAGACTTGTAAACAAACGCCCTTGTAATTCAGCATCGGCGATCTGCTTGAGACTGTCAACAACCTTTGGAACAATCTCATCTGGCTTATCTAATCGAGTCAACCCTAATAGCGGCAACAAACCCGGTCGGTTGAGGGCTAGCAGTTCTTGACTTGGAACCTGCCATAATCGCACTACCTTGTATTGCCAGGATAGGCTAACTGTATCATCTGGGCCAGGCACATTGTGTTGACCAGTACCTCTCGCACCAACACCTTCTCCAACATAAGACACAACGCTGCATAAGTCAAGCTCGCGTTCTGTATTTGCAAGGCGCGACATGTAATCGAGCCTTCGCCAACGCATAGGACGCTATTGCTGCTGCGCCCCTGAAACTCAATATGCAGCATGGTCGCACGCCCATTCATCAGGACAATGTGATAGAGCTGATCGACCGACTTCGGTTCAGTTGATAACTCTATGTTCAGCGGTCCGGATATGGCGTACTTGGGTCTCCAGCAACCATTCGGCAAAATCGGTGATCGCAAAGCGAACAAGCCGTTTAAGGGGATTATCCGTTTCAGCCATGGTTATTCTTGTCTAGCTGTTGGAAATTCACCGGTATTTTGACGAACTTTAAACCAGCTCAATATCCCATTCGGTGCAAAGAGAACAAACCCAATAAAGACCGCCCCCTCCAGCATCTGCCATCGTTCGACATAGCTGCTGATGATGAGAGGGAACATCTTGACCACGGCAGAGCCTAGAATAGGGCCAAAGAGGGTCCCTGCACCGCCAATAATCAACGCGATCATGGCCTCGCCTGAGGTGGTTAGGACTAGGGTTTCGGGCGTGGCGTTTTTGAAGAAATGAGCGGAGAGAAGACCAGCCATCCCGGCAAAGGCACCTGCAATGACAAAGGCAGTTAGCTTAAAGCGAAAGGTATTGTAACCCAATGCCTTCATGCGGGACTCGTTCTCGCGGATCCCTTGTAGCGTCCAGCCAAAGGGGCTGTTGACAATGCGACGCAGCAAAAACCAGGCAATGACCACCAAGGCGAGTACAAGATAGTAGAAGTTTGTCTTAAACGCGCTAAACTCGTAGCTGAGCGGCCCTATGCCCACAACGACATTCTGTACGCCAGAGAGTCCGTCGCTACCGCCGGTTACGTTGGTCCAACGGCTGGCCACGCTATAGAGCATTTGGGCAGCGGCTAGGGTAATCATTAAAAAGTAGATGCCGCTGGTGCGAATGGCAAAGAAGCCAACAAATAAAGCAAAGAGAGCGGCCACCAACATCACCGCAGGTAGAGTAACAAACAGATTGCTCGTCAAGTCCCACGCGCGGGCATTGTTGCTAGCGATGAAGGCCACCGTATAGGCTCCCAAACCGAAGAAGGCCGCATGGCCAAATGAGGGCAATCCTGTGTACCCCAAGAGCAGATCGAGGCTCATAGCGAAGATGGCAAAGATAAGAACCTCGGTCATTAAGCTACGGTAGTATGACTTGACCCAGAAAGGATAGAGTGCGGCAAGAATAATAAGTAAAATGGCGATGAGGGTACCGTTTCGGTTGATCCATTCTTTGATGCTACTGATTATGCTCGTCATTAGTGCTGCCCCTCCAAACCAAATAACCCCGCAGGGCGAATGAGCAGCACAACCGCCATCACCGCAAAGATGATAAAGAGAGAGAATTGGGGAATAATGGCTTTACCCAACGTATCAGCCATGCCAATGATGAGTGCCCCCCAGAATGCCCCCTTGAGCGTGCCTAAGCCACCTAGTACTACGACAACTAAGGTCAAAACCAGAATGTCAAAGTCCAGACCCAACCGGAGCGCAAAGACAGGTGCACCAATGACCCCGGCCAGTGCGGCCAGCATGGTGCCAAAGACAAAGACCCCAGTGAAGACGCGATTGATGTTAATCCCTAAACCACTGACCATCGTCGCATCAGAGACGCCCGCTCGAATTATGGCACCAATCCGTGAGCGTTCTAGAAAGAGCCAGAGCGCCAGTGCTAGCAGAAGCCCAAAGCCAATCAGGGCTAATCGATAAATAGGAAAGCTGACCCCAAAGATAGGTAAGGTACCCCCGAGCAGTTCCGGCGGGTCAAAAGCCAAGGGGGTGGCCCCCCACTGCCATTCGATAAAGTCGGCAATAATTAGGGCCATACCAAAGGTGAGCAGAACTTGCTTGAGATGGCTCTCGTTGCCACCATAGAAGCGACTCAGTAGAAACCGCTCGATGACAATACCCAGAATGCCTACAACAATCGGAGCGATCAACAGGGCCAACCAGAAGTTGTCAAAGCGCGTAACCATGGAATACCCAATGTAGCTCCCTATGAGATAGAAGCCACCATGGGTCAAGTTGATCACATTCATCTGACCAAATATGAGAGAAAGCCCAGCCGCCATAATAAAGAGCAGCATTCCGCTCACCAAACCATTCAGGTATTGAAGAGGATTGAATAGCTGAAGAAAAATTTCGTCCATAAACTTATATGTGGTTTGCCCACAAAATTCTTTCGTCGACTCGCCGATGGAGACGATAGACAACTGACTTGAAGCCATGTTTAAGCCAAAAGCGAGAGGCTTGAAGGTTTGCGGTTCGCCAATCGGCCAAACAGTGGGCATAGCCTGATTGTTTGGCATGGGTGAATCCCGCAAGGCTTAGGGCCAAGCCAATCCCCATGCTGCGCACCTCTGACACCATCCCAGCTGCTGATAATTCAATACATCTTTCGGGTATATAGAGATCGTCAGCTTCTGGCTCGGCTTCATAGTAGATCTGAAAGCCCACGGCCTCGTGGCCTGATTGCCCCCCTTTAAATGCGAGCCAAGCTATGGCTTCGTCGTCGCTTGCTACGCTGCTGTAACTGTTAGGACGACCAGCCACAATTTCCCGCGGTGTTGGTGCCCAAGTGGGCGCACGGAATTGATGTTCAGCGGTAATGTAGCAGAGCTGGGCCAAGTATGGACCATCGCTTACCGTGGCTCGCCGAATGGTGATGTCACTTTGAATTGGGGCTTTATCATTGGTAAAATCAGCTTCGGAGAAATCAGCAAGCTGATAGAGTCCATACACCTGTTGCTGACCAAAGCAGAGCGAATACCATGAATCCAGCAGGGTACGATCCGCAGTAGAGATCATGGCGTAATGATCAAAGCAGCCAAGCTCTAGCCAGGCTGGCCCAGCATGTGCATACAAATCTCGCATCAACTCTACATCAACACCGTCCGCCAACGCATAGCCTGCCGGGCGAATCCAAACAGTACGCCCCGTGTGTTGATCAAACCGGGGCGTACCCAACAGATAACCCACGACCTGACCATCAGCCAGGGCAACCGACCCACTAGACCACGGCTTACCATAGGCTAACTCCAACGCCTTCCGAGCCACCACCAGATCCTCAAAGCGACTGGGAAGCTGAGGCAGCACAAGCCGATCCCGCTTTTGGCGGGCTGCCAGCAATTGAGCTGCCGCGTCCACATGTTTATCTTGAAAAGGCAGAACGGTAAGAGTCATGTTGAAAAGGGATAAGGAGTAAAATGGCAAGGAAGAAAAGTAGCCAGTTACAATTCATTCTTGCAACTCTACAACCCTGCACCCCTTGTCACGCCCGAATGCATTCCCGAGTGTAGTTATCGGGAGAATCGGGGCTGCAATCCTACAACTATCCCATTGAATCGTCGCCTGGGTCTACAATTTCACCGAGGTTCTCCAAGTTAGCATTGTGAAGCGCACCATCGTCCGTTTTGACGACTTCGCGCAAATACCAATCATGGCGCGGATTCTGGGTTGCTTCATCCAGGGTAAATGGGCCACGAGGGCTATCGAAGGATATACCGGCCAGGGCACCGATCATGGCATCTAGATCGCTGGTGTCACCCTCAACCCGGGTCAGCATTTCCGTAATTACATGACCGGCATCAAATGCCTGAAGGGCAAAAGTACTAGGCGAAACTTCATGCTTCTCTTCAAACATCGAAACAAATTCGTCGTTCTCCGGAATGTCACTTACATAGGACCACAACCAGGAGCTTTTAAGGCCCAATGCATCATCGCCCAAAAGAGGTAGCACATCTTCAGACACTTGGGCGCTATTTGTGTACATGGGAATCTGGGACATCAGGTCAAATTCAACGGCAGATTTGAAGAATGAGAGACCGTTCCCACCGGGAACAAAAACATAGAAGAAATCTGCATCGGTTGAAGCCAGATCGGCAATCAATGGGGCCGGATCACCAATGGCTGGGAAGGGGGCCAAAATTGTATTAACTACCTCACCACCGCCCTCTTGGAAGTGCCAAACAAACGAATCCCGCTCGTTATGGCCTGCTGTGTAGTCAGAAACAATCAAGGCGGCCTTCTTACCTACATTTTCTGATAACCATGTTGCCATCCTCGCACCCATCATCCAATTCGAGAAGGAAGCTCGCCAGATATAAGGTGATTTTAGGCCACGGGAGATAGGATTCGCCCCTGCATTGGAGACGATAAGCAGCTTCTGGACCTCATCATAATATTCGCGAACACCCATTAGCACGCCTGAAGAGATGATCCCCGTAACCAGGTCAACCTCGTCTTGCTCAACCAATTTACGCGATTTCTGTAAGGCGACCTCTGGATTCCCTTCCGAATCTTCAATGACATATTCAATGGGGCGACCGGCGACTTCGCCACCCATTACATCGTCAAGATAGAGCTGAGTCCCTCTGATAATCTCGTTGCCATAGACAGCAAAGTTACCACTGCTTGGGGCAAGAATGCCTATTTTTACAGGGTCGCCCGAACTACTGCCATCACCAGTTGCAGCAGATGTGGAAGTCAACGATACTGTGCAGCCTGCAAGCCCAAGTGGCAAAGCTGATACAGCACCAAGAGCACCGGCGGCCTTGATAAATGAACGTCGATCTAATCTGTGTAGTTTATTGGACACAATTCCTCCTTAGGGTTAAAGATGGATAAAACGATGGTAATGTTAGCAAGGATGTCTGGTATCCATACTTAATAGACCGCATCGGAAGGGGCAATCTCCATCGCTGGACCGATACCTGTTTGAGAGTGCCTATTCCATGGATTGCGGCCTGACGATATTGGGTTTAGCATAGATGGTAAGGTTCGATGATAAGGATAGTGTACTTAGGTAACGCGTAGCTCATTATCTTTTCATCTATGCCGCAGTCGATTGATATAATGAGATGCGTTACAACAATTCAGATACTACAGTTAGGATACAACAGGAATGGGGGAAAGACTTTGGGCTGGTGCAGGCTCTAAGTATAGTCGCAACCTCCTTAATCCGCAATATAAATCACCGCGCATTTGCATCCTCTAAATCGCTTGAGTAGCGTACCACTTGGTGCAGAGGCGATAAGTGGCTCGGTCTGGAACTTGAGCGTATTTTTCCGCCCCTGTAAGATGTGTGGTGGCATCTCCAATTCTGGGACACAACCTATGTTGGGCAAAACACTTGCGACCGAATATCAATGATGTTAAACTATTCTTATGGCTCAAGCACTCTACCGTAAATGGCGCAGTCAAACATTTAAAGAAGTGGTGGGGCAAGAGCACGTTACCCAGACATTGCAAAACGCTTTGCTGGACGAACGTGTGGCCCATGCCTACCTCTTCTCCGGCCCCAGAGGCACGGGGAAGACTTCTACCGCGCGCATTCTGGCCAAGGCACTGAACTGTACCGAGCCGGAAGCAGAACGTCCCTGCAATCAATGTTCCGTCTGCACAGCCGTTACAGAAGGTCGAATGCTTGATCTGATCGAGATCGATGCGGCCAGCAACAACAGCGTGGATGATATACGGGAATTACGGGATAAGGTTGGCTTTCGCCCCAGCGAAGGGCGCTACAAAGTTTATATTATTGATGAAGTCCACATGCTGAGTACAGCCGCCTTCAATGCTCTACTCAAAACGTTAGAAGAGCCGCCGCCCCACGCTCGTTTTGTCTTGGCCACTACAGAACCGCACCGCATTCCAGCTACCGTTCTAAGCCGCTGTCAACGATTCGATTTTCGCCGAATTCCAGTACCGGAGATTGCCGGGCATCTTCAGCATATTGTAGATTCCGAAGGATTTCAGGCTGAATATGAAGCACTGGCTGCTATTGCCAGAAGTGCACAAGGATGTATGCGTGATGCGGTGAGCTTGCTTGATCAGATGTTCAGCTATGGCTCGGATACGGTAACTGTAGAACAGGTGCAGCAGGTATTGGGGACCGTCAATGCCGAATCGGTTGCTGAGCTGGCTGATGCGGTAGTCACAAAGGATGTCACCTCTGGTCTATCTTTGATTCAGCAACTGCTAAGTCAGGGTATTAGCCTGGTTGAGTTCTGTCACCAGGTGATTGAGCACTTACGCGGTATTCTCGTCTTGCAGATGACCCAGAATCCATCCCTGCTCAATGAGATGGCAGGCGAGACCGTTGAACGGTTAGCCCAGCAGGCAACCCAACTGGACCAAGCAGCCATTCTTCACGCCATTAAACGCTTTAGCGAAGCCATTCCTCAACTCAAAGGGGGCTATCAACCTCAACTGCCATTGGAACTAGCCCTGATTGAGTCGGTCCAGGGGCCTGCTACCGTGCAGGCTGCGCCTACAACGGAAGCGACAGCTCTATCGGCAGCAGTGTCACCAGCAGTATCACCAGCCAGCACAAAGATACCAACAGCAACATCTAATTCAGCAGTGCAACAAGGTTCGCTGCCGAACAGTGCGGCCGAGGTCCAGCCATCCCAAGCAATGCCCCGCGCCAATGGTACGCCACCGCAATCGCAGGCAAAATCCATGGATGGCGAATCAGCCACCTCGTCTGGTCAAGAAGAAAAAGAGGGTGATGCTGGCACCGTAGAGGCAGAGCCACTGACTCCCTCTGTCGTACAGATAGATGTCAAAGCTGTTGAAAATTTGCGCACCAAATTTGGTGCGTTTAAGGCTCAAGTGAGAGAGGCGTGTGGCCATCAATCTCAAGCGGCATTAAATTCGGTACGCGATATTGCCATTGCAGATGGGACAGTTATCTTTGCCTTTGGGAAAAACTCGTTTACACGAGACATGATTATGCAGCCCGAAACCCACAGTGAGGTGGCGAGAATATTGTCCCGTATTTTAGGGCAAGCAATTATTCTAGAGTGCCAGATGGGCGAAAAGGCAAACCTCTCAGGATTAAGCATGAAATCAACTCAACAAGAAACAGAAGGGCCGGATCCCTTGATCGAATTTGCAGTGAATGAATTAGGCGCAAAAGTTGTAAATAGTTAGGGAGGATATTATGGCAAAGAAAAAGAAGACGGGCCGCGGGTTAGCCAAAGGGCGACGTGGCGGCAGCAGTTTTACCCCAATGGCCAGCGGTGGGCCGACTGGTGGCGTGGGCGGCAACATGGGTGGTGATATGAATAACCTGATGAGTCAAATGGAAAAGCTTCAGGAGGAGATGGAGAAGACCCAGGAAAGCTTAGGCGATCAGGAAGTCACGGGAAGTGCTGGTGGTGGCATGGTCACAGTTGTGGCAACGGGAAAGCAGGAGATTCGGTCCATCTCGATTAAGCCAGAGGCCGTGGATCCTGATGATGTTGAGATGTTGGAAGACTTGGTGATGGCTGCCATCACAGATGCCATGCAGAAAAGCCAGGATTTGGCGGAAGAGCAGATGGGGGATTTGACCTCTGGTTTGGGGCTACCGCCTGGATTAGGTCTTTAGGGCCAGACATAAAAAGCTTTCAGCTAATCAGCCCTCAGCTAGGTCGAAGCGACCACTGCGTGAGCAGCCAGAATTTGTCCATGTTTCGAGGTCGATTTTTATACTTTCTTAACAGTATGGAGAACGGTTGCATCCGAGTCGGCGATACCGGAATCAGACGAGAAGCCTATTTACCGCCTCAGCTCTCAACAATAGGTTTTCATACAATAGGTTTTAACCAAGTATGCACCAATTAGCAGAACCTGTTAGCAACTTGATCGATGCATTTAGCCAACTGCCTGGTGTAGGCCCCAAAACCGCTAGCCGCTTGGCGTACTATCTTCTGCGTGCAGATAGTTCCGTGGCCCTAAATTTAGCCCAAGCACTGGAAGAGCTAAAAGAGAAGACCCTATTTTGTGCGACCTGCCAAAATATCGCTGACCGAGATCCGTGTACGGTTTGTGCGGATACAGAGCGCAATCGTTCTATTATCTGCGTTGTGGAGGAACCGTTAGATGTTCAGGCCATTGAAAGGACCCGGGAGTTCACGGGGCTGTATCATGTGTTGCATGGTGCTATTTCTCCAATTGATGGTATTGGCCCTGATGATTTAAAGGTGGCTGAGTTACTGCGACGAATTCAGTTAGCCTCTACCACTTCCTCAGCTCAAGCGGCCAATCTATCGAGTAGCCAGGATGCAACCCTAGATGCAGCCTATGAGGAGAGTGTACCTGTCGCTGTTGAGGTGGAAGAGATTCTCCTAGCCACGAATCCTAGCCTAGAGGGGGATGCTACGGCCATGTACATCTCCCGCCTTATCAAACCTCTAGGCATACGCGTAACTCGGTTAGCCCGAGGCTTACCGGTAGGGGGCGATCTGGAATATGCAGATGAGGTTACCCTAGGGCGAGCGCTCGAAGGCCGTAGCGAGATGTAATTAACGAGATTACTTTAGCGAGACTTATACGAATGACGATCCAAACTGAAACGAAGATAGATGAGACTTTGCCATCTACTGCTTCGCCATCCTCGACAATATCCCAATCCTTGACGCCTGACGCCTGCATGGAACATCTCAAGCGCGTCATTGATCCAGAAATCTTCCAGAATATCGTCGATTTGGGACTTGTATATGGCTGTGCAGTAGAGGACGATCAGAGTGTTACCGTTACGATGACGTTGACAACTCCTCACTGTCCCATGGGGCCACAGATCATCGAGGATGTTGAAAATACCCTAAAGCAACAGGGTGCCACCAACGTTACTGTTGATATTGTCTGGGAACCCATGTGGACACCCGATGCCATGACTGATGAATTAAAAAAAGAGTTAGGGCTTATTGAGGAAGGGAGCGAAGACCCTGTGATTGAATTACCCCCTCCACCAGCTCCGAAAAAGAAGGGATTCTTGGCGCGTCTCTTTGGTCGGTGATCTGAATAAAAATATCATGCAGGTTCCGATTCGGCAGATAGTGCTATGGGTAGTCGGTGGCATTTGCGTGGGCTGGGGTAGTGCTCACTTAACCGCTAAGCTAGCCATAGACTGGTCTTCTTTCAATGTGGTTGGTGTAGGCTTTCTGCCGACAGTGCCTATCTGGTTGTGGGGGGCACTCCTCCTTTTTTGTGGTGGGCTGCTTATTCTAATGGGTGCTATGCCAAATTTTGCAGACCATACCAAGCTGACTTCCCCAAAGGTTTCCGCTTCAGAAACAGAAATTTTGCCTCAAAGTGCTACGCCTGAAAGTACTACATCAGAAAACCCTTCCCTTCAAAAAATTTCACGTCACAATGGTTCCGTCCCAGAAGATATATCAGCCCGCGCCATAGTCACCCGAAACACCTTTCCGCAGAGTACGTCTTTTCCAGATTCATTTAGTCGCGCGCCAGTTGAACCTCATGCCAAAGAGGCCATTACGGACCCAGCACTAGCTGAAGATACACAACCGATTCATGAGGTTCCTCAAGCACAGTCGAAAAAAATAAACGGACATCGCCCGAAGAAAATTGAACCAAAGATCGTTGCTATTGGGGGAGGAACGGGTATGCCCCAATTGCTGCGCGGTTTGCGCCATTACTCAAATCACATTACAGCGATTGTCACAGTGGCCGACGATGGTGGTAGCAGCGGGCGGCTACGCAATATGGGAATTTTGCCACCCGGCGACTTTCGCAATAATATTGCTGCGCTAAGCGAGTCAGAAGATCTAACGACACGCCTTTTCCAATACCGCTTTCCAAGAATTGATAGTATAACCGGCGATGAAGATAAGACCGGTCTAGCAGGTCATAATTTTGGCAACATTTTCATTGCTACAATGGCTGCCGTCACTGGAAGCTTCGAATCCGGTCTTGCTGAGAGTAGCCGCGTGTTAGCTGTTCAGGGCCGGGTTCTTCCAAGTACATTAGAACAGGTCGTCCTTTGTGCTGAAGTTCGCCGGGCAACAGATAAGGATGGTAACAGTCAGGATGGCGAAAGCCAAGAGGTTGAGAGCCAAGACGAGTTTCTACTTGTGGAAGGGGAAAGTCGCATTCCAGATGCCCATGGAAAGATCCTGCGAGTCTTTCTAAAACCTGAACAGATTCGCGCCTATCCTGAGGCAATTCGTGCCATATTACAGGCCGATCTGATTATTGCAGGGCCTGGTAGCTTTTTTACTAGTGTCATACCCAATCTGCTGGTGCCCGATGTACGTGAGGCCATCCTTGCATCAAGCGCGCCGAGCGTCTATATCTGCAATATCGCCACCCAACCGGGCGAGACAGACCACTATGATGTCTCCGAACATATGTTACAGCTCTATCGTCACGCCGGCCAAGCCTTTACGGCCGTACTGGCAAACGATAACTACAACCTTGATACAGTTCCCTCTCCAACGAGTCAATGGGTGACCTTGCCCAGGAATCACGCGCCCGGTCCCATATCGGATACGATCCGCAGTACACCTATCCAGTATCATCTCTTTACAGGCGATCTTGTCTCTGATACAAATCCAACTGTACATGATCCCAAAAAGCTATCACAAAGGGTCTTTGAGATCTATCAATCATTGACATAAATTTCGCCCTGCATTGTTCAGCCCCTTACAAGTCATCGCAACTTTCCTCCAATGTATGTGTTATCATTCCAAGAGCTGCTACGGTGAGCCTGAAAAATATCGTCCGCAACTATGCCATAATAAGGCAGTTCCGCAAAAGTTGCACACGTGGCTGGACGTGCACAGGGCGTGTTCTCTGGACGGTTGTGTATGATTTTTACACGATTGCTCAAGAAGTTCAGTACTAGTTAATAGACCAAGCACCTCTTTCCAAACGGAAGTGAGTATAATGCGAATTCAAATGAATATCGCAACTCATCAAAATATTTTGATAAAATGCTACTGGCAATCTATAAGGCTGAGTAGCTATTTTTTAGAATGGCCTTAGGCTATGTGAATATGGTCTGTGGCTTGGCAAATAAGGACAAATTCTAAAATGATAAATCAAACAAATGGCCATGTTGCCAGCAATGGAAGTAGCAACGGGAATGGCAACGGATTCATGCGGCACGTTAATCGAGTTGTCATTACAGGGTTAGGTGCAATTACACCTGTTGGTTTGACGGTCGATGATGTTTGGGATTCCGTTACCAATGGTCGCTCTGGCATTGGGTACATTTCTCGATTTGATCCGAGTGAATTGCGTACTCATGTAGCTGGGGAAGTACATGGATTTAAGGCCTCTGACTATATGGATAGGAAGGAGGCTCGGCGAGCTGATCCCTTTATTCAATTCGCTTTGGCAGCCACCAGGGGCGCTGTAGAAGACTCTGGAATTGACTTTGCAGAAGAAGATCCAGCCAGAGTGGGCGTTATCGTTGCCAGCGCAACAGGTGGACTTCAGACGACGATTGAAAATGAAAAGCTAGCGGTGGCCAAAGGGTTGACACGCGTCAATCCATTTTTTATTCCAAATATGCTTATTGATAGTGCTGCAGGTAAGATCGCCATCGAGTATAATCTACATGGGCTCAATCATAGCGTTGTCAGCGCGTGTGCTAGTGGCACTTCTGCTTGTGGTGAAGCGTTTGAAGTAATTCGGCGTGGCGATGCTGATGCCATGCTCGTTGGTGGCTCTGATGCAGCTTTGGTTGACACCATCTTTGCTGGCTTTGACATTATGGGAGCACTAAGCCGCTCAAACGAGGATCCACAAAAAGCTTGTCGCCCCTTTGACGTTGACCGAGATGGGTTTGTAATGAGTGAAGGCAGTGCAATGTTGATGATGGAGAGCGAGGAGCATGCACTAGCTAGAGGCGCCAAAATCTATGCAGAAGTCATTGGGTACGGCAGCAGCGCAGATGCCTTCAGTATGTCCGCACCCCACGAAAAAGGCCGGGGGGCCATCGATTCCATGAAGATGGCGCTTGGCAAAGCCGCTGATTTTGGTATTGGCCCTGAGAATGTCGACTACATCAATGCCCACGGCACAGCAACCAGGCTTAACGATAAGGGCGAAACCCTAGCCATTAAGCGTGTCTTTGAGGAGCACGCATATAACCTGACAATCAGTAGCACCAAGAGTATGACTGGCCACTTGCTTGGAGGTGCTGGCGCATTAGAGACATTGCTCTGTGCCAAGATCATTGAGAATGGCCTCATCCCACCAACTATCAATCTTGAGAACCCCGATCCTGATTGTGATTTAGACTATACCCCCCTCAAAGCTAAAGAGGCAGAAGTCAATGTTACGCTGAGCAACAGCTTTGGTTTCGGTGGGCATAACGCAACAATCATGTTACGCAAATATTCTGGCGAATAATTGGTTGAGCAATTGACTGATTCATGCTGTTTCAATGGAGGAAACATGAGCGAGATTCATCAGCCCAACGACGGGCAAGAGAATAATCGAAGAATGAATCAAGCGTCTTCATCGGGTGGTTCATCAAATAATGCATCAAATGGTACATCAAATAGTGGCTCAAATGGTACCACTCCTTCACAGAATGGTGCGAACCTAGATCTCTTTCAGCGTCTCTTTGGCAGTAACGATTTTGAGCAGGATTTAGAGCAGAAGCTAGACAATGGGATGGTGGACGCCCAGGAGAATCTACTAGACGATGCCGCAGTTGGCATGGGACAGATCTACGCCCAAATTGTTGGTTGGGGTTCGTATGTACCGGAAAAGGTAATCAAGAATCAGGATCTAGAGCAGATTGTTGACACCAGCGATGATTGGATACGCGCACGAACCGGTATCGAAGAGCGCAGGGTTGTTGTTGATCCCCATGAGACCACTGGGGTTATGGCTATTAAAGCCAGCCGTGAGGCGCTGGCAGTAGCTGATGTTCCAGCGAGTAAGATTGATCTCATCATCTGTGCCACCAGTTCTCCCGAACACATCTTTCCCTCCACAGCCTCCATTGTGCAAGATTCATTAGGTGCTGTCAATGCCGGCGCCTATGATTTAAGCGCAGCTTGTTCCGGTTTTGTTTATGCCTTATCCACAGCGCGCGGCCACATTTTGGCAGGCGATGCTGAATATGTCCTGGTAATTGGCTCAGAAACCATGAGCCGATTAGTTGATTGGACGGATCGAAATACGTGTGTACTCTTTGGCGATGGAGCGGGTGCACTGCTCCTCGCTGCCAGCGACGTGCCCGGGGGTGTCACGGCCGTTGATTTAGGAAGCGATGGTTCCGGAGCCAATTCATTGATTATTCCTGCTGGTGGTAGTGCCATGCCTGCAAATCTAGAAACGGTAAGTACAGGGAGCCACTTCATCCGCATGGATGGACGAGCAGTCTTTCGTTTTGCTACCCGGACTATCGCGTCCTCAACGCGCAAAGTGCTGGCCAAGAGCGGGTTATCGATTGATGATGTTGATATGGTGATCCCCCATCAAGCCAACCTCAGAATCATCCATAACAGTGTACAGAAGCAGCTTAAGATCCCTAAAGAAAAAATCTTTGCTAATGTGCAAAAATATGGCAATACCTCTGCGGCCAGCATTCCAATAGCCCTCTGTGAAGCGATAAGCGAAGGAAAAATTAAACCAGATGACAATCTTGTACTGGTTGGCTTTGGCGGTGGGCTAACCTGGGCGGCGTGCACAGTCAAGTGGTGCGTGCCCGTAGATGAAACGCGTTCAAGCAACTGGTGGACGAATACACGTCATGCAGCGGAATATCGAGCTGCCGCGGCACGCAGCATGATCCGGCGAGCCGTGCGCTGGATCTCTGGGTCTATTGCTGTCGAACTGCAAGAACGCTCACTGAAGAATGCAAACCGAACATCCCACGAATCAAATGAGATGACCCGTCAAGAGGATCCAGTATCCAAAGACGAATAGAAAAGTAGGGAAAATTGAGAATCAGTAGAGGATGCTATGCATCTGTAACTAAGCGCAACCACCTATAGTGAACTCTGTTTGAAAACGGTAGTTGCTTTTCTCTTGTAGAAGTCATCGGAAACTACCGTTTTCAATCCAACCGCACTTAAGGACGAGGCTGGATTCGATCAATAGAATCGCCGCTGTCTACGTCAGAACCGTTGCGATCTACCGAAAATAGATTGAAAAGAAAAAGCCGCTGGATCCCAGCGGCTTTTCCACATCCAATCACCCAAAAGGAGAAAACTAAAAACACCCAAAAAGGAGAAATCAATGAGAACAACAAAGGAGAGTATTGCTCTCTATACTGTTAATCGCTGCTACACAATAGATCCTTCGCGGGTTTTGAAAATTGGATAAAATAGGTCATCTCTGATGCTACATACTCTCCTCTTCCAAAGCCTTGATGACCCGTTCTGCTATCTCTTGAAAGACCAAAACCTGCAAAGCATCTGGCTGCTCTTCAATTAGCGGATGCCCGGCGTCAATGCCTTGGCTGATGGCAATATCCATAGGGACTCTGCCTAGGAGTTCAATCTCTGCACTATCGATCTGCCAACTCTTGTCACTGCGATGAAAAACTTCTATGGGTTCATCACAGTGGGGGCAGGTCAAATAGCTCATGTTTTCAACAATACCGAGAATCCTGGCCCCGGCTTCTCGGAACAGACCAACGGAGCGCTCGGCATCCATGAGCGAAAGATCCTGGGGAGTCGTTACAATCACAACCCCATCAATTTGGACACTTTGCAGAAGGGACTGTTGGGGCTCTCCCGTACCCGGCGGCAGGTCTATGATGAGGTAATCCAATCCATCCCAAATCACATCACAGAGGGTCTGTAGGATAATTGTTCCAGCCGTTCGTGGATCGGGCGTAATGGGATCTTTAGACCCCATGACCAGACCGATGGACATCATTTTTAGACCAAAGCGCTCTAATGGTTGAATATACGGTTTGGCATCCGCTCGTGCAATTGGCACGTACCCTTGTCTAGATTTCTGCCGTCGAACACCCAACATGAGAGGAACATTCGGGCCGTAGAGATCCCCGTCATAGAGGCCTACTTGTGCCCCTCTTTGGGCTAAGGCCAAGGCCAGATTAACAGACGTTGTCGTCTTCCCTACACCACCTTTTCCACTTGCTACCGCAACAACTTTGGCAACACCTGGAAGCATTCGTTTGGGCACTGGAATTTGGGATAACATCGGGTTCTATCCAACCTCCCGGCATAGGTAAATCACTTGGTCATACAATGTACTACAGTGTATTCTAAATTAGAAACGACCAATCATAGGTGCGATTTGTAACCGCACGCTAGAAAATGAGTCGCCGGTCACGTTTGCCTAGCTAAAAACAGCACCTACGTATTGTTGCAAGACTTCGCTTACACTGCATTACCCTCTTGGACGCCCTGTAATAAAGAATCGATAACAGCAAAAGAAGAAGATCGTCAGGCTTAGTGCGGCCCAACCAAATTCTCCCACCTGTACTTGTTGGATTGTGCGGAAAAGGGCTATGATGCCTATTCCTAGATAAGCATATTTGAAAAGTTGATGAACATTCATAAAATTACCGTAGATACGCTCCTGCAACGCCACCATCAACAGTTAAGGCCCCACCTGTAGTCCGGCTGGCCCGTGGACCGGCAAAGAAACTAACTGCCTCGGCAATATTTTCCGGGAAGATATTGACCTTTAACGTGGTACGCTGTCGATAAAATTCATCCAGTTCTTCTGGCTTAATGCCATAGTTTGCCGCCCTGGCATCACGCCAGCCCCCTTCCCAAATACCACTGTCCTGGAGAACACCATCTGGCAATACAGAATTGACGCGAATGCCCACGGCCCCTCCCTCTTCAGCCAAGCAGCGAGCCATATGCATCTCGGCAGCCTTTGCGGCACTGTAAACTGAAGCATTCTTGCCGGCAAAGACGGCATTTTTGCTAGCAATGAAGATAAGGCTCCCTCCAATGCCCTGTGCCTTAAAGTGCTTAAAGGCAGTGCGAGCGACGAGGAAATATCCTGTATTGAGGATCGACATGGTCCGATCCCAATCTGCCAACGATGTTTCGTCAATGGGGGCACTAAAGGCAATTCCTGCGTTATTTACAACCACATCCGCACCACCATAGGCCAAAGCACCCTGCTGGAAGGCTTGCTCTACTGCATCCTCACTGGTTACATTGCAATGAATGGCAATAGCGCGTCCCGGGCCGTGCTTTTGGCAAAGCTCGTCCGCCACCATTTGGGCACCCTCTAAATTTACATCCAGAATGGCAATATGCGCACCATCTTGGGCCAAGCGACGAGCAATAGCACGACCGATTCCGCTGGCGGCCCCCGTAATGACGGCCACCCGACCATCCTGCTCTGCTGGCGGTGGCTTTAGGCTCAACTTGTAGAGTTCTAGGGGCCAATATTCGATGTCAAAAGCCTCCTGTTCTGTCAGGCTATCAAAACGGCTTAGTGCTGTACTGCCCTCGGCCACGGCAATAGCACGATGATAGAGTTGACGACTCACGTCTGCATGAAATGCCGTTGGGCCTGTGTTGATCATACCCAGGCCGGGAATGAGGATCACCCTAGGAGCTGGGTCGCGAAGCTGATCTCCTTCCGCACTGCACCGTTGAAAGTAGCCACGATATGCTTCTATAAATTGGGCCACGCCGTCGGCCAATGCTGTTTTGAGCGCATTTACTCCCTGGGAAGGCATCCAGGAGACGAAAAGGGGCTGTCGTTTTGTATGAACCAGATGATCCGGGCAGGCTGCTCCAACTTGAGAGAGGTCGGCCGCTGAGGCTGTCCCCACAAACTTGAGCACTTTCTCACTGCTATCTGTGCAGAGAATGGCGGGTTGTTCCTGACTGACCAAACCACGAACCAGGGGCAGTATCTGAGCAAAGATCGCCTCTCGCTCTTCAACAGGAAGTGCAGGAATATCCGCCCCGGGAAAGATCTGACGACCGTTGCGGCGGCTTTCGATAAAGTCTTCTGCCTCTTGAACGACTTTGATGGTTTGGTCATAACAGACTTGACATTCATCCCCCCAGGTAACTAAGCCATGTTTGCCCATGACGACTAGATCTGCCTTGGGATTGGTGCGGATACCCTCACCAATCCACTTGCTGAGTGTGAAGCCAGGACGAATGTAATCGACCCAGACCATACGCTCCCCCCATAGCTCTCGGCAGAGCTCTTGTCCCCCTTCAGCACAGGCCAAACTGATAACTGCGTCAGGATGGGCATGGTCCACATGGCGAGCAGGTGTGAAAGCATGAAGCAGCGTCTCGATGGATTGACGTGGCCGACCTTGAGCAAAGGTTGTATGGCTAAGATAAGCCACCATCTCTTCATCGCTCATCTCTTGCCTCTCCATCAGAGGAGTGATCTCTTCCAGACGCAACCCAGCAAAGCCCCCCTCTTTGATGGTTGCCACATCGCTACCGGAACCCTTTACCCAAAGTACTTCAACCTCCCTGCCAAGGTGATCCGTTTCCATCAATTTCACACTGGTGTTACCACCAAAGATATTCACAACTGCCCGATCCGCACCCAGTAAGTTGCTGCGGTATACCAGCCCCTCCAGTGCAGGAAGTTGTTGGAACGCACTATCGTTCCACAAATTTTGAGGCATTAATCTCTCCCAAATTAAGTTCCGTTTCTAAGTCAATTTTTTTGCAAGTTCTTGATCGGCCAAAATACGACGTTGTTGAACAACCTGCCGTTTCTGTAACTGCTTTGGCAGCCCCAATAGAGCCGCAATTTGTCCCTTGAGCCGTGCTTGAGCGGCCTCGCCGCGAAGGTTTCGCAGAGCATCGAACGTAATGTTGAATTGTGCCTGGATAATCTGTGGTAAATTTCGGATGAGCAGGCTGCGGGGCATATTTTTGATAATGGTCCAGATGGTGTTGCGACCCACATAGTAGCTCGCCAGCCCACCCCCGCCGGTTGCGCTCAGGTGATGGTAGATGCGTGCGTTGGGTGCAAAGACGACTGACCATCCGGCTAATTGAGCACGGAAGGCTAGATCTACATCCTCTAGATACATCCAGAAATCCTCATCAAAGCCACCCAGCAACTGCCACACATCGCGTCGATAGGCCGACCCGCCACCGCTGCCACTGAAGACACTGATCTGACCATCAAATTGCCCCTGATCTTTCTGCCAAACCCCCCGATTTTCAGGAATTCCATTGCGCCCTAGCATATCCCCCGTGGTATGGAGATGATCACGCTGATCAAAAAGAAGCATTTTGCTTGTCACAATCGCTGCATCCGGATGGGTACAGATCACTTTGACTAGCTCTGCCAGCCAGTCAGCGTCTGGTTCTGTATCGTTATTAAGAAGAACCAAAACACTGCCTCGTGCAACATCTGCTCCTTGGTTACAGGACACAGCGAAGCCCACGTTACTCCGATTAACGATAAGTCGCAAATCAAAACCTTCAGGTCTCGACTTGTCGTTTCCCTCCACGTGCTGACTATAGCCCTCTTCTAAGAGCGCAACCGAAGAGTCCGTACTGGCATCATCAACAAAGATAACCTCGAAATCTTGAAAAGTCTGCTGCTCCAAGGCGTGAAAAAGAGGTGGCAAAAAGCGAGACCCGTTGTAATTAGGGATGATAACCGATATAAAAGGTGCATGGGTTGTCTGCAGTGCAGGATACTCTACCTGGGCGTGTCGTTCAAAATTGTCGGAAGAAGCGCGAAAAGAGTCAATGTTCAAGGCGATGTTATGACGCATAACCACCCGATTCTCATCTCGCAATGTACCATATTTCTCGCTGTTATTTTGATGGTTTATCTCAGAGGATTGGCTCTCTTCGGCCATTATGATAGGTTCCTTTATCTCGTTACAGGGGGTTGGTAGAGTAGATGGGGTTCATTGTACAGTGAGCACGCTCATCTGGCGCGGTCTGCTCTAAAGATAACAGGGATTCGATGACTTCACAGATGAATACGAAACAAAATCGGCCTAAGCGTTGTCGCTCTGTGACCATTACATGAGCGACTGAGGTTGCTCCGAAGTCTATGTACTCTTTGTTGATTCTCCCCCCTGTGGTGCAGCCTTTTTGCATGTTTAACTACTGGTCTGAATCGAGCGCAGAGGAAAAAGCATCATGCCTTTTGTTCTCTCTTTTCTATCAAGTATTCCGCAAGCGCCTCTTGCCACGGACGCAATTGAATTCCCAATGTGGCAGCGGCTTGGTTGACTAAGACGGCATGTCCTGGCGGGGTTGTGGGTCGAGGCCATTGGCTTCCGGCAATAGGCGTTAATGAAACCTCACCTAATCCCCACTGAAGGAGCGCAGCTTGAGCCAATTCAAAGCGGCTAGCTCGTCCTTCATTGATCAGATGATAAATGCCATAGTGTTCGTGCTGAATAAGCTTGGTCATAGCGTGGGCCACATCTTTGGCATAGGTTGGGTTGCCAAATTCATCATTGACCACGCGCAGCACCTTATGTTTGGCTCCAGCCGCCAGCATCTTGGATGGGAAATTATTCTCACCCACGCCAAATTGCCAAGCAACCCGTACAATGTAGCTTTCGGTGAGGGTGGAGCGAACTGCCTCTTCGCCAGCAAATTTGCTACGTGCGTAGACGCTGCCAGGATTTGGCTGATCATATTCGCGGTAGAAGCGCCCTGAATCACCCGCAAAGACCTCATTGGTGCTTACGTGGATCATTCTGGCACCACAGCGGCGACATCCTTCGGCCAAGTAGAGCGGTCCTAGCATATTGGCTGCGTAAGCACCGTCGGGATCGCTCTCTGCGCCATCCACATTCGTCCACGCTGCAGCATTGATGAGCAGATCAGGATTTGCGCCGACGACCTCATGGGTTATGCTTGGATTTGTTACATCATGTTGGGGGCGATTCCACACCAAGACGTCATCTTGGTTGGCACGAAAGACTTGTTGGGCAGCTTGGCCAAGTTGTCCTCTGGCACCAGCAATAAGCACTTTCATCGGGTAAAATCTTTCTTAGGATCGAGAATTGAATAAAACGTAATGGAAGATTTCTCGGGTACTCGAGATGATAGGACCGAAGTTTTGGGCTTTATTTGATCTTGATTCCTTAATTTCTCTACGCAGGATGCTGTGAAGCCAGTCAGGTTTCCAATGTAACCAACCAAGGTACGATTGTGCAGTATACCACAGTGGTGAACAATCCAATAAAAGAATCGTCAAACGCTTGGGAGCGAGTTCGGATGAGGGGTCTCTGCTATGACAGACAAGATGATCTCTGGTAGACAATGACGAAATGGGAACAGGTCAACAAACCCCACATGTCCACCGTAATCCAAAATGTGGACTTGAAGGGCTGGATTGACGGGAAAGTCTTCAATATCTTTCACAGGAATGACTTGGTCATCTCTAGACGTCACAATCGTGGTTGGAATTTGGATTGCTGGTACGTCTGTAGGATGAACGGCGTAGCTGGCAAAGTACTCGTCCGCGCTACTATATTGAGTCATTTGGGGGATAACCCACTCAGTCATTTCACGCACAGTCGGAAACTGCTCAATTCCCTGCATTATGTTAAAGTACTGAGGAAAGTATTTTATCTTCTCCCGGAGAGATTGCAGCCACCTTTGACGAAAGTAGCTCCGGTAGATCCTCTTGGAATCTAACGCATCCGTGGCCGACGCAGGATCCACAGCGGGGCTAATTGCCACGATATGTCGCAGATTGTGGAATGGTGTTTGATTGTGGGCAATCGCCAACCGAAGAGCAAAATTCCCACCCATGGAAGGTCCCACGATGTAGAAGGGGCGTTCGCCTGTCATCTCGGCAATGCGCTGTGTGGCCACAATGGCTTCTTGAATGAGTGTCCCAAAGAATACGCCAACGTTTAGCCGATGAGCCGAGAGATGTAGATTCGGGCCATGATCGCGCAAGTTAAGCCGCATAACATCATACCCAGCCTGTATCAGAGCATCGGTTGTTACCAAATTATAAGTAGAGTGACTGCACCCTTGCCAACCATGTAGCATGAGCACCAATCCGCGGCTTTTATTGCTGTGATACGGGTGAACTTGGTCAGGACTTGTTTTGAGCCCAGCCGCAGATGTGTAATAAGCCAGCAAACGCACTGGCTCGGACGTATTGTATCCGGTCACATCCTCGCCAGCGTCTAGAAGAATCGGCTGTTCTTGCGACAAGATCCAATCTACATGCCTAGGCTTTTTAACAGAGAAGATGGTTTGAGAAAGGTTGTGCCGGATAAGGGGGGATGGATGAAAGGGTAACGATGTTGTTGACATAACGCTTAGTTTCTATGGACGCTCAGAGTTTATGATAGAGCCACTACGAAAGCGATTGCATAACGCCTTTCATGGCTGAGGCTAAGGGACCATTCATTGAGGTTTAGTTCGGCCGCTCTGTCTGCAGCCGCGTTGGTTAGGTATGGAAAAGGCGCGCCGCTCTGTTCATTGCGACGAACTTCGATATCCTGCCAACCAATGCCAGCACGCCAAATTCCCGTCCCTAAGGCTTTGGCAACGGCTTCTTTGGCCGCAAAACGAGCGGCTAGAGATTCAGCGCGCTCGGCGCAATAGTCGAGTTCGGCTGGTGTATAGACTCGATTGAGAAAACGCTCTCCTTGTCGTTCGATGACAACTTGGATACGCTCAATTTCTATGAGGTCAACGCCAGTACGCAGCATAGCTTTATGGATATATTTATACTCAGTATGGTTTGGGTATCGGGCCGAAACGAATGTTACATTTCTGGGCCAGCGACTGATAGTATATATTTGTCGAGTCGCAAATATTTCTGGGCTACCCGCTGGATATCTTCTGCAGCAATTGAATAGATGATATCTCGGTAGCGTTGGAGATAATCTAAGCCTAAATTATTGATTTCCATCACCTGCAAAATCGATGCCACGCCCGCATTGGTCTCCAAACTCAGGGGCAGAATACCGGTCATATAGGCTTGGCAGTCAGCTAGCTCACTCTCAGAAATCAATTCGGTACTGAGTCGCTTAAATTCGAACAATATTGAATCAATGGCCTGCTGCAAATCATTTGGTTGGACGCCTGCTGATGCCAACCAGACACCGGCATGGAGTTCTGCATCCAGGGTGCTGGAGCTATAGTAGGCTAGACCTTGTTCTTCTCGTATCTTTTCACCCAACCGGCCCATCATGCCAAATTTTCCCAACACAGTATCCGCAACGCGGAGGGCATAGTGATCCGCATGATAGCGAGGTACGGACATACAGCCAATGACCAAATCTGATTGAACTTTATCCGGCAGTCGACAATCCACACGCTGCATCTCAGTTAGAGTTGGTACGGGAGGAATACGCTCATCTGCCTCTGCGCCAGACCAATCACCAAAGTACTGTTGAATTAGCTCAACAGCATGAGTAGTCTCTATATCTCCAGAGATAGCCATGATGGTTCCATTAGGCGTAAAACGCTGATGATAAAAGTCCACCAACCCAGCCCGTTGGATGGATGGAACTGTGTCAGCATAGCCAATGGTGGAACGACCATATGGATGATCCCGCCCATATATACCTTCATAAAAGCCAAGGTAGGCCATGCTTTGAGTATCCTGCTCCCTTTCCTGAATACCGATCATACGTTGGGTTCGCACCAACTCAATATGAGGCTCTGGAAAGAGAGGATGCTGTAAGACATCTGCCAAGACGGCCACGAGCTGAGGAAAATCTTCGCTAAGGCAGGACAGATTAAAGTCTATACGATGAGTGCTGCTACTTGCGGAGAGGCTTGCGCCAACGGACTCGATAGCTTCATTAAAGCGGTCAAAATCATAGTTTTTTGTCCCGCGGGTCAACATGGCCGCCACAAAGCTGCTAAGGCCAGTTTGGCCAGAAGGATCATGGATGGCACCTGTTGGGAGGCTCCCCTGTAAGACCACAACCGGTGCTGAATGGTTTGCACGTGCCAGAACCACTAAACCGTTATCTAAGCTGGTACGGTGAATATCATTTGGGTTTGGAAAAGCTTCTGTATTCATGCCATTACTCTTCTTCTTCGGGCAGATACCAGCCAACGGTCTGCTTATTGGGCGTGAAATAGCTATTGGCCACGCGCTGAACATCCTCGGTTGTAACGGAGCTTAACTGCTCGGCCCAGGAATCGAGCCAAGCCTCATCGGCTACCACTTCGCTGAAACCAAGCCAATATGCCTGAGCCGTGACGCTTTCACTACTGAAGGCAAACTGGGCTTTGGTCTGTTTCATAGCTTTTTCAAGCTCACTTGCGGTTACGCCATCTGACTGCATCTTCTTAATCTCTTGCCAGATAGTCTCCTCCACTTGGGAATGGCTCACAGATGGAGCCAAGGTGGCATAAAAGGTAAAGAGGGTCGTGTCAATAGCTGGTTGATAGAAACAGCCAGATTGTACCGCTAATTGGGTCTCCACCAATGCTTTGTAAAGCCGGTTGCTCCGATTGTTACCGCCGCCACCAAAGAAGCCTATCCCCTTTGCCCCGCCTAGAATCGCGTCTATGAGCATCATGGTAAAGAAATCTTTATGGGAAGCCGGTGGTGCGTGAAAGGCCATCATTAGGTAAGAGGTTGGATCGATGCCTCGTAAGGTTACTCGGCGTTCGGCGTTTTGCTCCGACTCTTGCAGGCGTGTTGTCGGTACCTCAGGCCCGATGGGCAGTTTACCAAAATACTCTTTGATTTGAGCCAACATCTGATCCTGGTCAAAGTCTCCAACAGCAACAGCAATGGCATTGTTGGGCGTATAAAATGTCTTATAGTGTTCATAAAGATCGTCCCGAGTCATGGTCTTGAGATCGCTCTTCCAGCCAATGACCGGTTGTCGATAAGAGTGTTCGCGGAACGCAGCCGCTTGTAGTTCCTCAAGAAGCCTGTAGAAGTAGCTATTCTCGCTGGCTTCTCGTTCGCTAATAATGACGGTTCGCTCGGATTCAGTCTCTTGGGGATCGAAGAGAGCATTGGCCATACGGTCACTTTCAGCCTTAAGAGCCAGCTCGATTCGATTGGATGGAAAGGTCTCAAAATAGGTGGTCCAATCTTCAGATGTCATCCCATTGGAGGTACCACCCGCTCGGGATACAGCCTTATCAAATTCGCCTCGGGGGAAGAGATCAGTCCCTTTAAAGAGCATATGTTCTACCCAATGGCTGATGCCAGTTTTTCCTGGCAGCTCGTTGCGGCTGCCTACTCGATAGTAGATCCAAAAACTCGCAACAGGTGCTACATGGCTCTCTTTTAAGATAACCTGTAGCCCATTTTCTAATTGGGTTTTGAGGAGATTATTTTGCGGGTTCTCCAGGGTGTTGGATTCCATAACTCAGACTCGTTTCTGTGGGTTCGGGCAATTTGAAAAATATCATACCGATCGAAAACCGTACGTTAGCTGCTCTGGGAGAACCGTAGGAAAGTACGGTTTTCAAATCGATGGCAGTTTAAACTCGAATTTTTCGTAGATCCTTCTCTACATATCGCCTTTTGGTCTACTATAGTGAGCTCTGTTTGAAAACGGTAGTTCGTCCCTTGTGGTAGAGGCAATAGGAAACTACCGTTTTCAACACAACCGCACTTTAGGCAATGAGTGGCTCAGTTTCTAATATTCGTGATTGTCCCCGTATTTCATCTTCTATATTGACTTGACTTGTGTCTCGTCTTGTTTCCAGTTCAGTCAGCGCAACAGTAGCCGTTCCGTTGGTATAGTTCTCATCTGCATTATGAGAGCCTTTGCCAACCGCACGGTAGATAAAGCCCAAACGGTTCATCTGCTCCACATCGTACAGGTTGCGTCCATCGACAATAATGGGCTGAGCCATGCTCTTCTGAATCCGCCTTAGATCTAGATGCTTAAACTCATTCCAGTCTGTACAAATGAGCAGAGCGTCCGCATTCTCCGCCATATCGTACGGATCCTTAGCCATGATCAGTTCAGGGTTTACTTTTGATACATTCTCCATGGCAACCGGATCATAGCCGTATACCGTTGCGCCCTCATTTTGTAACATACGTGCAATATCTAGCGCGGGTGCCTCGCGGATATCATCCGTATTCGGCTTAAAAGCAAGGCCTAATATGCCAATTTTTCGCTGATCAATTCGATCATTGAACAGGTTACGCAATGTAAAGACTGCCCAACGTCGAGCAGACTGATTAATGTCCATCACCGCACGTAGAAGTGACGGATGTGAGCCGTGGATTAAGGCCATGTGTTCTAATGCTTTCACATCTTTGGGAAAACATGAGCCACCATACCCCAACCCCGCATTCAAAAACGCGTTGCCAATCCGCTTATCGTACCCCATGCCAACGGCAACCTCTTCCACATCGGCCCCCAACTTTTCGCAGATCATGGCAATTTCGTTGATAAAGCTGATTTTTGTGGCCAAGAAGGCATTACTCGCATATTTAATCATCTCCGCCGTCCGCAGATCTGTAACTATAATACGGGTACGAAGCTGTAAATGCAATTGTGCAACCTTTTCGGCGGCATTTGGGTTGCGGCTACCGAGCACCACTCGGTCTGGATTCATAAAGTCGTGAAGCGCTGACCCTTCGCGAGTGAATTCGGGGCAGCTTACCACATCAAAGGGAATGGGAGATGGTTGGCTACGTTCCACGATCTCGGCTACCCAGTCACCAGTGCCTACGGGGACTGTACTCTTGTTGATAATAATCAACGAATGCTTCATATGCTTGGCAATCGATTCGGCGGCCATGCGGACGTAACGAAGATCGGCTTCGCCATCCACACCACTTGGCGTCCCAACGCAGATAAAGACAAAATCGGCATCAGTCAACGCTTCAACATAGTCGGTGGTAAAGCGCAAACGACCGGCATTAACGTTGCGTACAATCATCTCGCTCAAGCCGGGTTCGTAGATTGGTACGTCCCCTCTTTGAAGTTTCTCGATCTTTTCATCGGAAATATCGATACAGGTCACATTATTCCCCATATCAGCAAAGCAGGTTCCAGTTGATAGCCCGACGTAACCAGTCCCTGCAACGGCAATATTTCTCATAAATTTCACTCCTAGACAAGACATTATAGTTTAGGGCTTACGCAGGTGAGTACGTTCTCTAAGGCGTGACAGGTTTTCAAAACCTGTCAGGTCTGATTCAGTGCGTAACTCCTATATAGTTTATACAAAAGGGTATTGTACATCCATCCGCATCAATATTTCCTTACAGTCTCATAAGATTTCAGCACTGCATGGGATAGCAGATGCCTTGCCCAATGGGCGCCCGAATCAGTGGAAGGCTTGTCTACTTATGCACTTTTTTCGCTGAGCGTGGAGGCTTCAGCCTGATTCTGAGCAGTTGAAAAATCACGCCAAGACAACTCATGGCGCCAAAAGTAGTAGGCCCCAACGAGTGTAACCGGAACCCAAAGTGCTACATGCAATGTCAGCGTATAGCTTGTGGCCAAGCTGCGTTCCACACCGTAAGCAGAGAGAACCTCGATGCCAGGACCGTCGAAGGTACCTAAATGGCCAGGCGAAGCGGGCAGCGTCGTGGCGATGTTGACGATCCCATTCATCAGCATAAGAGCCAAAAAACTGACGCTAAAGGAGAAAGCATGCATAACGAACCAATATTTGACTGTCTCCATAAGCCAGATAACAATGCTGGTGGCAAAGATCATCAGCACATCATATCCACTGCTTAAGCTACCAATCCCCTCCATAAATCGATTATAAATATTATCCAGCGGCTGACGAATCCGGCTCGGTAAGAATCGATCGGCAATCCAAGTATAGACGAATGCCATTCTATCTGGCTGAACAGCCATCCATACAAACAAGCCCAACGCAATCACAAAGGCTACGGTTAAAAGAATGACCATGGTACGGAACTGTTCTGGTAACGGAGCAAATGGAAGGGCAAGAAAGACAAAGAGAAGCATGACTAAGCCATCAAAGATACGCTCAATAAAGACAGTGGTTAAGCTAGACGTAAATGGGATATTTTCCTGATTACGCAGCACATAAGAACGGATAAATTCACCTGCTCGTAGCGGGTAGACATTATTGCCAAAATAACCGATGCAGATAAGAGGGTACAACCTAGCCAATGGAATGGATTTTAGATGGCGTAGGGCGTAGTGCCAGCGCCATGCCCTAGCCCACAGCCCCACAAAATAGACCGCTACACCTGGGATAATCCACCAGTAGTTTGCATGGCGTAGGGATGACCAGACCTCACCAAAGTGGAGGCCCGGTAGAACCAAAAAATAGATAAAGAGCAGGCTAATACCTAGCCCAATAATGATCTGTACGTTGCGATTCATATTAAATATGCTTGTACGATTAAACAAACAAAATCACCCCTTCAGGAAAGTCTCTGCCCAATTGGACATACGTTTTCATGAGGAGTGATTTGTAGTTAAACTCAGTAACTTTGAAAACAGGCGTTTTCCTAAGTTCTACCAAAGAGGCCAAATACCTGTTTTCAAATGGAGTTAAATATAGATGATTGTAATTGGACCGTACTTGGGTTTCCTGGCGAAGCTGAGGCGAAATACGGTTCTATATGGCTATCTATCCTACTCGAATCACGGCTGTTTCCACGGCATCACCCATGATCTCTTCCATGGCCATAACATGTGCACAGATATTTCGGAGGGTAAATTCTTCGCATGTACAGTGCCATATGCCACGTTCGTAAGTTACGGTATGTTCATCATGTTCACCATGGAGGACCACCTCAAAACTATTGACATGAATGCGTTGATCCTTCTCTTCTGCATATTGTCGAGCCTTCAGAATTCGATTTGCTATTGAGTCCATATCCTGTTCTTCCTTTATATGTGTGTGACATGAATAAGAAGTGCTCATAATCCCCAATGCTAGCGAACAGCTACGGGTCCCAGATATCACAGTGAGCGTTAGTCTTCACCTATCACTCGAATCAGTCGTTAGGGGGTACGATCTTTGCTGCAGATTAGTGAGCGATGCAGAATAGCAAGAGATATTTCAGACTTCTAGCTTTTGGGTTTCTGATACTGTGCCTGTTTAGCAACCGAATAATTTGCCCATACCCTCTTTGGTTGGACAAATTATATAGAACTCACCAGATTATACTGCGGTCGATTTGAAAACATTCGTTTTCCTTATCTGGCCACCTATACCGGATTTAAAAAGGGCTAAGTATAGATTATGGGCAATTGGAACAAGCTGCTGCGATGTAAATGCTGCATAAAAAGAAAACACCCAGACAACGCGCGCCTGGGTGTTTTCATATAGAATAAGAATCTGACTCTATTTGAAGTATTTTCATCATATGAATATCCTTCACTTAGAATGGAACCATACAACCTACGCAAAAAAGCTGAAACAAAATACATTTCTACAGATTTGCCGTCTCGAAGCCTCAGCGCCCGAGATTAAGGTGTATTATAGATCTTTTTTGTTGAATTGTCAATACACAGAAAAATTCAATCTACACGCATGCGGTGTTCATGCTGAAAAGCGGTCGGAACGATATTGTGAGGAGAACGTTTTTTACAACAAAAAGGAGTATCCTGACATGTAAATACTTGCGAATGAAAGAGAACGATCTTCCGGTCGGTAGAGGGTTACGCCGCCAGCCCCGTAAGCCCTCCACTGGCCATTATCACCATCGTCAATCAGCCCGGTCTGTTCATCAATCCCAATCAACAAGGCATCAGGAAGGTGGCTACGTAGTTCAGCGGCCCAACGTTTCCCATAAGTGTTGTGATGGGGCAGGACGCAGCTATTAGGCACGAGTCCAAGCCCTGCTACAATCTCATTTGCGCCTGGATTGTAGTAGAATTCACAGAGTACCATGGCCCCAGCGCTGCTGCCTGAAATGACCGCACCACCACTGTATGCCTGCTGCATAGCCTGCCATGCATCGCTTCCTGCAAGCGTTTGCCCCAGGTAGCGAGGAAAACCGCCCAACAAATAGATGAGCTTGGCTTCCTCTAGCGAATGGATAATCGTAGGATCATTGGCTGACCGCTCATCGATAAGTGGCAGGACCGTTACATTGGACGCACCAAGCTTTTGAAACCACCGCTTCCCATTGTTGCCCGCCCGCTCATGATTGTTATCTGCTGCTGCGGCCGTTGGGATAATACAAATTGGCACACCAACACCACCAGCTAATTCCATGCTGCGTATATCTGGCAGCATCATCTGACCGCCAAATTCTGAACCACCTTCCAATACAATATGCCCCTTCATAATCTGCCTCCTGTTGTATTCTGTGATTATATCTGGAATGCTATGATTTAGCGACAATTTTTCGGCGACAATTCACGTTATCAAGAGTAATCAAGTATAATGTACCTCTTCTCTCGAGACTATCGCTCTCTCCATATACTTCGCCAGAAAAGTCGTGTCCCGACTTTTGACCAATCCATTCTGAGAATTTTCGAGAAGAGAGGACAGAATTTTTCTGGCCATCTATACTGTGGTCGATTTGAAAATCGTTATTTTCTACAGCTCTATTCGCTTGACAAACAACAGTTTCCAAGCAGAGCTGAACATAGATGATTTACCCAAAAGAGGATACTCATGGCCAAAAAAGTAATTATCACCTGTGCTGTTACTGGTGCATCGTTTACACCCACCATGTCGCCCCACCTACCATACACGCCTAATGACATTGTCAATCAGGCTGTGGAGGCCTATGACGCGGGGGCGGCCGTTCTACACGTTCATGCCCGAGATCCCCAAACGGGAGAACCATCGGCTGATCCAGAGCTGTTTCGTTCCTACGTAGCTCAGATAAAGGAGCGTACAGAGAACGCCATTATCAGCTTGACGACGGGGGGTGCGACGGGCCAGTCCATTGAAGAGCGGCTTAACGTTATCAAAGTACTGCAGCCAGAACTCTGCACCTGCAATCTCGGGACCTTAAACTATGGTGGCTTCCCCATGATTCCTAAGTATCAAGGTCAGTGGAAACATGACTGGGAAGAACCGTTTTTGGAAATGACCCGCCGAGAGCCATTTGTCAATAACTTTTCCGACATCGAGTATATGCTCAAGGTGCTGACCAACGAGACTGGTACCCGATTTGAGTTCGAGGCTTATGATCTTGGCCATCTCTACACGCTAGCCTACTACTTGGATATGGGGCTGGTCAAGCCGCCGATCTTCATCCAATTTGTCATGGGGACCTTTGGTGGCCTGGGTGCGGATATGATCGACAACTTGGTCTACATGCGTCAGACGGCCCAACGCCTCCTGGGGAACGAGTTGGAGTGGTCTGTGTTGGGCGGCGGACGTTACCAGGTCAATATGGTGACGGCTGGTGCGCTCATGGGTAGCCACGTTCGGGTAGGGCTGGAAGATAGCCTCTATCTGGAAAAGGGCAAGCTGGCCGAAAGTAACGCCCAGCAAGTAGCCAAGGTCAAGCGTATTTTAGGTGAACTTTCCCTGGATACGGCCACTTCCTTAGAAGCTCGTAAAACGTTGGAGCTGAAGGGAATCGAGAACGTGGGATTTTAGAACATAGGATTTTAGATTGTATGTCTGAAATAAACAACATCACCCACATTGGCATTGTTGGCACTGGCACCATTGGCGGTGGCTGGGTAGCCCACTTTTTGCGCAATGGGTTACAGGTCCAGGCTTGGGATCCAGCAGCGGATGCAGAAGAGAAGCTGCGCCAACGGATCGCCAATGTGTGGCCTGTATTAGAGCGGCTAGAGCTGCACCCAGATGCCTCGCCAGAGAATTTGACCTTTGGGGCCACGCTTGAGGAAGCTGTGAGTGGTGTCCACTTTGTCCAAGAGAGCACGCCCGAGCGGTTGCCCACCAAGGTTGCAACGCTACAAGAGATCGATGGGGCTTGTCCTCTTGAGACCATCATTGCCAACAGCACATCTGGGTATTTGATGAATGCGATGGCCGTCGAGTGCCAGTATCCTGAGCGATGCGTGGTGGCCCACCCTTTTAATCCACCTTACCTCATACCGCTGGTAGAGGTAGTGGCTGGCCCCCAAACCAGCCCGAAAGTGCATCAGGACGCGGTCGATTTTTATCGCGCGACAGGCAAACAGCCCCTGAAACTCAACAAAGAGGTGCCTGGCTTTGTGGCAGATCGCCTGATGGAAGCCGTGTGGAGAGAGAGTCTCCACATGATCAACAATGACATGGCTACGGTTGAGGAGATAGATACGGCTATGCGCTATGGTCCTGGGCCACGTTGGGCCATGATGGGCCGTTGACCGTTCTACATTTAGGCGGTGGCGAAGGCGGTGTGGCTCACCTGATCCACCAATTTGGCCCCTCGCTCGAAGCTCCGTGGACCTTCCTGGATGCGCCCAAATTAACTGATGAACTGAATCGAAATGTCATCGATGGCTGTGATGTGTTAACTGACGGGCGCAGCATCCGTGAACTGGAATCTGAACGAGATGAGCTGCTGATTCAGATGCTTGAGATACTGGAGCAGAGCAAGCTCTGGCATATTGGAAGAAAATAGAGAGAGCAAAACCTTGAGATGGATGGCACTTTATTCGTTTCGGCAACCGGAAAGCCTTGCTGAAAAAGTGCCAGTCATGCCCAGCCAACCCTTAATTCGTAACAATGCTGAAGTCTCTTTATCCCATTAGCTTGATGAAGAGAAGGGTAACGTAAAGTAAAAAATTGACCCTTGATTGGGTTTCGATTCGACCCAAATTCGCCCCCCGTGCCGGTCAAGGATTCTCTTGCAGATGGCTAAACCAATGCCAACCCCATGATCGTCTCCTTTATGTAGGCGTTGGAACGGATCAAAGATACGCTCCATATAGCCGACATCGATGCCTATTCCATTGTCCTGTACAGAGAAGACCCATTCGCTGCTGACGTGCTCCGCTTCGATATGTATCTGTGGGGATGATTTGCTGCGAAATTTGATTGCGTTCAGAATCAGGTGCCGAAAGAGCTGGAGCAATTGTACAGTATCGCCCTCTACGGTAGGTAGGAGGCCATGAGTTATCTCTGCCTTACCTTCCTGAATCGTCGATGATAGGTTGGCCAACGTCTGTGCAAGAATTTCCTGGCTATCTACTGCTTCAAGCACAACGCCCCAGGTAGCTGTACGTGTATAAGCAAGTTGAGCATCACTCAAGGCCCGCACCCGCTGCGATGCAGAAACAATATCCGCGATAAGGGTCTTACTCGTTGTGCCAATTCGTTCACCAAGGCGCTCTTCTAGCTGGGCCAACTGTTGAGCAATGATCTGAAGCGACTGTTGCATATCGGTAGAGACCATGTAGGCAAACTGCTCCATATCTGCTGCGGATTGAGCGACCACCACTTCAGCTCGTTTGCGTTCAATGGCGTAACGGATGGCCCGAGCTAGTAGGCTTGGGTTTACCTCTCCCTTAAACAAATAATCCTGCGCACCCTCATGGAGGGCGTCTACGGCCATATCTTCATCATCCAAACCTGTCAGCACGACAACAGGCAATGCTGGTGCCTCTTGTTGTACCTGAGTAAATGTCTCCACTCCATGACCATCTGGCAAGGAAAAATCGAGCAAGATAATGTCAAAGTGTTCCTGCTCAAGGCGCTCGAGTCCATGGGCAAGCCGCTCTACGTGGGTTACACCAAAGCGACCTGCTGATTCAGGAAGCTCAGTTAGCATCTCTTTTATCAAGAACGCATCGTCAGCGTTGTCTTCAATGAGTAAAATTGAAATTATACTCTGTTTCAACGGGTTCCCTCCTGAGGCAATTTGACGATAGTCATCCAAAAATCTTCAATCATTTTGACCACCCGAATAAACTGATTTAGGTCAACAGGTTTGGTGATGTAGCAATTTGCGTGTAGTGCATAGGCTTTGAGTATATCCTCATCTGCCTCGGAGGTGGTCAACACAACGACAGGGATCAACTTGAGGCTGGCATCGGTCTTGATCTCTGCCAGCACCTCGCGTCCATCTTTTTTTGGTAGATTGAGGTCAAGTAGGATTAGATCGGGGCGGGGAACATCTGTGTACCTCCCCTGACGACGTAAAAAGGCCAGCCCCTCTACACCATCTTGAACAACATTCAAATTCACGTGGACTTTTGTCTCAACGAGCGCTTCCTGGGTTAGGAGAATGTCATCTGGGTTATCCTCGAACATTAAAACCTCTATAGGACGCCCCATCGCGTTGTGCCTCATTTCTCTATTTCCCTCACCAACATTTCGACCTATCGTAAATGGTTCCTTCTAATGGCCTCTCTACTCTCTGATTGAGCGTTTCATTTTGGCAGCGTAAAAAAGAACGTTGTTCCCCGTCCCACCTCTGACTTGACCCATATTCGACCGCCGTGATACTCAACGATCTTTTTGCACATAGCCAGACCAATCCCTGTTCCAGGATATTCAGTCCGGGTATGTAGCCGTTGGAAGATCAGGAAGATCCGATCGACATACTCAGATTCAATGCCTATCCCGTTGTCACGCACGGAAAAGAGCCACTCGCTGCCTTTGGAAAGAGCAGCGATATGCACTTCTGGATGTTGGGTTCCGCGAAACTTAATGGCATTACTCACCAAATTCTGTATGAGTTGACCCAGTAGGATAGCGTCTCCCTTAACAGTTGGCAATGAATCATATGCAACCGTAGCGTGGCTCTCTTCAATAATAGGCGCTAGATCATTCAAGGTTTGGGCCACCAACTTTGAACAGTCTGTCATAATGAAAGGGGTGTCACGCCTTCCAACCCGTGAATAGGCTAGCAGCCCTTCGATCAGCCCCTTCATACGGTTTGCAGCAGCAACGGACCGTTCAATAAAGTTGACGGCTCGTTCGTCCAACTGATCGGCGTACCGTCTTTGCAGCAGCTGAATATAGCCAGTGATGGCCCTCAACGGCTCCTGAAGGTCGTGGGATGCCACATAAGCAAATTGCTCTAACTCAGCGTTGGAGCGAGCCAATTCATTTGCCGTCTTCTGAAGCTTCAGTTCGGCTTCTCTCCGTTGCGTAATGTCCCGACACATCCCCACCAAGCCAACAATTGAGCCATCCCTGCCGCGCAGCGGTACTTTGGTGGTTGACAGCCACTGATTGGTGCCGTCAGATGGTATGGTCATCTCCTCTCTATCCACCAGCGACTCGCCAGATTGAATGATGATCTGCTCATCGGCGTAGTATTGCTTAACCAAGGCTTGGGGAAAATAATCGAAATCGGATCGACCAATGACCTCTTCCTGAGCATCGACGCCTAGAGCGTTTAAATGGGCCTGATTGTTTATTATAAATCGACTTTCCATGTCTTTGACAAATATATAGTCCGGTAGATTGTCAATCAGTGTACGTAAGAGATGGCGCTCTTTCTCAAGTGCCTCTGTGGCCTGCTTCTGTTTGGTGATATCAAGGACAAAAAGACGTATCTGGTTGGCATGAGCCTCGAGGTGAAAAGTGCGTTGATACCAACTATTGCCAGCATGGATCTCATCGATAAGCGATGGACCGACAGAGCCAGACGGAGAGACTTTGAGGGATGGCGCAGCCTCATCCTGCAAAACCTTCACAACCGCTTGAAGATCCTGGAGTATCGGGTGAGCTTTGGCGGGGTCGGATGGTCCAGGGTCGGATGGTCCAGGGTCGGATGGTCCAGGGTCGAGTGGTCCAGGGTCGGGTGGTCCAGGGTTGGGTGGTCCAGGGTCGGATGGTCCAGGGTTGGGTGAGCCAATGTTAGCTAGTTCTGGGAAGAGGTGAGTCGTTATAGGGTTTACTGCTTGAAGGTTGCCCGCAAAATCGAACGTGAACGCAGCACAAGGCTGCAAGGCTGGTTGAGAGGCCATGTTTGCCAACTCTTTTTGGAACGGTTGAGGGTTTTGGGACATATCTCTTCTGCTACAGTTATCTTGCACCGGCACTACACTCTGCCGATCAGAAATACACTCTCTAATTTCCATGCCACCTGTTGGTTGCGCAAGGCTTGGCTCATATGTCTTTGCACTTGCTCAACCTCTTCTTTGGAAAGGACTTTGTTTAAATGTTGGGCATAGCTGAGACGTTGGCTACGCTCGCTCTTGGTAAACCAGCGGTTTAGCAGCCCATCTGTGACCAGAATCGGTCTGGATTCGACTGCTCTCTGCCAAGTAACGGTCAGCCCAGCCTCTTGGAAAAGCTGAACCAGATCCTCAGCTTGCCAGTTGAGCTGAGGGTTTTCTGGGTCAGTATAGATGGCCTCTTCTGCCTTTTTGATCTGCTCTACCAGCTCTGGCTCAAACTCATCCCATGTCACCAGATCATAGAGGCGTTGGGCTGCACGACCAACTCGCTCTGCCAAACTGATCACGCCATCAGATTGCAAAAATGGAAGCCAAGCTGCCAGGAGAGTATGTTTGTCTGGCTGATCAAAGAGTACATTGCGTCCGACAATGGCATCGAAGCGTAGATCCGGTGATTCGGCCAGCAGCTCAGCCAAATGGGAGGACATGCCCTCCCTGATACTCGGTCGCTCTAATTCGGGTAGCCGATCTGCTAGCTGTCGAATGGTCTCGGCTTCTTCGGATGAGGTTGCAAGAGCCGTTACGCCTCCTTCTGGTACGCGGCGCAGGGCTTCCCAGGTTAGCAGGCCGGTGCCGACCTTCAGATCAAGGACCAAGCCATGGCGGGCCAGACGAGCGCTGTCCAGAATCCGATCCCGCTCTCGTCCTAGCTGAGGACCGGCTTCAGAGATCGTACGCATGAGCCAGCGTTCTCGCTCTGGGTCATCAGGCGAGTAGGTGAGTACCTCCGCACCTAGCCCCTCTACGTCACCTCGAGCTTCGGCCTCGATCATGGCGGCAATCTGCTCTTCCCGCCGGCGAGAGACTTCTACACGGATAGATGCCTCGTACCCCAGGTTGCTTGGCTGATAAAAGACTTTGCCTTGAAGGGATGTGGGTAGATATTGTTGGGCCACCCAATGGTCCCGAAAGGCGTGGGGATAGAGATAGCCCTCACCATGACCAAAGCCCTCTTTGTCTCGATTGCCGTCACGTAAGTGGTTGGGTACGCCACTGTCGGCTTCGCTCTCTACAGTTGACAAAGCATCGAAAATGGCCATTGTCGTGTTGGATTTTGGGGCCGTAGCCAAGTAGATGCAAGCTTGGGCCAGGGGAAATCGTCCTTCGGGTAGACCCACATAATCAAATGCCTGAGAGCAGGAGATGGCCACCGTCATGGCGTTGGGATCCGCCATACCAATATCTTCCCCAGCAAAGATGATCATGCGGCGAAAGATGAAACGGGGATCTTCGCCTGCATAGAGCATCTTTGCCATCCAGTAGAGGGCGGCATCGGGATCGCTGCCTCGTAAGCTCTTGATGAAGGCACTGATGGTGTCGTAGTGGTAGTCCCCTTCTTTGTCGTAAAGGACGGCTCGGCGCTGGATAGATTCTTCAGCAATGGCCAGGGTGATTCGTGATTCGCCCCCCCTCCCAGCCTCCCCCTCAGAGGGAGAGGAGCTTGTTTCGACGGCCAGTTCTAGCGCATTGAGAAGGGCGCGAGCATCACCATTGGCTACGTTGACCAGATGGTCCAAGGCTTCATCATCGATGGTGATGGTGAAGTGACCATAGCCACGCTTAGGGTCGGTTAGGGTCTGGTGGACGATGGCACGCAGATGCTCTGACGTCAGCTCGGTAAGTTGGAAGATGCGGCTACGAGAGACCAAGGCCTTGTTGACCTCGAAGTAAGGGTTTTCGGTGGTAGCACCGATAAAGATGACGGTTCCATTTTCAACCCAGGGCAGCAGTGCATCCTGCTGGGCCTTGTTGAAACGATGGACCTCGTCGACAAACAAGGTGGTACGCTGTCCGTGAAGCTGAGCGCGATTTTGGGCCTCTGCCACGGCTTCTCGAATGTCTTTCACACCAGAGAGAACTGCGTTGAGCTTGATGAAGTGGGTTTCGGTGGTGTTGGCAATCACCTGAGCCAGGGTCGTCTTGCCGGTGCCAGGTGGGCCATAGAGAATGATGCTACCCAATTGATCTGCCTGAATGGCTCGGCGCAACAGTCGCCCTGGGCCAACGATGTGCTCTTGGCCCACATATTCGTCCAGAGTACGTGGGCGCATTCGAGCAGCGAGGGGAGCGGTCCTCTCAAGGCGATCTTCATGGGCCTGTTCGAATAGATTCATGGGATGGGTGGTTTGTGTTTACTCCTCTGAATCGAGTTCAATCAGCGCAATCTTGACAAACGGCTCCATATCTCTTTGGCGATTGACATAGTACAGAATTGTCAATCCGTCTACTTCAAACATGTAGTGGTTCGGCAGATCATCAACGGGAATTGCCCAATCTGGATCTTGTTCATGATACAGGGTAAATATGTGAAAACGAAGATTTGGGTAGTCCGGATGGCGCATCATCCGAATCAAACGTGGAGCAATTTGTAGGCGCATCGAGAAGTGACTCTAGCTCTTCTTTGGTATACAGCGGTTGATCACGAATTTCATCTAGGCGCTTCAAACCAATTTGCACTTTCTGTTCTTGCTCAATTTGGAGAAGCTCCTCCCAACGCTCATAGCTGACCAAAACAGCAATAGGCTTCTTGTATCGTTCGATGATATAAGCTTGTGCCTTGGCATAGACTTGGTCCAGCAAGGTTCGCCAGCTATTTCTGGCCTCATCGCTTTTTATCGTGATTACAGTCATAGTTTCCTCTACTTTACTTACAGCAGTTGGAACACATGTAAGATATTCATATAGTGCAAAAAGGCTGTAGGATCTACAGAATTCTATCAAGTGTTATCATTGATGTCAATAGGAAACCCGAGTATCCCATCTAGTATCTCTGCCACCACAGGCCGATGATCTGAAGCCTCTTGACCTGCCGGTTCTTGCCAAATCTCACAAGAGTGGATCGAGTCCGCCAATGGTTTAGAGGCGAAGATATAATCGATCCGAATGGGGTTTTCTGCCGGAATAAACGAATCTTGCCCAGCTTGACCAAAAGAGGTGAAGCAGTCGACATAGCCAGCTTTCTCCATCTGCGGAATGACCAAGGGGCCTTTTTCGCCGTTGGCCATGTGATGGGCTTTGGGGTGGTTGGCAATCTCCTCATAGGCACCCGGGCGGTCGACAAAGTCCCAGGGGCTGATGGCATTGAAGTCACCCATAACCACGTGGGGGCGGTTGCGGTCGCGGATGGTCCAAGTGCGCAGGGCGCGTAGTTGAATGGCCCGCACCTCTTCATCTGTGTGATCCAAGTGGGTGCTGTAAACGGTAAAAGTCTGCTTGCTGGGCAGCAAGACTCTCGCTTCCAACATGCCCCGCTGTTCCTTGGGATCAAGCAACACCTTTTCTCTCTCATTGCGGGCCACCAGATGATGAGCGGCACTGGCAATGATGGGCCAGCGGCTTAGAATGGCGTTGCCGTAAGCGTCTGGGGGCATGTTGTTCTGAGCAGGCCAGCGGAGGCAAGGGCCAAAGACATAGTGCATCCCCAGGCGACTGGCCAGAACTTCCAACGCGGGACGATTGTCAGTCTCCTGCTCAGAAGAGATCACCCTAGGGTAGAAGACTTCGTTCAGACCAATGATATCCGCGTCGATTTCAGTGAGAACGTTGGTGATCAGGTCTAGGTTGGGTCGCATCTCAGATGAGTCACTGCCCCCGACCGAGTCTTGTCCCCTGGCTGAGGCCATAGTACGCCAGCCATGAATATTGAAGGTTGCCAGTTTCATACGTTATACCGCAGTCTTTTTCAAACGGATCTGAATATCCTTACCTTATGTCGTCATTGACTCCATCCAGCAGGCTGAGCTTGTCGAAGCCGGGTTTCCTCTTCGGCAAGCTCAGGGTCGACAAGCTCAGGGGGCGTGACCGGTTACTACCCCAAACCAAGTTGAACCTTGATGGCCTGTTCTACTCGATCCATCTCTGCCGAGGTAATCTGACCCGCACGGTTCATTAACCGTCTCTTGCTCACAGTGGCGAGTTGGTCGGCAACGGCTTTGCCCGTTTTGCCATCAAAGTGAATGGATGCATCGCTGGGATAAATACGCTCGGCTTTTGAGGTTAGTGGCACCACTTGGACTCGGTTGAGGTGTCTGTTGGAGGCGTCGTTACTCACAATAATGGCCGGTCGTCTCTTGCGAATCTCACCGCTCACGGCTGGCTCAAAGTTGACCCACCAGACCTCACCACGCTTCATCGACTAATTCTCCAGTGGTGGTAGGTCCAACAGAAGCCTCCTCAGCATCGGCTCCCTCAACATAAGCGTCTTTTCTATGGGCGTCTTCTGCATAGGCATCGTCAAAATAGAGATCCCCAATGAGTGAATCTGCCCACTCTAGAGCATGGGCTTCTTGCGCTTCATCCCGGGCCATTTGGGCGTACGCTTTATCCAAATCGGGCGTCAAAACAAGTGGGCGCAGTAGATCCTCAATAAATCGACTAATCCGGCGGGGACCAACCGTCTCATACAATCCCTCGTAAATGGCCTCATCAATGGTAATGGTTAGCTTTTTCAGCATGACTCTCTACCTACTATAGATGGCCAGAAAAAGCTTGTTCCCGTGAAGACGGGAATGCCCTTCTTCCGGCGAATTTTCCGGAGTAGATTCGACGAGAATCGGGACAAGATTTTTCTGGCGCAGTATATTCCAATTCTGCACGTGTACTACACGTATAATACCTCAAGTGTGCAAAAAAATCAACCCACCCATCTACAAGGGGTGCCTTTGGGTTTCGGGGCGAGAATGTTAGCCAGTCGAGTGCGTCGCACTGTTCAGAGAAAGATCCAAGCGCCCATCCGCAATTGAACAGTGCGACGCACTCTTGTACCCCCAAACTAAAAGGCACCCATTTACAAGCCCCATTGGCAGACCAATGTAGGCGGTGACCGAAATTCATGTCCAACGGGCTTGGTCGGGTGGCTGGGATCGAGATGTAACCTCTCTAACCGCTCAAAGAGAATGGGCAACCCAATGGTCGCCTCCAACCGGGCCAAGGGTGCGCCGAAGCAGAAGTGAGGACCATAGGCAAAGCTGAGGTGCTGATTGGCATTTTTACGGTGAATATCAAAGCGATCTGGCTCCTCAAAGAGCGCCGGATCTCGATTGGCTGCACCCAACATAGAGTGGATCTTCTCACCTCGCCGGATGGGGACATCAGCCACTACGACATCTCGGGTGGGAAAGCGCATGGCTGATTGAACGGGGGCCTCCCAGCGCAGGGCCTCTTCCAGGGCATTGGGTAGCAGGGAAGGATCTTGGCAGACCTGCTCAAATTGGTCGGGATGGGTGAGGAGCGCCCAAATGGTGTTGGAGAGCATGGCAGACGTGGTTTCGACGCCGCCGAAGAAGGTGAGCGCAATGTTGGAGACGATCTCATCGGTGGTGAGCCGAGCCCGTCCGGCTGAATCACGTGCATTGTGGACAATCTCGCTCAGCACCGAATTGTTGGGCTTGACCTTGAGGCGTTCGAGTTGGGCTAGCACCACCTGACGAAACTGCTCAAATGCGGCCTTCCCCTGCTGACGAACGGCTTCATCACCCATCGTATTGCCAATGGCCGCGCCCAGCGCTTCGTACCAATCCCGAAACTGACTTAGATCGTTGACCTCAAAGCCGATGGCCGCCACCACCGTGTAGATGGCCAATTTGTCTGAGAATTCTTTGTCCAGGTCAGAAGAACCCCCTCCTCGCCTCCCCCCGGCAACGGGAGGAACTGTTGCTTCGTTCGTGTCGGTGACGGAACTTGTAGAAACCCTAGCCAGAAGGTCATCCACCAGCTGATGGCTAATTTCTCGAATTAGATCCGTGTACCACTGACGTACATGGCGCGGGCGAAACGGTTCGATAAAGACGTCCCGAATCCGCTTGTGATCGGGGCCGTCAATACTCAGCATCATGGGGCCGAGAATGTCCTCCATGGGGTTGGCCCGCTCGCTCTCTGGCTCCATGGTGAAGGATTCTGCATCGCGCAGGATCTCAATAACGTGGGCATGGCGAGTGACCATCCACATGTTGAAGGCAGGTATCCAAGTAACCGGCTCATGGGCCAAGAGGTGTTGAAAGATGGGATAGGGGTTGTCGGAGAGTTGGGATTGGGTGATGGATGTCAACACAGAACCTAATTCCCTAATCAAAGTTGAGATTGAATTGCCTGAGCAAATTCTGGGACCGTTTTTGACAAGCCAACAAGCAACTCTTCTAGCGTTACAGGCGGTCTTTGCAAAGCCGCAGCCTGCTGTTTAAGCACTCTAATCAACCCATCTGGTTCCGAAGTAAAGAGAGCCAAAAGAAATTGATCTGGTGACTGAGCCTCTACACCGTCTGGTAAGCCCCGAAAATCTCTTAGGTTGTTTGTCACAATTACGTGGGCTGAAACCTTCACCGCTGCTGCTGCTACATGACGATCCTTTTCGTCATTGGGCATAGTCTCTATTAACGGTTCATGTCCTGTTACCATTGCATCGGGAAAGGCCCTTCTCATTGCGTTTAGCAAATAATCTGCCTGAGCTTGGGTGATTCCGGCTTTGCTCACAAGATTGCGTGATGTCTCCTCTAAGATCTGAGCGGACCAGTAAATTTGGATGTAATCCGCGGCAGCTATCCTTAATAAGGTATCTCGAAGTGAAAAGGGGTAAAGAACATTCGCGTCAAGGACAGCCCGAAGCGGTGATGAACTCATACCCTATCAGACCTGTCTCAATTCCTCATACCCGCCATATAGTTGGCTGAGTCTGGATAGTTCATCGAGAGATTCAGCTCTTTCTTGATCGCGTCGATTCTTATAAGCTATCACATCTTCGATAAGAATTCGATATTCCGCATCTGTACTGATAAACGGGATCTGCCCTTCTTCAAGCAACCGCGTTAGGTATTGAACTGACACATTGAGGAGATCTGAGGCTTCGTAAACTGTTAGCTCTTGATCAATTGGCACTATGCTTACGGCTTCACCGCGAGACATTAAATGGGCGACTCGATCCAGAATCCAAAAGATCGATTCAGGAATCGAGATAGTCTCACCATCTGCCGAGACAATTTGGAGATGACCTCCCGACTTGACTTTCTGCAAGAGGCGGAGCAGTTCAGCTACATCAGTCTGCTCTTCAGGTGATGCCGCCACCGGTTTCATTGTCTGAACACGTTTTTCAACAGATATGGTTGTTGTGTCAAGCATATTTTTTCGCCTATATGAACGCAAATCCTCAGAGTTACAGTTATTTTATCATATTCTTGATCTTACGTATATACTCACAAAATATCGTTACAAGCGCAAATCGGCAAACCCTATTATCGACACAAACAATCTGGGTTCTCTGAGGGAATGTGGGGGTGGATTGAGAGTAGCCCGTCCTTTTAGGGCGGTGACTCAGGCACACCAGATGCCTCCCGCCCTAAAAGGATTAGCTTTACCCACAAGTAGCGGGGTATGTGATGCCCACCCAGGGTTAAAACCACTGGGCTATTGAACAACGCCCCTTCAAAGGGGCTGATTCGTCGGCCAACAAGCCCAGTTTAGTGGGCGTTTACCAAGTAGCCCCGACCGTTCACGGCGGGGCGGGCACCGATAACTGAAAGATGGGATAAGGGTTGTCGGAGAATTGGGATTGGGTGATGATGGTTTGATTCATGAGGTTGAACTTTGCGAATGTAGCGGTTATAATCAACACGAAAGCCAGTGTACGATTCAATGCGCGTTTATAGTCGAGATGTGGAGGAAATGATGACGTTTGAAGATATCTTCGATTTTGTCTCTGAGTTGGATATCCGAATTAAGGGGCACCGGGTCGGCATAGATGATGTCTTGTTCTACTTCATCGAAGGGTATTCACCGGAAGAGATTCAAGCCCAATTGCCAACCCTTTCGCTTAAGCAGATCTATGCTACCATTACCTACTACCTCTATAATCGCACTGAAGTTGAGCACTACTTATCGCGTCTAGAAAGCTGGCGAGAAAAGCGTTATCAGGAAAGCCTTGCTTCGCCTTCACCAGTTGTCGAACGGCTGAGGAAGCTCAAAGCTGAACGTGAAACAGTGGCAACGACTTCATGAAAATCCGTTATTTACTTGATGAAAATTTGCCTCCTAGAATAAAGTTAGGAGTGCAGCGAATTGAACAGCAGATTGACGTGCTCCGAGTTGGCGACCCAGATGTGCCGCCTCTGCAAACCAAAGACCCCGAAATTCTCCACTATCTCGAATTGAGTCAGCGCATACTGGTGACCAGAGACCGCGCAAGCATGCCTGGACATCTGCAAGACTTTTGGGCGGAGGGTGACCAGCTTTGGGGCATTCTGCTGGTTCGCCCTCACACATCCACTGGACGTTTGATTCAAGAATTACATTTCATTTGGGAAGCCAGCGAAGCTGAAGAATGGCGCGATAAGGTTGACTGGATTCCACTTTAGCCAGCCCACACCATCCGACCCGCAAAAAATTCGTTCCATTCTCCATTCGCTGTAGTCTACGGCTCCACATACTGCAAACAGTAGACCCCACCGCCCTGGTCACCCGCTACCACAATTACCCCTTCGTCTGACTCATGCACGGCCACACACTGGATCGACCCATCCAGCATAATTGAGGCAACCTCTTTACCCGTAGTCAAATCCCAGACCTTGATTGTGCGGTCAGATGAGGCGGAGATGGCTTTTCGTCCCTCATCAAAAACCGCCACCGCATTTACATAGCTCTCATGTCCGTTGAGGGTTAACTTGGTTTCTCCGCTTTGAAGATTCCAGACCATGAGGGTTTGATCATTGGATGCAGAGATGGCTTTACGTCCTTCATCAAAGACCACCACCTCATTGACCCACCCTCGATGACCGAAGAGAGTTTGCTCCTCATATCCGAGTTGCAGATTCCACACTTTAATCGTTTTGTCTTTTGAACCAGAAATAGCTTTCCGGTCTTCATCATATAAAGCTAAACTCATGACCCAATCTGAATGTCCTGTAAGAACCCGTACTGTATCATCTTTCTCAAGATTCCCGATTCTAATCGTCCCATCAACTATACCTGCAATAATTCTATGACCATTGCGAAAGACCGCTAACGACTGCACTTCCTCAGTGTCCCAAGTAAAGGTTTGTTCCATTTCTCCTGTATGTAGATTCCAAATCCTAATTGTTTTATCATCAGAAGTGGAAACGGCTCTATGTTCATTATCAAAGATCGCTATAGACCTTACATTATCGTTGTGAGCCAGAAAAGTCATTTCCATTTGCCCTGTTCGCAAATTCCAAACCTTAATAGTGCTATCTACTGATACCGATACAGCTTTACATCCATCATCATAGATAATCAAGGAATTTACTTGATATTCGTGACCAACCCAGATATTACTGTACTGAATATTCTTCAAATCCCAGATCTTTAATGTTTGGTCAACCGAAGCAGAAACGGCTCTATTTCCATTGTCATAAACCGAAAGATATTTTATCCATTTTTCATGTCCGAAAAGAGTTTGTTCTTCCTCCCCAGTATCGAGATCCCAGGTTTTCAATGTTTTGTCGTTAGAAGCTGAAACCGCCTTACGACCTTCATCAAAAATCGCTACAGATGTTACACTTGCTTTATGACCGAATAGAGTTTGTAACACTTTACCTGTCTGCAGATCCCAAATTTTAAGGCTTTTATCATATGAAGCGGAGATGGCTTTACGCCCATCATCAAAGACCACCACGTTTGACACGCTTGACTTGTGACCTGTTAATGTCTGTATTACGCATCCTGATTTAAGATCCCAGATTTTTAAAGTCTTATCTATTGAGGCAGAAAGAGCTTTACGCCCTTCGTCAAAAGCCACTGCACATAATACGTCTGACTGATGATCATCAAGGGTTTGTATTAATTCACCTATTAATAGATCCCATATTTTGAGCGTTCTGTCATTTGACGCCGAGATAGCTTTGGCTCCGTTGTCATAGACTGAGACAGATCTGATTGTATCTTCGTGTCCCACAAGGATCTGTTCGAGCTGGCCTGTCTTGAGGTCCCATATTTTGAGTGCCTTGCTATCCGCAGAAATGGCTTTTTTCTCTTTGTCAATAATCGCTACAGCTCTAATCTCATCTTTATGTCCACGAATGGTTTGTTCAATCTGACCTGTTTGCAAATCCCAAACTTTGAGGGTTTTGTCGCGAGATGCGGAGATTGCTTTGCTCCCCTCGTCAAAAACCACTACCGCATTCACAAAATGCTCATGGCCGATGAGGGTGCGTTCTAAGGCCAGAGACTCGCGACGGTTGGCCCAAACGTATTGGAAAAGTGCATCTTGGGCATTGGCAAGCAATTTCTTGGCGCGCCCCATCAAACCAACTAGGCCACGCTCTGCTACTCGATACTCAATCTGTTGGACAAGGTGGATTCGAGGTGTCCCTTGCCTTAGGCTATGGGCTTCCCGTTGTAAGAGGGTGTTTAGGGAGGCTAGTTGTTCGTAGCTGGCAGATTTTAGCCAATATTGTGGATCTTCTAGAGTCAGTGCCGTTAGCAAGTCTTGTTGGACTTCGACAACGCCACGCTCGTAAATCTCATCAACCATGCGCTGGAGATCTTCATAGGCATCGACCATGTTGGCGGCACATTCATCGCGAAAGGTGATGCGTTGGTCTTCGGATACACATCCTTTGGCAAAGTCTCGCACCAAAGGATGTAGGCGGATGGCGTCACCTTCCAGCCATTCGATGAAGTAGAGATTTTCCAATCGATCCAACGCCCGGGTCAGTGGGCGACGAATCTTACTAGTATCGACCAGATCAGCCAGTAATCCGAGGCGGGCAATAGGGATGATAGCGGCTTCCTCAAGTTGTCCAGCAATTTGGAAGAGTTTGCTGGCGTTGGCGGCATTCTGCTCATCCTGCTGGAGCAGCTCCCACTGGCGCTGAAAGACGGTTTCTAGGCTAATGTATTCGTAATCTTGGAGTCTGGATAGCCCGGCTTCAGCATTGAGGGCATCTAGCCCCAACTCATTCAGCTCGGCCAAATAATCGGCCACGCTTAGATCATCTAACTCGCCCAAGACGCTGGCGGCAAAGTTCAAGCCCAGGGGCAGATAGCCCATCCGCTCGCAGAGGGCCTCCAACTGGTCATCATTAGCCAAATCAGGACGAGCGTTTGTGAAAATGGCTCGGGCGGCGTCGGGATCATTCTTTAGCGTATCCAAGGCAAACGCTTTCATGGTGCTGGGCAGGGTGCGGGTTCGGGTGGTGATAAGCAAGGTGCCACCCAGCGTGGTCAACGTCAAACCCGGCCCAAAGGTGCGTCGTAGCAGCAGATCCGGGTCTTCTACATTGTCGAAGATGAGCAAGGTTTTGGGGTGCTGCTGCAGGTGGTTGACCAGCGCGGTCAGAAGCTGGTCGTTGATGTCAGCCCGTTCTGGATCAGGTGTGGTTAGGTTGAGTAGCTTGGCCACATTAACAAGCTGGGGTTGGATAGTTTCTGCGGCGTTGATTAGAAAGATGCCACCTGGGTAGTCGCGTTGGTGGCGGTAGGCGTACTCGACGGCCAGTTGGGTCTTGCCGATGCCTCCCATGCCGGTTACGCCAGCAGTGCTTTGATAAGTCTGGGCCGAGTTGATACCCACGCTGTTGTTGGATTGGAGCATGGCATGGAGGCGCTCTAGTTCTTGTTCGCGGCCCTGGAAGCGGCTATTTTTGGGAAAGTTGACGTGGAAAGGGGTAGATGAAGAATGGGGGATAGAGAAGTGGGTCTGGAGGCTGGTTGTATAGGGATCGATGGCATCCTCAAGCTCGGGCAGAGACACAGCATGCTCTTGGTACCAGCTTCGTAATTGAGGATTGGTGGGGTTGGCCGTGGCGGCACCATGTATCAGTTCGGCCACCCGTCCTTGGGCTTCGGCCCACCTGAGCAGGTTAAAGATGACTTGGGCTCGATTTTCACCGCCAGCAATCGCGTCCAGATCTTCTTCTAGAGCTACCCACACCATGTTCGCCAGCTCGGTCGTACTAAGAAAGGCGTGGCGTAGGGCGTCTTGGAGGGTTTTAAATTGTGAACCGGAAAGAGTCATTATTCTGAGAAACCTTTTTACACGACAGCGAACAGAGCTCAAGATTGGAACGAATTTGCGACAGGGTGCTAGTATTTGTAGGGGCGGCTTGTCGCTATACCGGTTCCACCAACCCATCCAGTTGCACCCAGCACCTACAGATGGATACTTTCACTGCTGATTAACCTCTATTCCTCACTCTAACCTGAGTATAGGCAAAAATTCGCTCCATTCAAAATTCGCTGTCGTTTCCCATTCAATAGGTTGCACCATAATAGCCCCTGTTGACATTTGTCGTGACCAGGATTTCAGCCGAAGAAAGGGGGGCGCCAGGTGTCATTTCCACAAGTAGTAAGCGGAAATCCATCATCTCGCAACAACACGATGGATGCCCGATAACTGCCTTCGGGCATGACAAATCAGAATTGTCAATACGGCCTACATGAAAATCAACAAAGATTTCACAGGCTTCGGCGTGAGTTCAGTCGCTCATGCAATGGTCACAGAGTGACAATGCTTGCACAGATTCCGTCAAATCCTTATCTACCTAATCTTTAAATCTTTGTTTGATTCAGGGTATTCTCTCTTACTCATACACAATCCGATAGATCATGCCCCCACTATCATCCGAGACCAAGAGCGAGCCATCGGGCATGACCAGCACATCCACTGGGCGCCCCCAAGCTTGGCCATCCACCAGCCAGCCCTCGGCAAAGGTCTCGTAGGAGACGGCCTGATTGTCTTCTACCCGCACCAGAGAGAGTCGATAGCCAATGGGTGTAGAACGGTTCCAGGATCCATGCTCGGCGATGATGATCTGGTTGTGGTATTCCTCTGGAAACATCTCACCCGTATAGAAGCGCATGCCCAAGGCGGCTACATGGGGTCCCAGCGGCATGGCTGGCGGCGTAAACTCGTCGCAGGTGCGCTCGTGCTCCAGTTCCGTATCCACAACAGTGCCGCCGTGGCAGTAGGGGAAGCCAAAGTGCTGATTCTCCTCAGTGATGTGGTTCAACTCATCAGGCGGCAGATCATCACCGAGATTGTCGCGACCGTTATCAGTGAACCACAGCTCATCAGTACGCGGATCCCAGTCAAAGCCCACCGTATTACGGACACCCTGGGCCACAAACTCCAGATTCTCACCATCCGCGTCAATTCGGGTGATGGTACCGTACCCCGTGTCGTCAGTATCGCAGACGTTGCAGGGCGCACCCACAGGCACATAGAGCTTGCCGTCGGGGCCAAAGCGAATGAACTTCCAACTATGTGCTCGAGCGCTGGGATAGACGTCGGTCACCACCACCGGATCTGGCAGATCGTACAAGTCCGCCTCGATGTTGTCATAGCGCAGAATTCGGGTTACCTCGGCCACGTAGAGGGAGCCATCCCGAAAGGCTACGCCATTGGGGCTGCGCATCCCTTGGGCCAGAACAATCACCTCATCAGCCACAAAATCCTTGTCTTCATCCACAATGGCGTAGAGGTTCCCTGATGTGCGAGTTCCCACAAAGAGGGTGCCGTTAGGGCTAAGGCTCATGGAGCGGGCATTGGGGACACCCTCGGCGTAGACGTGAATGCCAAAGCCAGGGGGTAATGAAATTTCATTGGGCGGTGGCGGCAATTCCGCAATTGAGCGGGTAGTCGGTGATTCATCCGCAGGGCCTGACGATGCTTGCAAAGTTGATGGCACTTCTTGAACCGGGGTAGGCAGCAGAGACAGATTACATCCACTCAAAAATATACCTGCTGCCCATAGCGTCACAAAAAGAAATCGTATCTGGACAGGGTAGAGGGTAATAGACCGTTGTTTGGGTTTCATATTTTTACTTGATCCTTTGGGTACGTCAATGTATCACGATAATGTATCACGATAGCCTTTCACATCCTGCCAATCATAAGGGACGAACAACGCAATGCCGAAATGTTGCGACATCGGAATTTGTGTTGTAATTTCTATCTATCCCATTCAAAATCTAGTCAGTGAGTAAACCATTATGTCCATAATTATCCAGCTTCTGGGTGGCTACACCGTATCCAAAAATGGTGAAGTCTTACAAAGCTTCTATTCAGACAAAGTGCGCGGCCTGCTTGCGTATCTTATTGTCGAATCGGATGTTCCCCAATCACGTGCCAAGTTGGCGGGCCTACTTTGGCCCAATACGTCAGAAACGGCAGCGCGCCAAAGTCTGCGCCAGGCGTTGCGCCAACTCCGTATGACGTTAGGTGATGATCAGAATGATCCACCTCTCATTCTTGTGACAAACCAAACCCTTCAATTCAACCGAGATGCGGATATATTCGTTGATCTCCATGAATTTATCATCGCACTGGATCAATTGGGCGCGGCCCCCATTGCGGTTGAGCACTATCAGGGTGACTTTTTGGACGGGTTCTATCTGAATGATAGCGAGCTATTCGAGGAGTGGCAAGTGATTACCCGAGAAACGCTGCGGCAGGATGCCCTGGCCGCCATCGAGATGGTGACGCTACAGACCGAACACAAGGATGACTTTGTGGCTGCCCAAAAGAACGCTTTACAGTGGCGAGCGCTGGACCCATTGCAGGAGGAGGCCCATCGCTGCCTCATTCGCACAGCTTTGGCCCAAGGCAATCACCATCAAGCTCAGGAGTATTACGAGCAATGTGTGGCAACGCTTGATGCCGAATTAAGCATAACGCCAGCATCTGAGACGACGGCACTTCTAACAGCCATTCAAACAGAAGACGCTGTGAGTCATTCACACCCGTTGCCGCAGCCGTCCACGCCATTTATCGGACGCTTGCAAGAGATTGCACGGATTGAGCAGCTGCTGGCTGAACCCCATAATCGGATGGTCACAATTGTGGGGACGGGCGGCACAGGAAAGACGCGGCTAGCCCTGGAAATCGCTCGTCGGGCGGAGGCAGATGGGCGGACTGTTGGCTTTATTTCGTTGGCAGGTATCGAAGATGATGGCTCCGACGTAGCCGCCCGTGTGGCAATAGCGATTGGCGATGGGCTGGGTATGGGGACAACGGGTGAACTCTCTCCTCAAGAGGCGTTGATAAACTTTTTGCACCAGCTTGGCACGTCCCAACCTAGCCAGTCCCAGCCGGGTGTATCTCAGCCTAGCGGGTATCAACTTATCGTTCTGGATAACTTTGAGCAACTCCTTCTGGGGCCTTCTGCAACAGCCAAGGAACTAGTCGCCCAATTGCTGGCTGAATGCTCTGCGATCCAACTTCTTCTCACCTCGCGGCAGCGGCTCAAACTCATGGCAGAGCAGATCTATCCGCTGGAAGGCATGACGTTGCCAATAACATCTCATGAAGAGGGTGCTACATCATCCAACGTTGAAGAGAGCGATGCCGTGCAACTTTTCCTCAGCCAAGCAGCACGTCATCTACCTGATTTTGTCACAACAGAAGAGGAGTGGCCTCACATCCAGGCGTTGTGCCAGATGGTTGAAGGGATGCCGCTAGCGATTGAGCTGCTTTGTGCTTGGCTCCCCCTGATGACATTGGCCGAGATTCGAGAGGAAACGGCCAAGAATATTGACCTCCTGCAGGGAGAGGATTTACTGGATGTCCCAGAACGGCATCGTAGCGTCTATGCCGTATGCGACTATTCGATCCGGCATCTGCCCGAGTCTGTCAGTGAGACCTTTTGTCGGCTCTCGGTATTTCGCGGTGGCTTTGACCGCATGGCTGCCAAAGAGGTAGCCGATGCATCGCCACTTGCGCTAGCCCGTCTTGTGGAAGCATCCCTGCTACGCCGAGACCGCACAGGGCGCTACACCATCCACATGCTGCTGCGGCAGGTCGGTGAATCCTACCTGGATGTGACGACTCAGGAAGATCTCCAACATCGTCATGCTGCCTGGTACGCAGGCTGGATTCAAAGCTTAACTGGGGATCTAATGGCTGGCGCATACAACGCGCTCACTGCCATTACGACCGAACGAGCAAATGTGGACCGGATGTGGCAGGTGGCGTTACAGGGGCAGCATATTGAACTCATCGCACAGATCAGTAACGCCATGCCGCTCTATTACGAGTCGATGGCGCGCAACGCTACCGTGGTGACGATGATGGAGTCTGCGCTAGCAGTAGTGCCTGAACATGATGGTACTGCACTGCTGCGTGCCCAGCTCTATCTCTATTTGGGACGCGCTTATGGTACCTTGTTAAGTGGTATCAAGAGTGTTGAGGCGCTTGAAAAGAGCTATCGGCTAAGCATGCAACAGGGTGATAAACTGCTAATTAGCCTTTCAGCCACAAATTGGGCGATGGCCCTCAACTATGATGGGCGCTACGATGCGGTAGATGAGCTGCTGCCAAGTGCTGAGCGGGCAGTTGACCAAAATCCATCAGTTTGGGGTGTCACTCTGCTTCATTTCACCAAGGGATTGCAGTATGAGTGTTTGGGCGATATTGCTGCTTCGCGTTTAGCTTTTGCCAAGGCAGAAGCGAGCGCGACCCAATCCTCAGTTGCCGTCTATGCTGTGATGACCTCCCTGCTTCGTCTGCTCATGGAGATACGGACAGCACATCTGCTGCGCTTGCGGCCCGCCGAAACAGCGTTGCTCCCTGATGTCATCTCTACTGCTGCCGACTACCATTCATGGCTACGAGCAGAAATTGATGAACTAGAAGGCTTCATTAAAGAGAACGTGCCTGTCCCGTATTTAGCGGCTCAACTTACCTTGGTGCGTGCCACCATGTATTTATGGGTTGAAGATGATTTTGGCAATGCTCAGTCTACGCTTGAAAGGGCAGCCGAGATGTTTCTTCAAGTCAATGCACCACTCTTGGCGAGCATGGTTCATGCGCTGTTGGTCGAGTACCACAGCCGTCAGGACCATCCGGAAAAAGCGACCACTCACCTCTCTGCTGCCGTGCAATTTCTCCCTCAAGTTGCGGAGAAGATGGCAAGTGACTACATTCACGCCATCAGCCACTACTATATTGCCACCCAGGATTGGTCAAGTGCAATCACCTCTCTGAGCACCCTATCAAACAGCACAAGTACGCCGTGGCTGATGAAGCAGATTGCCGAAATTCTACTCATCGATCTCCGACCCCATGTGGATGAAGCGACGTGGCAAGCTTGCCAAACAACGGCTCAAGCAGAGAATATACGGGGTGCCATTGAGCGGATTATTGGTCAGTTTGGTGGTCCTGTCCGCTAAGGGGGCTGCCCTAAGGGTGCCCAGCCACACTCAAACGGATGGAGCTTTTGGCTTGTCTAGCGAACTTGTTCGTGCCTGAAAACTACAACGGATTCGGGGACCCAACGGATTTGTCACGAGGCTTGCCGAACGGCCAGATTGAAGAGGGGAACCCAGTGGCGCGAAGATAAAACGTTTTATCCTCGAAACCGTTGGAGTTGTTGCCTCAATCAAAAAAAGGGACCGATGTTGCCACCAAGTCCCTTTTCTTATTACATCTCGATTAAATTTATTCGCCTTCAATCCCTTCCACCGTCTCTACGGCAAGTTCATACATATCCATGGTGGTGAAACTGTTGCCTAAACTTTCAGGAGCCTCTTCAATCGCACTTGTCCACTCATTATCTTCTCGTAATAGATAAAGGTTGATTTGCGCAACCAGTTCGGCCTTTTCGCTATCGTTTTCACGTTTTGCCTGGGCAAGGAGCGCTATCTGATAGCCAATCAGTGCACTATCGTCATGATTTTCGTGGAGAAAGCGGCCATATTTGAACGCTTCTTCATCATTGCCAAGCAGGAAGCAGGTTACAACAAAATTTCCGAACAGATGATAACTTAAAGCCTCTGGATCCTCCAGATTGATATCGCCAGTCAGAGAATGACCAACATGACGCGACAACTGCTTATATGCTTCTTGCAAATGGGGACGCGCCTTGTCTGCTTCTCCTGCTAAACGATAAAGTTGGCCGATGTGTAGATACATGTAGCTATGGGTCGGTTGCGGTAGTTCCGCTGCCTTGGCAATATTTATCTCCGCGGCTTGTGTCAGATGGTCTTGGGCCTTGGCCCTTCCCATTAGGCGCAGAATCCGGCCCATTTTCTCCTGATTCATCGAGTTTCTCGGTTGATTATCCAGGCTTCTTTGTAAACTTTCACGCTGCCGACCTAGCCGATCTAGGTCATGGTAGATACGTGACTTGCGTTTGACATTCTCTTTGATCTTTGCTGGGAGGTATACTTCATCCTCGTCAAAGGTAGATGATAACGTGTTGGACTGATCCGCTTCGGTTATGGATACCTTTGACTGATTCTCCTTAATTTCATCGATCACGGCCAAGATAAATTCGTAGAAATCCCAACCTGTGACCGCAATACCCGAGGTTCCTGTTGGTGTGCGCCCTTTCTTCAGCCCGCGAGCAGTCCGAACGGCAAGTTTTTCGGCCAAAACGAGGTCTTGATTGATTTTGGCCTCAGCCAATTGACCATAGCGGTACGCTCTGAGATCTGTATTTGGATCATCCTGATGAAACAAGCGGGCATATTCGACTGCCTCTTCATAGCTCCCCAGCAAAAAGCAAACTTCGATCAGATTCTGCATATGATCATAATCAACGGCCTCGGGATCATCCAGATCCCCTGTCTCATGCTTGGCTAATTCGTAAGCATCCTCGAAGTACTGATTGGCTATCTCATGCTCATCCATCAGACGATAGAAATTTCCAGCCCTTATATAGTCGGTAGATTGCCGTCTTCTATCTTCTTTGATGTGTGATGAAATATAATTTGATGCCGCTTTCTCTAAATGGATGCGAGCCGCAGGATCATTCATCGAGCGCAGCACGCGCCCAAGGGGTTCACGAACAAGCCACGTATCCGATCTACGCTCGTAACGATCTTGAGCTTTCTCCAGCTCTTTCTGCAATTGATTTTCGGAAACGGAGATTCGGTAATCCATTGTTACTCCTCTTTTGTTTGTCGCTACAAAATATAAGCAGGTTACCCTATTCAATCGGCTTGTGAAATCAGTGTAATCTGTTGATGGAATGTGATGACTATTAATCTAGGCTTCCATAACGATCAAACAGGTACGTATCTACACGCAGTGCGTCTGTATTCAATCGATCCCATAGCCTGTCTAGTTTTCCAAAAGTTGCTTCATTAAATTGACCGTCAACAAATCCGAAAACTATTGCTTCGTATGGATCTCCGCTCGTTACTCCGTCTAATCGGGCTAAAGCATCTTCCCAAAGCTGATTACCAGTTGCAAGGACGGCATTTTCTAAAGGGTCCAAATATCTGTTTGGATTGGTATCCAACCAAGTACGCTGAGGCTGGAAAAACCGTTGGACGTCACCAGGTGAGACTGTAAGTGGGGTTCTGAATGTACTGCTATTGGATATATGATCATCGCTCTTTCCCTTGATTTCAATGACAACCGTTTCACCAGTCGTTCGGTTCACGGCCACCATATCAGGTCCAATTAGCAGAAAGTGTTCTTTTATAGTCCCATCAGCATTTGTCGTTGTATAGAGTGGTCCCTGCCGCCCTGTATAAAGAATGTCATAGTTGCCTGTATTTATTACCTCAGTAGTCTCCACAGCGCGTGCTTCTGCACTCCCAGCCTTACCTCCCCAAAGCGCTACATCATTGGCCCGATTTTTTATATTTGTCCAGTCTGCCAAACTCAGCGTTCTTTGGATAAAGCCTCCGCCCTTGGCCACAACCTCATTCACAATATTTGGTCTGTTACGCGCCTTCCCTAATCTTTCTAATATAGAGGACGCGCATGGTTCCAACAAGGGTAGACCGTTGGATGCATTAGCAGATGCAACAGTTGTTGCTTTACAGAATTGCGCAATGGCCTCATCACTATACTCAAAGTAACCCAATAAGAGATCCATTCCGGGCAGACCTTCAAAATTCTTCATCACCCATCGCATAATGGGCAACAGATTCTTTCCCTTTGCTTTGGCAAATGAAACAACCTTTTCGATGACCTTACCGATCTTCAATGCATCGCCGACCGCGGCTGCAAATGCCAGGGCATTGAGCAGGGTATCGACGGCATCTAGTCGGGCTAATGATGCGGCGGTGTCGCGAATATCTCCAACGCCGAAGAAGCCGCTGGCAATCCAGCCACTCATGTAAGGTAGAGAAACAAATACATCTTCGGAGATCCATCCATCATTGGCTAGATTTTCCCCCCAGTCACCGAAAAGAGCACCTTGTACCGCCCACCTTGCAGCAACCAGGGCTGTAGGGTTAGGGTAGTATGGGTCACTTCCTTTCAGGTATTCAACATCATCGCGGCGGTGATCGCCATCTGGATTTGGGTCAAGGGGATCAAAGTCAATATCAGCCTCAACCCCATCTACTAACAGATCCCTGTCTGTATCTTCATGATTTGGATTGGTTCCTATACCTAATTCTTCCAGATCGTTTAGACCATCGAAATCGGCGTCAGCTTGATTAGGATCGGTAAATACCTCGTAGTGAATGCCTGAATCACTGCTGACCAGAGAACCTATCTCGTCACCGTCAGATAAGCCATCGCCGTCTGTGTCCCATTCATCCGGATCGGTATAGACCACGTTGCCAGCAGCATCTAAGAAACCAGCCACCTCTTTTGAATCGGATAAGCCGTCCCCATCGGTGTCGGCCAACAAAGGATCGGTACTGTATCCATTAGCGATCTGGATTTCATTAATGTTGGATATGCCATCGCCATCTGGATCTTCATCGGCGTCGGATGTTCCCCTCACTGTATAGGCAGGATTGGCAATAAGGATATCTGTGTCAGAATGGAAGGGGCTGGTGCCGGTCTTCATGATTTCATCGACATCACTCACCCCATCACCATCGGTATCTCTTGGGACGAGTTCGGTGAAAATCCTTTGCCCATTTGGATACATTGACCCTACCGGCAGATAGAGCGTACTTGCTTGCCCTGGCGCTGCATTGACCGCAGAGACAGGAGGAGCCAACGGACTAATCGGCTGGGTCGGCGTGGGCAGCGGACTAATCGGCTGGGTGGCCGTCGGAATGGGCGTGGGCGCTGGCCCGGTCTGGCAGCCAAGCGCGCTGTCAGGAACAGGCTGGATGCCATCAATCCCTGGCCGTTCGTATTTGATTTCCAGGGTTTTGTTCCAGTCAAACTGGTTGTATTTTAGCTCAAATGGGTGATAGTCTGCGGATACCGTAATGGAGCCGCTGCCCTGGTGGGGTGTCCACTGGGGACTCCAGCCCACTTTGCCGCTGTTGCTTACCACCAACTGGTTGTTGATAAAGAGATAGGCTCCATCGTCGGAGGTGACGTGGAAGGTGTAGGTGCCAGCCGAGAGGCCAATACAGCCCAGGAAGCGCACCTGGTAGTGGTCGGTCCGATTTGGGTTGTTGACCTCAATACTGAAATTGTCAAGAGCGCCTGATAACTACAACAGATTCAAGGGACAAGCGGATTGTTCATGAACGTGCTGATCGATTGGGTTGAAGAGGAAACGTTTGGATGAGAGGATAAATCTGTTCTATCCCCGAATCCCTTGTGTAATTGCCCCAATTAAAAAGGGACCGATGTTTCCACCGAGTCCCTTTGCTTCTTTACTCAATTATCCCACAGACACTCAATTCCCAATAAACGGCAGGAAGTTCAGCCATGAAGACTGCTCTTCTTCCTCTGGATACCGAAAAATACTAATGCTACTATCATCAACATTTGCCGTATAGATGGTATCGGTTGCCTCATCAAAAAAGATATCGCTTGTTCCGAAGCCATGTACTTCAAGGGTAGTAATCAGTTCCGTCTCACGAATGATAGAGAGGCGAGTTGGATCGTAATGACCGACGTAGATATAGTCATGCTTGCCATCCCTCACAATAGACTCAGGCCGTTTTTTCACTGGAATAGCCGTCTGCAGTCCCTCCTTGGTCATGACCAGAACGTAATAGCCATCCTCCCTCCAGACACAGACATAGACTAGCTCTCGCGTGGGATCAACCATGATACAGGCAGCGTTCTTGTAGCCAGCCTCTCTAAAATCAGCCGATTTAGGTGGATTGACCCGATCCCAATAAACGACTTTGCCGCTTAGTAAAACATAGATATCGCCGTTTTCAGGATTGATGGTCATGTCTAATACAGATAACTGAGGGTTGCTTTCGAGTGGTTGGATGGTTGTAATGATCTGATGGTTATCGATGACAACTAAAGTGTTACTGTGCTTGTCATCCGGTAAATTTTGGCGTCCAGCAGTATAGATGTGTCCGTCATGCGCATTGTACTTTGTGGCATTTGGCGTAAAAGGTAGAATAATCTCAGTAATAATATCTGTACCAGACAAAACAACAGCCCGAAACCGATTTGTAGGTAAAAGAGTGGATGTATAGAAGACATAGACTTCGTTGCTATCCTCATCAACTAAGACGTGGCGTGGTTGTTCTGTGACGTCTTGCAGTGTGGAAATTACTCGAGTTTTATTTATGATATGAATGGCATGACCATATTGATCTAATGCATAGACTAGTCCTGTGCGAGAATTAACAGCGATATCGCTCAGGTTAGGTCCATATGGTGGATTTAGATCTGGAAATGATACATCTACTGGTGATGTATTTCCACTTAACACTGACACGCCGTTAAATCCCTTAAAGTATAAATCTCCATTTGGGTGGCTAACGATTCGATGAATGCGGGCCGTTGCTTTAAGCTGTTCAGACAATCTGGGCAAGGAAATCTCATTGTCGTCAAGGGCTCCTTGCTCTGCCTGCACATTGGTACAGCCAGTGATTAGAGTCAGTAGCAGAATTAAGGAGATCGTGACTGCTACGACCCCATAAAAGATTGAGGCGTATCGGAAAGCGGGTATTACTAGATGTCTCATTTATAGATTCCTTTCAGAGATAGCCAGCTTAACATATTGTTAGCTATCTCTGAAAACTATACTACTGACCGCTTGCCACGCCAGAATTGTGAATGAGTGGTAAAAAGACGATATCCAAACATTCGAAGAGCGGTACGGCGGTATCAATTGGGTAGTTTCGGAAGATACAGTGTACTGTATTTTCGTTCATAACTGGCCCTTCAGGTCTCCAATCAATGCCTTGATACAGGCCAAACCACCAGGATGCATCATCCTGCTGCGGCTCCAGCAAGGACGCACCACGGGCAATGAATGATGTGCCATTGGATGGAGAAACAGATGCCCCAGTTACGCCCGCATCACACTCGTTCTCTGGAAGTCCAGTATCCCCATAACCAAACCAGAAGATATTCTTGATTGAAGGCGTACCTGATGACCACGCCGTCTGTTTAAAGAGCAGATCAAAGCTGCTGTGGGCATAGGTAGACTGTTCAGTGCCTCGTACCATAGTGCTTGAGACACGACCACAACTTTCATTGATGTCTCGCTGTGCTTGAATGGTATTATCTCTAGCGCGATTCCAGCCGATCTCTGTAATCCATATCTCACCGTTATTCTTTCCGTTCGCAATCATCGTTTCAAAGTAATTATGGATGGTAGTTGGCTTGGCTATATCATCGATCTGACGTAAATAGATCGTTGGATCAACGATGACTCGGTTATTACTCACATACTGATCCGAAGGATATGGATGGAGAGCCAGAATATCATAAGGTGCAGGATTTTGACGAGGATTGTCGAGATCTGCCAATGCTTGTGAAACAGCTGCGAAGTATGCTAAAGAACGTCCATCGGCTTGAGCCAGACCAGCAAAAAGAATCTTGTCATTGGGCTCAACCGACTTGATTCCATCATACGCCTCAACCAATAACTGAGCATAATTCTCGGTGGCAACCTCACTACCTCCAAAGTTCGGCTCATTCCAGATCTCCCAATAACGGATACGGTCGTCGTAGTAGCTGGCCAGCTGCTTGGCTGTGCCAGCAAAGTCAGCTTTATATGCGTCGATTTCATCATTCCAATCCTGTCGTTCTAGAGTCTGGTTATCTACAAGACCTAACACAGCAATATTGTTGGCGCAGAGCATGTCTACAATGCGGTCGAAATGGCGCAGATCTACCTGACTCACACCCTCATAACCCAGACCGCGACCAATACGCATCAATTCAGAGGGCGGAATCATAAACTCAAGCCGCATCCAGTTGACGTTGGCTCGCATCAGCCGCTCTACCATACCTGCCATATCAATATCGTTACCGGGATTATCTACATCACCAGCCTCAATGTCTATGCTATAGGGATTCACGACCAAACTTTTGCTGACTTCTGCATTACCAGGTGCACCAAGAACAGTAATGGTTGGATTTTTGTCCTGGCAATTTACGCTGGTCGATGGTTTGTGGTAGTAGGATACCTGAACATCATCAAGCCAGGGGCCTTGAGCAGGTGGCTGAATAACCGTTTGTGAGTCGCTGGTAAACTTAAATTCAATACAAATTGAGCTACTGGAATTCGCAAGAGAAGGGAAGAAGATTCGATGATTTTTCCACTCATTTGCACTCGATGTACCTTGACCATCGATTCCTTCCCACTCCAAGCCGCTTTGATAGGTCGAGGGGTTGGTATTGTTGCAAGCCGATTCATAGAAACGCAACTCTAAGCTATCGCCTGCATTGTCTAGCTCGTGCCACATCTCGAACTCAACCAAAATATTGTTGCGAGCCGTCGACGGAGATAGTTCGCACTGCCACCAGGTCTCTAAGTTTTGAGGATAGCCGCCTCCGTTTGGAATCGCAGGCTGCCCATTGAGTGGCATTCCAGCAGGCCAGATAGCATAGATACCGTTCTTGACCCGATTTGTGGCACGTCCCCATTGGTAAGCTGTTTTGTTTGTGTTGTATCCTGCGCGCCATACACAACGGCCGATTGGCGGAATCGGGCTTTCAAACGAATCGGGATTGCGTTGATCCCAACCGTCTACAATCGTCGGCGTTGTGCCTTGGCCAGCGCTAAAGACTGAAGGTCCACTAGTGGTTAAGGCTGTACCCTCCCAAGGTCCGAACTGTCTTGGCAAATTTGTCTCATCTGGAATACTTTCTAAAGGAATTGGCAGGCCATTTTGCTTACGAGCTAACTTCTCTGCTTCAGTTAAAGAAGGTGTTCCACCTGGGTCTCCCAAAATAAACGTCTTTTGTTCGGGGAAACGTTCCTCCCATGTTTGGTTTGGCCCAATCGAAGCTGATTGAGTTCCATGTGAGGTCGACGAACTACTGTTCGGCAAGGCCAATGGGCTAATCGGCTGGGTTGGCGTCGGCAGCGGACTCGTCGGTGCTGTGGCCGTTGGAGCGGGCGTGGGCGCTGGCCCAGTCTTACAACCCAAGGCGTCGTTGGGAACAGGCTGGATGCCGTCAATCCCTGGCCCTTCGTATTTGATTTCCAGGGTTTTGTTCCAGTCGAACTGGTTGTAGGTCAGCTCAAATGGGTGATAGTCTGCGGATACGGTAATGGTGCCGCTGCCGTGATGGGGCGTCCACTGGGGACTCCAGCCCACTTTGCCGCTGTTGCTTACCACCAACTGGTCGTTGATGAAGAGATAGGCCCCGTCGTCGGAGGTGATGTGGAAGGTGTAGGTGCCAGCCGAAAGACCGATACAGCCCAGGAAGCGCACCTGGTAGTGGTCGATTCGGTCTGGGTTGTTGACCTCAATGTCGAAATTGTCAAGAGTGCCGCTATTGACTAGTGGCTTGTCGCTCCAGTCAAATCCGGCCGGAAAGTCATTGTCACCCAGCCACTCTTGGTAGAGACCATACCAGATGCCCGATTCGGGCAGGGCAGGCGCATTCGGGTCGGGTGTGGCCGTTGGGGTCGCTACTGGAATCGGCGTTGGTATGGGAACGGGCGTGGGTACAGGTCCGGTCCCGCAGCCAAGGGCGCTATTGGGAATGGGTTGGAGCGTAACCCCTGGCCCTTCGTATTCGATGCTCAGGGTTCGGTTCCAGTCAAACTGGTTGTACTTGAGTTCAAAGGGGTGGTAGCCAGGAGCAAGCGCGATGGAACCGCTGCCCTGGTGGGGCGTCCACTGCTGGCTCCATTCGACCTTGCCGCCGTTGGAGACGACAAGCTGGTCGTTGATAAAGAGATGCGCACCATCATCGGACTCAACGTGGAAGGTGTAGGTGCCGTTGCTCGGCACGCCGATACAGCCCGTGTACTGGACTTGGTAGTGGTCGGTGCTGGTGAGCAGAGAAATGTCGTCGCCAAATGTGGTGAGCGTACCGCTGCCAACAAAGAAGCCACTGATGCTGCTCCAGTCGAAGGTGGCTGGGAATCCATCATTGCCCAGCCATGCCGTATAAAGCTTGTAGCCGATGCCCGATTCGGGGAGCGCTGGCGCGTTGGGGTCGGGTGTAGGGGTGGGCGTATTGGCCAACGTCGGTGTCGGTGTAGGCAGGGCGGTCGGTCCAGTTGTTGGGACTGGCCCAGTGCTACAGCCCAGACTCTCGTTGGGAATCACCTGACGAGCGAGGCCGGGACCTTCATATTCAACGGTGAGTGCTCGGCCTGCGTCAAACTGGTTGTATTTGAGTTCGAACTGCCGCCAACCTGGTTCAAGAGTCACGGTGCTGCTAGCTTCTCTGGGGCCATAGTTGGAGTCGGCCCCGATCTTGCCCACGTTATCGACCACAAGCTGGTTCTCGATAAAGAGGGCCGTTCCGTCGTCAGAGGTGACGTAGAAAGTATAGGTTCCGCTGGCAGGGATGCCTACGCAGCCCAGATAACGCACTTGGTAGTGTTGATCTCTTCCTGGATTGTTGACGTTGACGTCGAAGTTGTTGAGCGTACCGCTGCCGACCAATGTTTGTCCACTCCAGTCGAAGGCGGCAGTGAACATCTCCTCGGTGAGCCAAGCTTCGTAGAGGCCATACCAGATGCCCGATTCGGGTAACGCTGGCGCGTTGGGGTCCGGCGTTGGCGTGGGGATGGCGGTTGGTAACGCGGTCGGTCCAGGCGTGGGGACTGGACCACTGCTACAGCCCAAAAGGTCATTCGGAATCACCTGGCGGGAGAGGCCCGGCCCTTCGTATTCGACAATCAGCGCCCGGCCGGCATCGAACTGGTTGTACTTCAGCTCAAATTGACGCCAGCCCGGCTGGAGGGTGACGGTGCCGGAAGCTTCTCTGGGTCCGTAGTTGGAGTCAGCGCCAATCTTGCCCGTGTTGTCAATCACAAGCTGGTTCTCGATGAACAAGGCCGTGCCGTCGTCCGAGGTGACGTAGAAGGTGTAGGTGCCGCTGGTGGGAATCCCTACACAGCCTACATAGCGGACCTGATAGTGCTGGTCCCGCCCTGGGTTGTTGACGTTGACGTCGAAGTTGCTCAACGTTCCGCTGCCAACCGGTGTCTGCTGGCTCCAGTCGAAGGCCGCGGTGAACATCTCCTCGGTGAGCCACGCTTCATAAAGACCATACCAGATGCCCGATTCGGGTGGATTGGGCTGGCGGGGGTCGGGTGTGGGCGGTGGCGTATTGGTCGGCGTAAAGGTGGGCGTGGTCGTCGGCGTGGGCGCGTTGGGATCTAGGGTTGGCGTTACCGTCGGATCCACGTGCTGGCTGAAGTAGATGGTGCTTCTATCTCGCACCAGCAGGTAGGAGTAGATCTTCTCTGCCGGGGCGACCCACACAATGTCATTCCCGTTACTGCCTGGGCCATACTGATTGTAGACGTGATCGATGATAGGCTGCATATCGTCATCGGTTAGCTCGGCATTCTGGTTGCCGTGGACCAGCACGTTGTACCAGAAGTGGCTGCCCGAATTGTTGTGTTCGGCCATCAGCGCATCCACTGCAGCCGGGGCGTTGGCCAGATCCCAATCTCGGCCCACCGGCGCATCAAAATCGAAGAGGCCCACCCCAACAGCGTTGTACTGGAAGGCGATCTGGGTGGTGTCTGGGTCTACTTGCATGATGTAGGGACCGCCACTCTCGTTGAAGAGCAGCTCCACGTTGGGGTCATTATCTCGTAGGTTGAGGATCAGGGGATGGTAGGCCGCATCAAAGCAGGGTGCGGCAAAGGAGTGAATCTTGTATTCCGGCACCGATGAGGTGTTGATGACGTTGCGCAGATGGGTCTGGGTGTCGCGGATGTTCTGGTCGCCAAAGATGCTGCCACAAGCGTGGTCCCAGGTGTGGTTGCCAATGGCCCAGCCCTGGGCCACCAAGTTACGGATATCCTCGTAGGTGATGATCCAATCCTCATTGGGCTGGCGATCTTCTACATATTGGCCGATCAGGTAGAGGGTTCCCTGCCAGCCTTTGGAAGTCATCAGGTCGATGCCCGTCTGCAGGTTGGTGTTGTCATCCATGCCCACCGAGAAGGCAAAGGCTTTGTCGTTTTTGAGGTCAGGAACGGTGAAGTTGCCCAGACCAGCTGTATTGGCAGGCGTGTTGACCGTCACTTCCAGCAGGCGAGCTGAGGTGTTGACCCGCACTGTGTTGGCGTCGGGCTGGCTGTAGTCGGCATCTTCTAGAATGGTGAAGGGTGTATCCGGCCGGTTGGCCCGCACGCTCACAATCGGCGCACCATTGGTCTGGATGTCAATGGTCAGTTCATCGTAATAGAGGTCAGGAATTTGGGAGCGGTCTATGTCATACTTAAGTAGCGTTGTTCCCCCTGCCTGTTGAGCGCTAAGTGATTGGACGGTGCTCGGCTGGGTGATGAAGGCGAAGGAGACTCGGTCCCATACAGTGAAGGCAACGGTGCAGGCGGCGATGAGCGCCAAAAGCAAGGTCTTTAGAATTTGGGTGTTCAACATCAGCTCCATTGGGTAATGCTGTTGGGTTACAGCGAGGTTGATAGACTTCGGTGTTATTTAGAATTGGTTATTTATACTGCAGTCGTTTTCAAAACCGGAGTTTTCCAAAGAGGCTACCAGAGAGGCAAAACGTCGGTTTTGAAACGGATCTGAGTATAGATAGGTGGCTTGCAAATAGAATGCGTGCGTCGTTTCACTTATCAATCATTTTATCACGGCTGATTTAAAAGATCAATGGGGGAAAGGGTCAAGTTTTCGTGGGAATGCGCTATTTTTTCTGAATTTCTGTTATCAAACAGCTTCAAAACAAACGGTTCTGTAAGGTCTGCCAAAAAAGGCAAGTGGGGCAAGTGTACAAGACATATCTTAGGCGGCTCCAGAAAAATAATTGCCCACAGAAGGGCGAGAAGTTTTCTTCTTGCCCTTCTACTATTCCTGTGAAAAATTGAGTGCTTTAAATTCTGGAGTGGCCATATCTCTACAAGTGGAACCATGAAGGAGATGAAGAGCCTGAAGAAAGAAGAGGCCAAACCGTCATTTCCTTCAACCCTCCCGGTTACATTTCTCCACAGTCACTTTTTCTGTAAAAGAATTTGGCTCAATATGGATTCCAAGGATCTGAACGGTTTGAGCGAAAGAGTCGCTTCTAATCATGAATTGTTGAATGGCAGAATGGGTGCTTGCGAAGCAGTCGCTTGTGACCATGGGTAATGAAATGGAATCGGACGCTCGAGTTCGTTCCACAAAACAAGAAGGCTCCACTGACCGACTCATTAACCATTCAACAATTCACAAATTCGTTGTTGTCACGAAGTATTCGCCAAGAAATGGCGGTCATGTTTAGCGTGTTCAAGCTGAAGGACCATAAAGAAAAGAGTGAGACAGCTCTGGTCATTAGGGAAAGCGCCGATTTCATCGGATTTGGCACGAAAATGCC
>JBCCHB010000075.1:0-79481 GCA_039028975.1 Chloroflexota bacterium
GACCGGCTTCGTTATCAGGCGGCTCAAGCAAAATAAGTGAGGGGAGGCGGATACTTGGAGCCTACCTTTATCATTCAACATTATGTCTACTTATTTCTTATTTTTAGCACTTCGTGGTCTTGACATTGGGGACCACTTTAAGTGTCACTCTTTTTGAATTGGTTCCGGCAACTGGCCGTCCATGGCAAAGTGTCACCCGAAGATTACGAAAAACTCGATTACGTTTATCGGACGAAAGAAGAGGTGCAGACCATGTTAATGGAAGCATTAGCAGAAGAGAAACGGAAAATTTATGAACAAGGTGAAGCAATTGGTATAACCAAAGGTGAAGCAATTGGTCGGATGGAAAACCAACGCGAGATGATTGGTCAACTCCTAGCCTTTCGGTTTGAGTTGGATGAAGCTGAACAGGAAAATCTGACCCAACAAGTTGCCGACATAGACAAGCTGGAACTTCTGGACGCGTTAGTCGATACATTGTTGGACAAAGAAGCGACTTTCGACGATTTTATCGAATTGTTGCCTGAGCAGGAAACCTCTCAATCTGGGTAATACATTTCTGATGCCATCCACGCAATCCCCTGCCAATAGCAACTGTTGTTGAGCAATCTGCTGATGTCATATTGATGATGGGGTCAGCAGATTGCGAACCTTGATTGCCACTTACTCCACTCCCAACCGATTCTTCAAATCAGACATCTGCCGTCGCAATGCCTCGATCTCATCCTGCTGGGCCAAGGTGTAGAGGGTTAACTCTTCGATGACTGGTTTTATATTTTCGGCTCAACGTTGGCGTTTGATCAGAAAAGTGCTACGCTTCTGTTCAGAAAGTTGTAGCAGACAATGGCTCTTGAACCAGTCAATTCATACGCTAATGTGTACGCCTGATATCGTTTCCTTAGAGGAAATCAATAATATAAATGCCGTTGATATTCGATGGTTTTTGCCATTCATCGTCCACAGGCTCCAACCTTTCGCCAGTGATCGCTCCGTTACACTTGAGGTAACGTTACAAAACATCGGCTCTATTCAGAAAGAGAATCGTAAACTTACGCTGACCTGGAACAAGGAAGTGAAAAAATTGCGCTGCTTGCTGTGCAAGACCATATCATTATAATTCTATAGATAAATCTACCTGATATCGATCACGAGGTAGTAGGAGTAGTGATTTATGAACAACAAAAATATAACGGCTATCGATCGTTCTTCTTTACCCAACTCTTTTTTGAATTTGGAGCGCCAAAAATCGAGTCTAATTCTCGAAGCCAATCTGCTGACACAGCAAGGACTCTATCCCGCAGCTGCTGATAAGTTTGCCATTGCCGCAGAGATAGAAGAGCAGTTAAACCAGGAACTTTTGACACGAGGGAAGCCAGAAAAAGCTTTTATCCATGATTTAGCGCTATTAGCTGCTGGGTCCAAGCTGGCGACATACACCGTGCGCGACAGCTTGGACAACATCTTCTCACGTTGGAAGAACTACCTGCGTCACAGCGATCTCGACTTGAGTCTTATATCAATACTCTGCAAGAGCGCATGACGCAGTGGATGAGTCAGTGGACGCCTGCTCCGCTTACTACAGGGGATTGATTCGTCATTGTGAACAATTGGGGACATGTAATTAACTCGCCATTGTGATAGCCAACCTTCCAAATCAGACACCTGCCGCTGTAACGCCTCAATCTCTTCCTGTTACGCCAGAGTGTAGGGGATTAACTCTTCGATTTTTTTCCAGCAGTAGCATCTGAAATTGGCTAGGGTTGTGTCCTTTTTGTGCATAGTCTTTAACGCCCGTATTTGGAAAAGACCCTAGATACTATTTAGTTTGTCTCTAATACTTTGTCCGCATTGACGCCCTGTTTGAATCGTGCTACCATGCGAATCGGTCTATTTATGTCCGAAAGTGATTTCCTTGATTTCCTAAATAGAGGGAACGATGAGCATACAAACAATTGATCATTCACCCCAGGATGTGTTGCATCGGCTTGATATAATGTTGGATGAGCTATTGGCATTGCGTCGAATTGTACAAAAAATGGTCCAATCAGAGCAGAAGGAGGATTTCGTATCTTCGTTGGCGGGATCATTAGGACCTGCCAATGAGGATGAGATGGCTTATTTTAACCAGTTTGACGTCACATGGCAGAGATTCGCGGATGAACCAACCAATTCATGAATTTTCTGGCGAGTCTTTATATCTTGATACGATGATCTTCTACTTATTTTTGCGCGTAAAAGATTCGACGGCAAACCTGCTTTTTCGTCGCATTCAGGACAGTGAATTTCAGGCATTTACATCTGTTTTGACCTTTGACGAACGCGCCTATCGGCTGCTCCTTGCGCGCATTCGTGACAATTATCCTGGGAACCCGCTTGATCAGCTACGTCAAAATGAACAAGAACGAATTGCTGAATTCTCTTCTGAAATTGAATCTGTATTGAGCAAGCTGCAAATCTTTCCTAATCTATCTTTGATTGACCTTGTTTCGACGGATCTGGCAACATTTTGTCAGAACATGCAGCAGTATCATTTCCGTCCGCGCGATGCATTACACTTGGCGGCCATGCAAAAAGTGAGTTGTTCGGCAATTGTGAGTCAGGATAGCGACTTTGATCATATCGCTGATATCCAATGTTACAAACTCTCGTAAGAGTTATTCTTGCAACTCACTCTTCTTCCTACCGACCCTGCAAATCATCCACCTGCCGCCGCAGCGCCTCAATCTCTTCCTGCTGCGCCAGGGTGTAGAGAGTTAACTCTTCGATCTTCTCCAGTAGTAACATCTGGAACTGGCCGAGGTTGAGGCCGTTTTGGTCGATTTCTTCTGCATTCGGGATGTTAGGGAGGTGGCTTTCCTGGACTATATATGACCGTAAATCATCTAACGACATCAATGAATAATCCTCGGCGAATACGTAATCGGGGACTGGCAAAAGTGAGCCATCTTTTAGGATTATATCTCCATCCGCAACAGTAAGTGTTCCATGACTGATTCGAACAGCTCCCCCAACTTTTAGTGAATGACCATTGTCGGGTGTAGAGTTGATAGCAATTCTGCCGGGGAAAGAGCTGTTCTCTCCAACAACATCCATCTTGACTTTCTCATTTCCTTCCGTATCAAATAGCTTCAGTTCGCCACCGCCGCTGCCTGCTATTATCTCAATGCGGTCCTGTCCGTCATTGCTCTTAAGCCTCAGTCTCGCATCTTCATTCTCATCGCTGTCAATGACAAATTGCCCTTGGTCTTTCGCAGATACGATCTGAAAATATTTTCCAGTGGTGCTAGTTCCCTTTATAGATAGTTGCGCTTCAGGAGCTAATGTGCCAATACCAACATCACCCGATGTAGTGAGGAGCATTTGAGGTGCGCTATTCCCGGCATAAAAGGCGAAAGGAATCTCTGTTGTTGACCCAATGTGCGTAGCTGTTATTCCGCCACTCGAACCAACGAACCATTCAGATTCGTTTATGCCGTCTTGAGTACCTACACGACCATTTATACTTAATCTGGATCTGCCGAATAGGCCATTCGCATCAGTTGTACCAATACCAACATTTCCATTTTCGTCCTGAATAACAATACTACTGGCACTAATTCCATCCAACCGCTCCGCATCCACCGCACGGAGAACGCCATTCATCTGCTGGCGGGGATCCAACTTCTCCCCATCGACATGGATTTCTAGCCATATGGAATCAGCAACCAATAAATCAACACCAAGTGAAGGGATCGCGTTGCAATCTCCCTCATCCACCGTTCCGTTACCTAATGGCACCGAAAATAACCCATCAACCACTTCAACGCCCTGATGAATTTCGCAACCAATGATCTTGCCACCAATATCGACATTAAAAACCTCGAAGCGAATTTCTGAAATGGTTTTGGTGAGCGGAGTACCATCTGGGTCGGTTAAATAGCCTTGATAGTGAATTGTCTGCGGTGTCTCACTGGTCTGCTCATCCCCTTGCCCCAACGGAAACGCATTCACATCCCGCACAAACAAGACTACCCCAACCACCACCAGCGTAAAGAGCACCGAGCCAGGGTGGGGCGTCCACGTGCGCAGAAAACGGCGCGTGGGTGTGTCGGGGGTGGATAGGTGGGTTTTGATGGTTTGGAATATCATGGTTGAGCCTCCTCTGCTTTTGAACACCAGAAGCCTGGGATAAGGCGATAGGAATTGCTTTTGGATGGTTCGGGAACGGTGACTTGGCGGACGGCGCCACTGAGTAGATACGTTGATGATGTAATGGGCTGGCTGTTGATGGCGACGGCGGCGTTGGATAGGTTGTAGGCACTTGAGGTTGCGACGGCTAGTGGCTGGGTTGAGCCAATGTAGCAGCGGGTTGGTTGTGGTGTTGCCCTAGGTACGACGGTGATCTCTGCGATAGGAGGCGAAACCGCTATGGTGGCAGGGCAACTGTCAAGAACAACTCGGAACCCGGTGCTCTTTGCCTCTTCGGGACTGAGTGCAGCTCGTGACCTTGATTGTCCACATTCTTCCCCAACTATCAAGCGGGATGAATTGTCACCATTTTTCCTGCGATCTGTATATTCTGTCGTAGTTATTTTCGCATTGTGTGCTACTGTAAAGCCACCGATGTTATCTTCCCGATGAAATCCGCACGCAATATTCCATTCCATCTGAGTAGGTAAGCGTCCCTCAACCCACTTTGCGTACGCAACCGCATTATCATCGGTCACAAGTACCGGATCTTGCTGTTGGTTTGGATCATCCCAGAAAGTATCTTCATCTTCAATCTCGTTGAAAAAGGGACAATCTTCCGTCTCTTTTGTTCCATATATAACTTCACAGAAGGCTAGATAATGTTGAATAGACACTTTGGTACTCTGGAACCAAAATTCGGTTAAGTCATCTTGTGAATTAGTGGTGGCTCCTGTGACATCTTTAGATGTTACATGATAATAGCCAATCGTAGGATTGTTAATCGCACAAGCAGTCGGCTTTGCTGAGACCTCCCATTCATCCAAAGACAGTGGCAGTGGTTCGGTTGTATCAGCCAACGTTACCATCGGAGTTACTATAGGAGTAACGGGTGTTGTGATTGGTTGAGTGGTCGTGAGGGTGACAGGTGCAATTTCCCTGTCAGAATCACCATCCTCTTCTGATGAGGGGCGAGATGTTGGGTTTGCAGCGTCAGGTGGAGGCTGTATATCTGGTTGGCGGGTAGCGAAATAATAAATTCCATAACCACCAAGAACTACGGTTAAAAGAAATACTGCTATACCGCCGATGGTCCTAACGTTAACAGGAAATCCAAAAATCGTACCGTTTCTTTCAGGATGGACATCTCCACCTGGACCGTTTTCGGGCCGTTCATTATTTAAATTGCTTCTTGGACTATCCTCAGAATGTTCGATCAGCATTTCCGGCCGATTGAGTTCTACAAACTTGCGAAGTTCTGAATTCCGGGGCTTCTTTTCATAGGCCGCCTTGATTAGCTCATCAGTCCATCCGGCCATTCGAGCTGCTTTTACCACTTCAAAGAATTGATCCAACTTATTTGAGTTTGCCGTTGTGATCGAGTTTAAGTCCTTACCATTCAAATCAAAACGGAGAATCTGTTCCAGTTCATTTCTACTGAATGCACTTACTAATGCATCCCGTAGCTGTTCTTCTTGCTTTGGGGTTAAATCGGCTTCTGATGACATAATTGCTTACTTGACATTTCATGTGTTCAAAACGAACAGGATAATCAGAATTGGTAAAGTAATTCAAAAGACTCATTTTTTACTAGAATTTTATTATAACAAAAAATCGTGTGCGTTGCACACGATTTTTTGTTAAACTACAACGATTATTGACTATATTCTAATGTTACTGTGGTTACAATGAGGTATTCTCATCGGAGAGAATCATAATTTGCTCGGTCTATTTCATGCCCTCTTCGGCACCTTAACCACAGAAAGAGAATGACCGGTTAGCTCTAAAATTCGTTCCATATCCAGGCGGCTCAAGGAGAGGGTGCTGGTGTTGACCAGTGGATGGCATTTCAGGATCTCGGCTTGCCAAATGTCTGCGTCGACCACCACTTCGACTTCGCTTTCTGTGTCATTGACGATGGCCAATAGACTCACCGATCCGGGTTCGATGCCGAGATAGTGGTCGAGCTGCTCTGGCGAGGCAAAGTTGAGCTTCTTTTCATCCAACAGCGTCGCTAACCCCTTCAGATCCACCCTCGTTTCATAGCCAACCACGACCAAGAAGAAGCGGGTTCCTTTCCTATTCCGGATAAAGAGATTTTTCAGGTCGGCACCTGGCATGGGAGGCACCTTTTCTTCGGCCTCTGCTACGGTATAGACTGGTGGGTGATCACACCGCTGATAAGAAATTTCGTGCTGATCTAGAAAAGAAAAAATATCCATTATGAGAATTGAATCCGTTTCTGCGCTTCGATTTTTGATTCATCTAAAGCCAGTCCCAATCCAGGCAATTCAGGCAGCTTGACCACGCCACTTTCTGGTTCGACCATGGGTTTATGAAAATACTGTTTTAAGGGTTGGGTGGCATAAAGATATTCAACCATTGGAACAGTGGCCGGCGATTGGGCGCCGGCTACGTGGAGGGCTGCCAATAAAGAATGCCCGTGGGCGATGAGCGGCACCTCGAATGAAGAGGCCAGCGCACAAATTTTGGTCAACTCGGTAATGCCACCCGTCCAATCTGGATCATTCTGTAGCCAGTCCACGGCCCCGTTGACGAGCAATTCTTTGGTCTGCCAGCGGGTAAAGACATGCTCTCCTGTGGCGATGGGAATGTTGGTGCTTTGGCGCAACTTGCGGAATTCGCTCACTCGCTCAGGGGGAATCGGCTCTTCCATCCATGCTGGGTTAAGTGGCTCCAATCCGCGCAGCATTTTGGTGGCGTAGGGTACGTCCCAGCCCATAAAGGCATCGAACATCAGCATATAGTGGGGGCCTACCGCAGATCGTACGGCCTCAGCCATGGCCAAATTCTTCTCTAGCCCCTCTTGGCCTTGTCCTGGGCCGTAGGCAAAGAACCACTTCTGAGCCGCAAATCCCTGAGATTGGAATGTTTGGGCCGTTTGCGCGGCATCTTCGGGTTCAACAGAATAACCGAGGGTGCTAACATAAGCTGGCACTTCAGGACGGGTGGGGCCGCCAAGTAATCGATAGATAGGTTTGTCCCAGGCTTTGCCCTTCAAGTCCCACAATGCGCAATCAATGGGGCTAATCCCTGTCATAAAAATTCCAGAGCGACCGTGACGGTGAATGCGCATCATCTGATCTAGCAGCAGTTCGGTGGCCAAAGGATCCCGACCGATAAGAAAGGGGCGTAGGTCATTGTCAATTACAAAAGCCTGCTGCCGCTGAATGGGTCCAAAGAGTCCAGAAATCCCTTCATCTGTCTGAATATCCACATAGAGCGCGCGCATTTCGGTGCGGTCGCTGCTCTGTTCTGCATACTGGGTTGGCGCAAACTCTGGGTAAAGGCTGAGCGGCTTTACCTGGACATGACGGGGGAGATTGGCTGCTTCGGGCCAAATGCCATGGACTTCGGTGATGATGACATCGGTGATTTTCATGGAAATTTTCCGTTCGTTGGCTTATGGCTGTGGGCGACTAAGTATCTTCACAGAGCGATTGTAGATGTAAGAAGCTGTCTGAAAAGGGTATGATCGTGTCATTCTGAAAGAGCGGAGCGACTGAAGAATCTCTGTTTTTCGGTCACATAACCCTGAGATTCTTCGTCGCAGGCTCCTCAGAATGACTTTCCAGACGGCTTCTAAAGTACTTGCGTATACTTTGCCCGGTATACGATCTTTACATTTGATAGGCAGACTAATTGTAGATTAAATTAGAGAAGGAACAAAACTTTTCTGGGAACGGTGCCGGGGAACGATACTGGGGAATCAGGCTGGGGCAATCAACTCGCTCATACAACCACGGGAACAAACGACCAGCTCACCAGAGGCCACAACTATGCGAAGCAAACGTCCTTCTCGATGCCAGCCCCATGGACGAAATGATTGGTAGTGAAAATCGACAACAAAAAGGTAGGTGCTCGGCACCTACCTTTTTGTGGCTATCGTTCAACTACAAGCGGTATTGCTTGAACCATGAGAAACTAATTTGTTACAAATGGTAGGAAGAGGTATTCCTCGTCTACATCTCCTTCAACATCAGTGGGGATATTAAAGATATCAGCATCTCCTAAATCAACTCCGTACTTGAGAATTGTACCCGTTGCGTTGACTTCTGTCAGCTCCTCTAATACGACATGATCGAAGTAGTATCTGTCACCAGCTTGGGCTTCACCCTGTAGCCAGAAGCGGAGCCGCGCATCGTTTACTGTCTGAGTTGCGCCTGCTGATGTAAACTCTACGATCTGTTTTTGCCAACCTTGTCCCAGATCGACTGGTTCGTTGAGGCCATATTGAGTGTATGGGCTACCATGCTTGTGCAAGTAGACGACCATATCATTTCCGCTACTTGAATAAGCATAGAAGCTGAGCCGATACTGGGTATTCGGTTCTAGGGCAATATTGTTCTGGAAAAATTGTAGATTTTGCCCGACTTGATCCACTGCAATCTCCACTGCTTGGCTACCATCTGGAGCCGAGCCAACTAGGCCAAAGGAGCCTTGTGAGTCTGTGTAGAAGTTCCACGATTCTGTGCCATCCTCAAAGCTACCATTAGCAACCTGGTTGCTTCCGCTAGCGCCACCACCGGGGTCCGTAACAGGCGGGGCATCTGTTGGCTCCGTTGTGGGAGATGGGGTGGGTGTCGCTGTATCAGAGATCTCTTGCAACGAAACGTCATCGAAGTAGTAAATATCGCCGCCTGATGCATGAGAGGCCAGCCAGATGCGCAGTCGAGCATCATTTTCATTGCCAGAGAAATTGCTTGTTGTAAACTCTACCGTGTGCTGATTCCAGCCTGTCCCCATATTGACTTCTTCTGAAAGTCCCAGGTTGGTATATGGGCTTCCATGTTTGTGTAAGAAGGCCATCAGATCATGACCGGAATTCGAGTAGCCCCAGAAGGAGAGCCTGTAAGCAGTATTTGGCTTGATTGAGAGGCCATTTTGATAGAGTTGGATATTATTGCTACCACTACTAATTGTTACTTTGGCCGCTCCGTTTCCGCTATGGCTGGATGAATCAGCAACCAAACTACCTCCTTGGGCGCTATAGAATCCCCAGGATGACGTGTCACTTTCAAACCCGCTGTTTGTGATCAGCTCACCGCCCGATGGTGGCGTAGCACTTGGCGTTGATGTCTCGGTCGGTCTGGGGGTGGCGGTTGGTGCGGCAGTGCCTGTTTCAGTTGGGTTTGGGGTTGCAGTTGGATTGGCAGTCGGATTTGGGGTTGATGTCGGTGGTGGCGTATTGGTCGGTGCTGGTGGATTGGGATTCCCACCTACGTAGTTATGCCAACCGCTAAAGGTCCCACCTGCCTCAACAACAACAACCGTAAAGCGCATATCTAGTGGATACCATAGATTTGGATTCTCACCATTCCAATTCCAACCGTTATAATCACTTACAGGGTCGCCAACGCTGTTCTTAATAGCAATCCCATATCTTTGACGCGCTCGCCCCCAGTCAATGATATTTCCATTGAGCTTCCAAAGATCCTGTACATTCTGGGACCAGGTAAAGACGGTCCCTGGATTTCCCACCATAGGCTGTTGTGAACCACAGTTCTCGAGCTGGAACCGATCTTGCCAAATACAAAATTGCAACCGCATATTGCGTGGACTTGCTTGACTGCGGATTTCCGCTCGGTAGTAGAACGTTCCTTGCGCATAGTTAATAGGGGTTTTCCAATTACCATTCGCCTCGGCCCTGGGCGGATCATCTCGGGGGAATCCTCGATCCCCTACGGTAACAACTCGATTTAGGCTATAAACAAGCAACTCATTTGAGGTGGGTGCAGCAGCGTCTGCCTCTAACGCAACCTGTTCTTCTGCCAACCCTGGGTTCGCCCGTGCTGTAGGGGCTGTTACAAAAAATGTGGAGAGCACCAATGTAAGTAAACTGACTAGTACCCAAATACGATAGCTGTGTTTGAACATGAATTTTTCCTTATGAAATGATTAACCGTCTAAATGAAACAAAGATAAAGATAGATATTGTTAATTTGGTTTTTGACTGCATCCTTGCAGTATGCCAGAAAGGTTGGCGCGACCTGTTTTTCCCATGGTAGCAACATCAGCGTTGGTACGATGAGAGTCATGACAGTCCATCACGGATGACAAGTGGTAAGCTGTCAGTTACCCTGTAGTTTGCAAGTTACCGTTTTGCAGTGACGGGCACTTTCGCCATGGAATGCGTTGTCTATTTCTGTTAACGATGGTGTAGGAAATTGTGACCAGATATATACTGTGCCAGAAAAGTCTTGTCCCGACTCTTCCTCAATCTACTTTGGATGATCGCAGAAAAAGGAGGACAGAACTCTTCACGCCATTTATGTGCTGGTTAGATTGGATTTAAACATTCTAGTAGAAATGACCCTCCAACTGCTGGGATCCCTATCTCAAGATAAATATTAAGACAACGTCGGCTAGACCTTGTGATCCGCTGGGCTAATTTTTCCCGACTTTTGTGCGATTCAGCATAAGCCCCCACAAAGGAAGGACATCCCTAGCATCCTAGGGACAAGTCTCGTCTTCATGAGACAAGGGCTTTATCTGGCCATCCATATTGGTGCAGAAATGTTATAGTTCACCAGGCAAATTTCGTCCCGCACTCTGTCCGATGCGGTTTAGCGTACCCTGAAAAGAGAAGGCATTCCCGTCTTTAAGGAAACAAACTTTATCTGGCCATCTATGATGGGGTGCAATGAGAAGGGCATGAAACATCTATATTGCTCCAAATTGGTAGCCTTTGTACGACCTAGATGCCATCATGTTACTACAAAGTATACATTAAAGTAATTTCGCCTGTAAAATGATACCGATACGGAAATTATACGATTCCTATACGCTTTTGAGTGTAAAACAGTGTATAGACAAATGACTTACGACCTTGATGCGACAAAAGAAGTAGTAGCCATTCCGGATGGTTTCGTTGCGTTCTGAGTATCCTCTCAATAACCATAGTCTGCCCGACTGCTCTCTATTGAGAGGATACAGTTCTTCTTCTTATGCCCCAGCAATCCGGGGCATTCTGGTTGACTCTCGTTCCATCTCTGCGTTCAAAAAGAGATGCATAACCTGAGCTTTGGTCTCAGCATATGCTGGATCATCCCAGCGATTGTGAATCTCATCCGGATCATCAACCAAATCAAAGAACTCGCCAAATTGATGGCCTCGATAGACGGTTAGTTTGTACCGTTCATCGATATAGGTGCGCAAATGTAAGGCGCTGGGTTGGTGACGATTTTCCACCAGGACATGATCTCGAACTTTGTCTACCTCTCCAGCCCAAACAGCCATTTGATTGACACCTTGCATCAGCCCAGGTATGTCAATGCCAGCGGCAGAGAGAAAGGTTGAAGGTAGATCAATCAGTGCCTGAAGGGCATTGCTAGTCTGCCCTGATGGAACATGACCAGGATAGCGCACAATAAAGGGAAGCTTCAGCATGTCTTCATAGTGGAAAGCACCTTTGGCGATCAGGCCGTGTTGGCCAATAAAGTGACCATGATCTGTGCTGAAGACGACAATTGTATTGTCAGCAATGCCCAATTCATCCAGCTTATCCAAGATTCGGCCAATCTGCTGATCCATAAAGCTGACCATGCCATAGTAGATGGCCATATCCTGACGCAATTTAGACTCCTCGTGGAGATGACTCTGGAAGCCATGATTGCCATAGGGCGTCTCTTTAAAGAGCGAAAAGTCTGGATTGGTCTTTTGGGTCTCTTGAAAATGAATTGGCAATAGGGCCATCTCATTGGGATCGAGCCTTCCTGGTTCCATTTCATCTGGATCATACATGCTGGCCCATGGCTCGGATACTAAGTATGGGGGATGGGGATCATGGAAACTGGCCCAGAGGAAAAAGGGATTGTCGTTCTCCACACTCTTTTCAATATTGGCGATGGTCCGCTCTGCAGTCCAAGTCGTGTAGTGAAATTCTTCCGGCAGATCCCAAGCATGCTCTCGTTTTGGTTTATCTGGGTTTGCAGGCCATTCTTGAAAGTAATCTAGCCACTCCGGCAACCCGTTTTCCTCCATCCAAATTCCATAGTGTTGGCCAGCGTGAGCCTCATCAGCATGATTTCGGGCAACCTCTACCCGATCAAATCCATACCAAGGACCATTAAACCCTCGCCAGAAGTCCAGATCTCTTAGCAGGGGCTGACATTCCAGCGACTCTGAACCGTGTTGAGATGCCAGGGGTTGAAAGTGAGCTTTACCAACTAAGGTTGTGTCATAGCCGTGCTGGCTAAAAATTTCTCCCACCGTGGGGACATCCTCAGGTAGTTTCACGCCGATGGTCCAACAATGGTGCATAGAGGGATAGAGTCCGGTGATAATCGTCGAACGGGAAGGAGAGCAGACTGGGTTGTTGCAATAGGCTCGATCAAAGCGGGTCCCTTCGGATGCCAATCGGTCCAGAGCAGGCGTCTTTATTTTTGGGTTGATGCTGCCTAAAGTTGTCCAATGTTGTTGATCGCTAGTGATTAGGAGTATATTGGGTTTTTCCATAATTTGTAGTCTTGTTTGATTGCGGTTGGGCATAGATAGAGATTTGTGCCCGTTTCACGAAGAGAATCATTCGATAATATTTCGGCGGAGTAGATCATTCTGACCTATGACTGAGCTAAGTATATAGACGGCCAGAAAAGTTCTGTCCTCTGTTCTCAGAAATTCCAAGGGTGGATTGGTCAAGATTCGGGACAAGACTTTTCTGGCGAAGTATATGAGTCGATTGAATCGATTGCTCTATTGGTTTACACTAAACCAATCATCATAGATCTTTTGTACCGTACCGTCTTCAGTCAATTTAAGGAGCGCTTGGTTAACCGATTCCCGATGAGGGCTGCCATCTTGCAGCGCAATACCAAATTGCTCTGGCTTAAAGACAGAACCTACCAGCCTGAATTTGTGTTGCCCAACAGTGGCCTGATGGTAAGCCAAAATTGGTGCGTCAAAGACCGCTGCTTCTACTGTACCCGACTCTAACGCGTCGAACATCTCATCTGGTTGAGTGTATCGCACAACAACTGCCCCGACAGAGGTTAGGTACTGATCCGCCGTAGACTCCTCAATGGTTGCGACAATACGGCCAGGTAAATCCTCAGGTCTTTCGATTTCAGCCAGGTAGAAGCTATTTGCCATAATATCAGAGATCTGCGCAACGAAGACTGAAAGCAAAAATAGACCAAAGAACATCCAAACCAAGGCAAGGATGCGGCCTGGTACGCTACGGGGTACTTTATCACCATAGCCAACAGTGGTAACAGTCACTGCTGACCACCAAAATGCATCCCAAATTCCTTGAAGATAGGTGTCGTGAAATTCTCTTTCATCACCCCATTCAAAGAACCAGATAAGATGAGCCACAACCAGGAGTATCAGCAGCGCAATGACAACAACCCAAAGGATACCGCTGGCCACAATTGCTGGAATTACATGGCCGACAACCAGTTTCTGAGATTTGGCGAGCATAATTTGGAGCCCAGAATGGTAAATGGAGTGGGAAAAATCTAGCTTTTCCTCTCGTTCCGCCGTGATAGTAATGTTGGCAATGGCCAGATCCATCTCTCTATTCGCAACAGCGTTGAGCATATCTGGAAACGTTTCAAAAACAGTTACTTCATATTCAATACCAAGCTCATTCGCCACTGCATCCCACAGTTCAATGCTATAGCCAATATACCCCGTTCCTCTTTGTAGAACAAAGGGTGAACGCTCAACCGTTGCGACCTCAAGTATCTCCGATTGAGCATGTGTAGCCGTCAACTGACTAAAGAGGCTAAATCCGATAATAAAGAAGCAAGCTGATAGGGAAATCACTACTTTATACATGTTGATACTTAGAATACCTATTGATACTCAGATCCGATTGTTCTTAAAATAACTCTGCAACGAGAAGCTCTCATGGATCTATCTGCGGATTTGGGGAGAAGATATCTCCAATTATTTCTCCAATTGGCCAAAGGCTTTTGCTCCTTAAAGCGAAGGGACTTGCGGCCAATCTGAGAACAGCTCAGATGGTTTATCACTAATGATTTGGGGCTGGTAGAGCATATCGTCAGCCTCAACCAACGCGCCGTTAGGCATGAGATATTGGTTGCCAAAACTCTCTGGCGTAGAAAGTGGAAAGCGCTCTTGAAGTTCCGCTGTCCATTTGAGCCGTTCGTTGGTCGCTGCCTCAAAATCCATTGTTTCTTTGGCCACGGTTTGTAGATAATCAAGGGCATCTTTATCCACGTCGGTTGCTCGGTAAAGCAGGTTCATCTGTTCACCTGGGTCATCTGCCAAATTAAAGAAGAGAGCTGGTGCGTTGCGGAAGGTGATATACTTATAGTGTCGCCAGCAAATGGCACGAAATTCTGTCCCTTCACCCCAGCGCGGAATCAAGTTGTCAACAAAGATAGGGCGATCGGGTGCCGTGCCATTTCCCACGACCACAGACGAGAGATCAGCTCCATCTAGTCCCTGGGGTTGTTCAGCACCAGCCAGCCCACAAAAGGTAGGAAAGAGATCAATCAATCCCACAGGTGTATCAATTGATTGAGCACTCTGTTGGCCGGTACGTTGCTCCGGTGTAGAGATCAACATGGGAATGTGGGTACACGCTTCATACCATGCGTTCTTCCACCAGGCACCATGCTCACCAGCCATTTCACCATGATCCGTCGTGTAGACAATGATGGTATTTTCGAGCAATCCCGCATGTTCCATTCTAACAAGCAGATCACCGATGATCTCATCCAGGTAAGAGACGCAGGCAAAGTAAGCTGCACGTGCGCGCATCATCTCATTATGATCAATTCGTTCCACCTGGAACCCTTTGCGCATGCCCACGCTCATGGGATGGTTGTAGGCATCGCCTTGGGCTGGCACTTTCGGCTCCGTAACATTATCGGGATAATACATCTCGAAGAATCGGCGGGGAGCGGTCAATGGGAAGTGGGGGCGGCTCAATGAGGCACAAAGGAACCAAGGTTTGTCTGGGGTGGCGTGGCGCTGTTCGCGCAGGAATGCCAAGGTCTCTTCTGCCACCACCACTTCCTGCATCTTACTCTCTGGAATTTCTGTGACGCCAGCATCTCTCGTACGGACGACAATGCCATTCCTATCCTCAGCAGAAAGCGGCTCCCATTGATGGCCAGTAAGGCCTGTTAAATCACCATAAGGCCGGTGTTGAAAACCGTTAAATTGGCGGTTGCCGCCGAAGTGCATTTTACCAACCAAACAGGTCGTATAGCCTGATTCGGCCAGCGTACTAGGTAAAGACGGAACGTCCGGTGGGAAGATAGCCTTGTTGTTCCATGCCCCACAGTTGCGTACTTCTCTGCCTGCCAGCATACAGATTCGGGACGGTGTACAGAGGGGCATCTGACAATATGCACTGTTGAAGACGGTTGATTGGGCTGCTAGTCGGTCCAAATTGGGCGTGTGTACCGGCTCTCCCCCAGCTTCGGCAGAACGGTGGCCCATGAAACGAAAGCTGTGCTCATCACTAAAGAGGAGTAGGATATTGGGTCGCTTAGACATAAGGTGGTTTCTCCTTGTTGTATTGATGTTTTCACATGTCATCTCTAGTACCCGAGAGATCTTCCATTCGTTCTATTAAATTCTCGCTCCTTAGTGAGCTAGAAGCTGTTCAAGTTTGTCCAATTGCTGACGAGTGCCGATTAAGATGAGCTGATCTCTTACCTGCAAATGAGTTTTCGTACTGGGCGTAATAACACTCTGTGAGCGTAAAATCGCCAATAACGTCACACCTGTGCGGCGACGTAGATCCAGCTCTGCTATCGTTTGGCCAAGCAGTCCTGAATTTTCTTCTACCATCATCTCCTCGAGCCACAATTCAACACCCGCGCCGATGGTCAACTCTTCGATAAATTCTGTCAAGTGGGGCCGCATAAGCGAATTGGCCATTCTCATCCCACCAATATTATAGGGAGAAACAACTCGATTGGCCCCAGCACGGATCATCTTTTCCTCATTTTCAGCACGGGAGCTACGTGCCACAATGGTCAATTTAGGATTGAGTGCGCGGGCTGAAACAACAATGAACAAGTTAACGGAATCAGATCCTGCGGCCACTATTAAGCCCCAGGCTCGCTCAAGACCGGCCCTTCTCAAAACGTCGTCATCGGTTGCGTCACCTTCCAAGACCATATAGTTGTCGTTTTGCAGTTGCAGGACACATTTTGGATCGTTATCAACAATGACAATGGGGCGCTGATTGTCGCGTTGAAGTACTTGAGTAGCATTTTGACCCACACGACCATATCCGCAGATGATAATATGTCCATCCAGGTTATCGATTGCTTTTTGCATACGAATTGCTTGTATCTCGCCACGAAGTTCAGTCGAAAGAATCGTCTCTACGAGTAGCGTGAAGGAGGCTGCTACCGAGCCGACACCGACTAGAATAAAGAGAATAGTAAAAATCCTGCCGACAAAAGAGAGGGACCTCACTTCGCCATACCCAACCGAGCCGATTGTAATCACGGTCATGTAGAGCGCATCCAATAGGTTCCATCCTTCAATGGCCCAGTACCCAACCGTTCCAAGCCCTATCAGTCCTATGTTGAAGCCAATGATAATCAAGATACGACGGGTAAATCTGCTGAACACAGCTATTCCGCTCTATATGCATTACTACCATCATAATCAGCTTTCCTCATCAACTAAGCATCACGGCTTCAATGGTTTACGGAACTACTCTGAAGCACGCAGAATCTCTTGCTGACATCAGGGGCTACTGATAAGTGGATTGGACCTAACTGAGAAATGAGTGAACTCGGCACCGATTATTGCAGAGCCAGAATCACCTTGCCTATGTTTTTGTCGGCTCTTACATGCGCATGAGCGGCTTGCGCTTCCTGCATAGGGTACGTAGTATCAATAATAGGACGAAGTGTACCGTTCCTCAATTGAGGCCAGAATCGTTGGCTAAATTCTTGGGTGATGGCAATCTTCTCGTCTAAAGGGCGGGAACGCAGCGTCGATCCTACAATTTTTAGCCTTTTCCCCATCACCTGTCCCAAGTTTATCTGACTCTTTGCTCCACTGAGTAACCCGATCAACACTAACCGACCCAAACGCCCCAAAACGGCCAGATTCTTTTCCAGATAATCAGCCCCTACAGGGCAGAGAACCACATCAACGCTACTAGAGATCTTCTGAATTTCTTCCTGAAAGTCTTGGCTCTTACGATTCACCAGCAGGTCAGCGCCTAGTTCTTGACAGAAATCCAATTTGTGGTCAGCTCCAGCTGTTGCATAGGCTTTTGCACCAATCGCCTTAGCAAGCTGAATGGCGGCAGTCCCCACACCGCTGGCCGCAGCATGGATCAGGGCAGATTCACCTGACTGTAAATTACCTTCGAGAAAGAGATTAACAAAGGCCGTTAGCCAGACTTCAGGCACCGCAGCTCCCATCTCAAAGCTCCAATCATCTGGCAGTGGCATGAGCATACCCGCTGGGACATTAATCTGCTCGGCGTAGCCGCCGCCTGGAAGTAACGCACAAACCCGATCTCCGACTTTCCAGCCGTCTACAGATTGACCAACGGCAGCAATCTCCCCGGCCATCTCCAAACCTAGCAAGGGTGAGGCACCGGGTGGCGGTGGGTAGTTACCAGAAGCTTGAAGAAGATCCGCACGATTCACAGCAGATGTTATGATATTGACCAAAACTTCATCTACTGCATACTCAACATCGGGGACGTCGCTCCAGGTCAATTGTGGGGTTTCAGTATCGTTACTGACAACAATTCCTTTCATGGAAACTCCTTTTAGGGACGGGTGGACTATCGGGATGATTTATAGAATCTACGGTCGGTTCCTTTTCAAACGGGCATTCAGCTCTTCGGATAGAGCTTTGGAAAACGCCCATTCCGAAAACATCGATTTTGAAATCGACTAAAGGATATCGTAGAACGCAATACACACATATGAACAAAGGGGAGTTTGGACTAGAAGGCCGGGCGACTGCAAACTATTTCTACCTTAATAATACCATACTCTACAAAAAAGAGATACGCGTTCAGGCAACTGAATTGACGATTTGAACTGCATCCATTATCCTTCTGAATAAACACCCCCTTCTCGATTGTATCCTCAATAAAGGAGCCTTCATGAAGATCTTTACCGCTTTACTTGGAACAGAAACCAACACATTTTCACCGTTTCTGACAGGATGGCCCAATTTTGAAAATACTTATCTGGTGCGCAATGGTGAACATGGCGATAAACCTTTTTCCTTCGGCATACCGCTGATCCGTTGGCGAGCGATGGCCCACGCCAAAGGATGGGCGGTTGCCGAGGGCATAGCAACCTTTGCCGTGCCAGCAGGTACAACACTTGGTTCTGTATACGAGTCGCTACGTGACGAGCTGTTGGCAGAGCTGAAAGCGGCCATGCCCGTAGATGGCGTTTTGCTGATGATGCATGGGGCAATGGTTGCCCAAGGCTATGACGACTGTGAAGGGGATATTGTTCAGCGAGTGCGGGCCATTGTCGGGCCGTCCGTACCCATTGGTGCTGAATTGGATCTGCACTGCCATCTGACTCAAATGCTCGTCGACAACGCAGATGCGGTGATCACCTTTAAAGAGTATCCGCATATTGATCCGCCGGAACGGGCTGAAGAGCTGTTCGGTATCATCGCCAATGCTATGGAGGGAAAATGTAAACCCGTCACCTCACTCTATGAGTGTAATATGATCGGTGTCTACCATACAACACAAGAGCCTGTTAAGACTTTTGTCGCCAAGATGCAGGCGCTAGAGGGTAAGGACCGTGTCCTTTCTATTTCTCTAGGGCATGGCTTTCCCTGGGGAGATGTAGCAGACTTGGGAACCCGAATGCTTGTAGTGACAGATGATGATCCAAATAGGGGGACTGCTTTAGCGAAAGAACTGGGCAATGAATTCTATTCAATGCGGGATCAAGTTCAGCCGCTCTATCAGACTATTGATGAGGGCTTGGACAACGCTCTCGCCGCATCGGCTGGTCCGGTGGTGTTAGCCGATGTTTCTGATAACTCTGGTGGTGGTGCGCCCAACGATTCAACCTTTGTATTGCAGCGGATTTTAGAACGAAATATCAACAGTGTGGCAGTTGGCTGCATCTGGGATCCTGTGGCGGTCCAGGTAGCCATGGAAGTTGGCGAAGGGGCAGAATTAGAGATGCGAATCGGGGGCAAAATGGGACCCATGTCGGGTGATCCGCTGGATTTGACCGTACGGGTCGGCCAGATTGCCCGAAATGCCACGCAGCGTTTTGGGGAAGGCAATGCCAAGCTGGGTGATTCGGTTGCACTGCATTTATCGAATGATGTGGATATTGTTCTTATCTCTCACCGTACCCAGACCTTTCACCCTGATGTCTTTACGAATGTGAGTATTGACCCAACGCTGAAGCAGATCCTTGTTGTCAAATCTATGCAACATTTCTATGCTGGCTTTGAACCGATTGCGACACAGATTCTCTACCTGGCCGCGCCAGGTGCTCTTGTCCCAGATATGACCCAGATTCCCTATAAACGAGCCAGCCGAGCTCTTTGGCCGCTTATGCTTCCGCCACTAAATTGATATCCTAAGCTTTTCCAATTTAGCCTGATGCGTTCCGAATAAAGGGAAGCTTACCGCTTTCACGGGGACAGATCCCGTCTTCATAAGAACGACCCCCATCTCAATCGGAAGATACCCGTCTTAACAAGGACAAGCATTGTATCTGGCTATGGATAAAGAGTCCAAAATCTTACAATTAATTCTAATTTCGGAGACTAAATGACCCACTATAGTACGTTAATTACAAACGCAAAAATTGTAGATGGTACTGGTAATCCCTGGCGCTATGGCGACCTAGCGATCCAAGGCGAGACCATTGCTGCCATAACCCCTCCAGGTGCGATCTCGCCCGATTCGGCAGCCGAGGTTGTTGATGCCTCGAGTCGGGTCGTTTGCCCAGGATTTATCGACATTCTTAGCCATTCGATCATCCCTCTTATGCGGGATCCGCACTGCCTCTCTAAGATCGCTCAGGGAGTTACCACAGAAATCATGGGCGAAGGCTGGTGTCCAGCTCCGCAAGGAGGGCAGGTCAATCATGAGTTTCTAAGGGACCGTCTGCGTCAGGACAATCTAACCGAATGGGAAGAGCGGATCCAAACATGGACGCGTTTTGGGCATTGGTTAGCAGCGATGACTGAAATGGGCGTAACGTCGAATGTTGGCTCTTTTATGGGTGGGGGAACCCTCCGCATGTATGCAATGGGCATGGAGATGGGGCACCCTTCGTCAGAGCAACTTGGTCTTATGGAGCGGCTGATGGCCGAGTCAATGGAAGATGGGGCCATGGGCGTCTCTCAGGCACTCATCTATCCACCTAGCGCCTATACATCTATTGACGAATTAGTGGCTATTAGTAAAGTCGTAAGTCACTATAATGGTGTCTATATCACCCACATTCGTTCAGAAGCAGATGAAATCATGGAAGGTCTTGATGAGGCGATTCAGATTGGCCGACATGCTGAGCTGCCTGTAGAGATCTATCACCTGAAGGCTGCAGGGAAAAGAAATTGGTCTAAGCTCGATCAGGTCTTTGAATGCATTGACGCTGAACGCTCGTCCGGATTGGACATCACTGCTGATATGTATCCTTATCCGGCCATGGGTACGGGACTCTCATCGATTCTGCCACCATGGGTTGCAGCAGAGGGAAAATTCTTTGACAACCTGCGAGATCCCAATGCGCTACCCGAGATAAAGGCGGAAACACTGAACCCATCAGGCGGCTGGGAGGCGATTGCCGATCTGGTGGGACCTGACAATGTGATGCCTGTTGGTCTGTATAAAGAGGAAAACCAACCCTATATTGGCCGACGCCTGACTGAGATTGCCGAAATGCGGGGTGAAGATTGGTTTGATTCTGCAATTTACCTCTTCGTTTCAGAGGAGCAGCGAATCGCTACCATCTATTTTTCTATGGATGAGGACAATGTCAAGCGTAAGCTTCAGCAGCCGTGGATCACCATCGGGACAGATGCTGGCGGTATGGATCCGGCGTGGGCGCGGCAGTTAGGTCCGATCCACCCACGTGGATACGGCTCATATGCAAGAATTCTAGGAAAATATGTGCGTGAAGAAAAGGTGTTGCCTCTTGAGGATGCCATTCGCAAAATGAGCGGTGGAGTTGCTGCGCGTTTGGGAATCCGCAATCGGGGCTTATTGCTTGAAAACATGCAGGCGGATGTGGTTGTCTTTGATCCTGACACGGTTATCGATCATGCAACTTTCGCTAATCCTCACCAGCTTTCAACGGGTGTTGAGCATGTATGGATCAACGGGACGCGGGTCTGGAAAGATGGCCACCACACCCAGAATAGGCCAGGACAAATTGTGACTGGTCCTGGATGCTAGGTTATCGATACTTTATCGAACATTTTGAACGCCAAGCGTCGAGTCTAGCTTGGGACAGTCAGGGCTGTCCCAGGCAAAACGCAACATGTAGGAGACGTAAACCTTTCACCGGCTCGTCCCGTTAAGGAACGAGAATTTTATAAGATCAAACGAAAGATCTCCCAGGTACCCAAGATGACAGCGTCGAAGTTTCGGGTTGTATTTGACCCTGATTTCTAAGCTATTTGTACGGCTGTGGGATCGTGGGTCTCTACTTGGGGGAAGGTTGCGAGAATTGAATTCGGCTCATAATTCATATTCGGTGGATACGTATCGGTAGCCCAGGTAGTTGATTCTCCGCTAGCGGAAGCCCCGTTAGCTAAAACCCCAGTGGACAGGTGACAACCGTTAGACGAGGAAGAGTTATGTGAACTTGAGACAGATGAGAACTCTTTGGCTTGAAGAAGTGATTCAAGCCCTGTATACAGAGATGAGATCTCATGCTCAATACGATTGATGGACTCACCCCAATTGTCGCCAATTTCCTGACGTAGGCTATTGATATGAAGATCAATTCTAGTAAGGGAGGTACGTACTTCCTGTGTGATATATTCGGCATGGCTGCTGCGCATACTTTCAGTTTTTTGCAGATGCTCTACCATCTGACGAAGCTGCTGTTTGCGTTGTTGCAATGCACGGGCTGCGCTGTTACGTTCTGTTGTCTCTCGAAGCAGCAACATCCGTCCAGAAAAGTGATCTCGATCTGTATGGATGGGTATGACACATAGCTCAAAACTACGCGCTCCTTCGCGACACATGCTCTCAACTGACGTTGTATGCTCCTTGTCCGTGCTGTTTAGGAAGGGGCCAATAGTAGGCCACATGGCAAGCACTTCTTGGATTGGCTTCCCAATAATCTCTAGAAGATTGGTTGCCGTCTTCGCTTCCTCAGATACAATAGAGGTCAGGATGCAACCTGCGGCTGGGTTAAATGAGACCAACAGGTTATTAGGGGTGACAATAAATATGCCATCTGAAATGTGATCATAGATGGTATGGTGGGCGGCAGGTAGAAAATCATCAGCGTCCTGCCTATTGCGTCGACGAAATGGATTCATGCCCATGATCGCTGAAAGCGGTGTATCATGTCGAAGTTGATCCCATGACATATGCTCCTCCTCGGGACATCGCTTAGTCAAGAACTCCAATTAGTGCGACTCAAAATTTAAACCATAATGGGAAAAAGCGCTTGTCAGAACCCTGACGATTACCTTACGGGCGTAGGGTTATTCTCTGATTCCGTACAAATTCGGTCTGACAGGGCATATTCAGGGTGATGAAGGAGAGAAGGAGAAGACGTACCAGAAAATAAATGAGAGTCATCTGTACGCCTTTGATACGATTTAGGGTCGATTTAGATAATAGAGCAGACGATCCATACTTGGCTCAATTTGAAAGCTCTAGTTTGGTCTTTCTGACAAAGTTGTGGAAAGGTACAGTTTTAGAATCGGCCAAAGAACCAGCCGATTGCAGTGGAGTAGGCACGCCTCGTACCATACGTGGGCGTGCTGATTAAATGCAGTTGCGCTCCGCTAATCATTTCAACACTAAGTTACGTCTTTTAAAGTAAGTCCATTTTTCTTTAGATAATTCATCAACCCTAAGCGATTAACGGACTTCATTGCGCGTGCCGATGCTTTGACCCGAATCGTTCGACCTAACTCTGGAACATAGATTGAACGCTTTTGAACATTGAGGTTCCAACGCCGACGTGTTTTCTTGTGTGAGAAGGTATCTCGGTTGCCGAAGAGAGGACCCTTTCGGCTTAATTGACATTTGGCCATTGATGATCTCCTGCATTAATCGCTACCGTAAAGTAGCTAACATATAGATGATGGCCAGATAAAGTTTGTTCCCAATGAAGATGGGACATTGCCCCCATGTAAATGGAGATATCATCCCTATTTCGGATTCTTCAGGCTAAATCAAAAAAAAGCTGGGACAAAGTTAACCTGGCGGATTATAGAGTTTAAATCACGGTAGCAGTCACATATAGCTCGTTTAGGCAACAGGCTTTGTGCGGTTCTGCCCTGGTCCATGACTTTTACAGAACTGCTTTAAATCGTTTTAAAAACCATTTTTCAAAGTACTATAATTTGAAGTGAGTATAACTTAGTTACCTGATCTCGCGCAAACTTTCAGGCGGAACAATAGTTCTGCAAAAAAGGGCCATCAGAGTGCGAGACTCATGGATTTTCTATTCTTGCGATTGCTCAATCTCTCGCCAATTCTCTTGGTAAACCCGATGTTCTAGCCCTGGCGCAATAGTACGTCCGGTTGCAGGTTGGGTAAAGCTAAGAGTGGGTGGATCGCCTTTTTCTTTTTTGAAAAATTGGTTCAATATTAGCACGATTGTGGAAATATAGACAATACTACCTGTAATCCAAGTCAAACCTCCACTAAGCATCTGATCTTGCATTACAGTGAGGTATAAGGGCGAGCTATTCAATCCATGTACCTGAGAGTAATAATTGTAAATAGGTGTCTGTGCAAAGGCAATAGTTACTCCGGCCAACATATTCAATATTTCGACGCCCACAAGGTAAATAAAGATACCCCAGATTGGTAAGGAGCGATGTAGACGCGGACCACAAGGTACTACATGATACCAAAATAGTAGTGCGGTCAGTAAGAGTATGCAGCTCATCATTTGGTTTGCCCATGGACGTTCTATAACCCAAGAGGCAATTGATGGTTCGTGCCAGAGCATAAATGATATGGCATACACAAGCAAAACAATTCCTGGTTGGGTGATAGTCTGCAGCCATACATTTCTCTTTGATTTGCGGACAAACTGTTGAATACCCCACCCGCGCAAGTTTTTACCTATGCCAAACAACATGACGTGGAATGGAATTGCGTTCCACAAAAGGGGAGGGATGATCATACATAACAATATCTTTTGGATAGAACGGATAGTGAGATAACTTCTGGCAAGTGTATTTGCTGGGGACGACATAACAAGCCAGATAAGCAGTAATGCGATACTAAATAGATAGAATCGTCTAACAGAAAACAACCCAGGCCAACGTGCATGACTAATATTCCATCCACGTCGATATGTGAGCCACAAAAGAATTGGGAAGAGCACGAATATCAGTTCACTGAACCACCCTATATATGAGGAGGTTGTAACTTGTGCAATAAATGAACTAGTGTTCATATCGAATCCTGACGTGAATAGCAAAATATCTCCAATTACTTGATAATCACATATAACTTCGCATAAGTGTAAAGATTCTGTAACATTCTATTTAGAGACAAAATGCCTCGGAATTCATTGAAATCTTCTACTTTTAGATAGTTGAGCAAGCGCACAATCAGGATAGCAAACATGATTGTTCTCTTATCTATGGTGCTTCATCACTTCCAAAAAAATTTATGAACGAGATTTGTATCCAAATCATCTATCTCCCTCGGTGCCTCATAAAGATCTCCGCATATATAGTGCCAATCGGTACTCTGCATACTGTATATAGTTGATTCTCCCTTGACCATTATCGAGTGTCGTGATCCGATTCTCTAAAAATCAAATAACAGATTTTGGGGGAAGTGATTCAACAAATCAAATCTTATTCTACATCCACATGGTTTTGTTTTTCTTGCTTCCCCACTATCTTTTTCGCAATTTGTTGTGTAATTGGGAGAGAGATGGGAGGCATTGAACTCATCGATAAATTATGCTATGATTCGATACATAAAGTTCGTCGTCTTTCAAAGCCTTCCCATAGGGATGGTAGTTCGAAACCAATACTTTTAGATCCTCAAATTTAGAAGGCTACTTGCAGACAAGCTGCTCAAAGACAATCTACACACAAAATTGCACCCTATACAGCTAAAGCCAATTCATAAGCGACAGCCAATAGATTAAAATCGAGTGAGAAGCTTTTGTTCAAAGCCGTTTTCTTCCTTCCAGGGTTAAGTATGGTTACTGGTCTTGTGGAAGGAATAGCATTGACCTGCTGATATTATACATTCAAATCGCTTGTTCCGGGTATCCTGGTATCTGTGTAAGGCAGAATGTTTGAGCCGGACACTAGTTTGTTTCATTCGTAATACGTCATCTTTATTCCTGCCCCAAAATATGATCCAAGGGTCATCTCCGATTAGGTGTTGAGTTGTTCATGACTTTCATCTAATACTCTAATCTTGCAATGCTCTAGTAGGTCGACCAATGCAACATCGTATTTCGAAAACTCATACCCCAACCCCCTTATATCATAAGTGCGAACCTGCTAGTGAAATCCTTCGGGGAAAAGAGCAGGACATATACTATTTTGTGTTAAAACGTATCTTAGATATTGGTCTGATTCTACTTTGTTTGCCCGTTTTTCTTATCACAGGCTGTGTGATCGCGATACTCATAAAGCTGGATTCTCCAGGGTCGGCATTCTACAAACAAGAAAGAGTTGGGGCCAAGCGAAAAGTCATTAACGGTAAAACATATTGGACCCCTGTTACATTCACGCTGTATAAATTCCGTACAATGTACGAAAATTCATCATCCAACTTACACCAAGCTTTTGTCAAAGCGTATATCGCTGGTAATGAAGCCGAAATGGCGAGATTGCAGTCTGAAGCGCACACGAAAGATGCCGAGTTTAAAAGCTACAAACTTAGCAACGATCCGCGCATTACGAAGGTTGGGCGATGGTTACGTAAAACTAGCTTGGATGAATTGCCTCAACTATGGAATGTGCTAATCGGTGATATGAGTTTGGTCGGGCCACGTCCTCCTATTCCATATGAGGTTGAAATGTACGAAAGCTGGCACATGGGACGTTTGGAGACTATGCAGGGGGTGACCGGATATTGGCAAAGTGCAGGACGTAGTGCAACAACCTTTGAAGAGATGGTTAAGCTTGACCTTGAATATATTAATAGACAATCGATTGGCTTTGACTTGAAAATCTTATTACTAACTATTCCTGCTGTGCTCATAGGCAATGGCGCAGAATGAAAAATTAGAAGAAGTTATCAGGCAGTCATCGCGGTGACGTAGGCATTCCTCACGCGGCACTTGGTTGTGCTCGCTAAACGATCGCGATCAGCTAAGTATAGAAAAGCTAAGGAATCAGGATCAAATAAAACCAAAAACTTCGGTTCTGTCATCTCGAGTACCCGAGAGATCTTCTATTACGTTTTATTAAATTCTCGATCCTAAGAACCTGTATCCTTTTTGGGAGAATATCTATAGTGGACATGGAACTTTCGTTAGTTATGCGTATATTGTGGCGTTGGAAGTGGTTGATCCTCTCTTGTATGGCAACCGCTGGCGTTGCTGTTTGGCTCGGGATATCGAATACGATACCGACTTATGAATCAAAAGCACTTTTACAATTTTCTACACCTGAAAGACTAGATGTTGAATTGATTGAGCAATATAGTTTTGTGAGTGAACGCGATGAAATTGTGCAATCGATCAATAATTTTATCTCGGCTGCCCAGCAAGGTGTTGTGTATGAAAGAACACGCAATGCTCTTATCCTGGATGACAAAACCGCTGACTATAGGATGAATGTTAAAGCAGTCGCTGATACAGATTACGTTGAGTTATCTGTTGAAAGTGAATCTCCATTCCTTGCAGAAAGTATTGTTAATGAACATGTTAGCTTTTCAATTACGCATTATGGGGAACTGCGCGCTCGCCCAGCGAATTCAACTAGAATGATGTTTGCAGAAAGGTTATCAGCAGCTGAGGTAGAGCTAAAAGATGTTGAGGACGCTTTTAATGAGTTTCGGTCAGAGAATGGTATTACCTTTTTAGAAACAGAAACAAATCTGAATGAGAGTATGTTGGTTGAACTTCAGGCGGAGCAAAGCCGCCTCATCGCGCGCGATCCAGTGGGACAATCGCCTCAGGTTGCTCAACTTGAAGTACGAATTGCTACTCATCGCGCAAACTTAGATTCTTTGGCCCAATTGGAGCCCCAGTATATTCGGTTACAGTTAAAGCTCGATGCATTGCGAGAGAAGAGTCAATTACTTTCGGCTAAAGTGGCCGAAGCGGAACTTAAGCAAGAGATTGCCAAGCAAACAAGCTTTATTCAGATCGCGGCCCCAGCTTTGGTGCCTACCGAACCGATCGATCGCTCCACCCGGCTTATTATCTTAGCGCTAATGGGTAGCTTGGGGCTAGGTGTATTGCTCGCCTTTCTATTGGAATATGCAACAGGATCACCTCTTGCCAAAGAAAGCAAAATTGTCCAGGAGGTACGCTCCATTTTGACTGATGAACAGTTGCTTAGCACCAAAGCATTGGCCAGACGAATTCAGCACCGGAAGGCTGAACAAGGGGACTCTTTTGACTTAAGAAACTTAGAAGAACAGGATCGGGTTGTAAGGGAGCGTGAAATTGAATTGAGAAGACGTCAGAAGGATTCCAAGCAAGCTGCTGTTTAAGTGAAAGTAGAACATTGTAAATGTTGCTCAACACGGAGAACAACTCCATCTTTTATGGCCGTTTGGGAACCATATGGCTTTGGCTAACCACGCTTGGCGTCCTTAGCCTCATTGCTCTCATTGGGTTCTCTCAACCCCAGTTGGCTCTTCAGTCCTATTTTCTATTGGGAGTGCTTGTTCCGCTAGGGCTTCTAGTTTGGTTCAAGCCAGAATTTGGACTAGTAGGTCTAATCTTTTTGTGCGCCAGCATTGTGCAACCGGATGTTGTTGATATCCGACTGCCTATTGGTGGTGGGCTAGATCTGCGAGATCTGGTCTTGATCGGATTGATCGGATTGGCACTTGTACGTGGCCTTGCATGGGGAACACTTTCTCTGCCCTGGATAGCAGTTGGTGGCCCCTTACTTCTCTTTTTAATTCTTGCATTCATATCGGCAGCAAACGCACTTGTTTATGAAAATGTGCCAACAAACTGGGCTATGAATGATCTACGCATTCTGCTTTACTATAGCCTATTCTTTTTAACGGCGTGGAATATCCAGTCACTGAAGCAACTTTCAAACCTGTTACTCGGCTTACTGTGTATTGCCAATCTAACGGCTGCAGTTGTGATTATTCAGCAATTTCGGGGTGCCGATAATTTACTATTTTCCAGTATGGAATATGGACAATGGCAAGTATGGGCGCAAGAAGATGGTACGGTCCGAGTTGTACCTCCTGGCCATGTATTGATACATTTTATGATGGTTGTCTCCTTTGGGTTAGCCATATTCAATCGTGATAGCCTAGCCAGGCGCTGTATATTTGGTATCCAGTTTCTTCTTCTAGCTGTTGGACAGATCTTTACCTTTACACGCGCAGGGTGGGTTGCCTCTTTCGTTAGTCTATTGATTGTAGTCTGTGTCTTTGGCATTCGCTATCGCCGCTATTTGCCTCAATTCTTTGTGGTATCCCTTGCGCTGTTTTTCGTACTGGGAAGCGGCATTGGATTAGCTGTCGAATTTGATTTAGTCGAGTTTGATTATTCTAGCAGCATTCAAGAGCGTTTTGCGACGCTTCTTACACCTCAGGAGACATTGAATAGCTATTCTCTACAATGGAGGTTATTTGAAATTGAGAAGGCATCAGAGGCTATTCGAAGCAATCCTTTAGCTGGTGTTTCATTGGGTAACGCTTATCGTAATATCACAACATTTCAGGGTGAGGCAAGCGGATTATGGACCGATGGCGATCTCTCTGCTGGTACTATTTCGCGCTATACCCGTTATATTCATAGCAGCTATATTTCACTGGCAACGAAGATGGGTATTCCGGGTATTACGGCCTTTCTGTGGTTTGCTCTTAGCTTTATCATATTAGGTATTGGTCTCTATCGGCGAGCCAAGAATATACAGATGAAAGCGCTTATCTTAACGATTGTGGCTGGCTTTATTGGTTTGCTACAGTGGTCTATTTTTCATGCCTGGTTAATAGAAACGGAGAGCACGTCTGTCATTGGCATAATGACGGGGATCGTGGCCGCACTGTATGCAATTCACTTAAAGAACGAGCACATTGAACGTAATAAGACCTCTAATAGTCTTTTGTCCAATATAATAGGTTTTTAACGAATTTATGGGTTCAGAACAGAGCCAAACTGGTGAAATTGGCTTTTTCAAAGGCGTACTTCTTAGCAGTGCTGGGTCAATGACCAACATTGTTGTTCTCTTTACCGAGACTGCCATTGCCGTTCGGCTATTGGAAACGACCAGTTACGGCGTTTATGTTTTGCTGATTGCCATTGCAAACTTTCTCGTTATGGGTATGGATTTTGGTTGCAAAATATCGGTTACTCAGCAGATTGCTAGCTCTGACAAAAGAACACAGTCGGATATTGTCAACACAGTCGTACTTTTTCGGATTCTGACCAGCATCATTATGGCAATAGTGATCTGGTACGTACCAAATGCCTTTGCTTGGTTGGACCCAACCGGGGAGTTGTTGCAATATGTTGTTTGGCTCCCTGCGATGTTTGCTTTTACCAGTTTCGATCAACTGGCCGAAGCCATGTTGAAGGGGTTTAAGCAATATCAGCACGTTGCCATAGCCCAAACAACTCGTAGCCTATTGCGACTCTGCTTGACGATTCTGCTATTGATGGTCTTTGAACTAGGGATACTTGGCGTCATCTTGTCTTGGGTGCTCTCCTTTGCTTTCTCCTGCGTTTATCAGTATATTCGGTTACCGATTCCCAAACGGTTGAAGCTAAAGAAGGAAACGCTCGTTGCCACGCTGCGATTTGGTGCGCCAATTCAAATGACCTATTTTCTGTGGCACATCTCAGGGCAGATACAGGTGGTCATCTTGAGTACATTTACTGGCCCTGCAAGTGTGGCTATTTTTGATGTTGCAGCAAAGATCCCGCTGGCACTACAAAGATTTTCCGAATCGTTTATTTCGGTGTACTTTCCCACAATGTCAACCTTATTATCCAATAAGCAACTCAAAAAGGCAGGATGGATGTTGAACCAATCCTTGAAGTTGAGTTCCTTCATCGTAGGAATCGGTGTGCTTGTTGGTGTTCTTTTTAGCCGGGAGATCATGGGGATTCTCTTTTCTGCTGAATATGTGGTTGGGGCACTAGCGTTTTCAATTATGCTTTTGTCATTTCATATGATGTTTGCCGTAAATTTATTGGGATACACACTGACCTCAGCAGGGTATCCTAAACTTACGTTGGTTGATAATGGTGTCCGAGCTGTTTCAAGTCTGGTTGCAGCCATTACCCTTATTCCAATATTCAACTTTAATGGTGCAGCAATATCTCGGTTGGTTTCGAATTATGCGGCAGGCCCGGTTGTGATTTGGTTGCTTAACCAGAAAGAGATTCCTGTTACTGTAAAGCCATTTGTCTTACAGAGTGTCTTGCTATGGGCTGCCTGTTTAGGCGGATGGCTTCTGTATGGCAGTAGCCTTTCTTTTCTGTCGGGAATGTTACTTCGATTATTCATCGTACTCTTGTTTGCAATTACAAATTTTGCCTTATCGACAGTCTCGCTACGAGAAATCTTCTCGTTAATTCCTATACCGATGTTAAAGCGTATAGGTATTCATGACAAAGTACATGTTCAAGCTCAGCCCTAGCCTATTTGGACTTTTTATAGTCGGTTTGAAGATAAGAACCGGCTGAGCTGTTTACGTTAAATATTAGGACTTATATGATTATGGAGATGGAACAAAGACTGGTTAGTGTCATTATCTGTTCCTGGAATCGGAAAGATGACATCTTAGAAACGCTTCCTTCTATCTATCAACAAAATTATAAAAATTATGAAATTATTGTCGTCGACAATGGTTCTACTGATGGAACAGTAGATGTATTGAGAGCCGAACACCCTACCGTACGAATCGTTGCTCTGGAAGAGAACCTTGGACCAACAGGAGGTCGAAATGCGGGTATCCATGTCGCTAAGGGGGAGGTATTGTTTTTCCTCGATAGTGATGCGAACTTGCTAGCAGATACGTTAGAAAAGGTGGTTGAACGAATAGAAAGAGATCCCAAGATAGGCGTTATTTCGTGTAATGTGATTAATGAGGACCCCAATGAGAAAACGGGGTGGTCTTTCAACTTTAAAAAGGGGCGCGAAAAAGAATTCTGTAGCTTTGCATTTGGTGAAGCCGGATTTGCCACCAGAGCAGAAATCTTTGTGAAAGCAGGACTGTTCTGGGAGTTTCTCTTCTATGGCCGAGAGGGTGAGGAGCTAGGGGTCCGTGTATGGGATGCAGGCTATAAGATTCTCTATTTTCCTGACGCGATTGTGCATCATCGGGCTTCCCCCAAAACGCGCGTCATTGGCAGTAAGCGTGAGTTCTTTGATCTGCGTAATTGCTACTACATTTACCTGACTCGTTACCCTTGGTGGATGATGCCAAGGTTCCTATTTATGAAAACGGGGACTGCTATTATTCGTGGGATCTATCGGCGAAATATCCATGAAACAGTCTTCCCTGCATGGTGGGCAATTCTGCAGAATTTTGGTGAACTGAGGCGACAACGGTCACCCATTAGTAATGATACAGCTCGCCAATATATGGCATTGCTTAAGGATCATGGGCCATTAAGTTGGACACTGTCTTCATGGCTCAAATTAAAATTGCGGCCTGCTTCTGCGGAGATGATCTCTGCCGTCAACCCAGATACGGTTGTCAAGCCCGATACAGGGCAGGAAGTCCCATCTCATTCGTAAAAGAGCTGATTTATGAAAATTCTGTATATTGCACCAGATCTACCTTACCCTCTTGCAAATGGTGGCAAAATACGTACATTCTCTTTACTCCGTAATGTGGCAAGAGAACATGAAGTGACCTTTATTGCCTATGATAAGCAACCGGATGATCCAACTCGGATCGGGATTTTCCAAGAATTCTGTAAGAGCGCAACGGCAATTCCACTTCAAAAGCAACAAACGCGGGATGAGAAGCGCAAAGTGCAAATGAAGTCCATCCTGAGCAGCAAACCATATCAATATTATGCTAGCCATTCATCTTGTATGCAGAAAGAGATTGATAAAGCGCTTGCTCAGGAGCAGTTTGATCTAATTCACGTGGAGTTTTCTCAGCTTGGGTATCACAAATTTCCAGATGGGATTCCCACTTTTTTGGATCAACATAACGTTGAATATGATTTACTTCATAGAATCTATTTAAATGAGGCGCTCTCATTACGCAAGCTCTACTGTTACCTCGAGTGGAAGAAATTTAAGCGAGATGAGCTACATATCTGTCAGAAATTTTCTCACTGTGCAGTTACGTCCGAACGAGATAAGCGGTTACTGCAAGAGGATTTGCCCCAACTGCCCTGTCATGTCATTCCCAATGGTGTGGATAGTACCTATTTTCGGGTTGATGATGTAGAAGATGCCGAACCTAATACGATTCTGTTTACGGGAACCATTGACTACTACCCAAATACGGATGGTCTGAAGTATTTTTTGGAATCAATCTTTCCCCTAATTCAACAGCAGATTCCTGATATACACTTTATTATTGCTGGTCGGAACCCACCACCAGCAATTCAACAGTATGAAAACCAACCTGGTATTACAATTACTGGCTTTGTAGATGATATGCGCACCTATTATCGCAAGGCTCAAGTTGTTGTTGTCCCGCTGCGTATGGGTGGTGGGACACGGCTCAAAATATTAGAAGCTATGTCAATGCAGAAACCAATCGTCTCGACAACAGTGGGAGCAGAAGGGATCGATGTACAATCCGGTCAGAATATTGTCTTAGCCGATGAACCCAACGAATTTGCCCAAGCTGCCGTAGAACTGTTGCACAATGCAGAAAAGCGGGCGGGTCTTGCTTCGGCAGGGAACCAGCTAGCCACGACGCGATATGATTGGCGTGCCATCACCGAACGATTAATGAACGCCTATGATACGCTTATGTTGCAATCTAAAAATTAGCATGTGCTTCAAATAATTTATCACTCAAACGCAATGTCAATACAGCGTTCAAAAAGTAAATCATAACCCGTCCATCTTTCCTGTTGCCCCATAAAGTTGATGCGATTCCGGAATCGAGTAGGCATTTTTTGCTTGACTCATCTACGGCGCTGTGCATAGTGTTCGAGGTTGAGTCTAACATGCTCACCTATATCTAGCTGCCTTACGCAGTTAGGTTGGAATGAGTAGAATCCACATAGAAAGTGAGATCTAATATGAGCAATCGAATTTTAATGTTGATCGAGAATGCGTCTTTCCCTAGGGATAATCGTGTTCGCCCAGAGGCATATACATTGAAAAGTGCCGGGTATGATGTCACTGTGATCTGTCCTGTTGGCCAGGATAAAGCACGATATGAGTTGGTCAACGGCGTCCATGTCTATCGTTACCCTGCCCCACCTGAGGGAGAAGGGTTGTTTGGCTTTATTGTTGAATATAGCTTTGCAATGCTTTGGACATTTGTTTTGTCTCTGTATGTATGGACGCGTCATGGGTTTGATGTAATTCACAGTCACAATCCGCCGGACCTGTTTGTTTTCCTAGCACTGTTCTACAAATTGTTTGGCAAGAAGTATATATTTGACCATCACGATCTTACACCTGAAGTTTATCAAGCGAAGACTCCGTTGGGGGGGAACGCGATTGTTCATCGTGTTCTGATCGAGGCCGAAAAGCTCAGTTGCCGCGTGGCAGATCATGTAATTGCGACCAATGAATCCTACAAAAAACTTGAAATTGAACGTAGTGGGATTCCAGAAAGTAAAGTAACGGTCGTACGTAATGCTCCAGATTCATCCCATTTACAACAAGTGGCCCCCGATCCAGAATTGCGCCAGAAAGCAAGTTCGATTCTCTGCTATATTGGCGAGATGGCCTATCAGGATGGAATCGATTACTTACTGCGCGCCTTTAATCATCTCCGCTATAAATTGAACCGTGAAGATTTCTACTGTGTCTTGCTGGGTACAGGTTCAGAGCTAGATAAGTTGAAGGAGTTGGCTACTGAACTTCAGCTAAATGACCACGTCTGGTTCTATGGATGGGCCAATGGGCCAGAGTTGAGCTTAGTCCTCTCATCTTCTGACATCTGTGTCGATCCCGATCCATCGAACCCATTCAATGATCGAAGTACAATGGTCAAGATGACGGAATATATGGCACTGGGAAAACCAATTGTTGCGTTTGATTTACCCGAACATCGATTCACGGCCCAAGGTGCAGCAATATATGTCAAAGACAACAATGAGTTTGAATTTGCTCAAGCCATTGAGCGTTTGATGGATTCTCCTGAACTAAGAAATCAAATGGGCATGCTAGGGCGAGAACGGATTGAAACCAAGCTGAGTTGGAAACAGTCATCAGCAAATCTTTTGGATGTCTATTCAATTGTATTGCCTTTATCTGCCCAACTAGAGCACAAGCCGCAACCTGATCTAACTGCGTCATGATCAGTAGGCTGCAACCGAATGAGCGATATTCGTCTTATTCAAAATAACATGGCGGTCTACTGCTTATGGCAATGGTTCTGCTCGCCCAATCATCTACAAGAACAATTACATCCTCGTCATAAGTAATAAAGATGTCTACAAAAATCAACAGGGCAGATACTGCTCTTCGTATATATTATTGTCTAAAACCAGTAATCCCTCGGAGCATTCAGGTTTGGTTTCGTCGGATGATAGTCCGCAACAAACGCCCTCTTACGTCTACTTATTGGCCAATTAAAGAGAGTGCTGGTACACGACCTCTACACTGGACAGGATGGCCACAAAATAAGAAAATGGGCGTTCTGTTAACCCATGATGTAGAAAATTACAGAGGTCATAGTAAATGTCGACAACTCGCAGAGATTGAAATGTCCTTTGGCTTTCGATCTCTGTACAACTTTGTTCCGGAGCGGTACGATGTGCATCCCGAGCTAAGAGAATGGCTGAAGGCAAATGGCTTTGAGATTGGCGTACATGGTTTGAAACATGATGGCAACCTGTACAATTCATATGAATTATTTCAGAAACGAGCGGCCAAAATCAATCAATACCTTGCTAAATGGCAATCTGTTGGTTTTCGCTCACCTGCCATGCATCATGATCTAGCTTGGATAGGCGAGTTGGATATTGCGTACGATCTTTCCACGTTTGATACGGATCCATTCGAACCCCAATCTGATGGCGTCAATACCATCTTCCCATTCTGGGTAGCTCGCTCTGACGGCAGGCCACCTTATTTAGAGATGCCATATACGTTGCCTCAGGATCATACTCTCTTCATTATTATGCAAGAAAAAAGTATCGATATCTGGAAAGAAAAGATCGATTGGATAGCAGAAAAGGGGGGAATGGTACTCGTCAACGTGCATCCTGACTACGTTCACTTTGGAAAAAAAACAAATCTGGAAGAGTATCCGATTGACTACTATTTAGAGCTTCTAGAATATATTCAACGGCGTTATGCAGGTCAGTACTGGCATGGCCTCCCCCAAGATCTGTTGGCCTATTGTATATCAACAGACACTGAAGATAGGACCGCTCGTCATCGATATTCTACCGAATTGGCTTCACATCGAATTCCTGAGCCAATACATCAGAGGGAAACGGCGCAGAATGTAGTGGCTTAGAGGCTGCTTGTTAAAATGTGTACCAATAAATCTTCATACGCTTTTCAAATTGATTATTGGCAACAAAAACTTGCCAACCTCTCTACTTTGGATTTGCCTATTCGGAAGATCCGCCCGGAGCGACAGATAAGAGATAGTGCTGAATATGTTTTTGCAGTTTCGTCATCACTGAAAGAACAGGTCCACCAATTTGCCCAGCAAGAGTCAATGAGCGTCTTTGCCATTCTACTTGCCGCCTTCAAAGCACTTCTCTACCGCTATAGTGGACAGACTGACATCGTAGTGGGTACAATTATTGATGGCCGAGTAGATCATGGGTTTATTCGAGGTGCTACGGATCTAGTTGATGACCTAGTTAATGATCAAATCAGCGACGAACCCAGTCTGAATTTTTCAGAATTGATCAGCCCTAAACAAAATTATCTTGCTCTTCGAACAGATCTAACCGGCCCTGTTACCTTTCAGGAATTGAGTCGACAAGTGTCCCTTGTCTATCGGCAGGGACTTGCCAACAAAGACATTCCGTTTGATGAGATTCTTTCAATACTGAATGAAGGCCATGACGCAAGCACTCTTCCAGTTTTTCAACTCATGTTTGAATGGGCAGCCGATTCAGTAGAATCCTTCTCGGATCTTGCTTCCACTCAGATTGACTGGCCTCATGAAAGCCCGTTGGTGGATTTTACCTTACGAATAAGCGAAAGTAACGGGCCGCTAAGTGGTCATATTGCATATAACAAAGAGCTCTTTGATGCAGATAGTATCGAAAGAGTGGCCGATCATTTCCTAACACTTCTATCAAGCGGGGTTAATCAGCCTGCCAAGAAGATAACCGAGTTAGAGTTGTTGAGTGCGCCAGAACGAGACCGTATGCTGGTAGAATGGAATCAGACAGCGCTTCAGCTACCTACTAACCCCTTATTACATCATCTCTTTGAGCAACAAACCCACAAGACGCCGGAACGAATTGCGGCATGCTTCAATGACCAACAGTGGACCTATGCGACGCTGGAGAAAAAATCCACTGCGTTAGCTATCTATCTACAAGAGCAAGGTGTAAAGCCGGGTATTCTTGTAGGCATTTACATGGAGCGCTCGTTGGAGATGCTTCTCTCTCTCCTGGCCATTCTTAAAGCTGGCGGCGGTTATGTTCCGTTGGATCCAGCCTTTCCCCAAGATCGGTTGGCTTATATGGTAGCAGATTCGGGAATTCCACTCTTACTCACTCAACAAGAGTTAGTGGGCCAGATCTTTGAGCATGAAGCTCAACTTGTTTGCGTAAATGAAGAGTGGTCGAAGATCGAAGAGGCTGCTTTACAGACGTCGGTTCTCTCAAAGAAGCACCTACCCGAGCCGTCAGATTTGGCTTATGTCATCTACACATCTGGCTCTACGGGCAAACCGAAAGGCGTGCAGATTCCCCACATTGCTGCCTGCAACTTCTTACTGACCATGTCAGAGCGCCCGGGCATTGACGAGTCGGACGTCTTACTAGCCGTGACGACCCTCTCCTTTGATATTGCTTTACTCGAGCTATTCCTACCGCTTACTGTGGGAGCCAAAGTGGTAATTGCCTCGCGCGAAGTCGCTGCTGATGCACATCTTCTACACACTATGATGAATGATGCTGGTGTGACGATGATGCAGGCAACACCGGCAACATGGCGTATGCTGATGGAAATCGGCTGGCATAAGGGCGCTGGGCTAAAGGCACTTTGTGGCGGTGAACCCTTTCCTGTTGATTTGGCAGAACGTCTGCTGGAATGCTGCGACTCAGTCTGGAACATGTATGGTCCTACTGAAACAACCGTCTGGTCGACTCTCCATCAGCTGAGATCCATTGAGGCACCTATCTCCATTGGCCGTCCCATTGCCAATACAGAGATCTACATCTTGGATGCATTCCTTCAGCCTGTACCCATTGGAATACCAGGTATTCTTTATATCGGTGGGACAGGCGTTGCGCAAGGATACCTAAATCGGCCTGAGCTGACCTCTGAAAAGTTCATTGCCCATCCATTTAGAGAGGATGTGAAGGCCTGCATCTATAACACAGGGGATATGGCCCGTTATTTGCCTGACGGCCAGATCGAATGCCTGGGACGGATTGATCATCAAGTCAAAGTAAGGGGCTTTCGGATCGAGCTCGGTGAAATCGAAACCGTGTTAAGTGCCTACCCCGGTCTTAGCCAGAACGCGGTCATTGCCCACGAAGAAAGCCCAGGGCATAAAGTCTTGGTGGCTTATCTATTGATGGATGGGAGCCATGAAGTGTCTGCTTCTGACCTGCCAATCTCTACCCCGTCTGTACGAGAGCTACGTGATTTCCTTAAAGCAAAATTGCCTGCTTACATGATACCATCCCGCTTTGTTCTCCTCAATGAGATGCCGTTGACACCAAATGGCAAAATCGATCGGTTGGCACTTCCCGATGTGAAGGGAAAGCTGATTCAGGGGCAGGGTGACAAGGTTTTGCCGAGGGATGAGGTTGAAGTTTTCCTAAAGAGTTTGTTTGAGGAGGTACTCCACATCAGCCCCGTCGGCATCCATGATGATTACTTTGGGCTTGGTGGCACATCCATCATCGCAGCACGACTTTTCTCCAGAATCGATGGACGGTTCGGCAGAAAACTCCCTTTGAATACATTGCTCAATGCACCAACCATTAGTCAACTGGCTAACATTGTACGCAACCACTCAGAGACTTCTTCATGGTCCTGCCTTGTGAAAATTCGGGAAGGGCTAGACGCTACACGCCCACCGCTATTCTTGTTTCATGGGGCTGGTGGCGCCGTTCTGCTCTATCGCGAGTTGGCTAATCAACTCGATCCAGGTGTGACAGTCTACGGACTCCAGGCGTGGGGGCTGAATGGCGAGCACCCACCCCATCAGACTATAGAAGAGATGGCTCAGCGCTACCTTGACGAAATCGAGCAGGTTCATCCAAGCGGTCCCTATCAATTGGCTGGTTATTGTATGGGTGGTACCATTGCCCTGGAAGTGGCCCAACGCTTACAGCGCCGCGGGCATACTGTATCCTTAGTTGCGCTGCTAGAGACCTACAATTGGTCACGGCAAGGTAACCCATCTCGAGTGCAACGACTACGACATCAGGCAGAAAAGGTCCTCTTTCACCTGATGAATTTGGGGTTGTCTGATTCCGCAGGGCGGAGTTCTTTTCTCAAAGAGAAGGTGGATGAGGCACGACGAAGAGTTCGGATGGCCATAAAGGATAGAACAAGACTTGGAGGGTCGGGACAAAATGGCACAGAAGATGGTGATGACGTGCTGGCCACGGCTTCGCAAATTTGGGAGATCAATGATGAAGCGGCGCTTCTCTATCAACCCCAAGTATTTGCCGGAACGATTGTTCATATCCGGCCGCGTAAAGAATATACTCAGTATGCTAAGCCAGAACTTGGGTGGGACACCGTTGGGCTAGAGGGTGTAGATAAGTCTATTTTGAATGTATACCCCGCAGGTATGTTGGTTGAACCATTTGTTAGCGAGTTAGCAAGTGAACTCAATAACCGATTGGTGGCCTCCCCTGAACGGGTTCTTTCAAATATAGATAGCAAGAAAAGCGCTGACTTCCTATCGTGGAATTTCCCAGAGCGGATTGGTCCTGAGTCAGAACAAGACTTTTCTAGTAAAGTATAACAGGTGTACCAAACCTGTCGAGCTTGAGTGATGGAACGACTCTATTTTAAGTTTCGTCGGTACATTTAATTTCCTGCAGCGGAGTGAACACCCTCAGATTTGGGGCGGTTTAGAGCCGTTTTCGGTCGCTTGCCGCTGCGCAAGTAAGGCTTACCCACAAAAAATAGCTACTCAACATCCTCTGCACCAGTCAAGAAGAGTGTTGCTGAGTCTGGAGACATGAAGCGTGTACGTTAGTTTTGTGGAACGGTCTAAAAGAGCAAATCTGCAAATATGAAAATACCGTATGAGAATCAGCTACGTAAGTCTATAACGCTCTTCGTCATGAATGAGAAAAAGGTTAAACAAATTCGGGTGACAATTTGGAGAAGCAAGTTATTTCGGCTTCTCCTCTTACTTGGGTTGCTAATGGGAGGCCCCTATCTCATAGGACGTAGCGCCATCAATCCAGCTCATGGTGCACCAGTTGCCCAGCAGAATGTAGCCGATCTCCAAAAAGCAAATCAAGCTTACGATCAGGGTCTGGCATTGCTTAGCCAGCGAAAATGGTTGGCCGCGCTAAAAGAGTTAAGTACTGCTCGTGAACTTTACGAAAAAAGCGAAAATGCCTATGGGAACGGATTGAGCTGGTTCTATATCGGTCAGGTTGGGAGAGAGCTGAAACAGTATTCCGATGCGCTTGGCGCATATGAGCAGAGCCTAGCAATCTGGGAAGAAAGCGGCAATGTTCAGATGCGTGGTCAAACCTTAGAAGAGATAGGCCACCTCCACTATCGGAATGGTGACGGAGAAAAGGCCCAAGAGACCTACGAGCAGCTTCTTACTCTTTGGCTTGAGGCAGGAGATGAAGCCAATGAAGCACGTAGCCGATATCGGATTGGCTTCTTCTATGAGGAAGTAGGGCAGGATGAGATCGCCCTAGAGTACTTCCAGCAAGCTCAAGAGTTAGCCACTAGAACTGGGGACTTTATCCTAATGGGCGAAGTGGCCGAGCGATTGGGGAGCATGTTCTCCAGATTTAATGCCTATGATGATGCGTTGCAACAGTACCAAATGGCCCTTACCGTCTGGGAAGATTCCTTGGACTTACGTGGACAGGCCCGTGTACTGGCAGATATTGGGCAGCTTCATGAATTACAAGATCAGGACGACGATGCCTTGTCCCAATTTACTCAAGGTCTAGCCTTGGCTCAGCAGATGGGTGATTGGGGATTACAAGCAGAAATTCAGGCAAGGATGGGGCTATTCCACCGAGACAGTGAACGGTTTGAAGAGGCCATTACGGCCTATGACGCCTCAATAGAATTGTGGCGCACCATTGGCGATCCAAGCAACGAGGCTCGAACGTTGGCGGACGTAGCCCTAGTCTACGGTGCATCTGGCGATGAAGAAAAATTCGATACTCACTTCGAAGACGCCTTGGCCGTTGCGGACCGCATCCGAGACATTGGGCTAAAATCCAATCTCTATGAGAGAATTGCTGCCTTTTACCGAAGTACCGATCTCCATGAAGAGGCCCTTGCCGCATATGAGCAGGCGCTAATCTTTATTGAAGAGACTATCGATCTGGATGCACGAGCACGAGTTGAAAGGGATATTGGCTTTTCCCTCATTTCGCTGGAGCGAGAAGACGAGGCGATTGAATCCTTTCAAAATGCGCTCAGCTCTGCTAAGGAAGTATCATCCGATCAGATCCAAGCAGAAGCGTTGGAATGGCTTGGCATTATCTATCGAGGACAGCAGAATGGGCCATTTGCGTTGCGACACTATAGACAGTCTTTGGCTATGTGGCAAGGAATTGGAAGCAGCCAAGCCGAAAGTCGCCTGCTGCGAGAGATCGGCTTGGTCTATGATGAAGTTCTAGAGAACCCTGAGCAGGCCCTCAGCTCTTATGAATCCTCGCTAGAGATTGCTACCGACATTGGTGATCGGTTACTGCAAGGCCAATCCCTGGATCGAATAGGCGTGTTGAATCGCAAGGAAGAGCGCAACGGCAGAGCACTATTCTTCTTCCGGCGTTCTTTGGCTATTTGGCAAGATTTAGCAGAACATGAGGAGCAGGCCAAAACGTTGGGTGAGATGGCTGTGACCTATGCCCAAATGGAAGAGGCTGATCAAGCTTTGGAAACGTTTGCCCAGGCTCTGACTCTGGCAGAGGAGGTTGAGGAAGAGACTTTGGTTGCTGAGCTGTTGGAAAAGCAAGGTGACTTCTACCTGGATAGTGAGGAATTTGCTCAAGCTCAAAGTGTCTATCAGACAGCTTTGGCAATTTGGCAGGACGAAGAGGATCTGGCACGTCAGGCCAGTATCTATCGATCGATTGCGTTTGTCTACCGAGATCAGTCTGATAGCGACTCTGCCTTAGAATCATTAGATCTAGCGTTGAATCTCGCCCAGAACGCCCAAGATCGCCGTCTCTTAGCCGAAATTCAGGAGTGGCAAGGTATCTTGCTGCGTGCCCAAGGAGACACCGCTGCAGACAACGCATTGACAGCCTACCAAGGTGCGCTCGCAAGCTGGCAGGCATTGGACAACTCGGTCGGGGAAGCGCGTGTTCTGCGTGAGCTTGGTCTACTCTATGATGAAGTGTTAGATGACGGAGACGAAGCCCTTGACTACTATGAGGCGGCATTAGCCGTTGGCGAACAATCTGGAGAACCGCTGCTTCAGGCCCAGATCCTGGGGAGCATAGGAGCACTCTATCGGGAGGATGATCAATCTGAACTCGCTCTTACAGCGTTAGATAAGGCATTGGCTATCTGGACCGAGCTGGATGACGACGATGGGCGGGCAAACGTGCTTGGTGAGTTGGGCTTGGTACGCTCTAGCTTGGGTGAAACGGAGACGGCGGTCACGCTCTTGAATGACGCCCTGACTTTAGCTGAATCGAGCGAGGATAAGCGAATCAGCGGACAGCTTTTCGAAAAACTGGCCACCGTCTATCAGGAGGGCGAGCAGCTTCCATTGGCGTTAGAGACCTTTGCAAAGGCAGTGGAAGCATGGGAGGCAGCTGAGGAACCAATAGATGTGGCGCGCGTCTCTAGGGATGTAGCACTTGTCTACTATCAAGGTGACCAAGATGCCCAGGCACTAACAGCACTAGAGAAAGCATACCAATTGGCTGACGCGGCTGACTCCCCCCGCCTCCAGGCAGAGGTTTTAGAGTGGCAGGGAATAATTTACCGCAGCCAAAAAGAGGCTGACAAGGCGATTGAGGCGTATAACCAGTCGCTTGCCGGATGGCGAACACTTCGTAACCAAGTGGGTGAAGGACGTCTTTTACGTGAAATTGGCCTAGTCTATGACGAAGTGTTGGATGACGGTGTTCAAGCGATTGAGTACTATCAAGACGCATTGGCAATCGCTGTTGAAACAGCCGACCAGACTCTGGAAGGGCAAGTGGAGGAACGGATCGGTGCATTTTATACCGACCTGCGCCAATATGATTTAGCTCTAGCCTCTTACGAGAAAGCGCTTGCTATTGTCCGTTCGGAGGGCAATCAGGAGAACGAACCTCTCTTGGTTGCTGATCTCGGTTTTGTTTATGAATCTCTTGGCCAGCTTGATGTAGCGTTGAACCAATATCAGAATGCATTAAGTTTGGCTGAAGATAGCAGCAATACGACCTCGGAGGCTCAGATTCTGCAGCGCTTGGGTGACTACTACCGTAACCGCCAGCAGTATGGTCAGGCAATTGATGTATATACGCAGAGTTTAGCTGGGTGGCAATCTGCGGAGAATAGCCGCAATGTGATCAATAGCCATCGCCTATTGGGATCTGTTTATCAAGCTTTGGGGCAAAATCAACAGGCTGAAACGCAACTTCGCACTGGTCTTACCTTGGCACAAGAGGTCGAAGATCAGTTGATGATTGGGTCTATGCAAGAGGAGTTGGGTACCTTCTTCTGGAGCCTAAGCCAATACATTCCTGCCCTAGCAGCTTATGAGGAGACGCTAACCATCTGGCAAGCGCAAGAAAATGCTGAAAATGAGCTACGGGTGCGTCGAAACATCTGGCTCATTCTCAATATTCTACGAAATTATCCCGCCGCCATTCCCTATTCAGTTGGGAATGTAGGCATTCGTTCTCCCCAGAATGGTGCAGTCGTATCCGGTCTCGTGGACGTTGATGTGTTGGCACAAGATCCGGAACTGTGGAAGATCCAACTTGATGTCATATTTTTCGAAGACCCAGCCCAAGAATCCTTCTTGAAGCTAGATTACTTCCCCGTTTGGGGTACATTGGAGACACTTGATACAAGAGGATGGCCGAATGGTACCCATCGGCTACGCATGAGAGTTGTGCGCCCCGATACAAATTACGACGAATACTTTACGACGATTACAGTGCAAAATTAAGCTCTGATGACATTTGGGGATTTGCGGTGGCTCTCATCGCCGAAACGAATGAAATGTCAGCACAATTAGCTATAGACGGCCAGAAAAGCTTATACCTATGAAGATGGGTAAGTCCTCTCTTCTGGGGATTTCCCAAAGTGGATCGGTCGCCAGTCGGGACAAGACTTTCCCAGCGAAGTATACAGTTCAGAATTAACAACCTATATGTATATGACACAAACAGCACCAGTTGCTGAAGCTGATACTTTTCAGAAATCTCTGGCAGGTCAGCTCCCCAAGGTGCCAAATTCATTCGTTCACTTTCCCAAGTCGGAAATCCATCAAGCTATCCATAAGCGCTTTGAGACGATTGCTCGTCTCTACCCAGCACAGATAGCGATTCGGACGCCCGAATGGTCGTTGAGCTACTCCTCTCTAAATGAAAGGGCAAACCAAATTGCCCATGCCATTGTAGAGCAGTGTGGCCCTGCACCCCAACAGGTGGCTTTTCTCTTGCCCAATGATGGGGTGGCCATCGCCGTAGTTCTTGGCATCCTAAAGGCTGGGAAGTGCTATGTTCCCCTGGATCCTCTTTTTCCCCAAGAGCGACTTGCTTATATGGTTGCAGATTCAAGGGCAGACGTAATCATTGCCGATACGTCTAATCAGATGCTCGCCAAAGAGATAGCCCCAAATGGGACTTGCTTCAATCTGGATGGCTTTGCTGACGGGTTACCTACAACGAATCTGGATCTTGACGTGGATCCACTCTCTGAAGCATATATTCTTTACACTTCCGGTACAACCGGTCAGCCAAAAGGGATTGCTTTCTGCCATCGTAACCTGCTCCACACGACCCTGTGCTTGGTCAACAGTTTGCGCTTTAGTCCTACCGATCGATTAACACAGCTTCACTCAACCTCCTTTGCCGCATCGGTAGTCGATATCTACGGCGCACTATTAGTCGGCGGGACTGTCTATCCGTGGGATGTGAAAAGTCGTGGTTTCATTGGGCTGGCTGATTGGCTCAGCGAAGAGTGCGTGACATGTTTCCTCTGGATTCCGACGCCCTTCCGCCATTTTATGGACACCCTTGAAGCCGATGAGGTATTCTCAGATATCCGCTTGGTGGTAATGGCTAGTGAGCCACTGACCACCAAAGAAGTCCAGCTTCATCGTGAACACTTTGGGCATGATAGCCTGCTGGTGAACCAGATGGGAACCAGCGAATCCTATAACTACCATCTCTACTACGTTGACCAGAAGACCGCTATCGAAAGCTACATTGTACCTGCCGGCTACCCTGTTTCTGAAGAGCGCCAAGTACTTATCCTAGATGAGACTCATAATCCCGTAGTGGAAGGGGAGATAGGGGAAATTGCTATATGTAGTCCGTACATGTCACTGGGGTATTGGCAGAGGGATGAATTATCAGAGGAGAAGTTCTTACCCGATTCAGCAGGAAATGCCAGGCGCATCTACCTGACTGGTGATCTAGGCAAATGGCGAGCGGATGGTTGCTTGATTCACTTAGGGCGCAAGGATTTTCAGGTGAAAGTTCGTGGATACCGTATCGAGATTCCTGAGATTGAAAAGCATCTACACAGCGCGCCAAATGTCCGCGACGGGGTCGTTGTGGCGCAAAATTCGCCCACTGGAGATAAGGAGCTTGTAGCCTACGTTATCCCCAAGGAGCAATCCTCTTTCCCCGAAGAAGACTTAAAAAACTTTCTCGCCAAAGACCTTCCTGATTACATGGTGCCTACATCTTTTGTCCGAGTGGATTCATTTCCCACAACGGCGACGGGAAAGCTGGATCGAATGCGCCTGCCAGCGCCATCGCGAAGCCAACGTCCCACCAAGGCAAGCGATGGCATGCCACCCCAGACCAAAACGGAGCGAATGCTGGCTCGGCTGTGGGCGAAACTGTTAGGGCATTCTACCATCGGCATCCATGATGATTGGTTTGAGCTGGGAGGGCATTCACTTACTGCCGCTCGCCTCTTCCTGGATATCGAAAAAGAGACAGGGAACCGCCTGCCCATGTCCACCCTTTTTCAGCATAAGACCATCGCCCAGCAGGCCCGTTTAATTGACAAGGGAGCGGATACCCTTTCCTGGTCTTCCCTTGTACCTATACAGCCCAACGGATCGCGCCCACCACTTTTTTTGATGCATGCACATGGTGGCAACGTCATTGGTTACCAGGAACTGGCTAGCTATATGGATCCTGAGCAGCCCGTCTATGGGTTGCAGGCCATGGGCTTAGACGGAAAGACGATCGTAAAGCGATCTCTGGCGGAGATGGCTGCAGCCTATCTGGCAGAGGTTCGCTCCATACAACCCCACGGGCCCTACTATTTAGCGGGATTTTGCTTTGGTGGGAACACCGCATTTGAGATGGCTCAGCAGCTTCACGCATCAGGAGAAGAGGTCGCCTTCCTGGCTATGGTTGAGTCAAGCCATTGGTCGTACCCACACTATGAATCAGAATCTTCCATCATAAAGCGGTTGCGATACAAAATCGGAGATCGCGTTCAGGTTGAGTGGGAGAGTGCAACCGAGGATGGCGTGAAGAGCATTGTGCCTCATATTGCATCCCGAGCTAAGCGATTCATCTCTCTCCTTCGGGTCAAAACAGAAGAGCGCCTGGATAGGCTCGGTTCCAAAGTAGGCATCAAGCTCCCTCACTCACAAGATTATGTTCAGAAACAGTTAGAGGATGTTCACGAGTACGCTTACTTTAGCCAGAAAGCCGGCCCTTATCCGAGTGACGTCTTACTCCTCACGGCCGCTCACCAGCCAGCTGGTATTGTGGCTGATCCCACTTTGGGATGGGGACAATTCGTGGAGGGCAACCTACTTATACGCCAATTCCCCGGGTACCGAATAGGTCTACTGGACGAGCCAAGGGTTCGTGAACCAGCAGCCCTATTCAAACTAAAATTAGAAGAAGCCCAGGCAAAACTGCCTTAACAGATTTCAGGTGATGGCCACTGTCCGGGCGACAATCACTTGGTACAGCCTCATCCCCAGTTAGGGAAGAAAATGATAACGGTCATCGATAAAAGTATTTACCCCAACTGTACCAGCCGCCTCACCAGTTAGATGAAAACGGAATATAGAGTTTCTGCGGTAGTAAGCTAGTATCGCTCCCATTATCAGGTGCTGGCTTATCCGGCACTGGCAGTTCAGGGGTTGGCGGCTCTGGGGTTGGTGGCTCTGGGGTTGGTTGTTCGGGTGGTGTCTCATCACTTACCCACTCAAGCTGAAGCTGGCTTAGGTAAGTAAATGCCTCTCGACCACGAATGAAAAGGGTATGATGGCCACTCCTTAGATAGAAGAGCTTGGGTGAAAATTCATTCTGATTGTGATCACCATTCCCCCGCCATGAGGCAATTTGCTTCTCATATCCTGAGGTAAGCGGAATATCCCAAATCATGTAATCCCCAGTTGCATCGCCATTCATATTCAGAAATAGCGAGTTACGCCCCGTATCCTCGGCATTGACAAGCGCCTCGACTTGATAGTAACCGTCCCTTGTGATCTGGAATTGGTAACGGGCCAAACCGCCTTCTGTAGGGCCTTTGGTGTCCACATTCTGGAATACAGCGTCAGACTCCGCCTGATACGGCTCGAAGAGTTCTCCAGCGGTTGCGGCTAGCACAATGGTGGGATTCACTTCGGGCCTAGTAACTGGAGGGATCACGGCGGTACCGGGCGGCGTTACAGGGCTAGTGTCTGCCTCGCTATAGAGTTGGGGCTTGTATCCCAATAATTTTTCTACAGAGGTGATGGAACTACCTCTGCCCACACAGGGTGAATTACCCTGAAGCGAGTAGTCATCAAGCGAAAAGGGCGCATTGTCAGAGACATCAACAAACTTGGGGTTGGCCACCTTACCCAATTCAAAGCCGCGTGTGTTCCAAATGCAATTGTTGCTTTGAAGATTGAGACCATGTTTGAATGTGATCTGTGAGCCGACAACGATTGAATTTCGCACCTCGTGTTGTCGGTTGTCTATTGTCAGGCAGTGCCACTTTGTTTTGGGGCAATGGATGGTTACATCGGTAATTTCCCAATTTCTGGTATTGGTTCCCTCATAGCCAAAGATTCCATTATCTGCAGGCTTGGTAATGAGCGTATTGGATAAACGTACATCTTGTAAATCTGCCTGGATTCCATTGCCGACCTTTGTCTGCCCAAGCATAAGTGCGTTGGTTAGACCTGGCCCTAAAATCGAATTCTCAACCGTTAGCTGCTGTACTAGGCCCCCTGCATAAATCTGTAGCCCATCGGCATGAGCACAATAATTGAAGGACTCATTGACTACCGATGGATGGTTGCGCCTATTGTGAAACCACGATTGGTTGATGCGGAGGTTGCGCAGATTGTTATCCTTCCCGAGGGATTGGATAGCATCTTGGCCATTGTCATAGATGATGGCCCGTTCAACCAACATGTTGATGCCACCGACCTGGATCCCAAATCCATTCGGCTCCCATCCTCGACCATTCTCTCTGGCCTCTCCATTGTCAAAGATCTCCATATGACGTACGGTCACATACTCAGATTCTCTATCTATGCGGATACCGCTGCGTTCAAAGCCGTGAATCGCCATCCCCTGCCAATCCAAACCATCGATGAAAAGCCACTTATGGTTATTCGTCCGAATACCATATTCCAAAATATCTTCTGACCCATCTTGATACTCTTTTTGATCACAATAGGGTAGCCGATTGTTGCGCCCACCGAAGAGAACTACCTTTCCGTTACGTCCTGGCGTAGTGGCGCGCTGGAGCCGGATGGGCTCTCCACTCTTGCCGCTCTGTCCAATGGAGATCGATGTTCGATAGATCATCCGCTCCAGCCCACCATCTATCAGAATCGTATCACCAGGACCGATCTGATTCCACTGGATTTCGCTTAGTTCATTCCATGCGTTCTCCCAGGAGCGACCTCCCTGGTTATTCCCTCTGAGTGAAACGTAGAATACCTCTGCCTCTGCCACAAGTGCCTCTGCTGGCTCTACCCCTGCAACCGCTTTCACTACCGCTTTCTCTGCTACACCTGCTGCATTTGCCACTTCTATAAGTGCCACATAAGAAAATGTGCTGAATAAAATCGAATAAATAAAAAACTTCAAAAGAACAATTCTGTTGCTAAATGATACCAGCATAGAGTATTGGTCTTTTGAGCAACTGCCATACTTCATGGATGTCAAACCTCCTGCAATCAAGACTCTACTATAAACAATAAAGCGCTCAGCAGTAGCGTACATTTCGTACGTTTTGTTTGCTGGGCGCTTCTGTATTTATTTTGCATCAGGATGGCAATCTGTGCTTATTGCTCTTTATATGTGAGATCTACGCTATCTAGCTACAAGTCATATGATACTTAAGAGATAGTTATATGTTACCTATCCGTAAAAAAACCACGTCCCTTTTTGGAACATAAAGAATGGGCCGTAAATAACTTGCGCATTTCGTTCGGGTGTCACCCCGTCAAATGAACAAATTATTTAAATCTCGTTCCTAAACAGCTTTCTAACAGCAATTTATCTCAAAAGCAACAGCCAGCCAACCGCCTTTTTTTGCTATCATAGCGTGCGTCACTAATATAAGGAAGTAAAAACGAATAGGGAAGTAGAGCAATATGAATCAATTCTTGAACCGATCGATAACCAGTAGATTTCTTCAACTCTTTTTGGCCATCATAATGGGGGTTGTTTTGCCACAGCAAAATTTTTCTCTACTCCATGCACAGGCGCAAAGCCAAGAACAGAGCCAAGTGCAGATGCCAACGATTATAGGGGGAGAAGAGGCACCAGAGGAGACATATCCTTGGGTGGTTGCGTTGGTCAAGGTCCAATCTGGCTCCGTGGCAGAACGGCAGTTTTGTGGTGGTGTACTCATTGCCCCAGAATGGGTGGCAACGGCAGCCCACTGTACCTATAGCGGTTCGATTCCTCGCTCGATAAGTTCATTCAACGCCTTAATCGGAACCATCTCTCTTAGGGTAGGAGCCGGTGAAGAGATCAGCATTCGTGAGGTGATTCGCCATCCCGACTATAATCGACCAACCGCCGACTTTGATATTGCGCTGCTACATTTGTCAAGACCGGCAACCCAGCAGCCGATCAGCTTGGGTGATGCGCAGCTACTTACTGAAGATGCCAGAATGAGTACCATGGTTCTTGGGTGGGGGCGAACAGAGAACAGTATCCGTAGTGAACAATTGCTCCAAGTAGGTGTTCCATTAGTCGATCAGGAAACTTGTCAGAGCACCTATGCCTTAAGAAATTATCTCGTTACAGATAGCATGATCTGTGCTGGCTTTGCAGACGGAGGCAAAGATGCCTGCACCGGCGATAGTGGTGGGCCGTTGGTTGCCCCTATCTTAATCAACGATGAGGACAGGATATTTGAATGGGTTCTCATTGGAACCGTCAGCTGGGGGCGAGGATGTGCTCAACCCAATGCCTATGGCGTCTATGCCAATGTGGGCCACGTTGTAGGGTGGATCATGACGGAGATGGATAGCGTTGATATCGGAGACGATGCCGTTGAAGGGGCCGAGGTTGATTCTTTACTGGTTTACCTTCCGCTCGCCCAACGATAATCTTTGGTATCTTGCTTTCAGATACGATCCTCATGAGGGAATTGCTCACTGAGCGCTTGTATTTGGTTACATATTCAGAGCACCCTCTATCGGGTGCGTTTTAGTTTGGGGGTACAAGAGTGCGTCGCACTGTTCAATTGCGGATGGGCGCTTGGATCTTTCTCTGAACTGTGCGACGCACTCGACTGGCTAACATTCTCGCCCGAAACCCAAAGGCACCCCCCTCTATCTGTTACTTGAGCCATGAAAAGCTACTGAGTATAATAGGGTATATCACAAAGCATTATCCAACTGCACAACAGGAAACCAATCTTATGAATGCTCTTGACTTCTTTCGCATGGACAACAAAGTAACCATCTTAACTGGCGGCAACCGCGGCCTGGGTCGCCAGATGGCCCAAGCCATTGCCGAAGTTGGTGGGCAAGTGGCCTTGATCAGCCGCAGTTCGGAGCAGGCCCAAGCCGCGGCCAGCGAAATCACCCAATCGACTGGCCAAACTTGCCGTGGTTATGCATGTGATGTAACCCAACCTGAGCAAGTGGATGGGCTAGTAGCTCAGGTAATGAGCGATTTTGGCCGCATTGATGCCTTGGTGAACAACGCTGGCATTAATACCCGCGGCCCCATTGAGCAACTTACTCTTGAGCAGTTCAAAGAGGTGCAAGAGATTAACGTTACCGGTCCGTGGCTCATGTGTCGCGCTGTCTTCCCCCATATGAAAGCGGCAGGTGGTGGGCGGGTAGTCAACTTAGGCTCAACCCTCTCCATCATCTCCATGCCGGATCGCACACCCTACGCGTCCAGCAAAGGAGCCATCCTGCAGATGACCCGAACCTTGGCATTGGAGTGGGCACCCTATAACATCACCGTCAATGCTATGTTGCCTGGGCCCTTTGCCACAGAAATGAATTTGAGCATCATGGATGATCCAGAAGCGTATAAGAACTTCATTGCTAAGATCCCTTTGGGACGCTGGGGCAACATCGAGGAGATTGGCCCGCTAACAGTCTTTCTCTGTAGTGACGCCAGCAGCTTTGTAACTGGTGCTGGCATCACGATAGATGGTGGATGGACAGCTTATTAGCGCACTCTACGTCATTTGCTTTAGGAAAGTGTATGGATGGCGCTTTGCACCCATCCATACAAGAGCCAAGAATATTTGCCCTCCACTGTGACCTCTGCCTCTCAATCCACCGTATCTTTTTTTCACTAACTTCCGTCTAATTGGGTGCACACTCAACCACAATTCATTGAACAGGCCGTTCTTCTTTGGATGCTTTGTGGACGTTCTGCGGACGTTCTGTGGACGTTTTCTGGACGTTTATCTGCTAAGCTCACCTCTGGTAGAGTATGGTATCCGTCATCTGATCATAGGTTAATCGCCTTGTAGTACTTTGCTTTGAGGCACCCGCCTGTGAATCCGCACTTTTTCCATACTCTATTTGAATTCTCAAAGCCCACTCTCACAGTGAACTCATCATCAATCTAATCGTTTTTGGGCGCGTTTACCCGGCGAATTCGTATGTTTTTTAGGTACGTAGCGAACCCGTTGCACCGTCAAATGTAATACGTAACTAAGTCATCCAGCATAGACCTATACATTTGGTGTCCAATGGATTCATTCATCGTACCGTCCTTACTGTTCTATGGTTGACAGCAGTACGTCTCACCATGCAGCGCTACCTGACTCCCTATTGCAGGTAACCTATCGGAGATTCATATGACCCACTATTACCCTTATTCACATCTTTTTTCAAAAAGAAGGGTACGCCCTGCCTTGATATTGCTTTTTGCTTTCCTGTTGTTCATATCAATGAGCTCAAAGCTCTTTGCTCAGGGCGAGCCCATCTTCAACCCCGACCAATGTTTCGCTGTCGCAGATGAGCCACGCCCACTTGATGTCCTCATTGATGTGGATCTGATAACCGGCGTGGCCACAGAAATTGGCATCATCCAATATGCAGCCAACGTTGAAGCCATTGCGTTAATTCCGGACCTCAATGCCCCAGGTGTAGCGACCATCTATGCCGCGGATGCCAAATCCTTTGGCTATCTTGACATTGTCCCCACAGGCAGTGGCTCACAAGAGGTCTTCTATGGGGAGATTGGCCGCTTTGGGCGAGGTAATGGGACCGCTGGAGATCAGCGGTTTAATGACGTCGACGGCATGACCTATGATATTGTCAATGATATTCTATACGGCGTTCTACGGCGAGACTCAGGTGCCTCAGACCTTCTGTTTGTGATCGACCGTAACACCGGGAAAGTCATCCCAGAACAGTTTACCATCGATGAAGAGATCCGAGACTACGCCGAGGTTGATATCATCGACGGTCTCCATGATGTAGATGACATCGCCATCCACCCGGAAACGCGACGAATGTACGGCGTGATAAACGATAACGGCTCCGGCGGTATTCTGGTCCAAATCGATCCAGATACTGGCGAGATTTTGGCCCATTTTACCATTGTTGATCAGTCCAATCAGACAGTTGACGATTTAGAGGGGCTCGCTTTTTCCAGCAATCTGACCCTCTACGGAAGCAGTGGTAAGCATGGCCCAGACGACGGGGACAGCAATCAACTCTTCGAAATTAACCTCAATGAAGTCTTGCCCAGCTCTACAGATCCCGGTCGCCTGGTGGTCCGTGCCGAATCGGTTGCATCATTTGGGCAGGATGCTGATGATGTTGAAGGGTTGGGCTGCCTGACCACGTTGCCTGGGAGTCCAGCGATTGATGTAGAAAAGAGCACCAACGGCGTGGATGCCGACGAAGCGGGTACAGGTCCTGAAATCCTGATGAGCTGTCCCGTGACATGGGATTACACTGTAACCAACACCGGCGACCTAAGTCTTACTGATGTAACTCTGGTTGACGACAAAATTGGCCCCATTCAGTGTCCACAAAGCGAATTAGGCGTCGGGGAATCCATGGTCTGCTCCTTCAGTAGCACGGCAAGCCAAGCAAGCTATGCCAACCTGGCAACGGTTACAGCATTGTCAACTCGCGCTGAAGTAACCGATAGCGACCCCAGCCACTACACTGGCTTGACGGCAGATATACAGATTGAAAAAGCGACCAACGGCCAGGATGCCGATGATGCCCCAGGCCCCTATATTCCGGTTGGGGAGGCCGTCAACTGGACCTATGTTGTGACGAACAACGGCGACGTACGGCTCAACGAAATCCAGGTAACGGATGACCGATTAGAGGCCAGCCAAATTAGCTGCCCAGCCGCTACGCTAGCCCCCGGTGAATCCATGACCTGTACGGCTGAAGGAATCGCCGTAATTGGCCCGTATCGCAACGTAGGAAGCGTTCAAGCCATGCCAGAAAATGGCTGCGTCCCTGTTAATGACACGGATCCAAGCAACTACTTTGGCGTCCAGCCTGGAATTACCCTGCAAAAATCGACCAATGGAATCGACGCCGATCTGCCGGAAGACGGCCCTACCTTGGCCCTAAGCTGCCCAGTACTCTGGCAATATGAAATTGAAAATACCGGTAACCTGGATCTAGAACAAGTCACCTTGCAAGATGATAAGCTGGGTGCCATCACCTGCCCTGGGAATGAACTAGCCGTAGGTGAAACCATGATCTGCGAAGCAAGCGGAAGCGCCACCGAAGGGGCTTACGCAAACATTGGCACAGTTACAGCGGTTGCCTCACCAACACTGGCCACATTAACGGCCACCGACCCCAGCCATTACAACGGGCAAGTGGCATCGATCGATATTGAAAAGAGCACCAACGGCCAAGACGCCGATGAAGCACCGGGACCGTCTGTCCAGACTGGGGCCACCGTAACCTGGACCTACGTGGTTACCAACACGGGGGTGCTAGACCTGGAGGATGTAATCATTGTCGATGATCAGGTTGGAGATATCGAATGCCCCTCATCCACACTGGCTGCTGGCGCATCCATGGTCTGCGAGGCCACCGGCGTCGCTATCCCAGGCCAATATGCCAATCTGGCCACCGTTGCAGCGAATGCAGTCGATGGCTGTGCACCCGTCACCGACAGTGATCCCAGTCATTACTTTGGCATTGAGCCGGGCTTGGATATTTCCCAGACTGTGACGGTGACTTGGTCCTATCAAGTGACCAATACGGGCCAAATTGATCTGGAGAATGTCGCAGTTAATGGCGGCGAAGATGTAACCGTTTCTTGCCCCCAAAGCGCTTTGGCCGTCAATGAAGCCATGAGCTGTGAAGCCACTGGTCCCCAAGCGGACTTTGGTACCTTGGCAACCGTCACAGCCAATCCTGTCGGCAGTAGCACCCTACTAACCCGCGCCGTCCCCGCAACACCCATCACCGGGTTGGTCATGCGCGGTGCGATTGGTGAGGTGAATGTTAGACCAGGTGTTGAAATTCCTTTAGTCAAAGGCAGCGGTGCGCCTTTAAAGTTCCACGTTACCAACACAGGTACATTTACGGTTGAGAGATTGACCGCGGAGGTGTTCGTTCTGCCATCCGATACACCTCAACCCCTCGTCTGCCCCCAAACGGCACTGGCCCCAGGGGTATCCATGACGTGTAAAATCACGCCGACGGTTGAGGCTAATTCCCAAGGGGCAGTGGCCACCATCTTTGGCTATCCTACCGGAAGCAGCCAACCCATTGCAGCCCATGCGGTTGCCATGTATCAAGGCGTAGAGCTGGCCACAGTTGGCGGTCGACTCTTTATTGATGAGTTGGATCGAATGGGGAATGCCAACGGTCTTCAGGATCCAGGTGAGCGTTCGTTGGAAGCCTCGGCAATCGAGATTATCCTCTATCGCTATGATGGAACAGAAATAAGCACTGTGTTGCCAAACAGTGATGGCAGCTATGAATTTACCGGTCTACTTCCTGATGACTATTACCTTGGGGTACGGAGGCCGATTACCTCAGGACTTGAGCCGATCATTTCAGCAGTTCCATTCCAAGGATACCACTGGGCAGAGGTCAACCAAGGTAGCAATAATCGACTGGATAGCGACATGGCTGAAGAATGGAATACGCTCGACGATAATCAAGCCCGGACGGAATTCTTCCGCTTGTCATCAGGAGATATTGACCTTTCATGGGACTTTGGATTCAAGCAAGTAACGATCAACGGCACAATTTACATCGACGAAAATGCGGATGGTGAGCAAAATAATGATGAACCTGACTTTCTTGGTGCAAAGGTTAGTCTTTCCAAATCGGACGATATTAATCGATCTATTCAGGAAACTTCAACCACGTCACAAGGAGAGTATGAATTCCAGACCATTGATCCTGGTATCTACCTAATAAAAGTGACTCCGCCTGACGGATATCGGGTGGAGCTAGACCTGAGAGGTCGTCCTGGAGAGTCGGTGACCAGCTTTAGGCTACTTCAGGAAACGATAACCTTCTTACCAGTCCACACCAACCAACTCACGTCGCAAGTCGCAGGAGGAAAATAACGATGAAATTTGCAGCGAAATATTCGATTGCCGTGCCTGTTCTTGCCCTGTGGCTCATGGGCATGATGATAGCGGCGCCAGCAGCACTGGCCCAAGGCGACGTAATTTTTGATTTTAACTCTAGTAACGGTATTCCCTTGGAACGGGGTCAAATCGTCTCATCCATCTCCAATGGTGGCATCACTATGGACATTGATGTCCAGAGCAATGGTGCCCACGATGTTGCCATGATCTTTGACACCAAAAATCCTGGGCCAGACCCGGATCTAGGGGCGCCCAATGAAGCCTGCCCTGGTGGTGGGCCAGGTGTAGGGCCTGGGGGAGCACCGAATACCATCGGCGAGAATTGTGAAATGCTGGGGAATGTTCTCATCATTCCTAATAACGTAAGCCCTGGTGCGCCGCCCAATGATGATAGCCGCGGTGGCGTCGTTACCCTCACATTTTCTGAGCTGGTCCAAGTCATACGCATCGACCTACTGGACATTGATGAAGAGAATACGGCACCTCGTATTGAATTTTTAGACGTTGGTGGGCAACCGACCCAAGAGCCGCTCACCCCCCGCATTGTGGGCAACAATGGACATGAACAGTTTTCTAACTTCGATCCCAATGCCGCGGCAAACATATCTGCCATTCGTTTTACATTTCCGGGCAGTGGTGCGCTGGACAAGATAGTCGTCCGACCCGCCCAACCTGTGGGTGGTATCGAAATTCGCAAGTTCGTTAACGGACAGGATGCCAACGATCCGCTGGGTCCAGATGTGCCAGAGGTCGAACCGGGGACGGCTGTTACATGGACCTACCGGGTAACCAATACAGGCCAAATCGCCTATCCCATTGCTGATGTAAACGTTACAGATAGCGATCCCAATGTAACGCCCATTTTCAATCAGATTCTTATCGGCAACTCAGATGCTCAGCTAGAGCCAGGAGAAGTTTGGGAATATGTGGCCAATGGCATCATGCCTGATCCGCTAACACCCGAGAATCCATCAGTCATAGAGAATCTCTGCCCGCCAGCCCAGGGAACTAGTGGTCCTCGGCGTACGGGTTATCGGAACATCGGCACGGTAAGGGTCCCAGGAGACACCGATGAGGATCCGGCCCACATCTGTGAGCCGCCCAACCCGGGAATTGCCATACGCAAGTTCGTCAACGGCTTTGATGCCAACGATCCGCAGGGTCCTGATGTGCCAGATGTCGAACCGGGGACGGCTGTCACGTGGACCTATCGCGTGACCAATACGGGCGAGATTGCCTATCCCATTGCGCAGGTAAGTGTCACTGACAGCGATCCAACTGTGACGCCCGCTTTCAATCAAGTCCTCATCGGCAATGCGGATAATCAGCTTGAGCCAGGGGAAGTGTGGGAATACATAGCCAATGGTATCATGCCTGATCCGCTAACGCCCGAGAATCCATCGGTCATAGAGAATCTCTGCCCGCCGGCCCAGGGAACCAGTGGACCTCAGCGTGCGGGTTACCGCAACATCGGTACGGTCACCGTCCCAGGCGACACCGATGAGGATCTGGCCCACATCTGTGAGCCACCCAACCCTGGCATTGCCATACGCAAGTTTGTCAACGGCTTTGATGCCAACGATCCGCTGGGTCCAGATGTGCCAGAGGTCGAACCGGGGACGGCTGTCACGTGGACCTATCGGGTGATCAATACGGGCGAAATTGCCTTTCCCGATACTCAGGTGAACGTTACCGATAGCGATCCCAACGTGACGCCCGCTTTCAATCAAGTCCTAATCGGCAATGCGGATAATCAGCTAGAGCCAGGAGAAGTGTGGGAATACATAGCCAATGGCATCATGCCTGATCCGCTGACGCCAGAGAATCCATCAGTCATAGAGAATCTCTGCCCACCAGCTCAAGGAACCAGTGGTCCCCAGCGTACAGGTTACCGCAACATCGGCACGGTCACCGTCCCTGGCGACACCGACGAGGATCCAGCCCATATCTGTGAACCGCCCAACCCCGGCATTGCTATACGCAAGTTTGTCAACGGCTTTGATGCCAACGATCCGCTGGGTCCTGATGTGCCAGAGGTGGAACCGGGGACGGCTGTCACGTGGACCTACCGTGTCACCAATACAGGCGAGATTGCCTATCCCATTGCTCAGGTAAGCGTTACCGATAGCGATCCCAACGTGACGCCCGCTTTCAATCAAGTCCTAATTGGCAACGCAGATGCTCAGCTAGAGCCAGGAGAAGTGTGGGAATACATAGCCAATGGCATCATGCCCGCTCCGCTGACCGCGAACAACCCGTCGGTGGTAGAGAACCTCTGTCCCCCAGCTCAAGGAACCAGTGGCCCCCGGCGCACAGGTTACCGCAACATCGGTACGGTCATGGTCCCTGACGGCACTGATTCGGATCCGGCCCATATCTGTGAGCCGCCTAACCCTGGTATCGCCATTCGTAAGTTTGTCAATGGCTTTGATGCCAACGATCCGCTGGGGGCTGATGTGCCAGAGGTCGAACCTGGGGCGGCTGTTACATGGACCTACCGCGTGACCAATACGGGCGAAATCGCCTATTCCTTTGCTCAGGTGAACGTTACCGATAGCGATCCCAATGTAACGCCTATCTTCAATCAGGTTCTCGTTGGCAACGCAGATGAACAGCTAGAGCCAGGGGAAGTTTGGGAGTACATAGCCAATGGTATCATGCCAGATCCGCTGGACAGAGATCATCCTGCGATTGTGGACGATCTCTGTCCCCCAGCCAATGATGGGACTGGCCCCAAGAGGAGGGGATACCAGAACATTGGTACTGTGCGTGTTGAAGGTCTCAGCGACAGCGATCCAGCCCACATCTGTCCGGTACCTCAGCGTGGAATCCGCATTCGTAAATTTGTCAATGGGGCCGACGCCAACAACCCTGACGGTAGTGATGCGCCTACGTTGGTTCTTACCGAAACGGTCACATGGACCTATCTAGTGACCAATACCGGTGAGGTCGCCATTCCCAACACAGAGATTGTGGTCAGCGATAACGATTCCAACGTGACGCCCGCTTTCAACCAGGTCCGCTTAGGTAATAACGATGATCAGCTGGATCCAGGAGAAGTTTGGGAATACATTGCGACTTTGGCTGCGAGTAACATCGAGCTATCGCATTCCTCACCGCTGATTATACCCAATGGTTGTGCTGGTGACGGGACGAATCCGCCATCTGACAGCTATCGCAATATTGGTACGGTCACTATTCCAGGTGCGACCGATAGTGATCCGGCCCAGCTCTGTCTACCGGGTCCCGATCTGGCTGCAGGACGAATTGATAGCTACAGTCTCTTCTACACAGTTGTTAATGATGGGGCTATCGCCGTAGAGAATGTACGGCTCTTGGCCGGTAGTTATGTGACAGTTGACTGCCCCAAAGATACATTGGCACCCAACGAATCCATGAAGTGTGCTGCCACCGCGACCGATATCGCCTTCCGTAACAGCATAGGCTGGGTGATTGCCACGCCAGTGGGAGGGGGACTGCCGATTATCCGTGTCGTTCATCCTGACCAGGTGGCTGATTTCTCTGTGCAGATTACCCTCGGCGGTGAGGATGCAAGTGCGCCATCTGGTCCAAGCATGGCCCTATCGCCGACCGAATTACGAATCGATGTCACCAATACGGGGACTGTGGACCTGATGGATCTACAGGTATCGATTCCAAATTTGGCGGTCGGTTGTGATGCACCAACCATTGCCCCTGGTTCAACCGGCGGTTGCTCGGCAACCGTAACACCCGGTTTGGGGCCTCAGATTTGGATGGGTACCTTATCCGCTACTCCAGTGAACAATGGAGCTGAGATTTCCCAAGAGGTACGGATTTATGGCTTGGGTGAATAGACATCGTTCATCAGAGCCAAATACCGTTCGTGAAAGTAGCGGAGCGCGTGTTCTGAAATATTGTGGGCATCTGGGTCGTTGACGTACCATCCCTGCTGGAAGCCTAATTGATGCATCCCGCGCTGAACATTTTCGCAAAGCGCCTGATCCTCTGGACCCACTGTGTTTCTGCTCCACTCGGAACGCAGACGGATACGGCGCTCAGCATCGGCATCGGGCCACTCGGCGGGGCGCAGGAGCGTGGTGGTGCGAGTGGTCTGGTCTGGCGAGATGGGGCCAAATCATTCAGCCAAATTCCAGATTGTAGCCGCCGTACCACCTAGTATCTGCTCCTTGTCTGACTCAGACAGGAAGGTCAGACCTTCTCGAATCAATTTCAACTCGTCAGCAAGCGTCGGCCAGTTGTGCTTAACCCGATGCTCCCCTGGATAACCGGTTCCCCAAAGAGTGCGAGATGCACCAAATGCATTGAGCAACTGACGTATGAAGGGATGTACGTCCACATAAGGATATGACTGCTCAGAATGTCCAGCCACGTCAGAGAGCTTAAAGTAAACGTTGTCATAACTAGCGAGGTCTACAATGGGTTGAAAGGCGGCCATCGGTTCATTCACCTGAGGATACCCCATATGATCCACAATCAGCCGCAGATTGGGAAATCGTTCAGCCAATACGGCGACTTGGTTCGCCTGTTCAGCTCGTAAATGAAATTGGATCACAGCATCCAATGCAGCGATTTCCTCCCAAAGTGGGCCATTTTGGGAAGTAAGGAGAATTTCTTCATCCGGATAATACATAGGATGAAAGCGGAAACCAACTAGCCCACGTTCGTTAATCCAATAGCGTGCCTGCTCTGCATTTGCCGGATCTTGGGGATCGATCAGGCCATGACCAATAAAGCGTTTGGGAAAGCGGGCTACCGAATCGGCAATATAGCCATTGTCCCAAGTGGACCAGCTTGTTTGGACAAGTGCAGCCCAATCGATGGCGTGAGCATCCATCTCTGCAAGAAGTTCGTCGGCCGTTCCAGGTTCATCAGGAAGGGCAGTCCAGTTAGGGGCCGTTGGGCCGATGGGGTATTTGGGCGGGTTGATCTCCCAAACATGGACGTGGGTATCGATAATCATGATATATAAATTTCTGTATTGATTCTTAGTGGTTAAACATGCAACAGGCTGCACTACACGGAACGAAAATCGAACAAAGATTAGAAGATTATGCAGATTCTTAATCTTTCTAATCTTTTTTATTTACAGGGCAGGCAATGCGTTGCATCTGCAACTAAGGATCGAGAATTTAATAAAACGTAATGGAAGATCTCTCGGACACTCGAGATGACACGAGATGACACGAGATGACACGACCGAAGTTTCGGGTTTTATTTGATCCTGATTCCTAAGCGCAATGTGATTGATATCTGCCAGACCAACTCTGGACTAGCCGACCAAGCGACTGCGGACTACTGATTATCATTATCCGTTGAGCCAACATGTTTGTCAAATAGTATCAATTTATAGGAAGCATCTCAGCAATGTATCATGCTGAAGGTAGATCATTCTAGAAGAAATCTCTTGGCTTTGGTTTTTTAGGAGGTTATGATCAAATGCATCAGCTGAGTGGTCATGGACACAATATACAACAATAACACTGGCAGTTGTGCTACAGCTACCTTTGTGAAAAATCTCATCTGTGTTGTACCAGATAGTGACAAAAGGAAATGTTTCTTCGCCGGGAGTTATTGTTCATCCTATTCGTATTACTGAAGCAAATGAGGTTTATCTGAATATTTAACTGGCTAACCATCACGATATTACTTGATTTTGCAAAAATGTTCTCGTTAAGTTGCTGATTTTATATACTCGCTCCTGAATATTTCCCTGGGTATATACCAAGTTAAACTCTATTAATCTGCTTAGTGCATGATATGTTTCTTCTAATTCAAGATTACTAATTTTCATTAGAACATCTATGCTGTCTACAGCTTCATTGGTCGAGATTATAGATGATAGAACATGTTTAGATGTATTATCCAAACTATTCCACGCTCGATTGTAGATAAAAATAAAGAGGTTTTTTATCATCGAAGTTCGTATATTACGTAGATTATCTAATACCGTATTGATTGTATGTAGACGAATTTGCCCAACAATTAATTTCAGTGCAAGAGGATTGCCACCTAGATAATCGTAAATAGGCAGTAATTCAGCATCTTTACAAGCAACTAACTCGGGTATGTTGCTCAGTTCTGCTTCGCGTCGTATCAATTCTATAGAATTGTCCTTACTCAATTCTATTGTCCTGAAATGGTAAATGCTCGGAAAAGAGTAGAAGTTTATCCGTGAACCCAAAAGAAATTTTGTTGGATTTGATAGTTCTTTCAGGACAGGAAATAGATTTTCCATATCGGGAAATGTTTCTATATTATCGATGACGATTAGATGAGGTACATTCGTGATATGGTTGTGAAAACTTTTGAATATCTGAGCATACGATATGTTTGCCAGTAAATCAGGGTCAGGCATAAGCTGGTAGGCCAACTGGTGAATAAGGTATTCTTGTGTGATTACTTTTTGTCTAGTTGATTCAGCATCGGCTTTGTTAATTGTGTGATTGGGGAAGGGAGAAAACCAGCCGATCTCATGATATGTGCCCTCGGCAACTACTTCACGTATGAAAGCATCCAGTAGTGCTGTCTTTCCGATTCCTCCTATTCCCTCGATTAGTATTAGATGTGGAGGCTCTGCTCTTAGTACTACTTCTTTTAACTTATCAATATGGATGTCTGCCCCTAGTAAGTTTGCATATGTTGATGGCATTAATCGACTATCTAGTTCGCGCTCTCGCTCAGTACGAGCAGTACGTTCCTGAATATTTATTATTTCAGTTAAGCGTTCTATTGCTTTCCTCTGCTTTGCATAGATAGATGTTTCTGATAAGTTGAAAAAAGTCGCTAGCTGTTTAATCTCTTTGCGCTCAATAAACCTCTTTTCTAATAAATCGGCATCTTGCTTATATGTCTGCCGCAAAGTCTGTATCCCTTCAAGTAGTATTGTGTTTGCCACCTCAACGGGATTATTGTGTTTCTGAAACCACGTTCGCTGGAATAAGTAGAGGTTCATTATCGAGCCCAGAGATTGGTTAGTGTCTCCAACGGCTCTAAGTGCCATTTTTATATCTTGACTTGTTATATACTGGCGACGGGAAGCACGGATAAAGTGATTCTTATTAGATAGTTTAACATTATGCTGCTTATAATTTGGATTAGCGACATTCACTGTGGGAATGTCTAGTTTTTCCTGAGCATCTGGTAGGAATAGTTCCTGCAATAGCGTATCGGATTGTGCGTAATCAGCACATTCTAGAAACTCTGCTGCCCACGCTTGATTCAACATTCCTTGTAAAACGCATTTGTGTACTAGCCATTCTACATGTTTATTATTAGGTGGTATGTTTCCTCGGCGCCAATAGCGTATGCCATCGAGACTATAATTTAGCGAATGTGCAATTTGGGTCTCAACCTCAGTGATGGTTTTGCCTTGATTTATAGCAATGGCACGAATGCCTTGAGTTAGGAGCTTTCCGAATCGTGTTTTATTCATGCTTTGAGGATTTGCCTAAAAATGACCAAGGGAATCTTCTTGGTACTAATCTGCAGAATCAGCTACTTTATCGTTAGAGGTGCTCTACAAAAATTTGCAGTAGGATTTGTGTAGCTCATTTTTCTCAGGCCTTGCTATAATATAGACAGCTATAAACTATCGTGTAAACTTCTTGAGAAATGAATGATCTATTAATCTTTTGTATTGATTAAGACTCATGATGGATTCTTGGGATCTCTTGAGCGCATATTTTAGCCTGAGAAATCATCTGCTGATAGCGGCAGATCCTTGGAATCCGATAAGAGCCTTGATTAATTAATGTTTCTAAGTGAGCTGACCACTATATCTAATGGTTTAATTCATATACTAAGGCAATACTAAAAATTGATATTAGTAGCACCAGCTATCTAGTATCTACAAATTAGTACCCTTGGTTAGTTAGGCAGTCAAAGTAGATGATATGTTTCTTCATAGTTAAAACTTACAGCTATTTTATATACAGGCACAAAATTGTATAGGTATTGGTTCTATGTTAATTTAGATTTTGTGATACTAATTGAGTTACTAGATTTGACCACTATATGCATTCTTGACTTATCTAGAGTTGTCAAGTAGCTGAAGGTTGGTATTAATAATTAGACTTTGCTGACTCTCACTTAAGTCGTGTCAGAGTAAACTATCAAAATGTTGTAGCAAGGTATTGCATAATCAGTTTTTCTGCGTTGACAATTTTAGAAAGCACGAGCGAAATCGGCTGAATTAGGCACTTTCTCAGAGAGAAACTGTTACGACTTTGCGATATAGCTGGGTGTTACAACTTAGTGAGAGTTGGCAATTTAGAATTCATAATAATATTTCTGTTTTTTTATCAAAAAGGTGACTAAATATGATATATCCAATAAATACCTGGTCTAATGGCGTGTTGTTTGGCCATCAAGAGGGTCTTGGCGGTGGATAAAACCACAAATTCATCATAAAGACCAAACCTATTTAGAATGTTGTATATCGATTTTCGTAAGTATCTTCACGATAAAACGAGGTCAATTATGGGAAGGTGTATTTGTTGGTGTCCTGAGTGACTGAGAAATTACGTTTCTACTACCATTTATTGAGACGATACCTTCGTAAAAGCGAAAAAAAACAATTAACTTAAGTTGCCACCTCAAAAAATTGCACATAGTAGTTTTTTAGGTACTACTAGAGAGAAGCTAGAAATGGATACACATTTTATTTGACGCAAGTGGAGTTGCATTTCCGCTAAAGGATTGCAAAATAGTCCTATCCACATCAAATTCGACTAGTTTCGAAAATTTGGTTCTAAATTCCCCGCATCTTTTTAACAATCTTTTGTAGTGGGCAGGCTGATAGTGAACACTTTGAAAAACGCGGCTTTTTCGAAATTTTCTCTGATAGATTTTCAAAAATGTTGCTTTTTGTACTGTCTACCCTCAGCCTGCCCATTACAGTTTTAACAATCTTTCATCAAATAATGCGTCCTGCATTATTGGTTTTTTCTCTGGTAGAGTCGAAAAGTTTGACGACTATGCATAAAAATTCAAGATAGCAACTTGTGTTAATTACAGGTAATATCTAAGTATGCTTGTTGACTAAAAGCAGATTTATTATTTCAAATATTTAATAAGTCTGCTTTTCTTTATCTTAAAATATTAAGACGTTCCTGGATAAGCTTTTTTTGCTCACTATAACCATCTTCATGCTTGGTCTGATCGAGCAGTGTCAGTGCATGTTGAAACATACTAACGGATTCAGTTGTACCTTTCTGTTCCATCAGTGTAGTTCCCAACTCGTACATAGTATTTACTAACGCTCTTATATTATTTAATCTTTCCCAAATCCTAATGGAATTTTCGAAAACTGACTTTGCGTTTGTGTACTGACTTATAGAGCGATATGCTATTCCCATATTATTATAGACCCTTGCTAAATTCAAATCGTTTTGCAAAGCTCGAAATATTTTCTCTGCTTCTATATATTCTTCCAATGCGTCATTATACTCTCCTTGGTTAGCATAAGTTATACCGAGATTCATCTGAGTAAGGGCTTCACCTAGAGGATCGTCGACATTTTGTGTGTAAAGAGCTATAGCTTCGTTGTAGAACTCCGCAGCCTCTTCAAATTTTTTCTGCCTATTTACTGCCACACCAAGATTACGTAAGCCCCAAGCGAGCCGACGTTTATCATCATTATGTTTCCATAATTTTATCGATTTCTTATAGTTATTTTCGGCTTCCACCCATTTGTCTTTATGCGAGTTAATGTTGCCTAATACAAAGTAACAATAGGCTTGTTCTTCGGTATAGTTTTCTAACAAATCCATCGCAACCATGATTAAGCGCTCGGCATCGTTATATTTGACTCTTTGAACTCGAAGGGTTGCCAATAGGGCCAAGGCGTATCCATGTTCCCGTTTCGAGCGGACCTTTTGGAATTTCTTTATACTCTCATTCAGCCACGATTCAGCAGTCTCGAAATCGCTCATCAGACGGTACAGTTTACCTATCTCTAGACATAATGTTCCTTCACGAAAATCACCACGCTCAATACCGATTTGATTTACTCCCTTTTCCAGATATTGAATCCAGCTTTCCCGGTATCCAGCCATTTCCATCTTCTGCGCCATAGTCATCAGTAAATTATATCCCTCGATCCAAGTCTCCGGAATTTCAAGAAGGTAACTCAAAACATTCAGAGCGCGGTCGCGAGCCTCATTAGAAATCCGAGAATATTTCTCTTCACTCTCTATTCGAGTTCGCGCTATAATAGCCATTCTTACTAACATTTGCTGAAAACGCCCCGCTAATTTAGTCTGACTCCTTTTTAGCACTTGTGTACTCAAAAATGTTCGCGTTAATTGATGGATACTGTAACTTTTATCGGAGATGCCTCGGGCCTCTATCAGGCTAGCTTGAATCAGCTCATCGAGAGCTATACGAATGCCTGACTTATCTATTGCATTTATCCCTACTATAATATCAAAACCTTCACCACCTGGATGTGTTACACACATACTGAGAAGTACTCTACGGCAAACATCATCAAGGTTTTCCCACACATGTGAATAAATGTGATCATAGAGTCTCTCGACACTTACCCCACGCGCCAATCGCATATCTTCTAAAGTCAAGTCTAGCCCATTAGTGTGCATTTGACCTATTATCAATCTTAGTGCAAGTGGATTCCCACCCACGGTCTCATAGATCGACCGCAGCACGTCATCACTGCTCTCAACTATCATGGTTAGGTTTAGATCTTTAGCCGCTAAACGTATTACCTGAAATGCCTCTTCTTCACTGAGTTCAGGTATTGGGAAATGAAAAAGGTTAGGATAACCATAAGTCCTTGCACGAGAAGTAAGTAAAAACTTGGTTGGATTCGCCAAGTCATGAAGTAACGGCAGAAGGCATTCCAAATCGATATCAGTTTCTAGATTATCTATAGTGATTAAGTGCGGTATCTCTTTCAATCGCTTGCGTAAAATAGTATAAACATCATCAGCATATCTAAATACATGAGGAATTAGAATATTGGCTAAGCTATCAATGAAATCTTTACCCGCAAGAGCAGGTCCTCCTTCATCATCAGTAATCGAGTTGGGAGATGCTTTTATCCAAGCTATTTCTTCAAAGCTATCATTATTTACGGCCTCTCTCATCACGGCATCAGCTAAAGATGTTTTCCCTATGCCACCTAGTCCCTCAAGGGAAAAAATCCAGGGGGAATCAGGGGAACTTAAAGCGTCATGGATGCGCTTAACATGCCTTTTTGTACCCAATAGTTCAACAAAGGAAGGCGGATCTAACCTCCCTAACAGCTTTTCTCTTAAAACTTTGCGAGCAATCACTTCTTTACTATATAACACCTTTGCTAAGAGGAAGACACTATATCTCTCTTCATCATTATCTACTTCCCCGACCAGTTTTCTCTTGGTTAAGTAGCTATCTAAAAAATTCGCAATATGTAGATGTCTATGCCGCAATTCGTCTATTGCATCAGACATAATCTGGTTGGCTACTTCAGAGGGCATTACATCTCCGTACGAGTTCTTACTTCGAAACAAATAAAAGGAATTCAATGATGACTCAACAATGCCAATGTTATTCCAATGTTCTAATGCATTTCGGACATCTGCAAAATATCGGTAGGCACCTTGATGCAAAGACAATGGCCCAGAATGGCCAAACACTCTTTCATAAATTTTGTTTCGGTATATAGGTTTGTCCGATATTATTCCTATGATTCTCAATTCGTCAAACTGTTCTTTGTCAACTACTGATCGTCTATCTGCTAGTATATCTAGAATTGCTAGATGTAAATCCTGCCTCAACAAAATTTGATTAACTACATAATCAAAATGAATGTTTGTGGGAGATTCCTCGATGATAGTATTAATAACAGTATCCACCATATTCGAATTCACAACCGTAAATGAATGCTTTTGAACAAATTCCCATAGATTCTCCAGAACTAGTTGTGTCAAATATACCATCCCATTAGTGTGATAATAGATCCGACTAGATACATCAGAATTAACTTGAATTTCATCATCTTGTAAAAAAAGTGTTATACTTTTGACCTCTTTCATAGAAAAGTCAGAAAGAACAATCTCGTTACCAACATTAAAGGGTGAACGATAAGGTTCAGATATCAGCTGCCTTGGCAATGCCGCGCCAGAAAGCACAAATTGTACTTTAGTGAAATGAGAACCTCCTTCCGATGCTCTTTTGTTAAAAGCTGCTCTGATTTTCGAAAAAAAACTTTCGCGGAAATCACTTCCCATCAACACATCAACTTCATCTAAAATAATGATGACTTGATGTTCGTTGCTCCTAATTAAGTTCTCCAGTATTCCGTCAAGATCATAAACTTGCTGGTTTGAGTCTATGTATGAACTAACTTTAGTAGCTATGTTGGATGAGAGGGTCCTTAAAAACGCAGAAAAGTCGTTACCTGATGCCTCTGGTATCTCAGATAGATCTATAAATATCGAGAGATATTCTTCTGTAGGCAACCTACGAACCGTAGATTCTAGCAAACTGGATTTGCCACTTTGACGCGGAGCGGACAAATATGGATAACGGCGGTTTCTTAATATTACTTCATATAGCTCAGAATCCGCCTGTCTTTTTATGTACGAAACACCAGTGAAAGTACCGGCTGCTCGATAGGGGTTTTCACGAGATTTCATTTGTAACTCTCCGGACGTTGAATGATATTTTCCATTACATCCTTTGATAAATTATCTTGCATAGAATCGAACAAACGGGAAGATAATAATTGCAAGGCTCTAGGTCTACCCGCAGTATATTCCACAATAAGATCAATTTGCTCATATGCCACTTGGCGAGCCGGAACGGGTAATAATTCCAGCAAATCAAGAGTATTTTGTACTGAGAATGGCTCAATATTGATCTCTTTCCATTGCCTGTGGAATTTTTCTCTATCTACGCCTTTTGCTGATAGTATCTTATCTATAGGTTCTGGAACGCATACAAGAATTCTGGAAGTGTTGCGCACTTTCGATAGGTTTGATAATAGTGTTGGCACAAAGGAAGATGTGACTTGTTTTGACATAACGCCAAATTCATCTAATTGAAATATTACAGGTTGAGCCGCGACGGTTTTTAATAATTCAGTCCAAGTCTCAATGCGGCGTTCCAAAAACTTGCTGACACGTTCAAAAAAACCCATAATAAACAGATTTTCATCGTCCCACCGTAACGCCATAAAATCGATAGGAATAAACTTCCAAGTTCCGCCAGTAGGTTGAGGGGCATTCATAAGTAAACTGGATTTTCCTATTTCATATTCTCCACTGATGGCAATAAATTGGTTGCTTTCAATCGATAATTTCAATTCATGATCACATTTTCTTGGGATATATGATTCTGCATTCTTGACTAATGGTCCCGCTTCCACAAATGGATTGTCATCAATTTTAGCTTCGATATGCTTTCGGATAGGAGAATTATTTTGTTCTTTAAGTTCAGCTAACACCTTAGACCAGTTAGTGCCTAAATCATCGATGATCCATTTAAGATGCACTCCACGGTTATATTCTTGTTTTGCTCGATGCAACCCAACAAGGACACCGTGAACGTTAAAACACGGCGACCCCGATGAGCCAATAGCTGTGGTTACATCGTATTCTATAATTCTCTCGTTTTCATCTATTGATACGATACGACCTACTGCCAACTTTAGAGGAGCGGCCTTTGGGTGCTGGAGCATAATCACATCAGAATTCTCCTTTAGGCCATTAGTATCGCAATCTAATAGATTTATGAAGCCTCTTCTTGTCACATTCGACTGTATTGAAAGCGTGCTACAACGCTGATTAGCAGCATCTTTCTCTATTCTAAGAAGTGCATAATCTAACCCTTTAGGATATTTTTCACTGAACGCAACTAACCATTCGGTAGCGTGCAATTTGAAATCTAACCTTGGACTTCTTTCAGCTTCATCATTACCGAAATATTCGAAACGAATAAGCAGATCATCCGGGTGAGACCAAGCTTTGTCACACTTTTGCATCTCAGAACTATGAATGAGTTCCTCAACAACATGATAATTTGTCAATATAATGTCAGAACTGACTAATAGACCTGTACCAGTACCTTCTTGGCCGTTAAATGCCTGACCACGGTATCTCACTTGAATAAGACAGATTTGAGCGGTGATTTGTGCTAGTGTGCGTAAGTAATTTTGCGGATCTAGGAAATTGTCTTGGCTGCGAATAAACCTCTCTAAGTGCTCTCTAGAATTTCTGTCTAATGGTAAATTTCTGGGTAAATGATTCCTATACATGCTGCCATTTCCATGTAAGAACTAAGTGAAACTGGACTGGGTCAAACCAGTATCTACCGAATTAGGTAGACAATATTATTTGCCAAACTATTTTTGATTAATCTCGTAAATCTTTTTGGAGATGATGAGCGTCATGAATAGACAATTCTATGGCAAGGAGGCAATCCATGAGTACGATACCAACAGGAATACTAGAAGGCCAGTTTTATGGACCTGCATGAGTACCATGAAAAGAGGATTCGAGAGCAAGATACCGTTACATGCTCTGACTGTTTTTGTACGTAAGCGTCAGAAACCCGCTATATACGGATAATATCGAACTGTATATTGGATTTCAGAGTGTCGTAGGTGACTTAAACACTCAGGGGTTGCATGAGATATTTAACTATATATTCTAACGCCTATATACCAATGCCAATGGAAGATGCTACCCATAAAACTAAACAAGACAACCCCAGGGCGATGAAAAATCGGCCATGATACAGGGTCGAAACGATTCAAGATAACCTTGAATTGAACGAAACCGATCAAGATTGTAGCTAAGCCATAACTCAAGAAAGGAGGTGAGTCGGTTGTTATACTCAGCACGGGTTAAAACTGGACATTTGGCTTGACCGAAAATGTTCATTTCTAACCCGTTTGCAGTATAACAGAGTAGAAAGTGATCCAACACAACTAACATTCTGCCATTTGCTGACTCCAACGACTTCATCATCGCAATGGCAAATCTTGTTGCTGGCAACCACATTGATGACTGGCGGCTTAAGCAGCATTTTCAGGATGGTTTCAAGTGCATAAATCAACTTAGGTTAGAAGCTTTGGGCCATTTTAGGTGCTAAGCTTTCATTTTGTGCCAATAATATTACCAGTGCCTTCTTCAAGCATGGTCTAATCCACAACATCAAGGAGAACCCTCGCAGCCACATGTTAATGGAGTATAGGACTAAGCGCCTCCTCAATGAATAGGTCTATTAATATCGTTGATTGATATTGTATCTTTAATGATTATTTGGTGTTTAACAAGTGTGATACAAGATAGTTTCTCTAGAGTATCTAACGATTTTGCAATTTGCTTTTCGGAAAATTTGTCACTCAGGACCTTATAGACTTGATTGAGGGAGGATTGACTACGCTCCTGTGACAATATACTCACTACTAGCATTACTTGAGCATCAATAGCATCCAATTCTTTTTCCACCAGGGGAGATATTTTTTCCACAAATTGAATTGCGAGCGATACAAGCCCTATTGCGCTTCTAGAGGAGTCTTCTAATGTGAGTATGGCTAACACAGATGGAGAAAATTTCACTACTTCGACCAAGAATTTACATAGATGGAATTTGATATTTGAATATCGAATGCTTTTGGCTGATACAATATCCTCGCCATCAGTTTCAATAACAAATTTTTCGAGAATTTCATCATCATTGTCAGCGATTTCAACATACTGAGACAAGATATCAAATTGCTCTTCCTGGATTCTTGTGTCGGAAAGGTTATTGTCACCCAAAATATAGTTGACTAAATCAATCGACTTTGAATTCATCGCCTGCCCCTCGAAGAAATAATCTTCACTTTAGTGTGCTCTAAATCTATGGAGTTCTGAGGCCATCAAAATAGCATGCTGAGGCCCCAAGTAAAAGCTGATACTAAGCCTAGACTTCGCGCCCATTCTAACATACGTTTCAAAGATATGTCCCTATTTTGTAGCCTTTCTCTGGCTAAACAATGTGATCAGAAGTAACAGCCCCTCGGAATCTATATTGAGCTTCAAAGAATTATCTGATATGCTCTAAATGGATGTTGGAGCCGCATATGGTAGCTCATCTATGCAGGAGCACAATATGCCGAACGCAAATCTAACTCATGGAAATCACAATACCTGATGACAAAAGCCAAGTATAGCTTGATAAGCGATTGACTTCGAACTGTGTGACCGTAGTTGCTACTCATACAATTACTGTACATGGGTGTTATAACTTGTTTTACTTGTACGGAATACAGGCTAAATACAGAACTAATTTTTTGTCCATCGTCAATACTCTTACTGAATCTGAGGGTGAAACCTGTATCTAACATACAATAATATATGTTTCACTTAGAAATACCCATAGATAGGGTGCTATGTGTCATGTAGTATTATATATCAAATGTTCTCTTTATGGAAGGGTCTATTCACTAGGGGGAGCATCTTAGTTTCGGGGCAAGATTTTCCTACTCGAGAGAATTTTGCTTTTGAAGGGCAAAAACAGGACTCGAAATGCCGCTGTGAAATGCACCCTCTCAGAGAGACTTCAAGTTCGCCCCCAAAGTGAGATGCTCCCTCACTAGGGGCTAGGATGACTTGGTTTTCCGAGTAAGCTTATTAGTCACAAGTTAAGGATGCATGAGAGTGAGTCCCATTAGGACGAGAGGGTTTGCAAGAACGTTTGATGGGCTTAAGAGCCTGAGAAGCCGTCTGAAAAGTCGATTAAGCGAGCCTACGAAGCATAATGCGAATCATAGCAATATGGATGAAAGCCTCGCTCGACTCAGGTAAAGTCTCAAAGTCACGAGATAAACGGCGGTGCATGACAAACCAAGCAAAAGTACGTTCAACAGCCCATCGTTTGGGCAAAAGCACGAATCCTTTGGCCCCGAATGGCCGCAGAATCGGAGAAAGGCGGAAACGAAAACGGTCAGCTACCCAGGTGAGAAGCGTGCCTCGATAGGTGCCGTCGACCCAAATGAGTCTCAGCTTTTTGCACACTCCATCAAGCGAATTCAGTAGTAACCGTGCGCCTGCTGGATCAGAGACAGAGGCCGCAGTGACAACGACAGCCAGCAGAAGACCCATCGTGTCGACAAGAATGTGGCGCTTGCGCCCGTCAATTTTCTTGCCAGCGTCATAACCATGTTCACCGCCTATTGCACTGCGTTTGACGCTTTGACTGTCTAGGCTGCCAGCCGTTGGATGTTTGTGCCGACCGGCTTTCTCTCGGACTCGACTGCGTAACGTGTCATGGATTCGTTTCCATGTTCCGTCGATACGCCATTTGCGAAAGTAATCATGGACGCTTTTCCAGTTGGGATACTCTTTTGGCAGCATTCGCCACTGGATTCCGCCTACATCTACGTATAATATGCCGTTGACGACCTGACGCATATCAAGGCTGCGTGGTCTTCCGCCGCTTTTCGCCGCTGGGATCAGTTCCTTGATATAATCCCAGCGGCTGTCAGTCGGGTGCCCCCAGGGCGCGGTTGGGTATATTTGTTTGTTCACATATTCAAATTACACCACCCTGTCAACTGGCAGCTTTACTTTTCACACAGCTTCTGAAATATTTAAACAGGCTCTTATCCGAATTTCTCCAGATTGCGACCTTCTTCCTTGTAGAATATAATTACACAACATTTGACAACTTTTGACCCACGCTCCTAGGAAACAATCATGTCTACATTAACGGCAACGCTTGATGCAGCCACATCAGAAACAACAATTACAACCATCGATCCCCCTAAACATTACGAATCCAACGGTTCCAACGGCACGATCGTTATGGAACAGTCAGACGCGCCCATTACACCTAAGCCGAACTTCGGCATTGTGGATTGTGACGTTCACCACAACCTATCCAGTAAGGAAGCGCTCTTTCCTTACCTGCCGCGGCACTATGTAGAGCAGATTAAGGATTTTGGAACCATGATGCCAGGCATTGGATACACCAATGTCCCTGGCATGGGTGCCCGGGATGATCTCTGGCTGGAATCGCCAGACGTCAATCCCGCAACATTGCCCCACATCGCGGCGACCAAGCATTTGGAACCGTACAATGTAGATGTGGCGGTACTGACTGGTGGTGCAACCAGTCCCGCAGCCGTCCATCCGAATGCGGATTATGCCGCCGCTTATTGTAGTGCTTTCAATCAATATACGGAGGCCGAATGGTTAGCATCAGACGACCGTTTCTACGGCTCTATCCATATTTCGCCTACCGATCCAGATCTGGCTATCAAGGAGATCGAACGGTTAGGCGACAACCCCCGCTACATTCAGGTCATGATGCCGGCTGGTGCGCGGATGCCCTTTGGCAATCGATTCTACCACCCCATCTATGAAGCGTGCGCCCACTATGGTCTTCCTATGGGGGTTCATTTTGGTGGCGAAGGTGCTGGGACCTCGGCTCCTCCTACGGCTGCAGGGTACCCAACCTACTATTTGGAGATGCGCATGGCTCGTCCCCAAATTGCCATGGCCCACACGGTCAGCTTGATCTGCGAGGGGGTCTTTGAAAAGTATCCTTCCTTTAGATTCCTCTTTGTTGAGCATGATACCTTTTGGATTCCAGGGACAATGTGGCACATGGATCAGGATTGGAAAGGGCTGCGCGACTACACACCCTGGGTCAAGAAGTTGCCTAGCGAGTATCTGCGCAGCAACATTCGGTTTGGTACCCAGCCCATGCCCGCAGCACCAACTCGCCAGGATCTAGAAAAGCTGCTTGAGTGGATGTGGGCTGACGAAATCTTGGTCTTTGCCAGCGATTACCCCCACTGGGACTGGGACGAACCAAGCACATTCCTGGCTGGCTTTGATAAAGAGTATCGGCAACAGATTATGATTGACAATGCCCGTGATTTGTACGCAGCTCGGTTAAGTGGATAGAGATTGGGGACCACGGATTACGGATTACGGATTACGGAATGGGTGTTAAAAAATATGAATCGATTTATCGTTGGGCCTGTAGAAGAATTGCCGCCGGGGAGCCGAAAGATTGTGCGTGTTGCAGGTCGAGAGATTGGCATTTTTAATGTGGGTGGTGAGTTCTTCGCCCTACGCAACGTCTGCCCTCACATGGGGGCACCAATTTGCCGAGGTCGCACTCGGCCTTATGTGTCTTGGGATGAGTCAGCAGGCACTACACCTGACCAGATTGCCTTCCATCGAGAAGGCGAGATCCTCAAATGCCCATGGCACCTGTGGGAGTTCGATCTGCGAACGGGGCAGTCCATGCATGACGAGACACTACAGGTACGCACCTACAATGTAACCCAAGAGGGACAAACCATCGTTCTCTACCTATAGGGCTGACTGGCTAGTAAGCTATATGTGTAAAGCAAAAGATCCTGGCCCAATATTGAACCAGGATCTTTCCCCAACCATTCACTTAAGGAGAAACCATGTAATGGTATCTATGCAATACTCAGCTTCATTTGTGAAGTTCACGATGAAGAACGCCGTATGATGACGGTGTAGTAGAAGCATGAGATACCACCAACCAGGATAAAGAAAGCTGTCCCCACATCTTGCTCTACCCTGTCTATTAATACGGACGACTTGTCCTCAAAGTTTCTTACCTCAACCACTTCTCATCATCCATTAATCTTTGTTCTTTTCAATTTCCACTAATGGTTAGTCGATTCTACCTAGCCACGTTGCATATTGTAAGCATTTTTCCCTAAATCTACGTCAAATTGCTGATTGTAAATCGGCGTAAACCGTTGTTCAATTATGAGGACGGTTTATTTGCTATGGTAACTTAAGGATTATCAGTAGATTGCAGTGGAATAGGTACGCCCTATGTCACCCCAAGGCATGTTGACCATGCGTGTGCAATTGGCTGATTATATCATTGGAAGAAGACAGTTCGTTCCCTCTTCAAGCCCCATCAGATAGAGCCGTTTTTCATACAACCGTACTTTCGTTTCATTTCGGCTGATTGAGCCTGGCAAATTTGCCTGCTCAGGGATGCTTGTCAGGTTTTTGCATCCTTGCAGAACCATCCTAAGCAAGTGTTCAACCTGATAGGAAGGAATTATGTAACTACATTATGAAGTATCTTGACCCTCTTCTACTCACAGTGCCAGATAGAGTAAGGCAGTTCTGTAACCCAACAAACCCTATCCAAATCACCCAAGCCCTAGACAAACGAATTCAAGCTAAACCCAAACTCAGGCTGCTTGCACCGCTGCTTGCATTTTTCTTTCTGCTATGTGGGTCAAATCTGGCCTATGCAGACGAGATAATCTATTCAGATGAGATCGGAACGAGACGAACAAACTGGAACGACTCGCTACAGATTCCCCAGTTTGATCCGAACTTAGGGATCTTGTCATCTATCGAAATTCGCTTGAGCGCCAACGTTGTCGGGAGCGCTGCCTTTGAGAATACGGGGCCAAGCAGCGCGCCAGTGACCATGACCCATAGTGCATTGGTGACGATTATCCTTCCGACTGGCACAAGTGTGACGAGCGTGCCGACGAATCGCCTTGTCACCACGGTTCCTCGATTTGACAATGAATTTGATTATGCTGGGGAGTCGGGCGATACGGTTCAGCTATCTGCAACCGATGTCGATGAAGTGGTGCTGACCGAAGCGGCAGAGATGGCTCCCTTTATTGGAACTGGTATCATCAACTTTCCGGCGGAAGCCCTGGGCAGCTCATCTAGTCAAGGGCCGGGAAATTTTGCTCTGCTCCTTAGTGCGAATTCCTCGGGGGTAGTCCTTACCATCCATTACATCTTCGCTGTTACGGACATTGATATTGAAACGTACACCAATGGGTTTGATGCAGACGATGCCAATGATCCCACAGTCCCCGAAATAGCCGTCGGTGATCCCGTCACCTGGACCTATGATGTTCAGAATACAGGCGAGGTAACCTTCACCCTAGATGAAGTGGTTGTGACCGATAGCGTAACAGGCGTTGTGCCGGAATTTATCCCCAGCAGCGATGATGGTGATGGATTGCTTGCGCCTGGCGAGGTGTGGCAGTACCGCTTCGTTACCACGGCTATCGATCTGACTGATGCGCCAGATGGGACGCCCATCGTTGATGGCTGCGATGCTGGGAACACCTTTAGAACAAGGCCCACCTACGAGAACGTCGGGACCGTCACGGTGGACAGATACTCACTGATAGATACGGATCCCACCCATCACTGCACTCCCTTCGACCAGAGCCTAACCGTCCGCAAGTTGATCAACGGTATTGATGTTCAAGCCAACCGCTCAAACAATGTTCCTCAGCTAGAACCAGGCGATCCTATCACTTGGACGTATGAGGTGCTTAATGATGGCAATGCAACCTTTGCCCTCAACGAACTATCCGTCACGGATAGCGATCCAGCCGTGACACCCGTCTTTGATCCGACCAGCGATAGCGGTGGTGATCAGCTCCTTTCTCCTGGGGAGACTTGGCTCTATACCGCCACAGGCACCGCGCAGAACCTGGATCGCCCTAACCCTGGGACGTCGATTGTATCTGGCTGTGGTCCTGAAGAGAGCGATGCCCAACGGTCGGCCTACCAAAACGTTGCCACAGTGGTGGCCGGCGATATTGTTCAGGTGGATGAGAGTTTTTACTGTCAGGATCGCTCTACGGAACTGACCATCGAAAAATTGACCAACGGATTCGACGCCGATCTACCCAATGATTCGGATGTTCCCCAGCTTACACCAGGCGATTCCGTTACGTGGACCTATCAGGTGCAAAATATTGGATCTGGTCAGGTTACCTTGAGCGATATCCAAGTGACAGATAGCCAGACTGGCATTATCCCTCGCTTTGATCCAGAAAGTGATGTAGGTAGTGATGGCATCCTCTCCCCAGACGAGACCTGGCTCTTTATGGCAACCTCCTTAGTCCAGTATCTCCATCTTCCTGATCCAACTGTGGATACGGTGCCAGGTTGTGATCCAGATGGTGAGGGACGACTGCGCAATGCCTACGTCAATATCGGAACCGTTACCCTAGGAAGCCAAAGTGATACCGATAGCAGCCACTATTGCATTGCACCCAATCCGCAGATTCAGGTTGAAAAGCTGACCAACGGTATTGATGCTGACGATCCCAACGAGGTTGGCGTCCCCTTGGTTGCACCCGGTGCGGAGGTCATTTGGACATACCTTGTTAAGAATGTGGGCAATGTTCCTTTGCCCCAAGCGGATATTCGCGTTACGGATAGTCAGACCGATATTTTACCTGTCTTGGATGACTCCAGTGATAGCAACGCCGACCAGATCCTCTCACCAGGCGAAACGTGGCGCTATCAGGCCAGCGCAACTGCCGTCGATCTGACTGTGCCCCCTGCAAATATCCAGACCATCAGCGGGTGCGATCCAGCAAATTTGAATCTAACCAGATTGGCTTATATGAACACGGCCACAGTGACAGTTGGCACAATCAATGATACAGACTCCAGCCATTACTGCAACCCGCCACTGTCCGACTTGGTAATCGAAAAGAGGACGAACACCGTTGATGCGGACCAGCCTAATGATCGCTTTATCCCCATTGTTGCACCCGGTGAACCGATTACTTGGACGTACACGGTACGCAATCGGGGGGCTATCACCTATACCGCTGGGCAAGTTAGCGTGACAGATAGTGATCCAGCTGTAGAGCCTACTTGGATGCCAGATAGTGACCGAAACGATGATCAGCTACTCTCGCCTGGTGAAATTTGGCGCTACATTGCCATTGGTGTGGCCCAAGATCTGACGGCACCAGATCCGGGCACCATTGTGGTGGATGGGTGCGATCCAGATAATACGGGAGCCAAACGCGCTACCTATCAAAATATTGCCATCGTTCAAGCTGGAAGCAGCAGCGATTCTGATGCGAGCCATTACTGTCAGCCGCCGGTCCGGAGTTTGGATATTCTCAAGTTGACGAATGGCATTGACGTAGCCGATGCCAATGCACCATCGGTTCCTCGGCTTGCGCCAGGAGACCCGATCCAATGGACCTATCTCATCACCAATACAGGATTGGTTGAGATCCCATTGGATGAGATAACAGTAACCGATAGTGATCTGAACGTGACGCCTCTCTTTGATGCCACAAGTGATGTCAACAATGACGCGATTTTATCACCAGGAGAGAGCTGGCGATACCATGCAAGTGGGCAAGCCCTGGAGTTGTCTTCGCCAAATCCAGGGACAACGGTCGTGCAGGGGTGCTCTAGCAATGGAACGGTTGAGCCACGCCCAACCTACCAAAATGCAGCAACTGTTGAAGCGGGTGAAACGGCTGATTCGGATGTGAGCTACTATTGCAATGTTATCCC
>JBCCHB010000076.1:0-77850 GCA_039028975.1 Chloroflexota bacterium
GCGATAGGCACGTTATCGTTATTTCACCAACGGTTAGCATTCTTCTCTCCTTTATGAGCTTTGACACTCCTATTTTGAACTGCTAACCGTTTTTTGTCATATTCCTTCTATCCTTCAAAAAATTTTACCGGAAATGAAAGGAGTTAGCGTTTCGTTATTTTTACGTTTCCATTTTCTGCACCCTTGGCTCTAACTAGTTACTTCTAATCTTAAAAATCTGGCTAATCCCTGTTCATTTTTTCTGTCAACCTCGTGAGATCCGGTTGAACCAGTTTCGCTTCATCTTTGTGATTTTCAGTGTAGGTAAGAGAGAACGTTTCTGGCTATCTACATCTAACAGTGCTGGACTACCCAACGAATGGCCTCCACAATTGCCGTTGGTTGCTCAGCCATTACAAGGTGGCCACTCTCTTCAGCCACAGAGAAACGGCTATTTGTCGATAGAGCGAGCAGATCCATTTGCATGGCGCGCCATTCTCGATCATATGATTCCGCTGGGAAGGGAACGGCTTGCTGAAAGCGCTCAGCACTCCGCTTGGTGGATGCCATGACAATCGCCAACGGCTTGTTACCGAAGACAACATCGTTTTCTAACCGCAAGGCTGCGATCTGTTCACAGCTTGTTTGGAAGCTCTCCAACTCCCGAAAGAGAGTCTGAGTATAATTAGTCCAGCAGCGCGGCGTGATCAAAAATTGGCGCATTTCTGGTGGATATTGAACGAAGATTTCACCCGGATAGCGTGTTCGATCAATCTCGGCAGTTGCTCTGGCTAAGAGACGTACAATCCCCAATCGTGCGCCCAAAATAGCAAAAACTTTAAGCCAAGATACTTGATTTAATAGAAACCGTAATCGGCTAGGCAATCGTTGATAGATACTCTCATGGGCGCTATCGACGAAGACTGCGCCAAGTACCTGTTCGGGGTAGAAGTGGACAAATGCACGAGTCGCCAATGCACCATATGAATGTCCCACAAAGATAGCTGGCTGCGTAATTCCCTCACTATCCAACAATCGTTTGAGGTCCTGCGCTATTTGGATCGCTGTCGGTGGGCTTGGCGATGGATCACTCCATCCATATCCAGGCCGATCGTAGACATAGATAGCGGCTTCCTCCCCAATCTGCCATAAAACACGCAACCAATCCGCAGAATAGCCGCCCATACCCGATTCAACTATGACAGTAGGAGATTGATTTCCGTTGGGTTTAGATGGGCTAATTAGATGCCATTGGCGACCGTTGAGTGAAACAAGCTTGCCAAGGGGCGTTAGGTTGCGTTGCTCTTGCTGGGTACGGTATCTCTGAATAGAGGTGGCAACCAACATCGTGGAAAAAGCAGAGATGCCAGCCGCAACGCCCCACTTAAACCAATCGGGTCTCTTACTTTCCATCGACAAACTTCAATTTTATACTGTATTCCTCAGTACTCATTCCTAAAGAGCAGTAAAGAGCGCTATCAATGAGAGATTCTCCCGGGGGACGCCAAAGAAATGACATTGCGCTCATCTTGGTACAGGCGAAGCCGGTATTCTAGAGTTCACCCTCAATTTGATCAACCAATTTGATCGTATGAATCACGTCTCGTAGATCGCTACTTGGGACCTTGCCATTCTGTACACAATCGATAAAGTGTTGATGCATGGTGTAGGTGCCTTCATACTTATAGACATCTTCTTGAGCCACGCCATCGACTTCCCAGCCGCCCATCACTGACTTCTGATTGTCCTGATGGATCTCAATGGAGCCAGGAATGTCCATGTAACAACCCACACCCACACCATGGAGTTCGGAGCGCAGAACCCTTCCGCCTGAGGCTCGATTGCCAAAGACAGTACCCGTCACGCCATTGTCAAAGCGAATGAGCGCAGTATAGCAGTTGCGATGCTCCGATCCAAAATTATCGCGATAGGCAGTGACGTCGGTCGGTTCGCTGCCAGCCATATATCGAACGAGATCGACGATATGAGTCACATCATCCCAAAGTGTCGTCGACAAAACCCTGGCCGAATCACCCAAGAGCTGCTTATTGAAGGTCGCTACCACGGTTGAGGTTGGTCCCTGTGCACTAACTCGCTTCATGGCTTCCCTTGTAATGGCAGCGTGTCTTCGCTGATAGCCGACCATGGCGTACCTGTCGTTGGCAATGGCAGCATCGAGCAACTGCTGGGTCTCATCGCTATTCCGACCAGGTGGCTTTTCAATAAAAATGTGTTTGCCCGCGTTAAGGCAGTCCAGGGCAGGCTGCAGCAACCATCGCTCATGCATGACACAGTAGATAATGTCCAGATCAACATTATCCAGCATCTCCCTGTGATTGCTGTATACGTTCTGGAATCCATATTTCTCAACTACCTGATCGAGTCGCTCTTCATCTAATTCACAAACGGCGGTCATCTCAACATCTTCCAGCCGATTGACATTGGGGTAGTGGGCGTTCTGACTACGTCCGCCTGCGCCAATAAAACCAGCACGTAATTTCATTTTTGAATCTCCATATTCAATATATCCTGCGGTTGGCCATAGATGAGAAAAATATCACTGTATTCAATCAAGTACAGCTTTCTCATCTATGCCAGATCTAAAAATAAAGGGCATAGTTCATGCGAGCTAAGGTATGGCTAACAAATTCAGATAGAACGTGTCATTTCGAGCGAAGGGAGAAATCTTTGCCTTCACTCAAGTGGAGCGGTAGATTTCTCCTCGAGGACTCGTCGAAATGACACGCAATGACCGCTCGGAATTTGTTAACCTGTTTCTTTCGCACACAAGCCATGCCAAATAAAGTAACTTTTCTTGGCACTAAAAAGAATCCACAGAGAGTATAGGCTTGAAACCTAGATATACTCGGAGGAATTTGTTATTTCTACGCTAGATTCCGGAATCACATGTAGAGCCATATTCTTTACTATGTTGGTTCTCAAAACCGAAGTAGCACAGCCGCGACAGATTCTGTTGAATCAGCAGGATATCTGATACAATCGAATTGAAAGGAAATGCTCTTTTTGAATTGGAGGCTCTTATGAACAATATGAACAGACGTAGATTTCTCAACACATCAGCGGCCTTGAGCTGTGCAGCCTTGTTAGGGAGCAGTAGTTGCACAATTTCGCCTCAAGCCAATATCGATAGCCATTCGACAACACTCTTTGCCGAAGCTACCACTCAAGCAAACAATCCACTTCGTTCTAACCCAGAAACCGAACCAATAACGAATATTGTTCAAGCAGCTCACCATTTTTTAGATGGGCTTAATGACACTCAACGAGAAAAGGCCACCTATGGATTTACAAGTGAGGAGCGTTTTCGATGGCACTGGACTACGCTAAATAGGTTTCCACGCAACGGTCTAGCTCTACGCGAAATGAACGAAGAACAGAAGCTACGTGCGCTGATGCTGCTTCGCTCAAGTCTGTCTCAGATTGGCGCGGAAAAAGTGCTCAACATCATGTCCTTAGAATTTGACTTGAGCAGTGATCCTGAGCTTTACTTCGTCACCATCTTTGGCAATCCTAGTACAGTTCGGCCTTGGGGCTGGCGTTGGGAAGGTCATCACCAATCTCAACACTTCACCATCGTCGGGAATTCTTTGCACTCAACCCCTTTTTTCCTTGGCGCATGGCCAACCAAATCAAGATCAGGAGTGCGGCCTATGCTTCGCGAAGAAGATGCTGCCCTAGAGCTAATCAACTCGCTGGGCGGAGAAGCACTTGAAACAGCACGATTCGAAAGACGTACGCTAATGCATCACGTAACTCAAAACCAAGCTCGTGTTGTCCCCTTAGATCCGGTCGGTCTGTTGTATAGAGATATGAGTCATCAACAACAAGCTCTAGTAGAGGAGATCATTCAAACCTATTTGGAGACTCAGATTGAGCCCATTGCCCAGTCAAGCATCACTCGTATTCATGAAGCCGGATTAGATTCTATTCGCTTTGGCTGGGCGGGCAACGTGGAGTCCAGCAAACCCCAATACTATCGTTTACAAGGCAAAACCTTCTTGCTGGAATTTGACAACTCTCGTGATGGTGGGACGCATATTCATTCTGTTTGGCGAGACTTTGAACGTGATTTTGGGCTTCACCGTCTATAGCTGAGAAGTAGCACCAACGAGTTAGCTTATACCGTGGTCGCTTTGAAAAGCAGAGTTTTCTGCATCCTCTACAGGAGAGAGCAAATTCGGGATTTCAAACAGGACTGATCATAGACCTCTTATCGGCCGCTGTTCTCTTAGTGCCGCACGTGGTGTGCTTCGCTCTATGATTTGTACAGTCAGATTTTTGGAATGACCTAAATCGAATCCAACATTGTCCGCACAAATCGCGTATCCGCTCGCGCCAGATCGATAACCGTCTCGGTCGGTTCGGAATATTCAGAATGGATGCTCACTGCGCCAGAGAAGTTCATGGACTTGAGCGTAGATAGCGTGGTCTTCCAGTCAACTAACCCCCACCCAAGCGTGCGCACCGACTTGGCCCAGGTCATTTCGCCATCTTTGACCATACGTTCGTGGATAAAATCCTTAAAGGCAAGTATCGAGAGGTAATCGCTGACTATATCAAGAGCCATATCGATAGGTTCGCCACAGATTGAAAGGTGTCCTGGATCGCTGAAGATGCCAATGTGCTGCGGGTCAAAGCCCTTGACAAGATTCATGGCTGCACACGAATTGAGACCCATGGAGCGCCCAGAGTGGTTGTGGACCACAGTCTGCACGCCGGTCTTGGCAGAAAGTTCCTGAAAGCCATCTAGGTAGTCACGGATTCGATCAACTTCCTCCCAATATCTCATACCTGGCTTCCAGTGCCAGTAACCTAACTTAATGTGCTTCACACCAGCTTCGCCACAAGCCGCGTAATAGCGTTCGGCGTAGTCGATATCGGGACGGCTAAAGTCACCTGGAGCAGTGACTAATGGGATTGAGAGTCCTTCATCAGCAAAGAGCTTGGCGGCTTCGGGGAGGGCTGTCTCGATATTGTCTGGATTCACTGGGTAGCCGTTGCGCACGCACAGGTCTGCGCCATCGACGCCCACTGTTTGGAGCGCTTCGCGGATACCGTGGATATCCAGCCCCTCCAAATGCTTGGTAAACATAATAAATTTCATGGTATGGTTCCTTCTTAGTTTTAGGGAATCGATAGAGGATTGTCGATGGTCGACTGTCACTGATTGCCACTGTAATGACCTGCTATCCACTACCCACTATCCTATCAATTCTACAGATCCCATTCATAGTCTACATATCCTTCGTCTTGCACGAGGCTAGCAGACTTGAACATGGTTTGCAAGTCACCTTGAGGTTGATAATTAATGAGACTTTTACCTTTGGTGATGCAGTGGTCATATCGATACCAAACCGGAAGTGTGACCTCCAACGGTTCGACGCCAGTTCTGTCAGCCAAGAGAGCAGCCCCTTCAGGGAGGGAAAAGGGTGTAGGGGAGCCACAATTGAAATCTTCATTGATAGCACCCGGCTCTAGGGTAGCACAGACGAGCATATGGGCAATATCTCGGGCATCGTTGGGCTGGTAGACCCAAGGCTGCCCATCCACATAGCGTACGCTACAGGGTTGCTCCATACTGACAGCCTGCTTCTCAATATCATGCCAAAGTTCGGAGCCGTCGCTCATATAAAGTTCACCCTGGCCCCATGCCTGACAACGCTTTAACATGCCGACGACGCTGCCTACAGTAAAGTGACCAAAGATTGCGTCACCGGAACGGACGTGGCTAGGACGTACAATGGAATAGCGCAGCCCTGCTTCACGATGGTTACGTTTGACAAACTCTTCACCAAATAGTTTAACTAGAGAGTATTCGCCATTGGGTCGTTTGGGATGCAACTCGTCAACGGGGTGGTAGGCACAGGCAATGGTCTCACCATTGTTGGGGAAGACACCCGAAGAACTCACATAGACGAGCCGATCCAACTTATCCGCGAACTCGCCACAGACGTTGGCCATAAGCCGGTTTATCTGGAGGTTGTTTTCAAATTGGGGGCCGACGTAGTTGGCTGTATGGACCACGGCATCAACGCCATTGACGGCCTCACGCACGAACGTTTCGTCGGTCAGATCACCCTTGGCCAGTTCGATATCAAGACCATCCAGGCGATTCATGGCGGGATCGTCGGGGAGAACAGTGCCGCGGACTTCGTGATTTTTATCCAGCAATTGACGCACGAGGCGACAACCTACCTGTCCCGCGGCACCAGCTACAAGAATTTTCATGGGGAATTCCTCCTTGGCATTAACAATAAATTATTGTCTATTCACTGATTAATTATTTAGACGCCAATCATATGGCAATAAAGCTTGGAGCGTTGCAACCACATTACTATTCACCTGTACTTCGGTTTTCAGGTTGTCTTTATGAAGTTGGCTAATAAACTCACGGCAGCGCCCACAGGGTGGCATGATGTGACCATCCCAACCAACGGCAATCATTTTCAGAACGCGATTTTCACCAGCAGTGATCATAGCAGCAGCGGCAGCATGTTCTGCACAGAATCCCATGGAGCAGGCTGTATCAATGCAGACTCCAGTATAGACGTTGCCACGCTCAGTGAGCAATGCTGCACCCACACCACCTGCCTCCACAAATTTGGAGAGTTTTTGAGGGTTCACAACGGTTTTGGCTTGGGTGTAGAGTTCGTCGAAAGTCATGAGTTCGAGTTAACCTATCCTTAAGTTGAATCTGGCAGCGTTCGTTCAATCTCTGACAAGCGATATCCGAAACCTGGCCCCTTTAACGAAGCCAGATCGACGATTCCATTGAGGCGGCGATAGAGGCCCGGATGCACTTCTTCTTCGGCTAACGACGCGTCTGGATAGAATTGCATCGCGTTTGTCTCAACCCCCATAATTGTACCAGCATGAGCGGCAAGAAGCACATGGGGGATCTGAGCTAACATAGGGTTGGTCAGATCTTGGACCATCAGGGTCATGCCGTGGGCTTTTGCCCAACAGAGGGAAAGCAGCGCGCCCGTTTGGGTTTTGCAGGTCTTCAGGGCCACACCAGTCCATCCCAATGAGCGACCTAGACGAATAATCTCCCAGTCATGGGCACTCTCATCCATAAAGAGTGGTTTACGGGCAGAGACACTGTGGACGTCGATACGGTTTTCTTCTAAGTCGTAGGGAAAGGGTTGCTCGACGTAGAGAATCATGCCGTAGATGCGAGGGTATTCTTTCACTAGCTTGTCTAAGATCTGGTTAACGTAAGTCGGATCCAGGACGGTGCAGTTAAAGTCGCTCGTCAGCCAATCCACATTGTTTTCCATGGCAATCTGACCAACAGACACCAAGCGTTGATAATCCCATTCGGCATCATTGCCACGTAGCTTGACTTTCAGGCAATTGAGACCGTCCCGCTGAATCCAATCCGCAAGCAATAATGGATAGCCGTCGTCTGGCTCATTGCCAGTTAGCTCATCTGCCGTAAGTGGGTCGAGGCCACCAACCAAGTGCCATGCCGGAAGTTGCTGAGGAGCAAGGGCAAAGAAATCTTTAGGGTAAAGCCCCTCAAAGTTCACACTAGTGTCGTCGGCTGGCTCCAAAAAAGCAGCAAGGTCTTGATTCATATAGGGCGGCTTATACGTCTCGTAGATTGGTACATCGTGAAGCACGCCGTATGCATCATGAAGGGCAAGGTCAAAGGTTGAACAGCAGACCAGCGCGGCCAGCCATGGCATGGGTTCTGCGTCGGCTCCACGCTTTTGATTTAGCTGCTCTAGCAAACCGGGCAAAACCGCCTTCTGAAAGGCATGACCAACTTCCAGGGGATGACCGACGTGCTCAAAGTCATCCCATGCTGTTGCCAACATTTGTGAGAACTTTTTGAGTGCATCGTGACGTTCGGTAAAGGTCAAATCGCTGGGCCAAACCCACTGGACGCTGAGGGGCGTTTCTCCCCATCCTTGGGCAGAGCGACCATCTTGGTTAGTAACGGTCATGCAGACCCTGGCACAAGTAACGGTGGTTAGCGTTTCGGGGCCAAATTTGAGCGGGACACGGGTTTCAACAGGGAGGAAGTAAAGTTTGGTTGAGATGTGGTGGAGATCGTATTGGTTTGGCATGTGTAGTTTCTGTCTCTTATGGCAATTTTGCTCATACTCCAGTAGGCCCAAGTCTCAAGGTTGGAGCTACGTTATCATTGCTTATTTGATCTTATTGAGAGATATCACCTACGCCATGATCTTTAACCGCTCGTATGAGACAGCTAGCCTCATTGGCTCATTGTTGAAGAAACGTTCCACGTCGTAGACAATCTCTTCCACCAATCGCATTCGGGTCTCGTTGGTATGGCCTGAAACATGAGGGGACAGAAACGCGTTGTCCACATCACGGATGGGGTGGTCTGCGGCTAAGGGCTCTTTCTCAAAGACATCAATGTAGGCGGTAAAGCGATTTTTTTGCAGTTCTTCAACCAATGCATCTTGGTCTAAAACCCAGGAACGAGCCGTGTGCACAAAGAGTGCGCCATCACGAATCGACTGAAAGTGAGCACGGGTGATCATCTTCTCGGTTTCTGATGTGGTAGGTGCATGGACTGAGATGATATCCCCCGTGGAAAATAGTTCTTCTAGCGAGACGGTGCGCACGCCAAGCGCGTTTGCACCTTCTTCAGGCAGATAGGGATCGTAGACCATCACATCACAGTGGAAGGGTTTAAGCAGAGCAATGACCCGCCGCCCCACCATGCTGGCCGAAACAATGCCTACCTTCTTGGAATAGAGACAATGACCATAGTCCTGATCCTGTTTGCTTTTCCAGCCCTTCTCTTCCTTCATGATGCGGTTATACTTATATAGATTGCGCTGACCGCTGAGCATGGCCCATAGCGTGTATTCGGCCACTGATTCTGCAATTACGTTGGCGGCGCTGCACAGCACAATGCCCCGCTCATGGCCCGCTGGTGCCAAACGTGTTTTGACGGTACCCGCAGCGTGGCCCACGATCTTCAAGTCGGGCGCGTATTGTAGATGTTCGTCGGTAATGTTGGGCGAACCCCAGGAGGTGATGATTACTTCGGCCCCTGGAATCAGTTCCAGCAGCTCGTCCGAGGTGTAGTTGCGCTCCATCTCGTTCCAGACGACGGTGCCGAGACTTTCTAATGTTTGAATTGCTTTTGGGGAAAGAATTTCTTTGGATAGGCCAGTTGGGGGGAGGTAAAGGATTTTTCTTTGTGTCATGATTTACCTATATTAATTTGCCCTTTGGAGCATGATAGGGAACGGTCAACGTTATGCTTATCAAGATATCTATTAGCCCTTCACTCCACTCAACGAAATGCCCCGAATAATATAACGCTGCATCAAGATAAACACAATCAATGTTGGCAAGAACCCAAGCACGGCCCCCGCCATATCTAGACCGGCGTCGCCGCCAGCACGGGCCACTGTCCCCAATCCAACGGTTAATGTGCGCATGTCCGACTTGGAGGTCACAATCATGGGGTAGAAGAATGAGTTCCAGTTGCCCATAAAGCGCAGCACGGCCAACGTGGCCATGGTCGGGCCGACCTGGGGCATAAGCACATTCCACCAGATCTGCCAGAGGTTGGCCCCGTCGATAGTGGCGGCGTCGTCGTAATCGCGGGGGATGCTCAGAAAGGCTTGGCGCATGAGGAAGGTGCCAAAGATGGAGGCAAACCAGGGGCCAATAAGCGCCGTGTACGTATTGACCAAACCCAAGCGTGATAGAACCACAAACTGAGGGACAATTAACGCCGTATCTGGCATCATCAGAATGCCCAAGAAGAGGGTAAAGATCACGTTCTTGCCCCAGAAGTCGCCTCTGGCAAAGGCATATCCAGCCATGGTTGAGGTGATGACACCACCCAAGGTTGAAACCAAAGCAACATAGACGCTATTGAAGAGCCAGCGCAAGGCATCCGTTCGGCTAAAGAGGGTTTGGAAATTTTCGAAAGTAAAGGGTTCGGGAATCAAGCTAATGGGAAAGGTAATAAAGCGCAGATTCTCAGTAAAGGAGACCGATATCATGATCAAAAACGGGCCGACCGTGGTAATCGCGACAATGATCATCAGGATATAGATGATCGTCTCACGGATTGGATGTGATCGCTCGATCGAACTGCTCTCCTGTAATTTTGTCATAGATATCACTTCGTCTTGCTTTTCACGGCAGTAATTATGGTTCGAAGATTGCAGATAAAGACATCTCTATTTCAGCTACGGGATCAACAATAGTTTCTTCACTAAAAGTCTTATGCTTGGTTGGTGCATGATAAACATTAACAGTTTGAGTTAAAGGATCTACAAGCCAGCATGATTTGATCCCCAATGCGAAGTAAGCGTCAAACTTTTCTAAAATGCTTCCGATACCTTGCCTTGGGGACAAAACTTCAACAGCCAAAACGGGCATTTCGGTCATTCTCAAAATATCTCGAGGAAGGCTAAGGGAACGTTTGGAATAAATACATATGTCAGGAATGGCTTCATCTTTGACGTTATATTTTTCAGAATCTAAGCTGCTTACGTCGAGGCTTAGTTCATTGTAAACTGAATACTTGCCATCTAATTTGAAGAGGTAAGCAAGGTTAGCCTGCACCATAGAATGGTTATGAGACCCCATATCGTCGAATTCCTCAATCTCGTGCTCTGGGATAATCATTATTTTGCCCATATTATCTCCTTTTGTTTACAGAGAAGCGATTCAATCATATAGACAAGATTAGCACGAACCTGGTCAAAGTTACAATCTGCGATTTTCTGTTGCTAACTATACACGTCCTCACCAAAGCGCAGATAGCGAGACTGAATCAATGTAATGATCAAAATAATCACAAAAAAGAGGATAGACAGCGCGGATGCATACCCAAAGCGCCCAAAGTTAAAGGCTTCATTATAGATCTGATAGACTACAGTCGTCGTCGCATTCACCGGCCCACCGCCAGTCAAAATAAAGATCGAGCCGAATACCTGCAGCGCACCAATGGTGGCAATCACAATGATAAAGGCTGCTGTCGGTCTCAAAAGCGGAATGGTGACGTATCGATGCAGACGCCAGCCATTGGCCCCATCTACCTTGGCTGCATCATAAAGCTCATTCGGGATCCCTTGCAGTCCAGCCAACCAGATGACCATGAAATAGCCAAACGCCTCCCACAAACTGATACCCACAATGCTGGGCATGGCTTGGTTGACATCAATAAGCCAACGCTGAGGTTCGATACCTACCAACCCAATCAGATAGTTAAGTGGTCCATCCGGCCGCGGGGACAAGAAGCGCCGAAAAATAAGCGCCAGGACCGCTACTGACGTAATGTTCGGTAAGAAGTAAAGGGAACGAAAGGCCATCATCCCCCGCAGCGGTCGGTTCACTAAAATTGCCACAATCAGCGAGAGCGAGACTAGCAGCGGGATATACATGAGCGTAAAGTAGAAGGTGTTAATCATGGCCTTGTGAAGCTTGGGATCAAAGACCATGTTCACAAAGTGGGATACGCCCACAAACTCGCGCGTCGAAAGCAGGTCCGTCTTCATCACGCTGACGCTAAACATGGAAATCCACGGCACCAGGTTAAAGACCAGGAAGATCACGATGTTGACAATGATAAAGGGATACCAAGGCAGTGAGCGCCTTAGTTTTTTACGGAACTCAGATGTCTGTGGATGGGTGGAGCCTGCAACGGCCATTGTGGATCTCCCCGAGCGAGGGGTGAGGGGGTGACTGGGTGAAGGGATGATTCCCAATAACGGAGCACCCCTTCACCCAGTCACCCTTCACCCTATCATCTTTAACCGTACTTCTCCGCCAGCAGTGCATCAATCTCGGTCTTGATATTGCCGAGTGCTTCTTCTACAGTCGCCTGACCGAGAACTGCGGCCTGGAAGTGAGGTCCAGCAACGACTTTACTCTCCTGCCAGAGGGTGTTTGTGTCCACACCGGCGAAGAGTTTTGCGCCATGACGTTGAACGTGCTCAAGCGTGCATGGATCGGGCGTCCAGCTATCTTTGGATTTGTTGCCAACCGGCGTAGAACCGGCCAGGTTTGCATACGCGCCAATCTGCTCTGGTCGGGTCATAAACTTCAGCCAGGTAACGGCGGCATCAACAGCATCGGTCTGCTTGGTAATCGCCCAGCCTTGTCCCGAAACGAGGCCCGAAACGCCATCGCCAGAGCCATCCATGCTTCGGGGGTGGCCGATGATGTATTGGAGGTCAGGATTGGCCTCAATATCCATTGAGCAAGCCGCATCTTCTTTACGCGCTGTCACCTGTTCTAACGAGAGCCAGTAGTCGGGCAAGCCCCCTTGCTCGTCTACACTACCAATGGCATATTCAATCGGCACCCAGTTGTTCTCATAAGAGGTAACATATCGGGTTAGGGCATCGATACAGGGCTGTTCGGTAAAGTTAGAGTGGCTGCGGTCGTCGGCATAGACCTGTCCGCCAGCTTCACGAACCGTCACCAGGAATTCGCCCCAGCTAAAGGTACTAAGGCTTTGCAGATACCAACCGTTGGCCGCTGCTTGTTCGGCCAAGCCATAGAGCTGATCCCAGGTGCTGAATTCGGCGGTGGCTGGATCATGGCCTAATTCAGCTAGCAGTGTGCCGCTATAAGCTGGCCCATTCACTTCAGCCTCGATCAGGGGCATGTAGAGAACACCATCCAAACTGGCAGCGTCGATTTCGGCTGCGGTGTAGTCAGCCAAATCGTCAGCAGTCAGGAAATCGTCCAGCCCGAGGATGACATCCTTTTCGATATAGGCAGGTGTTGTGTCGGTGGTGGCGTCCCAGATATCGGGGGCAGTGTTGGCGGCGGCGGCTGCATAAAGCTTCTCGCGGCGTCCACCCCAAGGCTGTACTTCAATCTCCGCCGTAACGTCCGGATGGGCTTCGGCAAATTTTTCCATCAACGGAGCAAAGACAATCTCCAAATCATTCTCTGTGCGGGGATAGGACCAAATCTCTACCGTGGAAGAAGCACCACTGGCTCCTTCGCCACCGTCTTCTGCTGGTGCGGTTGGTACAACACAAGCTGCCAGTAGTGATGTAGCTGTCACGCCTGCGGTTAAGTGCAAAAATTGACGTCGACTAAGTGCTGAATGTTCCATGGTTTCCTCCTGAATTAAGTCTGTTGAGTTGGTTCGAATAGAAGTACAGATAGAATCGCACCATATTTTGATTCAAGAATCTCGGTACAGAGATCCTGGGCACATCGATAAATGAAGTTCAAAATTCTGTGGGAAATAATTGTAGGGAGAGAGCCTTCAATATGAAAGTAAGTATATCATTATTATGATCAATCGAGAAACGCTATTCATGTGTCGCTTCGATTTATCCTTTCAATCCGGTTGTCGAGATCCCCTGGATGAAATATTTCTGGGCAATAAAGAAAACGACCAGACAAGGCAGAATCATCAGAAAAGACATGGCCATAATAGCGTTCCAGTCCACGTCAAACTGATCGCGGAACATGGCCAAGCCCAACGCCATGGTAAACATCTTTGACTTGTTCAGGAAGATAAGCGGCTCCAAAAACGAATTCCACTCTCGCATAAAGGTAAAGATGGCAACGGTGGCCAAAGCCGGACGGGACAAGGGTAGCAAAATGCGCCACAAAATGCCCAAAGAAGAACAGCCATCAATTTTGGCTGCATCATCTAGATCTCGTGGCAGCGTCATAATATATTGGCGCATAAGAAAGATGAAGAATGCGTTTCCGGCAAAGGCGGGTACCCATAGTGGCAAATGGGTATTGATCCAACCCCAAGATTTGAAGATCAGAAATTGAGGGATCATCAGAACTTGAAAGGGCAGCATCATGGTAGCCAATGTTAGCACAAAAAAGAACTCGCGCCCTGGCCAGCGTAAGCGGGCAAATGAATAGGCCACCAGCGCACAGCTCAGCAGTCGGCCGATAATGGAAAGAAAGGTAATCTTGACTGTGTTCAGGAAGTAGATGTTAAAGCTGGCCCGAGTCCACGTATCATAGAAGATGGACCATTTGGGTGGATTGGGTATCCAAATCGGTGGCACTTTAAACATCTGCTCTGTAGGCTTGAGGGCAGTGGTAAACATCCAAATCAAGGGGAAGAAGAAGAGCAAGCTGATGGCAACCAACAGCACATAAAGTATAAATGTTTTCAGCAGATCGCGTACAGGAATTCCACCGACTCGTGTGGTTGCAAGTGCCGTAAAAATCATGTTAATAATCAATTATTGAATTGTGGAACTGTTGAATAGTTAATGTTTCAACCTGTCCATCACTAATCGTCAATCGTCAATCAACTCACCCACCAGCGTAATAGACCCATCGCCTAGAGATGCGTAGCTGCACGATGGTGAAGATCATAATAACGACAAACAAAAACCAAGCCAAGGCCGCGCCATACCCCATTCGTCCCCACCAGAATGAGACATTATAGAGGTAGAGTGCATAAAACATAGTGGCGTTGTTGGGGCTGCCGCTTCCGCTGGTGGCAACAAATGCCACCGTAAAGACCTGAAAGGCACCGATAATCCCAGTCACTGTATTAAAGAGAATCACCGGCGAGAGCATGGGCAAGGTAATGTGGCGGAATTGGCGTAGAGCCGTAGCGCCATCGATCTTGGCCGCTTCATAGAGTTCAACTGGAATATTTTGCAAGCCAGCCAAAAAGATGACCATGGCTGCACCGCCTGCGCCCGTTAACGTCATGACAATTAGGGCCGGTTTAGCCCAGGTTTCGCTCTGCAACCAGAGTGGGGCGGGCAACCCAACCGAGCGAATGAAGTGGTTAACTAGGCCGATGCTGGGATCCAAAATCCACATCCAAAGCAGGGCCACGGCGACACCAGCCACGATGGAAGGCACAAAGACCATGGTCCGGAAGAGGGGAATGCCAACTAGCTTCTGATTCATCAAGATGGCTAGAGCCAAGGATGTGATCAGGCCGAGGGGAACGCCTACCAGAACGAAGTAGGTCGTATTATAGAGTGACTTCCAGAAGATCCGATCATCAACAAACATCTCTACGTAATTGTCTATGCCGATCCAAGCTAAATCGTAGCCGATCTTGAAATTGGTTAAACTTAAGACAAACGAATAGATAAAGGGGCCGGCAAAGAAGAGTATCAAGCCAATAATCCAGGGCGCGGCAAAGAGCCACCCTTCGACCGCCTCGCGACGCCTCGCCGCCGAACGGTAGACCCCGAGCCAGCGAGTGAACAATCCTGCTTTTCTCTTTTGAGAATTTTGGGAAATGAGCTGTTCGGCTGTAGCCATGTTGGTGGATGGTTAATGGTTGCTGGTGCTTGGCGGATAGTCATTTTGGCCTACCACCAACTGCCCACCAGCAACCAGCAATGAGTTTTACGCTTCTGGAATCTTATACGAGGGTGCGTTGTTCAACCCTTCTTGCCAAACGTCTGCACATTGTTGGAGGGCCTCAGCGACGCCGATCTTGCCAAGAGCGGCTTCTTCAAAGAAATTCCCACCGCCTTGGCGCAATTCAAAGTAGCCAGGTGGATTGATGACATCATAGCCGTGGGGTGCCGCCATCTCTAGATATTTACCCACGAATTCTGATTCTTTCACGAAGCTGGATTCTATAACAGACTTGCGGACTGGAATATAGCCTCCCCACTGGCTGTAGAAGACATTGTGGGTTGGGTTGCTAAAGAGATGGCAGAATTCAGTGGCCGCGGCGGGATCAACGGATGTGGGCGAAACCGAAAGGAAATTACGCCAAGAAATGGAATTCTTGCGCCCTGTCCCATCTTTGGCTTCTAGTGGGAAGGCAAAGCCTAGATCTTCAAAGAAATCTGGATTATACTTTAGAACATCTCTGGGACCATTGCCGTGGGCGCGCATATGCATGGCAATATTGCGGTTGGCAAAGTGGGGAATAGGGGCCTCTTCGGGCAAGCGGGCAACCCCTTCCGGATATAGAGTTTGGAAGAGATCCACAATCCAACCCAATGCCGCTTCCCCTTCGGGCGTATTAAACCGTACCTCAGTATAGCTTTCATCGGCCATTTCCCCGCCCAAGCGCTGTAGCTGTACCTCAAAGGCTTGGAAGAAACCTTTCCAATTGGTTGGCGCCCAACCACCTAGTTGAATGATGCGTCCATCTTCCACATTCTGTATTTGGGATGCTATCTCAAGGTATTCGACATCATTTGTTGGTGGGCTTTCCGGATCGAGACCAGCATCTTCCAGCGCGCTCTTCCAATAGAGGGTCAGAGAAGGCTGGCTCATAATTGGTACACCCCACGTATAGCCAGCAATTTGGGTACCCCGAATGTTGGCCTCGAAATAGTCATCCAGATCATCCCAGGCCTCTATGTAATCGTCTAGGGGAATCCCTTCGCCGCTGGTGGCCACGCGCCCAGCGGCTTGAGTACCTGCTTCGTGGATATCTGGTAGGGCGTCGCCAGCAATAGAAGTGGTTAGCTTTTGTCGATAACCGTCGTAGGGGACGTGCTCAGGAAGCAACGTCACGCTGCCACTATGCGCATCCTGAAATTCTGTGTTGACTTCATCATTGATGTAGTCGATCAGCTCCGGATTCATGCTGAACATCCAAAGCGTCAGCTCAGTCGTTTCACCTGCGGGTGCAACAGCCGCGCCCGTATCTGGACCAGTGCCTGGCATGATGCATCCAGCCAATAGCGCTCCGCTGGCCACCACAGCAGACGTACGCAAGAAGTCCCGACGGCTTAGCTTGGCAAAAGAGCGGGTCGTTTGCTCGTTCATTCTAGATTCCTCCTAAGGATAGAACAACGGTTTGGTTACGATGGTACAGCAAAACAGCAAACTAAACGACAGTTTTCAAACGGGGCTGAGTGGATTCGTGATTTCAAGAGCACTCTTTCTGAGTTACTCATTTTGATCACACCCTTTCAATTTAGTAGAAGGTTAGATTTATGGCCTCGTTAAGTATAAGTAGGGAATTCACTGTGGGAGCAGTGGATGACGATCAGTATAACACTTATTTTGACATACGTAAAACGGCATTTTTTTGTCGGGAGCATCGTACTTTCGGGGGGCAAGTGATGGAAGTGGTCTCAACGAGAGGGGGTCCCATCCACCCATCTTTCCCACTCACCTAGTGTATGTAGTCTCTAATGGCATGCTTATCAGCGTCATCGATGGAAAGACGATTGTTCATCGAGATGGGACGAGTGAGCTCGAGGAGGTTCTACCCAATGATCAGGGCGATCTGCCCATGAATCGCGCCGATAAAGGCGCGATTCGCAGCGGCGACCCGTCCGGGATTCTTTGCGATTATGCAGACGCCATGCGCACATTTGCGGTAACCATCTAATCTATCTGAATCTGTGTTCTTTTTCAAGGTAGTCCGCAATGGGAACAGCATCGACAGAGCCGACTTTGGACTAAACAGTCAATCCCCGTCCTCACGGCGACAAGCTGACTGCGGACTACCGACTACCGATTATTCTTTAACCCAGCGTCCGGAGTCGAATATCCCGATAGAGCGTTCTCGCTTCCCAGACGTTGAGGGTTATCTGACCTTGGGAAATTGTGCTATCCCGCACCTGATTCACCAACGCACCGTCAATATACGTCGTGATTGATTCACCTCGTGCTGCAATATCTACCGCATATTCCCGGCCGTGCTCAAGAGGGTAATTTACCACACTCAACTTGATATTCTGAGTCTTGCCTTGTCCATCAGACATAAGTCGACGAATACCAATCGCCTGCCACCCTATATACATGTCAAAGACATAGGTGTTTTGCATCTCTCGATTGTCCCGAAAGAAGATCTGGGCGTTCCCGCCACCTAGAGGAGTGATAAGAAGGGAAAGTTCGATATCCGTCCAGGTTGGATCACCATAAGTAAGTAGAGTGCCAGAAGTATACTCATCACCAAGTAACCCATCCTCACCCACCACTTCCCAATTTGCAGGTGTTGTACTTGCTTGGATCGGCTTTCCATTGGCAGACCAGCCGCTGAAATTCCCTGTGAAGATCTTCTGCCACTGGATCTTACCTTGCATGCCTGCAATCGTCTCCCGGAAATCGGCAGGAATGTGCTCAGCTCGTTTGTTGGGTTTATTCTGCATAGCTAAAATTTCCTTTCGCAATACTTGTCTTGCATGATAGAGTCGACTTTTAACGGTCCCTTGAGGAATATCCAGCAGACGTGCAATGGTGGCTAAGGGTACTCGTGAGAAATAGTGTAATGAGGTTACGATGTGATCTCTCTGGGAGAGTGCTGGCAAAGCCATTCTTAAATACTCAATACGCTCATCTTTTGACATACCACTTTCATTTATCGAAAGCAGCTCCTCCCAGTCACTCACGTCAATATGACGGGTGGATTCCAACTGCCGACGGCACAGTGCCACATTGGCCACGATGCGATAAAACCACCCGCCAAAGCTCGAAGCCAAGCGTAGAGAATTCAATTTACGCAAAGCAATCAGCCAGGCGTCTTGGACTGCGTCTTCTGCACTTTCTCGATTCTTTAGGATGTTGTGTGCAACTCTTCGCGCTGGCGTGTGAAACCGCAAGACCAACTCGGAGAGTGCCTCTGCATCGCCATCTTTCGCAAGATTGGCAAGTTGGCTTATATCATCTGTGCTTCTGGCTGGGATTTTGTCTGGGATTTTGTCTGCCATTCGGATCTCCCTCTTTGGATGAACATGTTCACTCTATAGATACAGGATTACCTATAAGGTTCGATGCATGTTTTATTCATTTTGGGAATTTCTGGACGATTGAATAATCGATTATAGAGGAATAGCTTGTATGGATAAAAGCAAAGAGCCTATCCGTACCACCGGACAGGCTCTTTGACAAATTTTACTGAATTTTGTGCAAAATCAGTTGACACCCTATCAATCTGAATTTGCTGTTCGAGGCTACACATATACCCAAATGTAATCCTCAAAAAACATCATATTTATACAACCTAGTAGAAGACTCAGCAGCTTCCTGTCCATACAACAGCTTGGGGGATAAGCTTAAAAAGACATAGTACTAGCCTGCTGAGAAATCCATCAAGAAAACGTTTGTCAGGAGGACAATTGGCTTTCTACTAATGTTAATCGTTCTTTTCGTGAAGATCCTTCGCGCAATTTTAAAATAAATTTGTAAATGTTCAGCCCTTGAGCCTGTCGAAGGATATTATCTTGCTCGAGCCAACACTCGATGAGCGGCTCTTACCATGGGCATATCGACCATCTTCCCATCCAACTCAAAGGCACCGGTTCCAGCTTCTTGGTTGGTCTGGAATGCTTCGATCAGCCGTTGAGCCGCGGCCACTTCTTCTTCGGACGGGGTGAAGAGCTGGTTAATGACTGGAATCTGGCGAGGATGGATGGCCAGTTTGCCTAAGTAACCCATCTGTTGGGCCGTGCAACAGTCCTCAGCCAGCGCCTCCAGATCATTTAAATCGACAAAAACCGTATCAATGGGCTGAAGCCCATAGGCGGCACAGGTCGTAACGACGGCACTGCGTGCATAGAAGACCTCCCAGCCCGCCTTGCTACGAGTGGCACCTATGTCACCGGCCAAGTCTTCGGCACCAAAGAGAATTGCGCCCAAACGCTCTGATGCACCGGCAATCTCCTCTAGCTTGAGAATACCTCGTGCTGTCTCCACGACGGCTAACAGATGAATCGAAAGCAGAGGCCAATCAAAGGCTCGTTCTACTTCGGTTAGGTACTCATCAATGGGACTCAAATCCATGGGATCTTCAACTTTTGGGATGACATAGCCGTCCGGATGGGCATCGACAGTCCCTTCTAGATCTGCCATGGCCAAATTAGATCCGCTACCGTTGATGCGGACTAATCGTTCGATCCCGTTGAAATCAATATCCTTTAGTGCTTGGCAGACAGTTTGGCGAGCAACCTCTTTTTGAGAGAGGGCCACGCCATCTTCCAGGTCCATAATAATCGTGTCGGCATCGGACTGAGCACCCTTCTCAATTTTGCGACGGCTATCTCCAGGCATGAAGAGCAAGGAACGACGAATTTTGGGTAATGTGGAGTGAGTAGTCATAGTGATAGAAGTGTAGCAAATATGTGGTTTGGGGACAAAGAATTACGTTAGAAGATGTGAAAATAGATCAGAGATGCAGGTCTGGACTGAATTGCATTTCATAAGAGTCTACAGTCTCTTGTGATATAATTGAACTGATAGGCGCTAAATTGTATCAAAGTAATCAAGGACGCTCATCTTGTTTGCGGAACAGTGAATATTTTAGCTATATTGCGGTCGTTTTCAAACCCTAGTTTCCCATCGCTCTAGTGGTGGGGCCAACCTAGGGTTTTGAAACGGAACTGAGTATAACAGAGCCATTATCACCTAATTTGGCAAAGGAGAATCACCCATGCAAACCAACCCACTCGGCACAACCGATCTGATCGTCTCCCGCCTTGGCTTCGGCTGTGGCAGCATGGGTGGGCTGCTGGTGCGCGGTGAGTATCCAGCTATGCGCCAGGCTATAGCCCGTGCCATTGAATTGGGTATTACCTATTTTGACACAGCGTCCATCTACGGCAACGGCCAATCGGAAGTGAACCTAGGCGCTATAGTGCGGGAGCTGGATGCCAAACCAGAGATTGTGATCGGTTCCAAAGTCCGCATCACTAGACCAGAGCAGCTCGATGACCTCCGCCAAAGTGTGGTGGACTCGGTGGAAGCCAGCCTGCGTCGTATGGGGCGTGAGCAGATCGACCTGATCCAGTTTCACAACCGCATTGGCCCCCAGCGAGACCTTGACCAATCCCAGGTAGCTGTTTCTGATCTCGGTGAGATCTTTGCTGCGTTTGACTTGTTGAAGCGGCAAGGCAAGGTTCGTTACTGGGGCATTACCGGCTTGGGAGAGACTCATGCGATTCAGACAGTAGTCAACAGCGGCGGTTTCCATTCGTCTCAGATCTGCTATAATATGCTGAATCCCAGTGCTGGTCAGCCTGTCCCTGATGACTTTCCCTACCAAAATTATGATCAACTGATTGATCGATGCGCAGCCAACGGCATTGGCACCATTGTGATCCGGATGCTAGCTGGCGGCGCACTAAGCGGCGTGACCGAACGCCACCCTGTCGCTTCTAAATCGGTCAACCCCATTGGCTCAGAAGAGACCTATGTCGAAGATGTAGAACGCGTCCAATCATTCAAGTCACTTGTAGATGAAGGGCATGTAGAGAATTTGGTCGAGGCAGCGATTCGATTTGTACTAGGCAAGCCAGAGGTCTCCACAGCGCTGGTAGGTATATCGACGTTAGAGCAACTTGAGATGGCAGTACACTATGCAGCAAAAGGCCCGTTATCACTCGCATGACTCAAAAAGAAATTTTGCTAACGGGAGGGAATGTCAACGCTAGTGTGGTACGCATTGGAAATACCGTTCGTCGCCATATGACTTCTGCCAGCCCGGCAATTCATCAACTCCTGCTGCATTTAGAGTCGAAAGGGTTTGCAGGGAGTCCGCGTTTTTTAGGGATAGATGAGAAGAATCGCGAAATATTGTCTTTTGTTGACGGTGATACGGGTATCCCAACCTCTATTTGGCAAAGATATGACGCATTAATCGCTGCGGCGAATTTGCTCAGGGCATATCACGACGCCACCCTAGATTTTACCTTTTGTGAGCATCCTGTTTGGGCATATAGCTATCCATTGACTGAGCACCATGAAGTCATTTGTCACAATGATTTTGCACCATACAATTTTGTTTATAATTCTGGTAGACCCATTGCCGTGATTGACTTTGACTTAGCAGGCCCAGGACCGCGATTAAGAGATGTGGCTTATGCAGCCTACTGGATCGTTCCACTCTCTTTCAACAGCACGGATCAATTGGAGTTTGTGCAAGCCGATCTGAAAAATGGTAGCCACCGACTTCACCTATTTTGTGAGACATATGGCATACCTGTCGGTGAAGAACTTTTGAATATGATTGCAGAGGTATTAGCTCACATGAGCAGCGAAGAGAAGATGCAACAAGTGCTGGGCACATGTGCTGCGGCCAAACTCAAAGATGGTGGACACTTGGCGCACTGGCAACGAGAATTGATGGCTTTTCAACAGAATCGTTCATGTATCTCCATTTGAGCCTGAATTGTTCCAACCAAAGTCTGTAAGGCCAGACAGAAGTTATAATCAATGAGAAGACAGAGAAGATGAACTATAAATGGCTCCTATTTGATGCCGATGGGACTCTCTTTGATTTTGAGAAAGCAGAATCTATGGCCTTCCAACGGAGTGTCACTGAATTAGGATATTCCTATAAACCTGACTACTTGACAATGTATAAGCAAGTCAATAAACAACTTTGGGATGCCTTTGAACAGGGAAAAGTGGCCCAAGATGTACTCAAAATCAGACGATTTGAACGCTTTTTTGAAGTTGCAGGTATCACCGGCAACGCAGAGCACTTTAGTCAGCGCTATGTCACCCATTTGGCTGAAGGCAACTATCTCCTAGACGGGGCCGAAAACTTGGTCAAAATGTTGTCAAAAAGCTATCGATTGCTCATTATTACCAACGGCCTAAAGGAGGTGCAGCGGCCAAGGTTTGAACGATCATCCATTTATCATTACTTTGAGTCGATAATCGTATCAGGCGAGATTGGTGCGGCTAAACCAGGGGCTAAGATATTTGACGCAGCATTTGCTACTATGGAACACCCCAAGAAAGATGAAGCATTAATTATTGGGGATAGTCTAACTTCAGACATGGCTGGGGGCATTAACTATGGCATAGATACCTGCTGGTATAACCCCCAGGGGCAAGAGAACCAAGACAGTTTAGCGATCACGTACGAGATAGACAACCTTTTAGCGTTACGCCATATCCTCACTGGGTAAGGAGAGAACATGACAAACAACGTAGAAACCTCTACGCCGCCCAATACACCTGAGCCGATTGGTCCATATAACCACATTGCCAAAGTGGGCCACTTTATCAGCATTGGCGGAACGGCTGGCGTCAACCCAACCACGGGTCAACTAGCTGGTGATGATGTCTATGCCCAAACCATGCAAATTCTTGAGTCATTTAGTGTCATGTTAGACTCTGTGGGATCGGATTTGGCACATGTATTGCACATCAACATCTTTTTGGATCAAATGAGCGATTTTGAGGAGATGAATCGGGCCTATGTTGAGAAAATGGGTGACCACCGACCCGCGCGAACTGTAATCGGTGTGAATGAACTGCCAAAACCGGGTGTTCTGCTTACCATGAATTTGACCGCGGTGACAAAAGGGGAGTAATGGGCGGAGATGGACACAGACACGGGCACTCTGTATCAAACCGAACGGCTGACCGTGCGCAGGCTGACCGCTGATGATTTCGATGCCATGTACACAGTCTATAGTGATGTGGAAGCCATGCGCTGGGTAGATGATGGCCAGCCCATCAGCCGGGAGGAATGTGCTATGTGGATTGAGGTGACTCAGAGCAATTATGCCAATTACGGCTACGGCATGTCTGCCATCGAGCTACGTTTAAGTGGCTTGGTGATTGGCTTCTGTGGACTGGTCCATCCTGGCGGCCAAGAGAAGGCCGAGATCAAATATGCTTTTCTACGGGAATTTTGGGGGCAAGGGCTGGCAACCGAAATGGCCAAAGGTATGCTCGAGTACGGTCAGCGGACGTTTGGCTTGAGTGAGGTTATTGCGACCATCGCTCCAGACCACGTGGCTTCTCAAAGGGTGATGTTGAAGGTAGGTATGAAACATGTGGAGACGCTGCATAACGATGATGGGTCGTTGACTAACCTATTTGTCTGGACAAGAAGACGATGATTGCAAAAGAGTTAATCGAGGCATACTACGCTACCGAGTATAGGGTGCAGCTTCCCACAGGAACCATTGGGTTCCGAGCAGACGAACCAACGTCCGGACTGAACGAATTTGCCGCCAGTCGAGGCGCAACCTCCTGGGCATTTATCACTGCCTACAATCCATACTCTCAACTTCTGCCTCTACAAGAGAATGAGAATCGCCAAAATCTCCTAAAGGATGTGTTGTCTATGTCTGGATATGAGTTTTATGCGGGCGAGGGAGTTGGCGATAGCACTGAATGGCCACCCGAGCCGTCGTTGTTTATTCTAGGTTTGTCTTGCCAGAAGGCCATGGCCTTAGGTATGGTCTTTGAACAGAATGCCCTGATTTTCTGTGAAGCGACTGGAAAGCCTGAGATACTCTTTTGTGAATAAGCCAATCGGGGGCGCTGCCGTAGCTTAAAAATAGCCGATTCATTCGGGTTCATTTATACTCACCTGATTGCAATATCAACGGATCTTATGACAAACGCCCAAATACCCAATCACACATAACAGATTATGACTCAAATTAAAGCACTCTTTTTCGATGTTGGCGGCACTATCTTTGACTGGAAAAACACGGCCAAGCGCCAAATTACCCAGCTATCTACTAAAAAGAATCTACCGATCGATGCAGATGCCTTTGCCAATGAGTGGCGGCGAGAGATGTTTAAAGCCCGGGCCGAAGTAGCCCACGGTAACCTACCCTGGATGAGCGCTGATGGAATGCACCTTGCAGCGCTTGAGTCCATGCGAGAGCGATATCCGTTGCTCAATGAGATCGATGATCTGATGAGCCTTGTTCATGACACTTGGCACCAATTGGATGCGTTTGAAGGCGCAGCCGAATCAATCAACCAACTGCGTACCAAATATACAGTCGTCGTTCTGACTATTCTTAGTTGGCAAAGTATTGTGAGCAGCTCCAAATTAGCTGGTGTTCAATGGGATGGCATTCTTTCCTGTGAGTTCTTAGGCTACTACAAACCTTCTCGCCAAGCTTACCTTAAAGGTATTGGTCTGTTGGGACTTACGCCAGACGAGTCTATGATGGTGGCGGCCCACGAAACCGATCTGGCCGCCGCTCAATCAGCTGGTTTGCACGCAGCTTACGTTGGTGTTCCAGAAGAGGATATTGTCTTTGCCGGGAGTACACAGCAGCCCACCTACGCCTTCGATTATACGGCCGTGGACTTTCCTGATTTGTGCCGCCAACTGGGGGTATAGCGCATTCCATTATGATAGACGTATCTGTCCAGCAGATCGAGCGCGCCGCCCAACTTCTGGAGGACGTTGCCCTCCAGACACCTCTTCAGTACAACCGTCGCCTCTCCAAAAAGTATCAGGCAGAAATTTACCTTAAACGGGAAGATCTGCAAGAGGTGCGCTCGTTCAAAATCCGCGGGGCTTACAACAAGATGAGTTCCCTCACGGCTGATGAGCGGCAGCGTACTGTTGTCTGTGCGAGCGCGGGTAACCATGCTCAGGGGGTTGCCTACTGCTGCGCAATGCTCCAGATCGAAGGCGTTATCTACATGCCTGTTACCACACCGACCCAGAAGATTAATAAAGTCGAGGGCTTTGGGGATGGCTATGCTGAGATCCGGCTGGTAGGGGACACCTTTGATGCGGCCAATGAGGCAGCACATACATACTGCGAAAGCCAAAGAGCAATCTTTGTTCATCCCTTTGACGATGCCTTGGTGATTGCCGGGCAGGGAACAGTGGGCAAAGAGATCTACGATGCATTGGATGGGAAGGTAGATATTGTCTGTTCATGTGTTGGAGGCGGTGGGTTAATATCAGGCATCTCGACCTATTTGAAAGGAAAAGATCCCGAGATTCGGATTTTGGGTGCTGAACCCGAGGGGGCGGCTTCCATGAAAGCGGCCCGTCAGCAGGGGCGAGTCGTTTCCCTAAAGGAGATCGATCCCTTTGTGGATGGCGCTGCTGTGGCGACTGTGGGCCACCTAACGTTTCAGATCGCCCAGCAGCTAGTCGATCAAGTTTATTCAGTACCCGAAGGCAAAATATGTACGGAGATGGTTGATCTCTATCAAAATGAGGGGTTGGTCATCGAGCCGGCTGGCGTGCTCAGCATCGCTATCCTAGATGAATTTGCCCACTTCATCCAAGGGAAGACGGTTGTCTGCTTAGTCAGCGGCGGCAACAATGACATCCTGCGTTATCCAGAGATTATGGAGCGCAGCTTGCTCTACCAAGGACGTAAACATTACTTTCTCATCGAATTCGCGCAAAAGCCGGGTCAGTTAAAAACCCTAGTCACAGAGGTGCTTGGCCCAAATGACGACATTGTGCGCTTTGAATATATCAAGAAGACAAACGCCGAAAAGGGACCAGCTTTTGTGGGCATTGAACTAACCACCCGAGATGATTTGGCCCCTCTGCTTGCACGCTTTGCCAACTCCGGGTTAAGTTATCAGAAGATTGAAAGCGATGATCTGCTCTATGGGTATTTGGTATAGCAGGCTTCTTCTTTCACAAATATAGATATCCAGAAAAAGATTTTCCAGTTGTCCCCTGAGCTTGTCGAAGGGCGGCTGGAAAATCTTTTTCTTAAAGACTATAGCAATCAGAAGATCAGGCTCTCGCAAAAGCCCTTGACCTCCTCTGCATGATCCTGAAATTGCACATTCTCCCAGATCTTCTCCATCTTGCCGTCTGGATCAATAATCACGGTGGTTCGGGTGGCTCCCATATATTTCTTCCCCTCCCTCTCCTTCTCTTCCCAGATTCCCAGGGCCTCTAACAGCTTTTTCTCTGGATCCGCCAGCAGTGGGTAGTTTAACCCATGCTTCTCTGCAAATGCTTTGTGAGAATCAATATCGTCGGGGCTGAGTCCATATACTTGGATACCCATGCTCTTAAATTGAGGAATTCGATCACGGAATTCCGTTGCTTCGACCGTTCAGCCATAGGTATCGTCTTTGGGGTAGACAAAAATGACATAGCGAGTACCAAGAAGATCCTTGGAAGAGACCTGGCCTGCCGTGTCGGACATAAGTGAGAATTCGGGAATTGGTTCTCCGATTTTCATTGTGGATTCCTTATACTTCGCCAGAAAAGTCTTGTCCCGATTCTTGACCAATCTCATTCTAAGAATTTCTGAGAAAGGAGGACATCCCCATCTTCACGGGGACAAGCTTTTTCTGGCCATCTATAGATGTTATTTAGAGTTAGCCCTTTACTGCGCCCGCGGCCAATCCTTCTACAACAAAGCGCTGCCCTACGTAGTATAAAACCATGACGGGTATCGCCGCTGCCGCTGCCGCTGCCATAATCAATCCCCAGCGGAAAACGTCGCCCGTAATAAGATAGCTGATGGCCACAGGAACTGTCTGCTTGGCGGGCGAAGAGATGAATATTAGACCCAATAATAGTTCGTTCCATGCACTAGTGAAGACGAGGATGCCCACAGCCACCAACCCCGGCGCGGTTAGAGGTAACACGATACGAAAGAGGGCCTGTAAACGCGTTGATCCATCGACCATAGCCTGCTCCTCCAGATCGGCGGGAATGCTGCGGAAGAAACCCATCAACAACCAAGTTCCCAATGGCGTAGAAAAGGTAAGGTAGACGAAAATAAGCCCTGTATGAGTATTCCCTAGCTGCATTCGATTGATGATAACTGAAAGAGGAATGAAGAGCAATGCCGCGGGCGTCAAATAGGTAAAAAGGATCAGCTTGCCAATCCAGTCCCGGTAGCGATATTTCAGCCGAATTAAACTATATGCAGCCAAACAGCTTATGAAGACAGAAATCAGGGTCGCAAGCCCAGCTACAAAGATGCTGTTACGAATATTCGTGAGAAACTCCATCTTCGTAAAGAGATCGACGTAGTTCTTGGTGGTAGCGTTGAGCGGCAGCAGCGATGGCGTGCGGTAGATATCCTTTGGTAATTTCAGCGAAATACCGAACATGAAGTAGATGGGGAAGAGAATCACGATCGCCAGCAGAACCAGAAGTCCATAGAGAAGAATCTTTTGTCGTAGATCAAGTCGCTGTGACATCAATCAATCCTCATTCTGCAGCATTGCGGCTACAATAAAACCCAATATAGCAAAGATCGGTAGCATAGAAACGGACACTGCTGCTGCTTCACCAATACGTAGATTTTGCATTCCAAAATAGGCCAACACCGGGAACGTCATGGTTGCATCAGATGGCCCCCCCTGAGTCATGAGCCAGATGTTTTCAAAGCTATTGGTCGTCCAGATGGTTGAGAGCAATACGACCACCAGAACCACATGGCGAATACCTGGTATGGTCACTGTGCGAAAGCGTTGCCAGGCTGTTGCGCCATCAATGGCTGCAGCCTCATACTGTTCTTGGGGGACATTTTGCAGCGCGGCCAAAAAGGTTATTACCCAGAAGGGAAAGCCGCGCCAAAAGGTTGCAAAGATAACGCTCGGTTTTGCCCATTCTCTGGAGCTGAGAAAGTCCACATGGGTTTCAACCAATCCAAGGTTAATTAGGATATAATTGAATGCGCCTCCTTGGGGCGCATATAGCAGTTTCCACGTAATAAAGGCGACAAATGCTGGCATGGCCCACGGTATCAAGATGAGCCCGCGCCATCCTTGCCGGAAGCGAATCTGCTGGTTAAGCAAAAGAGCGATCCCCATCCCCAAAACCAACTTCATGGTCTGCACCGAGCCGACAATGACAATCGTATTCCAGATTGTCGCCTGGAAGCTCGCCTGCCTAGCTAGATAACGATAATTGCCAAAGCCGATAAATTCACCGACGGTGCCTACAGTCCGATTGGTAAAGCTGATCCAAACCGCAAAGGTAAAGGGATAGAGAACGAGAATCAGCAGACAGATACAGACCGGCGCAACCAGCGCATAGCCAAGCAGCGCCTGACGCTGGGTAAAGGTAAAGCGCGGTGGCTTGGGGTCGTTCGCCCTTGTAGACGGTATAGAGGTGGAGGCAAGCGATTGTTGGGACATAATTGGTGGTCGGTAATCGGTGGTCAGCACGCACTACCGACTACTGACGTACTGATCACCGACTCACTGTTCACTACTGATACTTATCGTAAATTTCCTGGCACGATGCCTGAGCTTCGGCAACGGCTTCGTCAATGCTCATGCCGTCAACAGCAACCCGTAGAACCATTTTGGGTGTGATAAAGCTGTTCTGGTATTCGCCATAAGCAGTGTTTTCTACATCAGGCCAGGCACCGGGCGTACCGGTTTTGGCCAACTCGGTTAAGCCAGCGTGGACAGGGCTTTCGTTGAAGATCTCGAAGTCGAGCTGATTTTCCAGCACGGCACCGTAGATAGCAAAGCGGTAGTATTCAGAGAGGAACCCAGGATCCATCAGATACTCAACCAACTCTTTGGCGAGTTCCTCTTTGTCCCCTGCTGTAACCACACGGAAATTCGTCTGCGCCGGTGACACATGTAGCTTAGGACCAGCCGGGAAGGGTGAATATTGAGTCATCTCCCCAAGCTCTGGATCATTCTCACGCATATAGACATAGACGCTGCCAGGGTTGGCGATAAAGACACATTGGGCTGATTGGTAACAGGTATTGTCGCCTGCACCATCCCACGTAGCAACGCCAGGTGGGAAAACATCATCCGTGTATAAAGGCGTAATCCATTCCAAAAACTCGCGGGTTTCTGCGCTATCGATAGTACAGCTCTTGCCTTCATCATCAGCAATACGGCCACCAAAGGATTGGAGCATACTGGTAGTCATATTGGCATCACCTACGTTAGAGAGTGCAAAGCCCATGCCATAATTATTAGGCGGATCTTGGGCTGCGGCAGCCATTTCAGAGAGTTCCAACCACGTTGCCGGGGCTTCGGTAAAGCCGGCTGGTTCCAACAGATCCATACGACGATAAAGTACATTTCCACCATTGCCGTAAGGGATACCGTAAATTGTGCCACCAAAGTCGGCAACCTGAGCATTGACGCTGGGGACACTGAGCCAACCGCCTTGATCATTGCCAACCTTCTCAAAGAGATCATCCAGCGGAACAAGCAGTTCACGTTGTACCAACTGGAGGGCTAACCCTGTACGGACATCAACGGCATCAGGCAACGTTCCTGCTTCAATGGCGGCAGAGACCTTCTGTACCATCTCGTTCTGGTTGATAACAACTGCTTCGACTGGAATGCCCTTCTCTTCACCAAACTGGTTAATACGGTCAATCACAAGCTGATTGCCGGGATCCGAGAAAGTCAGGCCGACCCAATACGTAAGGGGATCCGATTCATCAACGGCAGGTGCGGCAGCATCACCACTCGATGTATCCGCGGCTGGTGCTGACTCACCGGAGGGAGCACACGCAGCGGCCACAAGCATCAACATCATGAATAAAGCCAAAAGGGGGTTACGCATAGTTTTCTCCTTTGTTTTCGTTTGGACGAGGACCTTAGTACACTATCGAGGATTTGCCGCTCGCCACTCTTGTAGCTGGCTATTGACTTCATCAATGATGGTCTGTGCACCCGCCGCGTTTAGTGCATCAATGGCGGCTGGTGCATTCTCCGCATAGGAGACCCAACCATAGACTATCGGTAGTACCATCTCTTCATAGACAGCCGATGTCTGGGCTATTTCGGTCTTGATTGGTTCCCGATCGACCACAAAGCCCAACGCCTCAGAGGGGAACGCGTTATCGTTCATCTCTTTGGTCGCTTCCCAGGCACCAACTTGCTTGGCATCGCGGTAATAAGCCAAGAATTGATTGCCAAACATCCAATCCGTGTTGGGGTTGTAGGTGCTGGTGTCTGCTGTGACACCCTCAGGATAAGTCATCACTAAGTTGGCTTCATCTTCCCACACCCAATGAGTATCTTTGATGCCTCGTGAGAGCAGATTGTAGATATCTGGGTTGGTGTTGAACTCTTCCAGCACTTCCATAGCCTTCTCTGGGTTTTGGGATGTGGTGCAGATACCATTCATAGTGGCGGTAGCACCAGCCGTATCCAGAATGAGCGGATTGGTCAGGTTTTTCATGACAAATTCAAAACCGTAGGCCGTTTGGGCTTCCACATCGTTGCCCGGCTTCTCTACATGATACCCCATGGCAAACTGGCCCGCACGGAAAGCAGCTTGTGCCTCATCATTGGGGAGAGGTTCCAGAGGCATAAGCCCTTCATCCACCCAACGTTTGGTCGTATCGGCTGCCTGTTGGAATTCAATGGTATCGACTGTATTCAGGGCTGTTAAACTCTCATCCTCCGCGCGCATGCCCAGAAACTTGATGCCATCATCCAGCGGATCGTACCCATAGTACTGCTCAAGCCATAGACCTCGCCCTGGCGCAGCTACGAAGACTGGCGTAATGCCTTCCCCATCGCGAACTGCTTCTAGCCAAGGCTCCATATCTTCCCAAGTCTCCACAGTGTCCAGGTCCAGGCCATACGTATCAGCCAGATCTTTACGGGGATGGACGCCCCAAGGCTTAGGGAAGATCTGCTGATTGATTACGCCGTAGATGGTTCCATTGACCCGTGCTGCGTCCCAAGTACTCTCTGGCATGCTGCCCCATAATCCTGGCGCGTGGTTGAGCAGCAGATCGTCTAGTGGTGCCAAGACACCATTAGCCACATTGTTGGCGTAAGAGTTGGTCCACGGTGCCGTGAAGATGATGTCACATTCTTCACCTGCTGAGAGGCGCAACTGCATCTTATCATTGTAAGCACCAAAGTCGATTGGCTCCAACGACAGGTTGACACCAATCTTCTCATTCAGGATAACATTCATGGCATCCTGAACCATCTGCAAATCTGTGGGGACACCGCGGCCTGCGTAGGTGTAGGTGATCTCCACCATACCATCGGACATGGGTGCGCCCGATTCACCTGCAGGGGCCACTGTGGGTGCCGCACAACCAGCGAGGACAAGCGCTAAAATTATTACACTTGCCAATAGAGTCATGACAACTCGTTTTTTCATTGGTTTCCTCCTTAGGAAATGTTAGTAACAAAAATTCGTTGGGGGTTATGAAACCGCCAGGTTGGTTTGATCAACAAACTGGCGCAGCCATACATTAACTAGGGTTTCTGTACTGATTTGACGATCTCGCGCAATCTTCCGAAGCTCCTTCAAGAGTTCTAACTCGATTGTCACAGAATTCCGTAACGATGCTGGTTCAAAAGTTATGTCCACTTCATAAGATTGGTTTTCGAAGTCTGCGGTGCTATGTGTATCCCAAAATTCAGCCATTTCTTCATAGCTTTGAGCATTAGAAATTGTACTCTTACCTTCGTTTTCCATAGTGTCTTTTTTCTTTTTCGTCCATATCCCGTGCACTAATAACCAAAGCCCTTCGATCTGGCTTTAAGATGAAGAAGACAATAATGTATCGGCCAGCATCAGAGTTTCCGTATGCTGCGTACAAATTCTCATTGGGACGATACCCTTTTTCAACAAATCGTACATGGGGTTCTGAAAATAATGCTTCTTCGACCTCATCGGTCTCAAGCCGATGCTTGTCCGAGATCTTTTCCTCGAAATCCGGTAACCAAAGTACTTCATTGATATGCATACGCAAAGCCTATCTTTGTATTAGAAACTTTAGTATACCAATTGGACGGAGACGTGACCATAGTCAACAAAAGCTAATTTGCGGAATGCGTGTCCGGTGTTGATGTCAAGTATTGTATCAACTGCTGGAAATCGGGGTAATTCAATACATCGACATTGCGGCACGCCCACTCCTCAAATCTCCTACGTGAAATGTTATCGGGTAATTCGTTTTCCTGCAAGTATTCGCGCAACTTGCGAAAAAGCATTTCGCTGAGGTCTTTACGTGGAACCAATAGGCATATTGTTCTGTAGCAAAGAAGCCTGTTGAATTGAATATATCGCGAAACTCTTGGACACCCGCATCAAATGTGGTCTCACCTATTTGTCTGCATTGCGGCAAGTTCATCATCTGAAAAGGCAACTTTCAACTCGACCGTGGGCGGCTCGGACCATGCCGTGTTGACTAGGTTTATGTCAAAACCGGGCCATTCGAGGTCAGCAACGGTCCACCTGGGTCTGGTGGCGGCACTGAGCATGGCCGTAACGGCTTGCAGCATTGTAGACTTGCCCGAACTGTTTTTACCGATCAGGATAATCAGGTCTTTGGCTTGACCCGTCTCGTCAGTGAAGTCGAGCTCTTTGTTCTGGAATTTTTTGAAGTTTTCTAAGTGTAACCTAGTGGCTTTCATCTAGGTTTCCTTTTTAGAATTTTAGAATCGTAATGTATCCCACTTGTAGATGAAAGTAATCTAAACTAATTGTTAGCACGAACAAGAACTGGGTCAACCATATCGTACGCTGGGCAGGAATGCCCATCTCCTCATAGCGAGCTGAAATGTCCACTATGCCTAACCCAACGCCTATTCACGCCTACAATTAATTTGTTGGTATCACAACGCGAAAACTGTGGTGCCTATCGATCTCGGATGGACTTGATTTCTCTCGGCTTGCACAACGAGCGTTATCACCACGTACGGCACGGAAAAAACTTAAACTCCAAATATCGATTCCCCAATTATATCTATCACTCGTCCATTCTGTTGTTCCAACCATATCATAAATGCCATACGGGCTAGCAAACTCTGGAAAGCTGCCAACAATATAGTTACCGAATATCCGATCTTCCTCTTCGTCTGTCGGTGCCTCATTTCCCCAGGGATAAATGCGAGCATCTGTTCCTCTGCAGGCCTTTTCCCATTCCGATTCTGTTGGCAAACGTCCACCTACCCAGTCAGCGTAGGTATTAGCCATATGCCAAGAAATGCCCCCGATTGGTGTCTTAGAGACTTTCAATGTATCCTGATCCCAGTATTCAAAAGATGGCGAGTCGCAAACTCCTGCCTCAATACAAGCTACATACTGAGAAGTTGTTACCGGAGTCTGCATAATCCAGATGCCATTAACATAGCCCGCACGTTGTGGAAGCTCGTCTTTAAAGTAATCTATGCACTCAGGGCATTGATCAAGCATCTCTTTTTGAGCATTTTCAACTACATCTGATGTGCTTCCCACGGTAAATCCGCCTGCAGGGATCCACACATATTCTGCACCGTCTTGCGAATTAATCCAAGTATCACCAAGTTGGGGATCAGTTGGCACATTTGCCATTCCTATCGCTCTATTAGCAGTATTACGTCCAATGATGAAACTCGCGAAGGCCGTCAAGATGAGCGTTGCGAGGGCAATTGCCCCTACTCTACGCCGATTCACCAAGGGGCGAAGCTTTTTCTGCGATATTAAAGGTGCCTTATTTGTATCTAAGACTGCTGTTACGGCCTCGGCTAGCGTGTAGCCGTCTGCTGGACGGTCATCCCGCTCTTCCTCAAAACAATCAGCAAGTAACCCGACCAAGGCAGGATTCATCCCCTGTTTTTCAAGCCGCTTTTGCCAAAGCGTTCCTCCTGGTCGGCCAGTCTGCAAATTCCCCGTCAGCAACTGATACCAGATAACACCCAGCGCATAGACATCATCCCGTGGGTCAGGAGATTCGCCACGCATCTGCTGGGGTGAGGCATACAGCGGTGTATATGACCCCTGCAATGCACTAACCAAAAACTGTCCTTGACTTACATTCCCAAACGTTTTTCGCACACTCTGTTGAACAGCCACACCACCAATACCAAAGTCGGCAACTTTGTAACGGACCTCACTATTTTCCTGGTAGACCAAAATATTTGCTGGCTTCAAATCGCGGTGGACAATAGGCGGATTCACAGCATGAGCGAATCCCACGATTTCAGCCAGATTGTGTATCACGCGCGCAGCTTGTTCTGGTGTCGGGCCATCCTGGGTGTGGTGCCACTCTTGAATCAAGCCGCCCAAATCACCACCATCTACATACTCATATGCAAGGCACGGTGTATCGGCACTGAGGAATGTGTGGCGTAGCTGGGCAATGCCTGGGTGCTGCCCTTGCTGCATTATCCGGTCCAGCAGTTCGGTTTCGTTGCGTAACTGTTGCGCTGCGGCAGTATCCAGACAGAATTTAAGCGCAACCGGCTCGGCATTTGCAAGATGTGGATTACGCGCCTTCCATACCTCGCCAAAGCCGCCGATGCCTAGTAACCGTTCCAATTCCCAATCAACCCCCGGCAATGGCTGCTCTCCTGACTTGAAGCGAGATACACGGGGCGGCAAGAAGCGCAACAGGTCTTCGGCTTTGCGCGGCACAAGCCCCGCGGGAACGGTCGTGCCGCTGGGGTCGGCAGGGCGACGCATGGAACCGCGAATGGCCGCCGGTAACTGAATCAGATAGCTTTCAAGCTTCTGCTGCATTTCGGGCGATTGAGCGGCGGCGATCTCTTGTACCAGTTGAGCCGCCAGCATGCGAATCTGGACACCCTCGGCTTGGGCAATGGTTTCCAGTTCCTGTCGTAGTTCTTCACGGCTATGCTGCTCGTTCCACCGTTGCCATATATCTTGCGCAACGCCGGGCAGTACGTCAACCAGCAAATCACCCAAAATGCCACCACCCGCGGCATTGCAGAGAGCTTTGGTAACAAACCTCAACAGATCAAACGGCGTGTTCATGGGGGAATTCTCCTGCCTCTCATAGACGGTGACTGGACTACATGCTGTAAGATAAAATGTGGCTCATTCTATTGTATGGCCTTGTATCCTCCTTACCTGACATTGAACGTAACTTTTTCTGACGTTATTCGTACAAACTTAGGTTCTACTTTGCAACCTTGCAACCTTTATCCCTTCAGCCCCCCAATGGTGATCCCTCGTACAAAATATTTCTGTAACAGCAGGAAAGTAAATAGCGCTGGGCCAAAAGCCAATACCGCCATAGCCATGCGCGCCGAAAGGGTTGGTATGGCCATCCCTGTGGTTTGGGCGTTGGCCGCCATGAAATTGATATTGGCCATTAACACATAAAGCAGATATTGCAGCGGATAGAGAGTACTATCATCGATAAAGAGCAGCGCCAGGAACCAGTCGTTCCAGTAGCGCAGCACAAAAAAGAGACCGATGGTTGCCAATACTGGTTTGGAAAGCGGCACAACCAATTGGAAAAAGATGCGCCATTCACCAGCTCCATCAATACGGGCAGCGTCCAGCAATTCCGTAGGCAATTGGGAAAAGGAGGTCCGGATAATCAGCACATACCAAGCCGTGACCAGATAGGGCAGAATGAGGACGAAAATGTTGTCCTTCAAGCCCAAGTAGCGGGTAACAAGAATGTAAAATGGGACCATCCCGCCATTGAAGAGCAGTGTAAAAAAGACGTAAAATGAGAGCGGCCCACGCAGCCGAAAGTCTTTTCGGGCCAGGGGCCAAGCCAATAACGAGCAGACAAGCAGGCCAACAACTGTACCAAATGCCGTGACAAACCCCGTAACCAAATACGAGCGCAGAATCTGCCCTGGCTGCTGCAGAATATACTCATAGGCAAAGGTGGTAAAGCCCAGGGGCAATAACTGGTACCCTTCCTTCGCAAGCAGCAGTTCGTCCGATAAGGAGATGCTGACCACCAGAATTAAGGGAATGAGGCAGGTTAGCCCGATGAGCGTAAGGACCACATGAACGGCAAATTTGCCCAACCACGCCTGCAACCGGTAGCGATTGAGTGTGTTGGAGGGGCTGCTCGTCAAAGAACTCGTTTGGCTTTGGGTGACTGTACTCATTGTATCTCAATTCAACTGCTATTCGGGTGTATTCACTTAATGATAAACGGAGCAGGTAGCACGTTTTGAATGCACCCCGGCTATTTTAGGAACGGGAATTAAAAAATTGGAGCACTTGAAGGGGCTACACCCGATTGAAACGCGCAAGTTATCTACAACTCATTTCTTAATAAAGTGCATAATCCTCATTAAACCGACGCACGACCCAATTGGCTCCAACCACCAGAAGAAACCCCACAAATGATTGGTAGAAGCCTGCTGCCGCCGCCATGCTAATCTCGCCGAGTTCGACCAGCGAGCGGTAGACAAAGGTGTCAATTACATCGGTTGTGGGGTAGAGTAATGGGTTTCCTCTTGGAAGGAAGAAGAAGAGGCCGAAATCGGCGTGAAAGATCCGCCCGATAGCCAGCAAAATTAAGATGAGGATCATGGGCGTAAGCAACGGTAGCGTTATGTGGCGAATCTGCTGAAGCTTATTGGCTCCATCAATCTGGGCTGCCTCGAATAGCTCGGGTGAGATGCCCAAAATACCTGCTAGGTAGATGATGCTGCTAAAGCCGATCCCATTCCACAGGTTGGCTAGAATGAGTATAAGTGGCCAATACCCGGGCGATCGATACCAAGCAATGCGCTCTTCTATCCCCCAAACTTCCATCCACTGATTGAGGAGTCCTGTCTGTCCATTGAGAAAGGCAAAGACAAAATAGCTCACGATGACCCAAGAGATGAAGTAAGGGAAAAAGAGCATGGTCTGGTAGTACTTGCTCATTCGGCTACGATAGACTTCATTCATGAGAATGGCCACAATTAGCGCACAGATGGTGGTTGTGGCAATGAAGGCCAGATTCATCAGCAGTGTATTGCGCGTAATGCGGAAGGCCGCGTCCGTGCCAAAGAGGAAGCGAAAGTTCTCAAAACCAACCCACTCGCTGCCCAAAATGCCCAGGTTGAAGCGGTAATCCTTAAAGGCTATTACAATGCCCAACATGGGTAGGTAGGCAAAGATAAAGAGCAGAATGATGCCAGGTGACGCCATGCTTAACAGCGTTAGGTTTGTATTCAGTTCGCGGCGATTCCCAAAGAGGCGCTCTAAGAATCCTTTTTTGGAGGATGTTACTCCTGAGCTATCTGTCTTTAACGCCATAAAAGCAGGAGTTCCTTATTCTGAGGCTCGGCAAAGCTCATTAAATAGTCGTTCTGATTCTGCAATCCCTTCTTCCGTCATGATGACTGACTTGGCCTTGCCTTTTGGATTGCTGATATACCCTTGTTCGTGCAATCGATTCATCGCCACTCAGTCAAAGCCCTTCCAAGCACGAGTGCCATATCCATCATCATGAAAATTCAAGTAGAGCAATGCCAAGACAGCGTCGTCAATCTTGTTCTGAGCGTGCTCTTCGTTTTGGTCAGCCATTTAGGTTACGCTCCTGCACCAGCCTGCTCAAGTTCGGTCCACTCTTCCAGCGATGCACCGAAGGGGAACGTCACGTGTTTTTGAAACGCGGGGCGTTCCGCCAGTCGTTCATAGTAGGTTCGTAAATTCGGTAGATTCGGTCGTTCAATAGGGAGCGAATAGTAGCGCCAAAGGCAGCAACCAATGGGAATATCACCAATAGTTAACGTGTCTCCAGCTATGTAGTCATTCTTATCCAAATAGGGTTCCAATGTGGCGAAGGCGTTTGCTGCAGTAAGCGTATGTTGAGCAATCACTACTTGGTCTTGCTCGGCTTTTGGCACCCGGCAGATGGCCATGAATACGGGGCCAAGGGCGGCGTATAGTTCGGTCTGCTGCCAATCCATCCATTGATTCGCAATGGCCATGACCTTAATGCTGTGGGACTGCAATATGCCTTTGCTGTATTGGGCAACCAAATAACGAACAATTGCGTTCGATTCCCACATCACCAGGCCATCATCTTCAATAGTTGGCACCTTACGATTGGGGTTGAGGCTGCCGTATTCATCTGTATCCGTTTTACCAAACGAACCGGAAATATCATGGCGCGTATAGTCAAGATCTAGCTCGCCTAGCGTCCACATTACCTTTTGTACGTTAAGTGAATTGCGTCGTCCCCAAACTGTGATCATATCTTCTGCCTTTTGATTAACTACTTAATGAACTACGGCGGACCGTAGGTCAGTACGATTCAGCATTGATTCGTACAATGAATAGGTACAAAGGTGATTCAAATAATAGGGGGGAAGAATATCAAACGAATTTTTCGCAGCACGGGAAAGTATAAAATCAGCTTCAAATTTGGGGTTCAGAGACCTATTGCAGACGTTAGTACATTTGGGAGAACGTCTGGTCGGGAATAGGACATAAATAACTTGTGCGTTTCATTCGGGCAGCACCCCGGCAAATGACCAAATTATTTAACTCTCGTTCCTTAAACCATTTCTTACCCTGCCTAGCTGAGATGAAATCATTATAAACGCCAGCTACCAAGATACCAATAATGCGAGCTTAAGAAGAATGATTTACCCAAGCCAGTCGAAAGCCCAAAGAGTCAAGAACCAGTCTGAAGGATAGATTGACGGGTAGAAGTTCACCCCCCTTATCGGCTGCTCTTGTCGAAGCCGACGCGCCCCTTCGACAAGAGTAGGGGGCTGAACAGGTACATCGACGGTTAGGCTGACCACCAAAGCGAATAGGAGTGAGGCGATAGAACGAGCGGGATATGAATTTTCTCGTCCGGCTCTGGAATGGTGAAGCGAACAACGACTTCAGTCATGATTTGGCGAGCAGGAGGAGTGGCTGGTTGGGCGTCAAAATAGGCCGCGGTGTGGAAGACGAGTTCGTATTGGGTGTTGCCATCTGCGGAAGCCGTTTCGACTGATTCAGCAATCCGGCCTTCTTCGTTGGCGATGACGTCGAATAGGGGCTCTCTGCTTGTCTCTGTGAGTTTGACGCACGCGATCCGTATGCCGGAAGCGTGGGTTCCCACAATGGAATCGAGTACGTGGGATGAGATTGTTGCCATGTTAAACTCTTTCGTAATTGCCTGTCCGACCTATTCTATGGATGCTTTGTCTCGCTTGCTGGTTGTGGCCAAAACGATGGGGCTGATGTAGCCTTTTGTCTTTACGTTGACACACGCTGTTTTGCCGCTGGCGATAGCACGTTTTACAGCGGGGGCAATATCTTCTCGCTTTTCCACAAGCTCTCCGTATCCACCTAATCCTTCAAACATGCTATGGAAAGGTGTGTCGCGGAAGTCAGTGGCAAAATGGGTACCACTTTCAAAGAGCCTCTCCTGCTGCTGAGAGATGCAGTCCAATCCTCCATTGCTATCGATTACGACAACGATGGGGAGATCTTCTTGGAACGCAGCTTCTACGCTTAGTCCGCCGGAGAGGAAAGCACCATCGCCGCTGATGACCACAACGTTCTCATCTGGGTGGGTTAGCTTGGCGGCAATACCAAAGGAGACGCCCACACCCAACATGCTGAAGGTGCCAGGGTGGAGAATGTTACCGAGCTTCTGCCCGTACCAGCCAGCCACATTAATGGCAATCTCAGACCAAAAGTGAGTATTGCCGCCGTCAATCACCAACCAATCATTATCACCTAAGGCAGTCTGCACGTCTAGAGAAAGTTGTAAAGGATGGATCATGCCGCCAGTCTCTTCGGGGCCAGGAATATCGGCCAGTGTCTTCTCCACCCACTCTCCTCGTTTGGTTCGGTTCGTCTCGAACCATACCCTATCGAGTTGCCAATTACCCTGTTCATAGAGATCCAACAAGGCATCGAAAAAGGCGCCTGGATCACTTAAGAGGCCAAAGTCTGCTGAGCGGTTTAGTTCGAGCTCCTCGTGAGAGCCGTTAATACAGATGAGCTGAGTCGATTTGGGGAAGAAAGGGGGATTGCCAAAGTTCATTTGGTTATCTAGGCGACCACCAAGCATGATGACAACATCCGATTCTTGGAGCGCATACTGGGATGGCGGGTATTGGTGAATGTCGGCCAGGCCCATATAGGCTTCACACTCCTCACCCAATAGTTTTTGGTGATAGGGAACATTGAAGACGGGGATGCCCATCTTGCGGCCAGCTTCTTCCAGTTTGCGTTCCGCTCCTGACCACCAGACGCCGTGCCCACCAATGAAGACAGGACGTTCGGCCTTCTGGATCATTTCCAGTACAATGGCTAGATCTTCAGGGCAGGGCCAAGCGCGCGGAGGACGTTGACGTAGACGATTGAAAGGGCGCTCTTCTCGTCCAGCATTCGGAGCAAATGAGCTAAACATAATGTCTACTGGAACGCTTATATGGACTGGGCCAGGGTAGCCGCTGGTGGCAATCTTCCAGGCTCGATCCACAAACTCCGAGATCCGTTCGCCGTCGGTCACTTCGACACTGTACTTTGTCAATGGCGCGGCAATGGCCACGTCATCAATCTCCTTAAAACCACCGCTTCCTTTGCGCTTTAAGGTGCTCGATCCAGTCACGAAGATAACAGGGGAACGCTCACCCCATGCTTCCATCATGGATGGAATGGCATTAGCAAATCCTTCGGGGCCCACCAAGCAGACGGCTGGTTCGCGCATAATGCGAGTAAATCCGTCGGCTAGGTGTCCGGCCACCTGCTCGTGGGGCGAGTTAATTACAGGAATTTCGCAGAGCATAAAGCCTTCTAAAGCAGGGTTGCAAAAGCCGCCACTTAGCGTAAAGACCTGTTTCACCCCTTTTTCCTGAAAGGCGCGAGCTAGCAAGGCTCCACCACGAATTTTCATCATTGTTCTCCTCTGTAATGGATGACCAGATAATAATAAGAAAGTATTTATCTGTGAAAGAATTTACGCCAGATTGTACTATTCTGCCTGAGCAAGAACGGAACAGCCAATATCTTCAATGTTGGGACAGCCAATCTGTGCCAGCGTTACGCTAACCTCGTTGCTCAGCAGTTCAATAACTGATCTGATGCCTTCTTTTCCAGCAGCACCTACGCCGTAGAGAAATGGACGGCCTAGCATAACAAAGTCGGCACCGAGTGCCAACGCTTTGATCACGCTCTCACCATTGCGAATGCCACCATCAAATAAGAGCGGATAGTGGGGACCGACTGCATCACGGACCAGAGGGAGCATCTGGATGGCAGGTGGCGCGCTATCCAGTTGGCGTCCGCCATGATTCGAAACATAAATTGCGTCTGCACCTGTTTTTTGAATCCGTTGGGCGTCTTCGGGCGACAAAACACCTTTGACAATCAACGTACTGGGCCAGCGGTCGCGCAATCGCTCCAGGAAGCTCCAGTCGACAAGGCCCCGACCCGCATTGCGGTTGAACCCTTTATTCTTTTGATCTGATGAGTTTGACATTGACGATTCTGGCCTGGAGGTGACATTACCAAACTTGGGCGCACCAGCCACGATCGTGGAAATGGACCAGCGCGGGTGGGTGGCAAAGTCTAGAAACTGTTTGGGACCAATACGAAAGGGCACCCCAAATCCATTCCGCAAGTCGCGCAAACGGGGAGCAACCTGAGGGACGTCAACTGTCAGGATTAAGGCGGGGTATTCGGCAGCCATTGCGCGGTCTACTAACTCCATGGCCAACTCTTCAGACTGACCTACGTAGAGCTGGAACCATGCGTTGTCGTTGGCCCACCGCCCCATATCCTCTAGGCTGCTAGAGGCCATCGTCGATAGCGCAAGAGGAATGTTGCGCACAACCGCGGCCTCGGCCAAAATCTTATCTGCGTTTGGCCATGCAAGATTGCACATACCCATGGGCGCAATACCAAAGGGTAGACCCCATTTGCGGCCTAAAAAAGTTTTTTTTAGGCTACGTTGCTCGACATTGATGAGAACCCGAGGCTGTAGCCGAATCGCCTCTATGGCTTCACGATTGAGGCGTTTGGCCTGTTCTTGCCCTGCAGCGCCATCAACAAAATCAAACATCATACGCGGCATCCGCTGTTGGGCAATGAATCGCGCGTCGTCGACTGAAACTATCTTTGTTGTCATAAATCAAGTATATTACACTGACGTTCCAATCATCAACAAATGGGGAACTCAGCAACAGAATGTGGGGACTTTGTCCTGGATTGGGCTGTTCTATACGCATAACTTCATTTGATCTCCGGGATGAGTGAATCGACGAAGTCTATGAGGAGTCCTGAATACAAAACCCAGAAGATCAATGCCTTTGACGCTTTGTCTCTCCCGATCGAATGGGGTATTATCTCTCTTTTGTGTATCAATAAGAAAGAGGACTACATGGGGAATTTAGAGAATAAAGTCGCCATTATCACTGGCGGCTCAAGCGGGATTGGCCGAGCCACGGTGGAACGATTTGTTGCGGAGGGAGCCAAGGTTGTCGTTGCCGATTTGGATCACGAGCAAGGAGCAGAATTAGTTGATCATTTAGGCGGTGCCGTTTCCTTTATTACCTGTAATGTCAGCCGTGAAGAAGATGTCCATGCTGTCGTCTCTTACGCCGCGGAGACCTTTGGGAAGCTTGATATTATCTTCAACAATGCAGGCTATGGCGGCGTTCTTGGTCCAATTGATGAAATTGATGTAGAGGGGTATGATGCCATCATGGATGTGTTGCTCAAAGGCGTTTTCTTGGGTATGAAGCATGCCGCAGCAGTGATGAAGCCTCAGGGATATGGCTCCATTATCAGTACGGCTAGCGTTGCTGGTTTACGCACCGGTAACGGACCCCACATCTATAGCACAGCCAAGGCAGCTGTAATCCATCTGACTCGCTCTGTCGCGGCCGAACTGGGTCATTTTGGGATTCGTGTGAACTGCATTTGTCCTGGTGCTATCCCTACGCCCATATTTCTGGGAGACAGAGAGACATCGGCCGAGGAGAAGGAGGAAGCTATTGAGCTTCTGAATCGACAGTTTGTCAACGCTCAGCCAATGAACCGTGCTGGCAGCCCAAATGATATTGCTGCGGCGGCTCTCTTCTTGGCTTCGGATGATAGCAGCTTTGTCAATGGTCATGCATTAGTTGTTGACGGTGGACTCATTAATTCTGACTATTGGGCGGAAGACGATAATATAATGACACGACTTGCCGCTGCGCTGGATCGCGAAGATCAGGGAGATGGAGATCAGGGAGATGAAGATCAGGGAGATGAAGATCAGAAGAGTGAAGAGCTAAATCATGGTCACGATTCAGCGCTTGAATAACGTATGCTTGAATCCATTGCGAAGAGAAATTTTATTTCCAGATCAATATTTGCATGTTGTAATATTTAATACAGTATTTCAAAAGATCTTCTCCCAATTGTTCGGGCTCATCTGAATGCACCACATAATATGATGGGCGATGAATTTACCCGGCTTTCCAAAAGACGTTGTATAAGTAATCTAAAAATGCAATTATAAACAACAGCAATCCCCACCCCTCTACTAGAGTCGTATTCCGAATGGGTGTCTATTAAAGCCATGTCAGAGGAACCAAACACTGGTTTGAAAAGAAGCAGGGTATAGGCAGGCACTGATAGAATGGTGGCCATTGCGAAAAAAGAAAAGGAGTAGTTGAAGTGCTAGGTTGTGATTAACCTAGCTTCTTCTCAGCTATGGAATCCCTCGTCTCATTCATTGCATTATTTGGAACATTATTTATTGGTGTTCTTGCGGCCCAACAAATGGGTGCTCTTTTTGCCCGTATCAATCTGCCGCTAATTAGCGGCTTTTTGTTTGCAGGCATACTGGTCGGACCCTTTGTCTTTGATTTTATCCACACAGAAAATATTCCCTATTTCTTGCCTCTGGATCAGTTATCCCTTGCCTTTATTGCCTTTGCTGCAGGGGCAGAACTCGAACTCCATGTCATTCGAGGGTATTTTCGTAGCATTGTATCGATCATCAGTGGGCAGGTAATTGCGGTATTTGCTATTGGAATTGCGGCCTTTATTTTGATTCAAGATATGGTTCCCTTCATGGCAGACCTTCCTCAAAAAGAGGTCTTTGCTGTGGCCTTGTTGGGAGCAACCATTATGATTGCTCGGTCTCCCTCTTCGGCTTTGGCGATTATTAAAGAGCTTCGCGCCCGCGGCCCCTTTACCCACAAAGTCCTGGGCGCAACGGTATTAAAAGATGCCGTTGTGATTATTATCTTTGCTGCCTCAATTTCTGTTTCGGTGGTTTTGGTTGAAGGTGCGGACTTTGATACAGCACTGCTTCTCTTTGTTGCATTTGAAATTCTCCTGGATATTGGATTAGGGCTATTGATCGGTCTGCTGCTGCGCACAGTCATGAAGGTACCCAATCAACTACTGAAGAGTATTGCGATCTTATTGATAGGTTTTGGTGTCTTCTGGCTATCGGCTCAGCTTCACGATATTCACTTATTTGCGCTCCCGTTTGGGTTCTTCTCAGAGCCGCTGCTAATTTGCATGACAGCAGGCTTTTACGTCACCAACTACACCAAAGTGGCATCCGACTTTCAACATACTGTCGAGGAGATGGCGCCTCTTGTCTTTCTGGTCTTCTTTACACTTGTTGGTATTGAGCTAGAGCTAGATGTTTTAGGGCAGACGTGGGGCATTGTACTGATCCTGGTCGTGGTGCGTCTGGTTGGCATCTTTGTGGGAAGCTTTGCCGGAACCGTTGTGGCAAGAGATCCTGGGCCGGGAAATGCTCTGCTAGGGTTAGGATTTATTACCCAAGCTGGAGTCAGTATCGGTTTGGCCAAGGAGATTGGCGTTGAGTTTCACGAGTGGGGGCCAGAGCTTGCCACCCTAACTATTGGCATAGTCGTAATCAATCAGATTATGGGACCACCTCTTCTTAAGTGGGCGATTAATCGGGTTGGTGAATCCAATACACGTGCAGAAAGCCCTGAATTTGATGGTGTCCGTGACGTTATCATCTTTGGCGTTGAAAGCCAATCACTGGCCCTAGCCCGCCAGCTTGAGAGCAATGATTGGAATACCCTCCTGGTTAGTAATAATGAGGATAGCTTAACAAATGTCACAGTGGATTCACCCCGCATTGAACTCCTAACAGAAGTCTCTGCTGATGCGATCCGTAGTTTGGGGATGGAGCGAGCAGACGGCGTTGTCTTGATGCTCTCTGACGATGAGAACTACACCATTTGCGAGCTCATTTACGAGAACTTTGGTATAGACAATGTGGTAGTTCGCTTGGAAAACCTGGCTAACTTTGAGAAATTTCATGATTTAGGTGCACTCATTGTTCAACCAGGAACGGCAATTGTTAGTTTGCTTGATCAATTTGTGCGCTCCCCGTTTGCTGCTTCGTTGTTGCTTGGTATGGATCCTGATGAGGAGTTCATGGAGATTGAGATGAATAATCCTGATCTCCAAGGCGTGGCAATTCGCGAAATTCATTTTCCCCATGACGTGCTGATCGTCTCCATCTCTCGGCGTGGTAACCGGTTGGTTTCTCATGGTTATACCCGCCTTGAGCTAGGAGACGATGTGACGGTTGTTGGTTCGCCAGATAGCTTAGAAGAGATTGAGGTGCGGTTCCAAGCACCTGTATAATCCGCATTAACCTGGCCATCTAGAACCCGTAGAACGCAATGTCGCTCTGTTTGTTACAGTCGCTTACGACTGAACCTAAGAGTCTCTCATTGGCATTGTGCTCTATTGATAACGAACAATGAATAGCTCGTGAACAAACACTATGACACAATCATCATCGGCGGTGGTTCGGCTGGCTCTGTTTTGGCCAATCGACTGAGTGCTGATCCATCCCATACCGTGTTGGTGCTTGAAGCCGGTCGCACCGATCATCTATGGGATCTCTTCATCCACATTCCAGCAGCCCTGACCATTCCCATTGGCAACCCTCGCTATGATTGGTGCTACGAATCTGAGCCGGAACCGTTCATGCACAATCGCCGGATTTTTCATGGACGGGGGAAGGTGCTGGGAGGGTCTAGCAGTATTAACGGTATGATCTTTCAGCGCGGGAACCTTATGGACTTTGAGTGCTGGGCGAGTGACCCTGGCATGGCAAGCTGGGATTATGCTCACTGCCTGCCATACTTCAAGCGGATGGAAACTTGTTTGGCTATCCAGGCAGATCCTACCGATCCCTTTGGCTCTAGCAAGGAATACCGAGGTGAAGACGGCCCTTTGATTCTAGAAAAAGGGCCGGCTACGAACCCCCTCTTTCGGGCATTTTTTGAGGCGATCCAGCAGGCTGGCTATCCATTGACCGATGATGTCAATGGCTATAGGCAGGAGGGGTTTGCCACATTTGACCGAAACATCCAAAACGGACGGCGCTTGAGCGCCGCTAGAGCCTACCTGCACCCAGTGTTAACCCGTCCCAATCTTCACGTTCAAACAGGTGCTCAGGCGACCCAAATCCTTTTTGAGGGCAAACGTGCGGTCGGTGTTGAGACCAAGCAGAAGCGACAATTAATCCGCTACTTGGCTGGTGAAGTAATTCTTTGCGGCGGAGCCATCAACTCACCCCAGTTGCTGCAGCTTTCTGGTATCGGCAATGCAAGTGAATTAGCTGCTTTAGATATCGGCGTAATCCAAGACCTGCCGGGTGTAGGAGACAATTTACAGGATCATCTTGAAGTGTACGTCCAGCATGCTTGCACTCAGCCTGTATCGGTTTGGCCAGCCATGCAGTGGTATAACCAACCGTGGGTAGGATTACAATGGTTACTCTTTAAGAAGGGAGCGGCTGCCAGCAATCACTTTGAGGCCGGTGGCTTTATTCGCAGCAATCAGGATGTACCCTATCCCAATTTGATGTTTCACTTCTTGCCTGTGGCTGTGCGCTACGATGGCACATCACCGAGCGGTGGTCATGGCTATCAAGTCCACGTTGGCCCTATGTATTCCGACGCTCGTGGGTCAGTCAAGCTCAAGTCAAACAATCCATTGGCTAAGCCAGCCCTTCGCTTTAACTACCTTTCCACTAAGCAGGATCGACAAGAGTGGGTTGAGGCCATCCAATGTGCCCGCCAGATCCTTAACCAGCCTGCATTTGAGCCGTTTAGCGGTGGTGAACTTTCACCTGGCGAGGATATTCAAAATGATGAGGAGATTCTCAGTTGGGTGGGGCACGAAGGCGAGACAGCCTATCATCCCTGTTGCACCTGCAAAATGGGTGTAGATGCGCTGGCAGTCGTCGAGCCTTCAACTTTAGCCGTGCACGGCCTACAAGGGCTGCGGGTCGTGGATGCATCGGTCATGCCCTATATAACAAATGGCAATATCTATGCGCCAACCATGATGATTGCAGAGAAGGCCGCAGATCTGATTCTTGGCAATGAGCCACTTCCGTCAGCTCAAGTAGACTTTTATCGACATGGCGTGACGGCGGAATAAGCTAATTCTCTACCTGCTCATGGTACAGAACAACCCCTAGAAGCCCCAACATAATACAGCTACCCAAGGCAATACAGAGAGAAATAAACCACGAAGCGAGGAGCGAATTGCTTGCTGCCAAAACATTACTCGCAACCAATTGCGTGCTCCAAATCAGTGTGCCCACCACCGTAAACCACAGTAGCGCAAAGAAAGTCGCAATAAGGAAATCCCCTGTCCGCAATTGCTTCCCAACCGCAATAACCTCTTCGAAGAGGTTATGACGCGCTTGGAGAAGCTGCTTCAGTGAAAATTTACCATAAGGCGATCGGACGATTGGCTGAGCTGGTGACTCGAGAGCGATAGATTGCATGACGCGTTCAGTAAATCCAGTAGGTAGGGGCTGGACAGGATAGGTTCTCAGCGCCGCATCGATAATTCTCTCGTCTGTTTGATTCATCTCTTGTTCTGGATCATACATGTTCATAGTGTTGAATTGTCTCTCGCAACAGCTTGCGTGCTCGAAAAATCCCCGTTTTCACTGTGCCAAGGGGCATGTCAGTCACGTCCGCAATTTCATTGTAACTCATTTCTTGGAGATGGCGCAACGAGATGAGAAGCTGGTAGGAATCGGGCAGCTCTTCTATGGCCTGATGAAGATTCGCGTTTCGCTCCAGCAATAGGTAACTGTCATCTACATTTTGTTCATTATCCGGCATAGACATGGCTCCTTCATCGATGGGTAAATTGGCTAAGTCCCGTTGAAGGCGAGGGAGGCGATTATAGCAGACATTGGTCACGATACGGTAGAGCCATGTACTAAACTTGGCATCTGCCCGAAAGGTACCCAATCCTCGCCATGCTTTGAGAAATGCTTCCTGAGCCATATCCTCTGCCTCCTCTGGCTGCTTGACAAGACGTAAGGCTAGGTTGTAGACATAGAGGCTATGTTGATCGACCAATTGGCCGAAAGCGGACATATCCCCTTTTTGGGCAAGACTCACCAGATGCTGTTCATCATTCATATTCATTGCTAATGTCTGAGCTACTTTATTGCCAACGTCCGTGCCAACCTGAATTGTGGTCATTGACCTCTGTTCTTGTTAGACAGACTGAGCAGCAAAAAAGTTTCAAATCTACGGAAGCCATTTTGGATTTTCAGAATTTTGAAACTTTTTCAATCATCACCCTGTCTAACCTGATAGCAGGGCTATTCGCTCTAGCAGTAACGTACAAATTGTAACATGTGGTCGAACATATCGCGTGGATACTTATACTACGGTCGTTTTCAAACGGAGCTGAGTACAGATGGAACGCAATTACTCAATGAGCACACCTACGTGCATGGTGGGCCATCTCCACTCTATCTAGTTCAATGAATGCGATCAACGAATGTTTTGACGAATCATCATTCAGGAGGATGAAAATGTGGGACGATGTGGCATTAGCGATTATCCTTATCTGTGGAGCCAATCTGTTCTTTGGTTCTATATTAGGTTTCTTAGGCTATTTACGCTACCTAAAGCATAAAGAAACGATTGCCTTAGCCGAGAACGGTTTATTGAACTCTGTGCCGGGTCAAAAGCAGACGACCAACCCTCGTGCAGTTCGCTCCGCTGTAATTCTAATCGCCGTGGGTACAGCCTTATGTATCGGCCTCTATCCCATTGGTTGGATTGCCATGCCAGGTGAACTACCTTTGAACTTAGGCCCCTGGATGCTGGCCGGACTGATCCCCCTCTTTATTGGGATTGCTCTCTTTGTCTCTCATTACTTGCCTAGCCTGCAATTTCTGGTTGGACAAGGCGTACAGAGGGCACTCGATCAGGCTGAGCACGATCGACGCCCCTTACCAGAATCTGAGCCACTGGAGCGTGTGCAACGCGTCGAGCGCACGGAACATCACGATGAGGCTCACAATATGAAAGTTTAACGGTCACGAAAATATGAACATTGCACCCTTTGAGACGGAACATTTCTACGCCAAGTATGAATTCAATACGCCCTACCAACTCTGCAATTCGGATTGCGAATCCATCAGCGTCGAAACGTTGCTCGACATGGCAGATATGTCGTTGGAGCAAATGGGCCTACAGACCTTAGGCTATACCGAATCCCAGGGCAACCCGCTTTTGCGTGAGTCAATCGCGGCTGCTTATGAAAAGGTGCAACCTGATGATGTTGTGGTGCTTGGCACGCCAGTGGAAGGGATCTATCTGGCTGGCCGGGCACTGCTCGAGCCAGACGACGAAGTCATTGTGCTGACGCCTGCCTATGATGCACTCATCAACCTATTTGAGCATGTGGTCGGTACGAAGAATGTGAAACGATGGGCATTCCAGCCAGCAGAAGATGCCTGGACGCTGGAGTTAGATGACCTACGGTCGCTCATCTCTCCCAAAACCCGAATGATCGTGGTGAACTTTCCCCACAATCCAACAGGGTTTCTGCCTTCACTTGCCATGTTAAAGGATCTGGCGAAGATTGTGGAGGAGCATGACATTTGGCTCTTTTATGATGAGATGTACTTTGGATTGGTCCACTCTGGGACGCCGACGATTCCATCCGCCGCAGATTTGACGCCCAAATCGATCGTCTTATCTGGCCTCTCCAAGACCTATGGCCTGCCGGGATTGCGAACGGGTTGGCTGCTCATACAGGATGACGCTATCCGTCAGCACTTTATGAATTGGAAGTTTTACACCAGCATCTGTCCGCCTGCTCCGTCCGAGTTTCTCGCCATCGCAGCCATGCGAATTTGGGAGACATTACGGGATAGGAATATTGCTCAAATCGAGCGCAACCTGGACCTAGCGGAAGGATTCTTTCATCGTTGGCCTGAACTTTTTACCTGGCGACGGCCAATGGCTGGCTCAACCGCTCTGGTAGGATATCATGTCCCATCGGTTCAGGCCACGGCGGCCCAACTAGCCGACGAAGCGGGCGTCCTCATCCATCCTGGTACAACCCTAGGAAGCGATGACCATCACATGAGGATGGGCTTTGGGCGGGCTGGCTTTGGCGAGGCATTGGAACGCTTTGAAAGTTGGTTGGGCAAGAGTTAGTAGTCCGCAGTCGTTTGGTCGCTTAGTCCAAAGTCGGCTCTCTTGATGTCATTTCAATTGCGACCTGCCCTGAAAGTCACAAAGATGCAAAGATTGGAAAGATTAAGAATCTGGGCAATCTTCTAAATCTTTGTTCGATTTTTATCCGTCCGTGGTGATTCTTAAGCCATGAATACGACTGAGAATCATTAGATTTCTACTTTCGCCAATTCATGTGTTAGTTCCCTGGCAGAAATCTCCTTGCAACCACTTGCATTTTGTCCGCACCAAAGAGGCGAAAAATCCCCGGAACCGCTCTGTTCGGCTTGCTTACGTAGCGCCGTAATGGCCGTCGATGCCAGGGGAAATGGTGGCGTTTGATCGCTCATGGGGCCAATTTCCTGAATCACTCGGTTGATGATGCCGCGAGCCGGTCCACCCGAGAAGAGATTCGTCATGGTGGTGTGGTCAGCTTTATCGCTCTTGAGCGCCGCTCGATGAATTGGGGTCGTCTTAGTTTCTGTGCAGAGCAGGTAAGCTGTCCCCACCTGAACGGCTGTCGCACCAAGGGCCAGGGCTGCAGCGGTCCCTTGGGCATCGACAATGCCACCGGCTGCAATCACCGGTACGCTGACCTTCTCAACAACCTGGGGCAGTAGGGCAAACGTGCCCATTTGAGTCGAAAGATCCTTCGACAGAAACATTCCTCGATGTCCACCCGCTTCTAATCCTTGGGCGATGATAGCGTCTGCGCCGTGGGCCTCTAGCCAGAGCGCTTCTGCCAAAGTCGTGGCTGAAGAGAGTACCGTAGCACCCCACTCTTTGACTCGTGCCAACAGATCAGGGTCCGGTAGACCAAAGTGAAAGCTGATTACGCCTGGCTTGAATTCCTCCAGAACGTCTGCCACGTCATGGCTAAAGGGGCGTCGTTCCACACCAGGAGGAATCTCATCGGCCTGGATGCCAAACTCATCGAGGTAGGGTTTTAAGGCAGATCTCCATCTGGCTTCATGCTGGGGATTGGGAATTGGTGGCGTGTGGCAGAAGAAATTAACGTTCACAGGGCTGCTACTTTGGGTCTGGATGCTTGCCAGCTCAGAGCGCAACTTGTCGTGGCTGAGCATGGCGCAGGGAAGTGAACCTAAGCCACCCGCGGCCGATACGGCCAGAGCCAAGTCTCTATCCTGCACACCCGCCATGGGCGCTTGAATAATTGGCAAACGGATCCCCAGAAATTCATTGTATTGAGCCATTGTTCCCCCAGATACTGCTTGTCTTTACCCACATCTTTAGCCAGAGATACGGGCTTATCGGTGTCCACCCGACGGCTTTTAAGCCTGGGCGAACATCACCCAAACTTCATTTTCTTCAAAACTTCATGGTTAAACTGTTTTTACAGCCGCGGATCAACTGGTTCGCTTTCAAGGGCAAGGACGCTAAAGACGCATTCATGTACCCTGCGTAGCGGTTCGCGTCGGACGAACCGCTCTAGCGCTTCCACACCCAGTGCAAATTCTCGCAAGGCGAGTGAGCGCTTGGCAGACAAACCACGGCTACGCAGCCGATTGAGGTTATCGGATGCCGTATATTCCGGCCCGTAAATGATGCGAAGATATTCACGCCCTCTGCATTTGACGGCTGGTTGCACGAGACCGCGGCTTCCTTTGGCAATGAAATCGCTAGGCTTCACCACCATGCCTTCGCCACCACTTGCCGTCAAGCCTAGCCACCACTCTTCGGCTTCGCTTCGACTCGTATTATCTTCTAGATCCACATGACGATGCGCCGTCATTTGAAGACAATCCTCCGGCCTGACGGTGGCAAATTGCCGAATTGTATCCATGTGCCATGAATGGGGTTTATCAACATGAACGGTGCCCTCCGTGGCCATTACGTGAAATGGAGCCAACCTGAGATCAGAAATGCTCTCAACAGGCCAGCAGTAATGACGATAAGCAGCCGCATATTGTTCAACCATCTTATGGCGTGACTGATAGCGAGCGAAGAGGTTATCGGCTGGGACGCCATTTTTAGCGGCTTGTTGAAGGCTTTTAAGCGAAATAGTCAGTGCCGCGTTCGATGCAGCGCCCACTGACGCGTATTGTTGGCGAATCAGCGACTGGGCTTTGGCCGACCAGGGCATTAACTCACAATCCAGGCAGACCCACTCTGTCTCCAGCAATTCCCAAAATTTCGACTCGGTGAGCGCACGCTGTATCTGCTCTAAGAATGTCAGCTCTAGCGCTTCATTTGTGAAAAAGCGTCGTCCGGTTCGGGTATAACAGGTGCCGAACGAGCCGTCTGTCATACCAAAACGTGCGGCGGCAGCCTCCTCGTTACGACATACAATGACAACAGCCCGTGAGCCCATATGCTTTTCTTCACAAATAACCTGCTGAACCCCATTTCCTTTGAAGTAATCAAAAGCCTGCTGTGGATACTCAAGCCACTCTGCATAGGGGCTGTTTTGCGGTACCGTTTCGGATGGTGACATGGTTGGCGGCAGGTAAATGAGCCAGCGTGGATTGACGGCAAAGCGGCTCATCACTTCTAGCGCAGCGGCATTGTTTTCGGCGCGGATGGTAATATTGGGGCGCAGCCGCGTGCTGACGATTCGCTTACCCAGCACATCAGCCAGATCGAGCATATCATCGTCGAGCTGTTGCGCTGATAGCCCCGATGCTTCTGCCATCCCGAGTGGTCGTACAGGTTCGGCATAGACTTCGGCAGACTGGACGGAAATCAGCTCTTGTTCCGGGTAGCGTAGAGCTGTCAATTTGCCACCAAACACAGCCCCTGTATCAATGTTGATTGTGCGATTAAGCCACTCTGCTTCTGGCACGGGAGTGTGACCATAAACAACAATCGCATCTCCTCGGTAATCTGATGCCCAGTTGTAGCGAATGGGTAGACCAAACTCATCCGTCTCACCCGTTGTTTCGCCATAGAGCGCAAACTCGCGTACCTTGCCCGAAGCCCTGCCCTGCATCGATTCCTTGAGGCCAGCATGAGCGACAACGAGCCTCCCATTATCCAACACATAGTGGCTGACGAGCTTGTGCAAAAAATCAGCAGTCTCATCGCAAAATGGCTGCTGTACATCCTCTGGTAAGGCATCGATTTCAGCCAGCGTTTGAGCGAGACCGTGCTTCACCTGCACATTGCGCCCACGCAGCTTACGTACGAGCTTGACATCGTGATTCCCAGGCACACAGAATGCTGATCCGCTTTCGACCATATTTCGTACGAGTTGCACCGTATCTAGGACGCGTGGCCCCCGGTCGACAAGATCACCCAGAAAAATTACTTTGCGCTCCTGTGGGTGTGAATAGATGCGGTTGTATAGGCTGTCTGTCAAATCTGGTGTTGAGTGCCACTGATAGCCAAGTTCTTCCAGCAGTTGCTCTAACTCGTCGGCACAGCCGTGAACGTCACCGATAATGTCAAAGGGACCATGTTCATCGCGACGATCATTCCACAACCTTGTCCGCTCAATTTCAACGGATGCGATATGCTCTTCAGAATCTAAAATGGTAATATTGCGAAATCCCTCTCGCTTTAGATTGCGTAAAGATAAGCGCAGTTGACTAGATTGTCGGCGCAGCACATGAGGGCCAAAGTTGCGGTCTGGGCGCGCCTCATTACGGGCAGCACAGACCGCAACAGGTGGTCTTAAAACAATTGCCACGGGTAGCACGTGATGTTCACGCGCAAGCTGAACAAGCGGTCTACGCGCTTCGGCCTGAACGTTGGTGGCATCGACTACGGTGAGTAGGCCTCGCTGTAACCGTTTTTTGGCAATGTAGTGTAACACGTCAAACGCGTCATTTGTTGCGCTTTGATCGTTGTCATCATCAGAGACAAGCCCGCGGCAAACATCTGAAGATAGAACTTCGGTTGCCTTAAAGTGGGTGTGGGCAAAGGTCGATTTGCCAGAGCCGGATACGCCAATCAATACAACGAGGGATAGAGTTGGTAGTTCAATTTTCATCGTCGCTGAAAGACCCCCATTTGCGAAGGCGCACCAATCCCATCGACTTCTGTACCAAGTGGATGCACTTCAACCCCATACCCAAATCTGTCCGCAACATGATTGGCCCATTCAGTAAACTCAGCGCGAGTCCACTCGAAGCGATGATCTCGGTGACGAAATTGCCCGGCAGGTAGCGTTTCCCATTGACTGTTGTACTCGCGATTCGGCGTTGTAACGATGACGATTCTGGGGGTGGCAAATTCAAATAGAGCACGTTCAAACGCAGCAAGGCGTTCCGGGTCCATATGCTCAATCACCTCAACTGCCGCTGCCGCGTCATAGCCTGTCAACCGTTGGTCGCGGTAGAGAAGGGAGCCTTGAATTAATTGAATACGCGCTCGCTGCCTTTCCGGTAATCGGTCAATGTGTAGACGCGTCTCGGCCTTCTCCAGTACGGCACTGGAAACGTCCATGCCAACGATCTCCGTAAACTGTTTCTGCTTCATCAACATGCGCAGCAGTCGTCCTTCGCCACAGCCGAGATCAAGAACACGCTCTGCACCGCTCTTGGTTAACGTTTGGAGGACAGCATCTAGTCGCTGCTGATGGAGACTGATGGGCCTTTCGATACGCTCTTCTTCAGCATCCTGGGCCTCATCCACATCTTCTTGGGTAGCTACCGCATCCTCCTCCAGGCGAGAGAGGGCTACTTTAGTCAGTCCACGCTGGTGTACAAGATAACTATGTGTAATCTGCTCGCGCATTGGGTGGGCCGACAACCAGCCTTCGCCAAAGCGCAGCAGCTTTTCGACCTCGTCCTGATCGACCCAGTAATGTTTGTCATCGTCCAAGACTGGCATCAAGACGTAAATGTGTGATAGTAGCTCCTGAAGTTTGAGGATTCCGCTGAGGGTGATTGTGAAAAAACGGCTGTCACCCCAATCGGGAAAATCCTGATCCAATTGATGGCGTTCTGCCTGAATCTTATATCCTAGTGGCTCAAACAACTTGGTCAGGAACTCTTCGCCTCCTCGGCACGAGACAGCGGAAATCTTTGCCGTCAGTGGAATGGGTGTATCCGCAAGGGCAGGCCTTTCGCTGCAGCGTCCACTAAGTGCTGTGCCGTACACGTTTGAAATCGCCACGCTCAGAAAGGAAGAGGCTACATATGGGCGATCATTGACATATTGTTGCAACGCGAATGAGCTGCGCCGTCCCTTGGCACGGACCAACTTGATGGGATCTACATCCACCAGCATAACGGCTGTGCATTGCCTCTCCGTTGCTTCGGGATAGTAAACATGTGCTTTGCCAAAGTTCAGCTTGAATTCCTGAACGCGCGCGGGATGCTTGTAGAGTAGATATCCAAGGTCTGTTGCAGGAGCATGGGTTGTTGAAACGCTGAAATACATACGTTACCTATACTTTGCCAGAAAAGTCTTGTCGCAGCACTTATCTAATCTACTCTGGGAAAATTGGGAAAGGGAGGACAGAAATTTTCTGGCCATTTATCTCTATACTCAGCTCCGTTTGAAAACAGGTGTTTTCCGAAGCTCTACCAGAGAGACCAAACGCCTGTTTTCAAAACGACCGCGGTATAAGTCGGGAGATTACTCATCATAAAATGGCTTAGGCTGTTGAGCGTTGACGCCGTTGCTCACTATAGTAGTTGGCCACCATGACGATAAGAAGCAGCGCACCCCAGGCAAACTGGCGGAAAAAGATGGCCGAGCTTGAACCAGAGAGTTGGAGCATCAGCATATTCAGACCCGTTGAGAGAAATTGTAAACAGAGGATTGCTAGAACGAGGCCTGTAATGGTGCCAACCCCACCAGTATAGGAGATCCCACCCAAAATAGCAATGAGCACTGTTAGCAGGATAAATGATTCTCCAAAGTCAGGCTTAGCAGAATTGGCCCGGGCCACAAAGACAATCCCGGCCACGCCAGCCAACAGACCTGCCAGCCAGTACGTGCGCATCAGCACCTTCGCATTGTGGATGCCCGAAAAGAGGGCTGCCCTTGGGTTTGTCCCCAGCATGTAGACATTAAAACCCCAGGTAGTCCGATTGAGTAGCAGAGAGAAGACGAGAACCAGAACCAAGAAAACAATCACCGGAATCGGCACGCCACCAATGGCACTATTGCCCAGCCAAGCCAATTGTGATGTCCCAATCGCGGGGCCGCCAGTCATAACAAAGCCCAAACCTGTATAAAGCGAGCCCGTTCCCAACGTGGCCAAAATCGGTGTAATCCCAATGTGAGAGACGCAGAAACCATTAAATAACCCGCAGATAGAGCCGACAACCATCGCCGTACCCATAGCCAGCGGGACAACCAGCGCCGGAGCCATGCCTACACCCTCATCGCCACCCAGGCGCGTTAAGACAAGGGCCGCAAAGATGGCGGACAAGTTGGCCGTACCCACGACCGACAGATCAATGCCTCCTGTAAGCATGGTCACCATAATGGCAATGGCCAAAATGCCAAACTCTGGAAATTGGACGGCCATAGATTGCATGTTACGAACCGTGAAAAACTTTCCCGGCAATAGGAAGCTAAACGCAGCAAATATGGCAATGGCGATCAGGAATAAGCGGAGGATAGAGTTGTCTCTTACTAGTCGGTTTATCGATCCCATAAGTTTAGGTTCCTGTACGACGAGCCTGAATGGCCGGAATGCCCGTTCCAATCAAAATAATCGCACCAATAACGACCCGCTGCCAGACGGACGGCACGCCAATGAGGATCAAGCTATTGTTCATAATGACCACCAAGGCGACTCCAAGCAGCGTTCCGACTACGGTACCACGTCCGCCGGTTAACTGAGCACCGCCCAGCACCACTGCGGCAATCACGTTTAGCTCACTGCCCACAATATCCTGGGGATTTGCCTGCCGGTTGAGTGCCCCAAACATCATACCAGCTAAGCCAGAGAGCAGCCCCACAAATCCGTAGATAAAGTACTCGATCCGCACAACGTTGAAACCAGCTCGTTCAGCCGCCTCGCGTGCACCACCCAAAGCATAAACGCCGCGCCCTAGCATGGTGTAATCGAGCAGTAGCCACACGACTATGGCCAAGGCAAACATGATAAAAATTGCGGGGTGCAAATTTGCCACACCTCGCTCCAGGGGCACAGTAATCAGCGACGTACGGGCGAAAGCTGTCATACTCGGTGGAATGTCGCGAATGATCTGATTCCCAATGGCAAAGAGCAAGAACCCGTGAAACATGCTCAGGGTACCCAGCGTTACAATCAACGTTGGTAGCTTAAAACGGGCAATGAAAAAGGCATTGATTAGCCCCAATCCTAAGCCGATTATCGCAGCAATCAAAAAAGCTAACCAAATCGGTGCATTCGGTGCAACAGCTAGCAGAATCTTTACAGTGGAATAGAGGCTAAAGACGGCCACGGCTGTGAATGAAACGTCAATTCCACCAGACACAATCACCATGAGCACGCCCAAGGCAAAGATGCCAATGACCGTCGTACTTCGTAGCAGATCAAAGAGATTACCCACCGTAAAGAAGACTGGATTCAAGAAGCCGATCAGCAGGCACAGTCCTACAATCGTCAGGGCGACCAACGTCTCGATTCGGGTGATAAAGGGACTCAATTTGGCACGCTCTCGATTAATTTGGCAGTCAGTTCCTGCTCGGTTGTCTGATTAGAAGCAACTTCACCCTCAATCCGTCCTTGGCGCATCAATAATATACGGTTGCAGGTCTGGAGAAGCTCAGGAATATCGTCCGAGATGACTAGCAACCCCATCCCGTCCTCAGCCAATGCCCGTATCATGGTTTGGAGTTGGGTCTTGGAGCCAATATCAACCCCGACCGTGGGGCCGTTCAAAATCATGAGTTGGGGTTTGCTGGCCAGCCATTTGGCCAACACCACCCGCTGCTGGTTCCCACCAGATAGAGTCTTGGCTGGCAGTCTGGGATCATCGGTTTTAATGCTTAGCGAATCGACCCATTCGTCTACTTGGCTCCCAATCTGCCTAGGATCCGTTAATCCCAAAAAGCCTCGTAGATGGTCAATAATCCGTACAATCACATTCTGCCCAATAGAGCGGTCCAGGAAGAGCCCTTCTGTCAGGCGATCCTCTGGGACGTACCCAATCCCGTGAGCAATGGCATCTTGGGTCGATTCTATTTGGATGGGTTTTCCATTGAGCGCAATTTGACCTCCATCAATCGGAATCATGCCAAAGAGGGCCAGAGCCAAATCGGTCCGTCCGGAACCGAGCAGTCCGGCAACTCCCACGATTTCCCCTGCCCGTAATTCAAACGAGATATTACTTAAACGCTGGGCCACAGTTAAATCACGTACCTGTAACAGCAGTGGACTCTCCGAATTACCGGTGTAGGTGTAGGCATCCTGGCTAACGGCAAGCCCAGTCATCTCATAGACCAAGCGTTCGTTGTCGTACTCATCCCGATTACCCACGCTTACGTTCTGGCCATTGCGCATGACCACGATCCGCTCTGAGATCTCCAAGACCTCATTGAGTTTATGGGAGACAAATAGGAAGGCAATCCCTTGGGCTTGAAGCTTGTGAATCACCTCAAAGAGGGCACGAATCTCTCGCTCTGTCAGGGCAGTGGTTGGCTCATCCATAATGATGAGCTGGGCATTCTGTCGCAGCGCCTTGGAGATGGCGATCAACTGCTTGTTAGCAACCGACTCCTCCTCTACCCGCGCACCCAACGGAATATCGACCCCAATTTGAGCCAGCGCCTCTGTGGCAATCTGGCGTACCTGTCGCCAATTGACCCAGCGCTTCCCATCAGCCAGTTCTTCATTCAGCGCAATATTCTCGGCCACCGTCAAGTTGGGGAAGAGGGAAAAGTCCTGATAGATCACCTGAACCCCTTCGCGAATTGAGTCAATTGGATTCAGCTTCTCAAACGTTTTTCCATTGAGCATCACTGAGCCAGAGTCATACGCATAGACACCAGCAATAATCTTAATGAGCGTGGATTTCCCACAACCATTCTCACCCACTAAACAGTGGATCTTGCCCCGCTCAACCTCTAGATCTACACCCCGTAAGGCTTGAACACCAGCAAATGATTTCTTTATGTTGGTTAGTTTAAGGAGAACATCGATCATGATGATAAAGGTGGCAGAGTTGCAAATTGCAAGGGTAATGGGGAAATGGATGATATAGAGGGAGATGAGGCCAAAAAGTGTAATGGCTTTTCATGGATATCAAGGAGCTAATACAATAATTAATGGTTGAATGGTTGAATGGTTGAATGGTTGAATGGTTGAATGGTTGAATGGTTGAATTTGTGAATTGTTAATGGAATGCGGTTGGTCGGTGGAGCTATCTTCACACAACAAGATCACACCACTGACCCATTAACCATTCACAAACTCATTATTATACTCAGCTCCGTTTGAAAACAGGTGTTTGGTCTCTCTGGTAGAGCTTGGGAAAACACCTGTTTTCAGAACGACCGCAGTATAACATCGGATTTACCCCTTAGAACGGATAATCTCCGGCAGTCTCTGCATCTACATAAACCTGAGCATTACCATACAAAACATTGCCTACAGCTCGCAGATTCTCATAGCCAGGGATGCCTAAATCTGTGCCTTCGCCGATGGTCTCACCAGCCATGTGCATCATAGCGATTTTGTTACATGCTTCGCCAGCTACCGCCGGATCCCAGAAGCCAATGGCGTCAATAGCACCCGTGGTAAGCAGATCGCCAGCAATTGAGGGTAGGCTTGTACCAACAACCGCAACCTCGTCCTGAAGACCCGCTTCTTCAATTGCCTGCCCAATGCCAGCTACGTCAGTTGACGCGCTGCCTTGCATCCCTTTGGTATTGGGGAAAGCTTTCAGAACTTCCTTCGCCTTTTCGTACGCATTTTGGGCGTCATCAAAGGTCTCATTCTTATCACCCACCAACGTCATATTCGGGTAGGCTTCAAGCTGCCGAGCAATGGCACCGTCTACCCACTGGTTATGCGTCTCGGAACCAAGGCTACCGACGAAGACAGCGTACTCACCCTCTTCGCCCATCTCAGCTGCCAACTGATCCATCAAACCAGCACCAAAGGCCTCATTGTCAAACGCTTCGATGTTGTAGTGCATGTTCTGCTGGCTTGATGCCTCATGGGTCACAACCGTGATCCCTGCTTCCATAGCCTTTTGCAAAACTGGCTCAAGCTGGGTTGGATCCATGGGAATCACGCAGAGGGCCGAGACGCTCTGAGCAATCAGATCTTCAATAATCGGAATCTGCTGGGCCGCGTCTGCTTCTGCCGGACCCACCAATGAGGCATTGATGGCATTGTCTTCGCCAAATTTCTTCACGCCCTCTTCCATGCGGTTGAACCAGTTAATACCAGCAATCTTCACCACCGTGGTAAAGACCTGATCACCACCACTGCTCTCCTCACCTGCTGACTCACTATCTGCATCAGCACTCGCGTCGGACTCCATCGACTCGCCCGTTGGCTCCATAGTCGTCACACATGAGGACAAGACGAGTCCCATAATCAACAAAAGTGATAGAATACCAAGAAATCTTCGATTCACGATTAGCTCCTCTAGTGTTGGCTCATTAGGCAAAAGATCCATCATCCGGCCATGGTACCTAGCTTCATATGAAAAGAGGCGACCTACTCTATAGATGGCCAATAAAGTTCTGTCTTCCCTTCTCAGGAACCCCCAGAATAGATCCGAGAAGAGTCAGGACAAGACTTTTCTGGCAAAGTATAAGGTAGCCATCTGAGCCGCACGAACGCAGATAGTGGCTATCGAAGACGAGTATCTTTATGGAGCCTGATAAGCACATAGTTTGTAGAAATGAAAAAGGTGTTTCACTGTAAGTTCGCTTTGGGGGCACGTAACCAGCGAACAGATACAGAGGGCTATACAATAATCCAAGGGTACCCCAATTGTCAAAAGAGATGGGCAGCAAATCGACCAGCGGATTTTGGTTGAGAGTAAATGGGTACGATGGGAGCGGATTCCGGATTTGACTGACAGAATAAGAGGCCTACTATCCTACAATCAGTGGATGAGGGTAGATCTGGTTGAAGAGATATCCTTCCAGATTAAAGGGAACCTCTTCGGGTTGGCTATGGCCAAACTCATCGGTGGCTCGGGTCAAAATGGCCCATTTGCCTGGTATTGCGTTCCATTCAAAGGCAAAGCGTACCCACGCATACTGAAGGTTAGGAGGTAATAGGGTTGCTGGCTGCCAATCAGTCGTTTCTCCTGCTTCATTCCTGACGCACCACTCGACTTGGCTTAGGCGGCCATGAGGAGAGCGGGCCACACCGCAGATCTCTTGCACACCAGGTTGAAGAGGGGCGTTCCAAGGATGCGCCAGTGAACTTTTGACATTCTGGGTGGTAATCGTGCCGCCCCGTGCGGGGGCATATTCATCGGCCGGCCACTCTGGTCCTACCAAAACATAGTTTTTCGTATTGCGCTGCACCCAGATCTTCTGGCTAGAGACGGTGATCGAGCCAACCCATTTGACGCTGTTGGAGCCGATCCAGCCGGGGACAAGCAGGCGCACCGGAAAACCGTGATCAGGGGGTAACAGCTCGCCATTCATCAGATAGGCTAGAATAGTATCAGGATCCAGGGCCTTTTCAATCGGTATGGGTCTGCTAATGCCCCCTTCCGGTGCCTCCTTATCCAATCCCTTGGGATTCACGTCTACAGCTGATGACTTGACTCCAGCCAACTCTAATACGGTATGTAATGAGACCCCGGTCCAAATTGCATTGCCTACGCCACCAAGCATCCAGGGCGTCATGTTCAGCTCATCCGATTGGCTCTGCTTGCCCAGAACTTCTTTAAACAAATTACGCTGACTCCCTGCACACTCCAAATATGAAATCACCGTATGAGCGGGCAACTTCAGCAGATCATCCAGGGTCAATTGAAGGGTGCGTTCCACCCCATCGCCCGTAATCTCCAGCACGTATTTGGCTGGATCAATCATAGGCGTTTTGACGCTATTGCAGACAAAGAAATGTTCGGCTGGTGTAATAAATGAGGTGAAAAGATTGGCCGGTGTCTCTAGGCTGTCTGAGTGGCAGATCAGCTTCTCTGTGGATTTTACCCAAGACGGGTCTGCGTTGCCTTTCATCAGTCTAATTGCTCCTCTCTTAGCCACTATCTGTAATCTGAACAAGCCCTACGGTTTCCGCAGGTACCCAGCCTTGAAGTTCATCGCCGGGCAGCGCCAATCGAAGCCACTGACCCCTGGTCTCCAGAATGGTGATCTTGGCCCCAGCGTGTAAGGTGAATTCGGTAATGTTGTTGGGATTTGGACCACTCAACACGTCCACTTCGCTGGCCAACAGAATTCCTTGTGGGCGAGTCTGATCCGCATAGACCCGTACGCCCAAGAGCAGGACAGAACTCACTAACACAAGCGCTGTGAGAATTACGCCATACCATGTGATTTCGCGTAGTCTTGGTGAGGCGGAAACATATCGATTGAGAACAATCCACAACAATACCACGACAAACCAAGAGCACAACCCCAATAGCGCCATTTCATTTAGCGTCAACCAGCGACTTGTCGTTAAGGCCGCTTGGCCAATCAGCGATTCACGTTGGGCTTCATACCGGTCAGCAGCTTGGCTATTGGCTAACCTTAAATTGGCGCGCAGATCTGAATCGCGTGGAATCAGCAGAACCGCCCGTTCGTAATTAAGAATGGCACGTCCCAGATCATTTTCCTTATAGTATGCATTGGCCAAATTGAAGAAGAGACGTCCGTCCCGAACCCCTTGACTAACTAGCCCTTCGTATGTAAGCGCGGCTTCTGCAAATCGACCTTCATCGTAGAGGCGATTCCCAGCCTCCATTGTTTCCTTAGGTGCTTCATTCGCTTGTCCTTGGGCTGCTATATCGTTGGCTTGCATTCCAAGGAGAATGAATAGCGAGAGCAGTACCCTCATCAGCCCTATCAGCAGTCTCTTAAACATAAATAGCGTTCTATCATTCATAGCTATGGCAAAGCTTGTTCTAGTGCGTTCAAAAGTGAGGTTACTTCGGACCAAATTGTCTCAGGGGTGTGGCTGCTCTGACCTGGTGCAAACCGACTCATTTCACTAAATGCTAACAGGTGCTGTATACGAGCGACTACTTGGTCTTCTATACCTTCTTCTCGCAGCTTTAGCCCTAACTCGGTATGGGTTAACCCAGAGACCGATACCGCCAATTTATCATCCAAGTAGGTCATCAATACCTGGCTAGCGCTGCTCGCTGGATCCGCATGAGCTGCTTTGGCTTGCTTGAGCTGCCGTTGAGCCTGGCGCAATGCACGGGAACGGCGGGCTTCAATCGGATTTGTAAGTAACGTACTTTGGCGCTGCCTTAGCCGCCAATCACCAACCAGTAAGGCCAATGGCCCTAGCCACAGGAGCCAGAATGCAGGACGTTGGGTTAGTGGACGGGTGTTCTGAGCCAACAAGGCGGGTACCGCCTTAATGTAACGAATATCGGCATCGAGTGAATGTACATCACCTGGTGCTGTCCGTATTGTTTCATTCCTAGGAAGGGGGGACGGCACCTGGAGCGCTTCACCTTCAACACGAATACGAATGGGTGAACTGGCTGTGGTTTGATATGCATTGACTTGGGGATCGAAGTAAATGTACTGAATCGCAGGTAGCTCATACTCACCCGGTTGAACTGGAACGAGTAGCTGCTCAATGGCAAGATTGCCCCGTAAGATGCCATCCGATATATGAGTATTAGACTGAGTTGTACTATCGAAGGCTCGCCATGTCGGTAGGGTCGGTAAATTCACTTCCCCAAAGGCTTCAAAATTGCCGGTGCCTTCTAAGAGAATTTGCAGCGTCACTGGCTCGTCGACTTGCACTGTCAACAAATTCTCGCTACTCGCGGGAGCGCTATCAGAATCGCTTTCCGCATCACTTTGTGCCGTGGCGGACAAAGTAAGTTGGCCAACTGAGCCACTGAAATCCTCTGGAATGGGTTCAGGCAGGGGCTTTACGTTGACAATGATCGGCTCCGTCTGTAACTGAAACCCTTTCTGAAAGATCGAGTTGGGAACAGAGAGTTTGGCTGGTTCAATCGTATTTTCACCGATGACTGTTGGAAAGAGTATGGTGCGTAATTCAGTTACGCGATAGCCCCGATTATCAACTTGCTGGGTAAACGACTGTTGATCAACTTCCTCCTGATTCCAAAAACCAGTAAAATCCGGCCCATCATACTCTGGAGTATCAAAGAGCGAAACACCCTGATAGAGGCGGAAAGAGTAGGTAACCTGTTCCCCAAGATAAGGAGCCGGATTATCTACAGATGCCTCAACGAAGATGTCGTTGTTGGTTGAAGCATTGGATACTTGATCCGCCGCCTGATCTCCACTGCTTCCTTGGGGTGGTGTGGCCGAGGCTGACACCTGGACGGTCAGTTGCTCAGTAGAATAGGACTGGCCATCTACCTCAACTGAGATTGGTGGGATTACGAGTTCACCTTCCCGAGTTGGTTGGAGTGTGAAACGGTAGGAGACCTGACTGCTGATTTTGCCTCCGACAATATTTGTCTGGGAAGCACTGCTTGTCCGAACGACTGCCAACCCATCTATCACAGGCAGAGGGGGACGAAGCGAGTTGCCCCCTTCTACCGTGATAATCAGGTTGACAGTTTGGTTTAATGAGATTGCTTTTCGATCAACTTGAGCCGTAACAGGTGATGATTGTGCATAGGCCAGAATGGGTTGGGCGGCCAAAAAGATAAATGCAAATGAAATTCCTGCACAGAATCGCAGGAAAATGATGGCACGGTTTGAACAAGTTGACGAACAAATTGACAGACGATTCCACATAGTATCTATGAACTCACCCCTTACCAATCCTTATCCGGCGCGCTATCGGGCGACACATAAATCTGTTGCATTCGCTCTTGTAGCGTCTCTGTATTTTTGCCGACTGCGCTCAAAAGCTGACGAGCCTGTTCTGGACTCAGCCCCTGCTCTGGCTGCACCGTCTCGGGCTGTTGTGCTTGAGCTGGAGGCGTCTCTTCCTCTCCCTCCTCACTGCCGCTTTGAGGAGACTGCTCTTCCTCCTCTTCAGATTCATCACCAGTAGACTCTTCTTGCTGATTCTGTTGGTCCTGCTCTTCTTGGTCTTGCTGATTCTGGTTTTGCTCTTCCTGTTGTTCCTGCTCTTCCTGGTTCTGCTCTTCCTGTTGGTCCTGCTCTTCTTGGTTTTGCTCTTCTTCCTGGTTCTGTTCTTCCTGTTGTTCCTGCTCTTGCAAATAACGCATAGCCAACTCTAGATTATATTTGGCCTCCAGATCTGACGGATCGCGACGAAGTGTGTCTTTGTAAGCTTCAACCGCAGTGGCCCATTCCTGAAGTTGGAAGTTTGCATTGCCTAGATTGAAGTATCCATTTTCTTCGGTCTCACCGCTGCCGATTGCTACGGCCTCAGGGAGCAAATAGACAGTATCTGTGTAGACGCCCTGGCGATATCGTGTATTGGCCAAGTTGTAGATAGGCTCAGCCTTCAATGGAGCCAGCTCTTGGGCGTTCTGGTAGGCATCCATGGCCTGCACGTAGTCTCCCGCTTCAAAAGCCTGATTCCCTGTCGTTACCTCCCTAGCCGCGGTGCTACCACAACCAGCCAGCAGCACGAAGAGTAAAAGAGGGAATAGCTGGAATCGCTTAAAGTGACTCACTTATACTCAACTCCGTTTTTCTTTCTGTGATTCTTCTCCGCTCTGGTATCCACTCACAAGCAAAGAGAAGCAAGATGGCTATCAGCAAAAAAGGTTGATAGCGTTCAATCTTTTGAGTTTCAAAACGACTCTCTAGTTGTGCTGTCTCCAGCGCGTCCAATTCAGCCGTTAGTGCCCGTAACTCGCTTCCATCTGACTCGGCTCGATAATAGCGACCATTGCCAGCTACTGCGATCTGCTGGAGACCCACTTCATCTAGCTTGGATAGGACCACGTTGCCGCTCCTATCCTCTTTGTAGCCAACCCGGTTGCCCCCAATATCATATTCGGGAATTGGTTCACCTTCTACAGAGCCAAAGCCAATCGTATAGACAATTACATCCTCGCTGGCTGCTTCTTGGGCCGCATCCATAGGGTCCGTTTCATGATCTTCCCCATCGGTCATGATGACAATGACCTTTTGGCTGCCCACCCCTCTATCAAAACCAGCTAATGCTGTGCGAATCGCTTCCCCGATAACCGTCCCTGGCCGGGAGATCATGCCTGGGTGGGCATTCTGTAGAAATGCTCTGGCTGTGTCATAGTCAGACGTAAGGGGAAACTGAACAAATGCTGCTCCAGAGAAGAGCACCAAGCCGATTTCATCGCCTTGAAGCTGATCCATCAACTCGGATATCTCTTGCTTAGCCCTAGCGAGCCGATTCGGTGTGATATCTTCCGCCAACATACTCTGGGAGACATCGAGAGCGACCATCAACTGAATACCTTCTTGCTCCACTACCTGGACTTCACTCCCCCACTGGGGACGAGCCATGGCAAAGATCGCCACGACCAGGCCCAGAAGCCAGAGGCGACTCTGCCATCGCCTCCCGATCCAGTTGACCGATGCCGCTAGCTCGCCTAGTAGGTGTGAGTCACCAAGGCGCGCCCAATCCATCCGGCGCTGATTTCGCGCCCAGATCAGTACGACTATAGCAAAAGGGATAAGTATGAACCCCCAAAGAAAGAGCGGTTGTCCAAATGACATGAGCTAATTTTTGATTGACGATTGACCACACATCCATCGACCTCAGACCCTGGACCCCTGACCCTGGACCCCTGACCCTGGACCCTGGACCCCTGACCCTGGACCAACTACGGTAAACTTCGTAGCACACTCTGCTTGAGCAACATCTCTAGCATCAACAAAAGAATTCCTGGTACCAGAAACCATGCGGCTAGTTCAGTATAGCGCTTAAAGGTCCGAATCTCGATCTCAGACTTTTCCAGTTGGTTGATCTCTTCATAGATCTGGCGCAATCCTTGGGCATCTTCGGCTCGGTAGAAGCGCCCACCCGTGATTTCCGCAATCTGCTCTAGCGTCTCTTCATCAATGACGCTTTCCATCATGACGATCCGTTCACCAAAAATGTCGCGTTGGGGAACGGGAACTTGACCACGGCGACCCGCGCCAATGGTATAGACTTTGATGCCCAAGGTCTTGGCGGCTTCAGCAGCCGTTAACGGGTCGATCTGCCCGGCGTTATTGACGCCATCTGTGAGCAATACGACGATCTTACTCTTGGCTTGAGAGTCTTTTAGCATATTGGCTGCATTGGCTACGCCTAGCCCAATGGCCGTTCCATCATTGATGTTGAGATCCGTTGCCAATTGAACATCGCCCAATAAGCGAGCAAGCACAGCATGGTCGATGGTCAGCGGACTCTGAGAAAAGGCTTCTGCAGCAAAGACTGTCAGCCCGATCCGGTCGAACGAGCGCTCCTGAACAAAATCCTTGATCACATTTTTAGCCGTTTCCAAGCGATTGTCTGGCTCAAAGTCTAGGGAAGCCATGCTGCTGGAAATATCCAACGCCAATGATATATCAACTCCCTCTCCGCGGATAATCTGCTGGGCGTCGACAATCTGCGGTCGTGCCAAGGCAATGACGGCCAGCCCTAATGCCAACCATCGCATAATGGGAAGCAGAGGTTGAAGCAACTGACGCCAAGTACGGCCCTCAAACGCTAGCTGCTTCACGCTGCTATAGCGGAGGGCAGCCGGTTGACGCCAGCGCCAATGGCCATACCGAGCCATGGCTAGCAACGGAATTCCGAGCAATAGCAGCAAATACCAGGGCGAAGCAAACTCGATCACCCCTCACCGTCCTTTTCTTTGGCTCCAGTGGCTGTGGGCCCGGTTGATGTCGATTGGGCCGTGTACGCTAATTCTTGGGTATCCCCTACAGATACCCCTGATTGAGATTGAGTACCTCTCTGGGGCATCCCCGTCAATGGCTGGTTTACCATCGACAAAATAATATCCCTGGCACGGCCCGGTAGATCGGCTGCGGCTCGAAACTCTGGCTCGACTTTGGCAAATTTGATCAGATCCGCTTCCTCCAGCAGTTGAATCATGTGAGTCTTTTCTATAGGACCTATCAATTTCTGGGCATTGCTGCTCTGGCGGAAGAGCTGTTGCAGCTCTGCAGTCGTAAGATCGAGGGCAGGGATATCAAAAGCTTGGACAAGATAGCGGCGCACTACATCCGTGACCAGATCATAATGTTCTGCAAATTGGCGTTGTGTGGGCAGATGCAATGCCTCAATCCGTTGCAGCTCATCTAATGCAATCAAGTGGGCTGGGCGTGTGATAACTGGTGTGTTTTCAACCGGTGCTTCTGTTCGGTTCTGCCGCCAGCGCCTCCACAGCCAAGCCAAGAGGAGCAGGATGAGCAAGACCCCAGTTGCTAACAATAACGAGGGCCAAATGCTGGGACGAGGAAGAGTCGCTTGCGGCTTTATGTCCCGTAATGTATTGTCACCTGGGATGAGAACAGATTTAACTATCACCGTAGCTGGTTCAACATCATAGCGCGCTTCACTGCCATCTTCATGAATCACCGCAAGGGAGATGGCTGGCGTGGTGAAGGTACCCGTCGCCCAAAGCGTTGCGTGGATTCGTTGGGTGCTCGCTGTACCTCCATCCGTTGTTTCAGTCCCGAGAGGGGTAAGCTGGCGTACTTCAAATGGCCCCCACTGCTCTTCTACCCTAATGGGCACCACTCGGCTCTCTACTGGATGATTGGCTTGTAGCGTGAAGGTTATTTGATCGCCGACAGTTACTTCTGGTGGATCTACCGACAATTGGATCTCAACTGGCCCTTGAGCATGAACCGGAATGAAGGTGAAACTTAAAACAGTGGTTGTTACTATGTTGGCTAAGGCAAGCCCCAATACAAAAGACCAAAGCTTCATCGATCCTACCTACCCTTGGTCTGCCGTTGATTGCGCTTTTGGAAGAAGCGGGTTAGAGGTTTGACATAATCTTCGCCTGTTTGAAGCACAATCCGATCGACACCTGCTCGAAGAAAGAGCCTTTCCTTCTGATTCGTCCGTTGATGGTTGGCCTCTTGGTACTGGCTTCGCCAACGCTTACTTGCCGTATCCACCCAGAGCAACTGCCCTGTTTCCGCATCCTCAAAAGCCACAAGACCGACCGAGCTAATCTCCTGCTCCATCGGGTCTGTAATTTCAACAGCGATCAGATCATGACGTCTATTGGTGATGGCCAAACTTTGTTGATAGCTGGTCGGTTCTGCCACCAGATCCGAAACCAAAAATAGAATGGCTCGGCGTTTTAGAATCCGATTAGCCGTATCTAAAGCCAACTGTATATCCGTGCCTAGGTGCTTTGGCTCAAATGCCAATAACTCTCGAACAATACGCAGAACGTGAGTGCGTCCTTTGCGCGGGGGGATAAATAGCTCGATCTGATCTGTAAAGATGAGTAAGCCAACTTTGTCATTGTTATTGGTGGCAGAAAAGGCTAAGACCGCGGTCAACTCCGCAGCTAGATCCCGCTTGTACCGTTCTACCGAGCCAAACGATTTGGACCCGCTGGCGTCAACCAAGAAGAGAACAGTTAATTCTCGTTCTTCTACATATCGTTTGATGTAGGGATCCCCCATGCGCGCAGTCACATTCCAGTCAATGGTGCGAATTTCATCGCCCGCTTGGTAAGGCCGAACCTCATCAAACTCCATTCCACGTCCTTTAAACGCAGAGTGGTACTCGCCAGCAAAGCTATCATTGACGAGATGCCGGGTACGAATCTCAATTTGGCGGATCTTCTTGAACAGTTCAGTTGTGAGCATAACTTAGGGAACTTCGATTCTTTCTAGGAGCCTTTGGACAATGTTTGCCGAACTGATCTCTTCTGCTTCTGCTTCATAGGTGGTAATGACTCGATGGCGCATGACGTCGGGTGCAATCTGCTTGATATCGTCTGGAGTGACAAAACCTCGACCGTTGAGAAAGGCCTGGGCACGCGCTGCTTCTACCATGTAGATTCCGGCTCTGGGTGAGGCCCCAAAGGCAATCAACGAATCTAGCTCATTTAGCCCATAGCTATTGGGGGAGCGGGTCGCAATAATCAGATCAAGAATGTACTCTTTGATCTTCTCGTCTACATATATCGCCCGAACCGCTTGGCGTGCTCGCATGACATCCTCAGGCGTCAGAATCGGACGTACTTGAGGCAACGCAGAACCAGTCATTCGATCCATGACAACCCGCTCTTCCGCCCTGCGCGGGTATCCCACGATCACCTTGAGCATAAACCGATCCACTTGAGCCTCTGGGAGTGGGTAGGTTCCTTCTTGCTCAATGGGGTTTTGAGTGGCCAGGACTAGAAAAAGGTTGCTCAACGGATAAGTGGTGCCAGCAAGGGTAATCTGTCGTTCCTGCATGGCTTCCAGCAGCGCACTCTGTACCTTGCCAGGTGCCCGGTTAATCTCATCTGCTAGAATCAGATTGGCAAAGAGCGGGCCGCGATGGACGCTGAACTCACCTGTTTTGGGACTGTAAATCTGGGTGCCGATTAGATCGGCCGGTAGCAGATCGGGCGTAAATTGCAACCGAGAAAAATCTGCCTGGATCGCCTGAGCAACGGTCTTGACCAAGAGCGTCTTGGCCAGCCCTGGCACCCCCTCTAACAGAATATGCCCATCAGCCAATAGCGCAATGAGAACCCGATCGACCAGACGTTCCTGACCTACCATGATTTTATTGATTTCAGCGCGCAGGTCGTGTAGAAAGAGGCTCTCGCGCTCCACCTGCGCATTGACGTTGCGCACGCTACTCAGATCCATTCAGAATCTCCATTTTCGTTTTGGCTCTTAATGGGTTTCAAGGCTCTACTTCAAAATAATTAATTTGTGAATTGTTGAATGGTTGAATGGTTAATAAGTGGGTCAGTGAAGTACTCTTGTTTTGCGGAACAAACCCGAGTGTCCGACTCCATTTCATTCATTATGGTTGCAAGCGACTGCCTCGCAAGCACAAATTCTGCCATTCAACCATTCACGATTATAGGCGACTCTTTCGTTGAAGCCTTTCAGATCCTTGGAATCCATTTTGAACCTTCATTTTATCATAAATTGTGTGCAAATTTAGAATAAATATAGCGAATAGCTAAGGATATTGTCTTGGTTCTGTCATGCCCGAAGGTAGTGCATTGTTACCGAAGTATTGACAGATTCAGGGTAGCCCGTCCATTTTGGGCGGGGTAGGTGACCGACTGACCGATTTCAAATTAAACTCATGGGACAATCGGCGTCCACCGCCCTACAATGACGGTCTACCATTGGCCCGTCCTAATGTTGCAAAACTTAGCATCCAGTGCAGTCGTGCATCGTCTAAATTCGACAATGCTCAGGGACCAGCTCAGTGCAACCACAAGAGAGCATGTTGAGCCAAAATTTTTTGCCTTCAGATAAGACAAGTATGCCAAACCTTACTGGCCTTCTGAAAATTTCTCTGTTGATGTCCACCCGCTGAAATTCGGGGGAAGGAATAAAGTATCAGTAGCGAGACTTTCATTCCCTATAGCGACGCCGCTGCAAGTTCGATTACTAAGCATAATTGTTTTTGCTTAAAGAAACTTTAGAGACACCTTTATCCATCATGAACATATCTATCCCTCCAGAAAATTCTTGGCCCGACTTTCATTCATTCTACTCTGTAAAATTCAGAATAGAGAGGACAGAACTTTTCTACCCATCTATATTGTGAGAAATTGGGAGCAAGTTGTCAATCTTGAGGAGTGATGAAATGAGATGATTCATTACGAACTGCCTATCACTCATAAGATAAAATGTTTGGTTACCCCACAGCTTTAGAGGGGATGAACAGGGACTGCAAAGAATAGAAAGATAAGAATCTGTGAAATCTCCTAATCTTTGTTTGATTTTCGTCTCCCGTGGTGCAACCCATTGCATGTTCATCTACTGATAATTCCATTGCGAGATTTTCATTGCGTGCGTATTCACAGTACAATAAGAAATCATCAATCGCCATCCGTAAGCCCAAAAAGACTCACCTCCTAATTTCAAAGAGGGATGAGTATACAGAACCAAATCGAGCAAAATATTTAAGATGTCGGAACCAAATTCACTTCTTTCTTCCCGCCCAGCCCCATCAACAGATATGACGGACCGCATTCAGCAAATCGCATCGAATATTCAGCAAAATGTATCTCAGGTCATTGTCGGGAAAGACAACATTATCGATCTGCTCCTTGTTGCCCTCTTTTGCGAAGGCCATGTTTTGTTGGAAGATGTACCAGGTACAGGCAAAACGACCTTAGCACGTACGCTTGCCCGCTCTTTAGGGTGTAGCTTTCAACGTATTCAATTTACGCCCGATCTGCTCCCATCTGACATTAGCGGCGTTAGTGTCTTTAACCAGCAGAGCAATCAGTTTGAGTATCGGCCAGGGCCCATTATGGCTCAATTGGTCCTGGCTGATGAAATTAACCGCGCAGGCCCTCGTACCCAATCGGCCCTGTTGGAGGCGATGGAAGAACGCCAGGTAACGGTCGATGGTGAGACCCGCAAGTTACCCTATCCATTCCTTGTTTTGGCCACCCAAAATCCGGTTGAATTGGAAGGAACTTTTCCTTTGCCTGAAGCTCAGGTTGATCGCTTTCTCGTGCGGCTCAGTATTGGCTATCCGGACCGAGATGAAGAGCGGCAAATTCTCCGCCGATTTCGGGCAGCCAATCCGCTCGATGATGTGACACCCGTCATCGGTGCCAATGAAATCCAGGAAGCCAATCGCATCTGCCGGGAGATCTATGTCCATCCACTATTAGAAGATTACCTACTAGAGCTAATCCACGCCACCCGAGAGAATCCTGGACTATCCCTAGGCGCTAGCCCCCGTGGATCGCTGGCCCTCTATCGAACCAGCCAAGCTCTGGCGGCCATTCGCCAGCGCACCTACGTGACGCCTGATGATATCAAGGCACTTGCCCACCCTGTTTTAGCACATCGCTTGATTCCCAATGTCGAGACGCGCCTCCAACAGCGTCCAGTCTCGGCCCTTCTGGATGAACTTCTGGAGAAAATTCCCGTTCCTGTCGAAGAGAATTGGGCACAATAATCCATGAACCGACTGACTTGGATTGGTATCCTACTTCTCGCGCTGCTTAGCGCAGCCACGGGGCAGCGGCTGCTCTTTTTAATGAGCCTGATTCTAGCATTGTTAGCCGGCTCGGCTCAGCTTTGGTCACGCTACTGCTTGGTCGGCGTCTCCTATAGACGCCGCTTTGACCAGAACCGTCTCTTCTATGGTGATGATACACGCATGGATGTGGAGATCGTCAACGCCAAGCCCTTGCCGCTTGGTTGGCTGCGCATCGATGACGAATTCCCTTTCTCCATGCACCCGCAAAACGACGAGTTAGACGATCCCAGCCAAGCCACCCCGAACAGCCGACGGCGCTTGGTCAATGTACTCTCTCTACGCTGGTATGAGCGGGTGATTCGTCGCTATACGTTGAAGGGTGCCCGCAGAGGACTTTGGCACTTTGGTCCGGCTCAAATTCGCTCTGGTGACATGTTCGGTTTTGATATCCAGCGCATGGCTTACGACTCAATTGATACGCTGCTGGTCTACCCCAAGATCGTTTCTCTGGAAGCCTTAGGATTACCAGCGGGACATCCTTTTGGGGACTTTACGAGCCGTCGCCGTCTTGTGGAAGATCCCCTGCGGTTGATGGGGACTCGTGCTTATGCTCCTGGCGACAGCTATCGCCATATCCACTGGAAAGCAACAGCTCGTCGTCAATCCCTACAGACGAAGGTATTCGAGCCATCGGCAACGTTACCAGTGGCCATCTTTTTAAATCTCAATACCTATGATCCGGATCATGTAGGGCTATTCGGCAGCAAAGGGCAGGACTACCCACTGGTAGAGTTTGCCATTACCACGGCGGCATCGGTTGCGCGTTTCGTTTGGCAGGAGGGGCACCCTGTTGGGCTATACGCCAATGCGCTGTTGCTGAGCCTAACGTTAGCCGCAGAAGAGAAGATTCAAAGAACGGTTGGACGGGTACGCGTTGCGCCACGTAACCATCCTGATCAACTTGTGCGTATTCTAGAAGCCCTAGCCCGGATTGAAGGGCGCGCACGCTGGTCTTTTCCCACCCTGCTCCATGTAGAAAGCTCTGGATTGGCTTACGGTACAACCGTCGTTGTTATCACCTCAGTTCTCGAACCCAAGCTTGCAGCCACCCTGACTGATCTCAACCGCAAAGGGTATAGTGTCGTCCTCATCGGCCTTGGCCACGCCCGCCTATCTTCGCCTATCCCCGGTGTAACCGACTACTACATCGGCTCCTATGATGAGTGGAGTGTTCTGGAGACTATTCAACCTATTTTTGAAGCGTAACGTTCAACGCCTGCTTCAGCGGCGTCTGCTAGGGCGTTGGCTGCAAGCCATGTTGGTACGCGACGCCCTTAAATCAATTTTAGGATAATCGAAAACTTCTATATCTGCTTTAAGCCTATAGTGGTCGTCAGCAGTTACGGTCAAGAAATGCACCTATACGTTCGATGGCACTCTGTGCTTCTGGAATGTCAGGAAACATATGCCAGACGTGGATCAGTCCTTCCTCGATTTCGAGGGTCACCTTTACACCTGCGGCCTGGGCTTTTTCAGCGAAGCGAGTGCTATCAGACAAAAGAATTTCTCTGGTACCGACTTGAAGTAACAGCGGAGGCAGATTTCGCAAATCGCCATATAATGGCGACGCAAGCGGATTGTGTAAATTATCGTCCGCGTATTGTCGTCCACTTGAGCGTACACCTTCAGGAGTTAACATTGGGTCGTCGACTGCACCTAGTTGAGCAGTCGACCCTTTTCCCACAAGATCAGTCCAAGGTGACAGTCCAACCGCACAGGCAGGCAACGGATCACTAGCTGCCTTCAACGCTAGTAGCGTTGCTAATGTTAAACCCCCACCTGAGGAGTCGCCAGCGATGACCATGCGGTTTGGAGCATGGCCTTCTGAAACCAACCAGCGCCAGCACGTTGTAGCATCCTCAACTGCGGCAGGGAACGGGTGTTCTGGCGCAAGCCGATAGTCGGGTAATAAAACTCGTGCCCGCGCCGCTCGTGCCAAACGTCCAGCAAGCCCACGATGTGTGTTCCTTGAACCCATGGTATACCCACCTCCATGGAAATATAGAATAACCCTGTCAGTTTCACTTCCGTCAATAGTGATCCAGTCTGCGGGCACGCTGCTTGCATAAACTTCGTTGACACTCACATCCGCCTCAACAGGAAACATGTCTGCTGAGGCTTCCATCACAGCGCGCTGCTCATCAACGGACAGCTCCTCCAGGCCAAGGCCTCCAATCATCATTTCGACTACTTGTTCATGTTCAATACTGGGCAAGACAAGATCCTCCATCAAAATGGTTACAAAGGGGAGTAAGTTGCTTAAGCTGCGCGCTCGATTCCGTTGGCGCGTCAGCTCAAAGCCTTTGTTAGGGCGGCTCCTTTCTCTATGCTCAGACTTTAATTTACCATTTTTCTGCTTAAATGCAGGCTCAATTTTGGGCAAGCCGCTCTAACGCCTAGCTCTGCTGCCAAGCGGTCACTGACTCCGTCACTCCGCAAACCGAACCAATGACACCAACGAAAAAAGTCCCACAGCCGCGTCAATCTAGCTTGGTCACGAGCAGTGGATGTCGGCGCGGACAACCAAGCAGCACGACCAAGGCACTATACGACACGTTGTCTATCGAGTGGGATTCGGCAAAGGAAGGCATTCTTATAGTAGAGGCAGATCATAAAAGTTAGATTCGCCGTTTACCTCGATTTCCAAGACACGATTCACCATATCCCGCTCTTCCAACAGCTCCTGCGTTATTTCAGCCACGATTCTACGCATGAGCTCCAGCTGTTCATCCCGCGATAGGGAGCCATCTAAGACAAGCACGATACCCGGATGCAACTCTCTTGCTCGGGCTAATCGCTGGAAATCTTTAATATTGGCCGTAACGAGAATCCTATCTTCGTCGTAGGATCTCTGTAAAATGACTGGATCTGACTCGCCAAGAAGACCTCTATCGCGAACATGAATAACATCAAGCCCATCTTCCAAACGTAGTCTTTCGGCAACCTTTGGCGACAGATCTTCGTCGATGAGAAATCTCATTCGTTGGCACTGGTGTAATCTACGTCGGGATAGGCTCGCACAAAGAGGCGTGCGAATTCCAAGTCCGAAAGGTCTAGATATGAGTAATCGTCCAATATTTCTTGGGCATCTACGCCACGCTCCATCATCCCGCCCACATGACGCACAGTCAGACGCGAATTAGGAAAGGTCTCAGTACCACCCATAATATCTGGATTAGAGACTAAACTTTCTTTCCACTCTAAAAAGCGGCTCACTTTGTCATCGAGGAATACTACGCCTTCCCCAAGCCGAAGGTAGAAAGGATCCGCAATTTCAATTTGCTCGGGGATCTCCTCTTGAGACATTGTTTGCACAATGCGCTTATAAATTGCGCTTCGCTCTCTGCTTCTAAGGGAGAGCGACGAACGACGCACCAAGTAAAGATAAACCAATGCCGAAAATGACAGACGAGGTAAAGAACGCCCCGCATTCGTCTGACTATTCCCAACATGAGTAGAGGATAAGTCCCCATCGATGACTTTGTATTCGATTTCCTTACGGACTTCCTTTTCACTCAAGTCTACCAATGCGGCCGCTTCCGCTGGTGTGAATCTTTGCGCTTGAACCATCATGTTTTCCTGTTGGCCAATAACTCACTAATGTTGTTCGATAGTCTTATTATAACAGAAAAACTGGGCGATTCACACCCAGTTTCAGATTCCACTAAACTTCATATTGCCAACCTGTGAGCATCCAACGCCGACATGACAGGCCGGGGGAGAATGCCCAACTAGATATGAGCGAGGAACCAACATAGCCCACCGAACACTCAATTCGGCGCGCTGTTCCCCCGGTCCTTGTCGATGTGATGTTCACTCGATGAAATCACTACCCCATGTAGTACAACGCGCGAAGTTTCGTATGTGACTGTATTAGATCCACGCCACGCATTATGCGGGCAAAAGCTAAAAGTCGTAAGCATCAGTGCGGACGGAAAAGAAGGGCGTGTCTGCAC
>JBCCHB010000077.1:0-67500 GCA_039028975.1 Chloroflexota bacterium
ATTTACCTATGTGGAGATTGAAAGTCAGCACATAACGCCAGGGGAGACCTTTCAAGTTACCCTGCACTATTCGGCATCTCGCTCATACACCAACGTAGAAGTGGATATGGCGCTTTACAGCAGCAACGATGCGGCTCTCTACTATCAGGCTACGAATCATGCTTACAATCAGCCCATCGACCTACGTGAAGGTACTCATACGCTAGAAATCCAGGTCGGTCCTATCCAAATCCAAGATGCCACAGGTCGGCTGGCCATCTCCATCTGGGCGGAGGAGCGTTCCGAGGTGCTATTTTGGTGGCGCATCCCACTCAACTTTAAGAGTGTGCCCCACTCAACAGGCAGCAATTTTTTGCAAGCAACTTATCGTATATAAACGAACTCATTTACATAAACATAGTAGGTTCTACTTAATGTCTGAACGAGCACATCCTGATGATAGCGGATTCCAAGACCATTGGTCCATTCGTTGGCGGCGCGGCTTTGTTCCTTGGCCAACCGTAACCCGAAGCCCTTATCGAGCGGCTTTTTTTGGACGATATCGTTGGGCCAGTCAATACTGCAAAGATAAAGATGTTCTGGATATACCCTGCGGGATGGGATGGGGAACGTCGCTCATCAAAGGGTGCCGTACCCTTCATGGAATGGATGTAGCTCAAGACGCGATTGACGAAGCGACAGAGCGATATGGACGGCGCATTCACTTTCAAGTGGGAGACATGGCCAAACTAGAGTTTGAAGATGAAAACCTGGATGTGGTGGTCTGCTTAGAGGGGATTGAGCACGTGCCAGAGGCTGTCGGCAATGCATTTCTTGCCGAATCGGCTCGGGTACTTCGTCCTCAGGGAACGCTACTGGTATCATCCCCCCATTGCCGTACACAAGAGCACAGCGGCAATCCATTCCATCTGAAGGAGTATAAGCCCGAAGAGCTAACGGGTATGCTGAATGCTCACTTTACTATCGCTGAAACGATGGCTCGGGATGTAGACAATTTGACCATTTCGTACTTCCGAGCCGTGCGTAGATAAGGGCCTTTATGGCAATGCAACAAGTGGTTGACAACGTTCTCCAATTTATAGAGAAGTGCCGCATAGACTCCGCTCGCTGGGCCTTTGCATCCAAACCCAATGGTCCAGAGACGTTGTATGGCTCCACCTTTGCCTGCATGCTCTATGCCTACCTTGGCCGGTTGGATGAGCTAACGGCTGATGAAAGAGAAGCATGGGCCGCCTATCTAAATTCATGGCAAGATGGCGAGACAGGTCTATTCATTGGCCCAGAGCTAGTGGCTTCGGAATTAAGTAGCCCCAACCACTCCTATGAGCATATTGCGCATCACTTGGCTGCCCATGTCTTGCCTGCGCTAGACTTACTTGGTGCTAAGCCACTAGTACCGTTGATCTTTGCTTACCCATATATGGAACAACGATTTCTAGCCGGGTGGTTGGCGGCACGCGACTTTTCAGATGCTTGGCTGGAGGGCAACAATCTGCTCTTCATCGGCCAATTTCTTCTTCATCTACGAGATGTGGAAAATCACCCAGCAGCAGGGGCGGCACTCAAACAGTACCTAGATTGGTTGGATGAGCACCAAGATCCAGCTACAGGTCTATGGGGGTCCGACGGGGCCTGTTCCAACGAAATTGCACTGTATGGTGGCTACCATCAGCTCTTGGTCTATTACTATGAGAATCATCCGGTAAATTATCCCCAACAGCTAATAGACGTCGCCCTCTCTTTGCAACACGCTGATGGTAGTTTTACGCCTTGGGGCGGGGGCGGTGCCTGCGAAGACGTGGATGCCGTTGACATCTTGGTCAATATGTACAAACAAGTACCTTATCGTCGTCCAGAAATTCGCTTAGCCTTGCGGCGTGCGTTGCCCCACATTTTATCTATGCAGATGAAGGATGGTGGATTTCTCTATTCGGCGAACAAGCCATTTATCCACATGGGCATTCAAAAGACAGCATCCGATGCCAACGAATCGAATCTCTTTGCCACCTGGTTTCGGATACACACCCTGGCCCTGATGGGTGAAGTGCTGACTGACGAACCCACAGGGCAACTGACGTGGGGATTCAATTCGACCTGCTCCATGGGTTGGCACCCTACCTGGGATAAAGCCGCCAACCGAATCGGTCGATTTGAGCGTCAAGAAGAGAATTGGCTTCTGCTAAAGGATTCAATCCAAACGACGAAACAGAGAGCAACAGGGAAAGTCAGGCGGGGGATGCGAAAGGCGAGGGAACTTCTTCATGCCCAGTGATACCCAACCTCTTGTTTCATTTGTCATGGGCGTATTCAATGGTGAGGCGTATCTACCCCAAGCTCTTGGGAGCATCTTCCAGCAGACATACGAAAATTTTGAATGTATCGTCGTCAATGATGGATCAACAGACAACACGTTGGCCATTTTGAATGGTTTTCAGGATCCGCGTTTACGCGTTATTGATAATGAACAGAATGTGGGACTAACCCGCTCTTTGAATATTGGATTAGCCCAAGCTAGGGGGGGGTTGATTGCCCGACATGATGCGGATGATCTCTCGCATCCTAATCGTCTTGAGCGACAGGTAGCGGTGCTGAATGCGAACCCGGGTTGCATCTTGGTTGGTTCCAGCTATGAGGTGATTGACACCAACGGAACCATTCTGGATACTGTGGAGATGTCGTTAACAGATACGGCATTACAAAACGAGCTGGCTCAATGGAACTGTTACTGTCACGGTTCCGTGCTGATGCGCCAAGATGTTCTCCGTAAAGTTTGTGGATATCGGGAGTCGTTCCCTGTAACCCAAGATTATGATCTTTGGCTAAGGATGGCAGAGCAGGGCAAACTTCTGGCCATTGCAGAGCCTTGTTATCAATATCGCATTGATCCCAAAGCAATCAGCCAAAGCAAGCTCCATTTGCAGTTGGTTTACGACAATTTGGCCCGCAAGCTGAGCGAGGAAAGGCGTACCGTCGGCCAAGAGTCGGAAATTCCAGCAGATGTGCTGGCGGCCTATCCGCCCACGCCCGAACAGCTCATTACACGAATCAGACGGACGGTCTATCTCTACTACCTTTCTGGCAAGCAGACCCATGCATCGGAAGCGCTGCAAGAAGCAGATTTCTTTTATAAGAAACATATGGCGAGCGCTCCAGAAGGGACAGTAGATAGCTGGGGTGATTGGATGCTGTCAGAGGCAAAGCACCTATTGAGTATGGAAGGTCATTCTCATGTGGACGGTGAACGATTTATTCGTTGGGTTGACAGCCACCTACCCAACTCAGATGAAAAGTCCTCGCTCTCTAAAATTCTTGGTGACTTTTACGCAGAGCTGGCTTTCCTAAATCATCAAAACGATGCAGGGAAGTACCTCTGGCCTTATTCGCTTCGGGCCATCGCTCATGATGCCAGTTGGATTCGCAATCGGGGCCTTTGGAAGATAACGGTGCAATCGTCATTAAATCGTCTTTGGGCGTAGAACTGTTGACATAGAAAAACGTAGTTCACGGGTAGCTTTATGCGGATATGTATGGTGGTTCCTTCATTTGCAGAATTTGGTGGGCTAGAAGACATTGCGGTCAATCTAGCCATTCACCTACAAGCACAGGGGCATGAGACGAGTGTATTGTCGGTTGGCTGGACGCCACTAGATAATCAATACATTCAGCTTCTGAATAAACACCGGATACCTCATGTACAGATATCCCACTCTCTGTGGCGCTTGGCAACGGAGTGGCAAACGAAGGAAAAGGTGACTGAGTTTCTAACGGCGGTATCGGCTCCTCTCACCTGGGGAGCGGCAGCGCTCTTGAGCATAGCTAGGCGGCAGAGTCTCCAACAGTCACACCAAAGCACGAGCGGTCGGCTAAAAAATATACTGATGGAGCGGATCATTGGCCCCAATCGCAAAGAGTGGGTGGGACACACCCTTCTCCGCTGGTGGCAGTGGCGGTGGAAGCCAGATCTATTACACATTCATGGCTATACGTCGGGTCTTTTATTCACCTTGCAGTGGGCAGAAACCCGAGGGATTCCAACCGTCTATGAGGAGCACCAAACGCCTGATAACCAATTTGATTGGTGGGCCACTTTCCAGACTGATATTAATCGAGCAGATCTAATTGTAGCGGTTTCGGAAAAGAGTGCAGAAGCGCTGGAAACAGTTTGTGGCGTGACAAAACCGATCGTCACTATGACCCCTATTGTGAGCGATCCGGCAGATATCGGTTGGTTTGGCCAGAATGGACAAGGGAATGGGTTAAATAACGGTCAAGGCGATGGACTTCAACATACAGCCAGGTTAACGACTGACCAAAATGGGCAGGTCGCTTCGTTACCGACCATTGTGACCATGGCCCGGCTCTATGTGACCAAGGGCTTGGATTATCTTTTAGAAGCAATCGTGCAGGTCCAAGCGCTCTATCCTCACGCCCAATTTCGGATCTATGGTGACGGGCCGCTGCGGGATGAATTATTGGCCCTCGCCGAGAGATTAGGTTTGGATGGCAACACCCTATTTGTGGGGCCGTTTGCCCGAAATCAATTGCCTGATGTCATGCAAGAGGCCGAAATCTTTGTCATGCCCTCTATCTTAGAAGGACTACCTGTTACCTTAGTAGAAGCCATGGCCTATGGGCGCCCTATTATTGCGACCAATGTTGGTGGTATACCAGAGCTCATTCACAACGAGGTCAATGGTTTACTCTGCGAGCCAAAAGATGTAGGTGCCCTAGCCAAGCATATCTGTCGATTAATCGAAAACCAAGAGCTGCGGACGAAGCTCGGGAATTCGGCTCGTCACTCGTATTTGACCGGCACATTTCATCCGAATGCCGTCTGTGATCGCTTCCTAGAAGCGTACCAAAGAGTATTGACGTAAGGTGGAATGATTAGGGCTGAAAGAACTTGGTAAAGAGGAAAAAGCTGCGTGCCACCAAAAGTTAGTGTCGTCATACCAACTTACAACTCTGGCCATACCATAACCGAGGCAGTCGATTCTGCATTGGCCCAAACCGTTCGAGATGTTGAGATTATCGTGGTCGATGATGGCTCTACAGATAATACACGCGAACGCCTGGGTTCATATATGGAAGCGGGGAAGGTGAGGTATCTTTACCAAGAGAACCAAGAGCGTTCTGCGACTCGGAACCATGGTATTGAGCAGAGCCAAAGCCCATATGTTGCCTTTTTAGATGCAGATGATGCTTGGTCCCCAAACAAACTGGAGGCCCAGCTCGGCGTACTTGAGAAAGAACCCCATACGGCCATGACTTATTGTGACGTCATGTATATTGACGAGCAGGGCAAACCCCTTCATCAGACGCCACCTCATCAGACGGACCATGATTGGCACGGCGGATACATCTTTAACAGTCTCATATTGGGGAACTTTGTAGGTACACCTAGTGCCGTTGTCGTACGTCGCCACTGCATACCTGCAGAAGGATTTGATCTGACTCTACGTCAGGGCGAAGATTGGCATTTGTGGCTAAAAATTGCAGCCTATCACCCGGTGGTGCGTGTGCCAGAAGCGCTCTGCAAATTTCGAGTGTACGCTGGCAATTATGCGGAACGGGTACACAATAGAAATGGGCAAACCGCACATCTGCAAATCCTTGATGACCTTTACGAACGATTGAACCGTGAGCAGTTCACGCAGAGTTTGTATACGAAAGCCGTTAGCCGAGCACTCTTTGAAGGAGCCCTGATCGATTTAGCCGTCCATCACCCTGAAGAAGCCCGACGACGTCTGACAGAGGCTTATGCCCATGAACGAGACTTTTTTGCAGCGGATGGCCCCTGGCGAGAGAAGCTGATCAGTTTTGCCGAAATGCTGGACCAGACGGGGACACCCCTGGCTCAGACCCAAGCGTTTATCGAAACGTTTTTTGAGAACATACCAGATACGCTGGACGGCTGTTTACCCGTGCGCAATCAATTGATGTCAAATATATTTGCCAGCCGAATTTTTAAAAGTCATCACCGTCATTTTGATGACTATTCTATCTCAACATTTATACAGGCGGCCCGCTACAATCCTGCATGGCTACTCAATCGCGGGTTCTTATCCCTTGGCCTGAAGCAGATTTTTGGATATGTGTAACCAATGGAAAGTGAACTATCTGCTCCACTTACTTTTAAAGAGACAATTCAGAGCCGCTTACCATCGAGCGTGGTGACCCGTATTCAGAATGTGCTTAATACCATGCGGCGAGGTCGACATACTTTCCGTATGGGATCAACACTGGCTAAGAATCGGCTTCTGAAGACACTCTTTCGCGAGCTTGTTCAACAAAGGAAGTGGCAGCTTGTTGGGGCCTTTTCCTCATTGCAAGATGAGGAGCTGGAAAAAATTATCCAGGCGCGCACCAGCTCTCTCAAGGTCCAACAGTCCATCGAGAAGGGTCCGACCGTGACGATTGTGCTTCTCTCCCTGGATCGGTTCCATCTAACTAAAACGTGTCTCGATAGTATCTACGCCAACAGCGACTATCCGTTTCAAGTTTTGATCTTCGACAATGGCTCCCATCCAGACACCATTACCCAGTTGCAGAAGCTAGAAAGTACCCATGAAAATCTGTCCATTATCTATCACGACAAAAATCTTGGGGTGGCTGGCGGACGCAATGCGGCATTTAGCGCGGTCACCACAGATTACATCATGTGTTTAGATAATGATGTGATCTGTCACAAGGGGTGGCTGCGCGAGTTGATGCACTGTGCCGTTGCCTACGAGGCGGACTTGGTCAGTCCCATGGTCTTGGCCAACGATGGGAGCGTCTGGTCCTGTGGGGCCGATTTGGTGCGGGTACACGATGACACATATATAGAAGTCTACCCCTGGTTTCATGGTTGGCAACCGGAAGATGTCCAGGCCATTGTCGGTGAAGGACAATTTACGGCCGATTTTATCAATGGGTGTGCAGGACTCTATCGGACGGAGGTCTTTCACGCCTGCGGGCGATTCCCAGATTATTTTGTGGGGTGGGAAGATCTCGATTTTTCGCTAACGGCAAGCCAGCGTCAGATTACGGCTTGGGTCGAACCCAAATCCCGGATCACCCATGACCATAATTGGGAACCCAAAGTGAAGGCCGACATAGCTTATTTGGAAGAACGGTATGACATCGGTGCCTTGCAGGCAGCTGCCAGCCAATTTGAAGAGCGTTGGGGCATCAAAGTCTTTCCAGAGAAGTTTGTGGTCAGCACTCAGACGAAGGTCTCGCAAAAGATGGAGATGCTTCGTGAAGATTGAATTTGTCACCTATATGTTCTTGCCCCAAAGTACGGGGGGAACTCAGGTATACACCAACAACATAGCCAGGGCCTTGCAGGATTCTGGCCATCAGGTGTCACTATTTGCCGGTGATTTGGAGACGCAACAACCAGTTGGTTCACCAAGGTTGCACCAAGTTGATTATGACGGGCTTTTGTTGAACCGTTTACAGTTTTCTTGGGGGAGTCGGAGCGCTTACTACGGGCCTCAGCTTCTCTTTAATCCAGACGTCTACCAAGTGACGGTTGACCATTGGCAGGAGAATCGGCCCGATCTTATCCACGTTACCTATTGCGGCCATTTCTCTGCTGCTCCCCTTCAAGCGGCAGTTGATTTAGGGATTCCTGTGGTGATGACGGCCACCGATTATTGGTTGATTTGCCCCATTGGGACGCTCTTAAAAAGAGACGACTCCCTCTGTATGGGACGACAATCAGGCACAACATGCCAGCAGTGCATTCACGGGGATACGCGTGTCTCTCAGCTTATGTCGTACCTTCCCCCAACGCTTCAGGAGGGAATCGTCTCGGCATCGAAGCAGTTGAATCGATTTGCCCTTACGAATGGCGCAATCGATCTCATAGGCGCGGTTGAGGCGCGCAATGGGACATTACCTAAGCTTTTGAATCAGGTGGATCTGCTTTTTACACCATCACGCTTTATGAAAGATACCCTTGTTGCTGCTGGCCTGATCAATCACGAGCGGGTGCATGTCTTTCCTCATGGTCACAACATTCAGCGAGCCATGATTGGAAAGCATAAGTCCTGCTCTGACAAGATTCGGTTTGGCTACACGAGCAATCTGGCACCGATCAAAGGTGCTCACATTTTGATTCAAGCCTTTCGAGAGTTGCAAACAGACTCTGCCTCGTTGACCATCTACGGCAACCCTAATAGCTATCCAGATTATGCCGTCCAGTGTCGAGCGTTGGCACAAGATGATCCACGGATTGTTTTTGCGGGTGCCTTTAACAACGAACGGATCGGAGAGATTTTGCAAGATATCGATGTTCTCGTTGTTCCGTCACTCTGGTATGAAAATGCACCTGTGACCATTGCCGAGGCATTTGTGGCCAAGACGCCTCTAATCGTAACGGATCTAGGTGGCATGGCCGAGGCGGTAGAAGCGGACGTCAATGGCCTACGCTTTCCCCTCGGTGATGCGAATAGGCTGGCGCAACAGATGCAGCGATTTCTGGATGAACCTGGGTTGGTTCAGCGCTTTCGGTTAAGTATACCAGAGGTGCGCAGCGTTCAGGATGAAGCCGATGCCTTAGAAGGGATCTATAGGCAGCTTATACAAGGTGTTCCAGTGAATTTCCCAATGAACGATCAAGTGAACGCCTCACTCGTTGATAAGCTGGTCGAGTTTGCATAAGTGGAGACTTCATGACAAGTGTGTTATTGATCTCCAATTATTACCCACCTACCCACACGGCTGGCACAGAACAGCGGACGTTTGGGTATGCTACCACATTGGCCAACTGGGGGCATCAGGTTCAGGTGCTCTGTGCGGGTAGTTGGGATAGGGGCGATGAACACTGGAATGGCTTCGTAGACGAAACCGATCAAGGTGTACAGGTGCGTCGAGTTCACATGAACTGGACTTTGGCTCCCGATCCAAACACCTATCTGTACCGCAATCCGCAAGTTGCCCTCTGCCTGAAAGAGTGGTTGGCGGAGTGGAAGCCAGATATCATTCACGTAACGTCTTGTTACACCCTATCTGCAACGGTCTTGGAAGTGGCCCAGAGCGTGGGCATTCCAGTCGTTGTAACCTTAACCGACTTCTGGTTTTTGTGTCCACGTCTGTCTCTGTTGCGTTCAAATGGGCAACTTTGTGATGGGCAAACGACTAGCTTGACCTGTACCCAATGCCTGATGGCGGACTCTCGAGGATATGGCTTTGTGAATCGGGTTCTGCCAGATGCATTGCTTGCTCCGATGGTCATGCAGATGAGCAAAATGCCTAGCCTTAGTCGGATGCGGGGCCTGCGCGGTCTGGCGTTGAATATGGTGGATCGGAAACATTACTTAAAGAAGATGCTTAACCAGGTGGATCAGGTGCTGGCTCCTTCCACCCATCTTGCCCAACTATTTCAGGCTTCTGGTCTCTCCCAAGAGATCAAGGTGATTCACAGCGGGCATGATCTCGCTTGGCTTGCCGACACGCCGCCAAAGAGCCATTCGGAGCATATTCGGTTTGGCTATCTTGGTCAGATCATGCCCTCCAAAGGTCTGCACACGGCCATTCAGGCGTTCTTACAAGGCGTGCCGCCGTCGTCTGCTACCTTGTCCATCTGGGGTGATTTCAACAAATCAGCTTCTTATACTGAGGAGCTACGCGATCTAATAAATGGCCGCGAAAAAGACGTTCGATTTGAAGGGCCTTATCAGCGCGCCGAACTTGGCGCAGTGCTCTCCGATATCGATGTGGTTGTGGTCCCATCCGAGTGGCACGAAAATAATCCACGGGTTTGTCATGAAGCATTTGCCTGCAGGACACCCGTAATTGGCTCGAATGTGGGCGGGATCGTTGAATTTATCAAAGACGGTCAGAATGGCCTGATCTTTGATCGGGGCAACGTGGAGAGCCTAGCCGACAAAGTACAACAGCTCGTCTCGAACCCCGCCATGGTTGAGGCGCTGAGGAATGGCATCGGCCCTGTCAAGTCGATATCAGATGAAGTCCGTGAGCTTTTAGAAGTCTATGAACAGGTGCAGTGACGAAACATGACTGTATATCCATCTGTCTATACCATCATTCTAAATTGGAATAATGCCCAAGATACGCTGGGGACCATTCGGTCTGTGCTTGAGTTGGATTACCCCAATAATTCGATCTTGGTGGTGGACAATGGGTCAACTGATGGTTCGCGGGAGATCATTGCGGAACGATACCCTCATGTTGAGTTATTGGCGCTTGACAAAAATCTAGGGTATGCCGAGGGCAATAATGTTGGAATTCGGCATGCGCTCAAAGCTGAACCCAAATATCTCTTTGTCCTCAATAATGACACGTTTGTTGATCCACCAATGTTGACCAAATTGGTCGAGGTACTCGAATCTGATGGGCAGATTGGTATGGCTGGCCCGAAGATGTATTGTACGGACCCGGAGGATGCGCTCTTTGCAGCAGGTAGCACCATCCTGTGGTCTTGTGGTGATCTGTGGCACCATGGAATGTTTGTGCCAGAGTCAGATTTCGAGGCCAATATCGTTGACAATAAGCCAGTAGATTTTATCGTGGGTTGTGGTCTCCTAGTTCGTTCATCGTTAATTGAGCAGATCGGCACCCTCGACGCAGCTTACTATTTGAACTATGAAGATGTTGAGTGGGGTGAACGGACCCGTCGTCATGGCTTTTCGGTTATGTACGTGCCAGAGGCCATCATGTGGCACAAGGTCTCTGCCACGCTAGGACAAGCATCTGCGGCCAATACCTACTACATGACCCGCAACAGCCTGCGATTTTTTGCTCGTAATGGTCCTGTTCACATGCGCTGGTTGCCTCTTCTCCGCATTCTGTTTCGCACGACCCGTACAGTGGGGGCTTGGTCGCTGAAGGCGGAGTATCGCAATCTTCAATTTCGGCGTAAGCGAGATGCCAACCTCCTGGCCATGCGTGACTTCTTACTTGGTCGTTTTGGTGAAATGGGGTCAGATGTGGCCCAAGTATGTTACGGAAAACCGACATAGAATGTTTGATGCTAGTGTAATTATTCCAACCTACAACCGCAAAGATTCGCTTCTCAAAACCTTAGAAGCGTTAGATCGGCAGAGTCCATCTACACCTACGTTTGAAGTGCTTGTTGTGGACGATGGCTCAATCGACAACACAAAAGGACTATTTGATCAGGCGTTTCACTTTTCAGCATGCTATATCCACCAAGAAAATCAGGGGTCGGCAGTTGCCCGCAATACAGGTGCCAGCAAGGCCAGCGGAAAACTCTTAATCTTTTTAGATGATGACATGATCGTGGAGCCAGATTATGTGTCGGGGCTTTTTGACGAGCATGGCGAACATCCACGGATCGTTGGCATGGGTAAGGAGCTGCCCTATCTGCCCCCTAATCCTACGCCGTATGCCAAGCTGCAGGCGGAGCGCATTGGGAAACAGCAGGTAAACCCAGCCGGAGAGTTTGTTGACTTTACGGAATGTGTCACCAACAATCTATCGGTTGAGGCCACTGACTTTGTGGAGATTGGCAGGATGCAGGATGTGGCTGGAGACGGTCCCACTTGGTGGGGGGATGTGGATTTTGGCTACCGCGCCATGAAGCAAGGCTTCCGCTTTCGACGAAGCGGTTCGGCAGCCTGCCGGCACTGTGACTATTCGATTGGGAGCCTGGAAGTGAATTCAAAGCGCTTGTTTACGGCATCCAAGATGGCGATTGCCCTCTTTCACAAGTTCCCCGAAATCCAGTCCCATTTGCCTATGTTCTACGACAAATTACCGGTTGACTGGCAACAGGATTCAGCACAAATGGTTCTACGTAAATTGGTAAGACCAGTAACCTCAGCCGCACCATCTCTCTGGGCAGTAGAGCAGGTAACATCCATCGTCGAAAAAAGCTCACCCTCATCGCCACTGCTACCTCATCTCTACCGCTGGATTTCAGGCGGCTATATCTATCAGGGGTTTCATGCTGGGCTACGTGAATATGGTCCCCTTTAGGAACGATTAGGAAAATGCAACACGCTACTGCGCAACTCAGGCGTATACCTTACCTAGAAATAATCCGTCCTCTTCTCATTGTATGCGGTGTATTATTTGCCTGTACATATATTCCATATAATTTGCCCAGTTATGTGTTGCTGTTGATTGCTTCAATTGCTCCTGCCATCTTTGTTGGGTTACAGCTCAAAAACAACATGGGTCTGAGCATTTTATCGGTTGTGCCGCTTTGCATCTTGGTTAACTATGACCTCGGCACAGGAACGGGTACCAGCGTTGGCTTACCTCTCATGGTCCTTTGCTTACTGGTTGGGCTATGGCTATTCGACATGTTTGTTCTCGAACGCAAATTTAGCTTTGTTGCATCCAGGTCGATGAAACCCTTGGTCATCTTTGCTATGGCAACAGTTGTGGCTTTTCTCATCGGGCAATTGGGTTGGTTTTATCTGCCATCGGCTCCGTTAGCAGCTCAACTGGGTGGCGTGACCATCTTTATCCTCTCGTTCTGTGCTTTTTTTCTGGTTGCGAATCAACTGGAACCGGTTTGGCTAGAACGGATGGTGTGGCTTTACATCATTTTGGGAGGTATTTATGTCTTTGCTCGCTCGCTAGAGCTGTGGACAATTGTCGATACCTTCTTTCACTGGAAGGCACGCGGTAGCCTTTTTTGGGCATGGTTAACAGCCATGTGTGGGGGACAACTTCTCTTCAACCGTAAGCTTGGCTGGCGAGTTCAGGTAGGGCTGGTCGTCGTGCTTGGTTGCGTACTGTATTTAACCGTTATCAACAACTTTGACTGGAAATCGGGCTGGATACCCATGCTAGCAGTCCTGATGGTGCTTGTAGGGTTCAAGTGGCAAGGGTTGATTATGAGGTATTTTCTTATCATCATACCCATTGGTGCTCTTGCCATGATTTACGCAATTCAACAGATCGTTTCCACCGATCAATACAGTTATCTCACTCGTCTTGATGCCTGGTGGATTATGTGGCAGCTCATCAAATACAACCCATTCACAGGTTTAGGGCCAGCAAATTACTATTGGTATACACCCATCTATCCGATTCGTGGCTACGCAGTGCAATTTAACTCCCATCATCAGCTGCTTGATATTGTGGCCCAAACTGGATTTATTGGTCTCTTTTGCTACTTCTGGTTCTTTGCGGCGCTATTCAGAATTGGATGGCGAATGCGGCGTCAAATTGCTGACGGATTCCCCCAAGCCTATCTATATAGCGTTTTAGCGGGAATTGTTGGCACATTAGTTGCCTCGATGCTTGGCGACTGGGTTTTGCCATTTGTCTATAACATTGGGCTGGAGGGGTTGCGCACCAGTCTACCCGCCTGGATGTTTATGGGCGGTTTGGTGATATACGAGCGGATCTTAAGGGATGAGCAGGAAGATAGCACTCTACCCATTGCCCCTAAAAGAGAGAATTTGATGCAGAGTGAAGCGAATGGGTGGTAAGTAAAATGGACATCTCGATTGTTATCGTTACATGGAATACTCGGGATTTGATTAAAGGGTCCCTACGTTCGTTAGAAGCCGAGTTTACTGGGCATACTCCCGACACTATTGAAATTTTCGTGGTCGATAATCTGTCAACCGATGGTACAGCAGAGATGATACGCAGCGAGTTTCCACAAGTAAAGTTGATTGTAAATTCCCGTAACCGAGGCTTTGCAGCCGCCAATAATCAGGCCCTATCTCAATCAACGGGTCGCTATATTTTGATTTTGAATCCTGACACAGAAATACGTCCTGGTGGCATCAAGAAGTTAGTCGAATTTCTTGATACGGATTCAAAGACGGGCGCAGTGGGGCCGCTATTGCTCAATGCAGACGGTACCCTTCAATTGTCTTGTGATCCAGAGCCAACACTCAGCCGGGAGCTATGGCGTCTATTACACCTGGATCGGCTGGTTCCGTACGGCATCTATCCACAGGGTAGTTGGCCACGCGATGAACATCGGGAAGTAGACGTGATTAAAGGTGCCTGTATGCTGGTACGTGGCGAAACACTGGATCAAATTGGACTCTTTGATGAGGAGTTCTTTATCTATTCAGAAGAAGTCGATCTCTGTTATCGGATCCGCCAGGCAGGTTGGCAGATCCAGTGGGTTCCCCAAGCTGAGGTTGTTCACTATGGCGGCCAAAGTACCAAGCAGGTAGCATCGGAAATGTTTCAATTGCTCTATAAATACAAGCTCATTTACTTTCGTAAAAATCATGGACATCTTGCCGCGGCTATCTATAAAGTGATTCTCGCTTTCGTATCGTCGATTCGCATTCTTCTATACCCGCTAGCGGCCTGGCGCCGGCGCCCCGCAGAACGGGCTGCCTTGCGTATGCTGGCAGGGAATTATGCAACCTTACTGGTATCGCTGCCAGGTATGTAACAGACGGCGTAACTGTTTAGCCAAGTTGTTATAAGCCACTATAAGTCGTTATCATAAGGAATCGGAATTATACTGCGGTCCATTTGAAAACCGTAGTTTTCCTTAACTCTACCGGAGTAACCAAGCTACGGTTTTCAAACGGAGCTGAGTATAAATAACTGGTGCAGAAGATCTCTCAATCCTTCGAGATGACATGCCCAACTTATTTAATGCTCATTCCTAAGGAGGTCATTTAGATGGGGAATGCTGTACGAGAGCCTGAACACTCTGAGCGTTTGCTCGAAGGTTTAGCCCTCTCAATTGGTGTCGCAAGCTGGGAAACTAGTGGCGTAACGGCCATGATTGCAGAGACCTTTGCCAAACTCGGTTGCCAAGTACAAAATTTCCATCCTGACGAGGCATTGCCAAGTGCTCTCGACGCCGTCTTTATCTTTGGGCCGGATGGCAGTATCGTGCCACTTGTTGATAGGCTGTTGGCTGTGCCTACAGGTGAACGACCCATTTTGGCCTTTCAACACGCGGAGCAGCTACCCAATCCTAAACTTCCCGAAGCACTTGTGCAGCCTGTGAGTCAGTTGCGTTCCGGTATAGAGAGAGCATTGGTACGTCGTCAGCAGATGAGCGACGCACCATGGGTATCGACATTAAAAAAGATGGTCAGTCCTGGTACCCGATTTCGCTATTGTGGGGATCTGCGTTGGCTGCACAAAACAGGGTTGTCTTACGTGCTGGCTATTGCATCGGTTTGGCGAGCAGATATTCTGAGGCGGCAGGGCTTTCATGTCATTGCAACGCCAGCGTTTGGCTTTCCAAATCAGCCAGAATGGGGCGCAGATTTAGCCTTAGAACGAGATATTCCAGTCCTATGGATTGGGAAGGCGGGCTCTAAGCGTCGCGCTCGTCTGTTGGCTCAAGTTCGTAATGAATTGCAGGTGCGTAATGTAGAGTTGATGGTGATCGATGGTGTAGAAAATCCATATGTTTTTGGCGAAGAGAGAACGGCACTCTTGAATCGAACGAAAGTTGTTCTGAATCTACTACGAGCACCTTGGGATGAAAATGCTGGTCGCTACTATTTGGCAGCGCTGAATCGAGCCATGATTGTCACAGAACCGACCTTGCCCCATCACCCACCATTTGTTGCTGGCGTTCATCTCGTTGAATCACCTATTGAGAAAATTGCCGATTCAATCTGTTACTACCTATCCCATGAAGAAGAACGGATGAAGATTGCTGATCAGGCCTTCGGGTTGGTAACAACCGATATGGCGATTGACAGAACTGTTGAATCGATTATTGACACCATTGTCCAGCTAAAAAATATAAGTAACTAAGCAGTCAAACAACCATAATGAAAATAGTTAATTTGTGAATTGTTGAACTGTTGAATTTTTAATGAGGGTGTTGGAAGATTTCGGCTCATGTGAAGCTCTTTTCCAGGACAGTGGGTGTTCTTAAATCGTCATTGCCTACCTATGCTGCGGTCGCTTTGAACACCGCAGTTTTCCGCCGCCTCTACAGGAACTACCAAGCTGCGGTTTTCAAACGGAGCTGAGTATAGTTACACCTACTTCCTGGAAGAGTACCTGTCCGCTTGATCTCGCCTGTCTTACCTACAACAATAACATCCAAAAGAGCCACTACGAATTTCAAAGGGAGCTAAGTATTCTGATTATTTTGATAAGGACACATAAATGGTATGATTACTAATACTACAATTGACACCACAGCAGATAATTCAGTAAGCAGTACCACTCAATATATAAGTGCTATAGAAAAGGATGGATACGCCTATATTCCACAGGCTTTTAGCCAGGACGTTATTGGGGAAGCATTTAGTCGCATCAAGTTCTGGTTTGACAAAACGCTATCGAACCAGTCAGACCGGATGCCGCGTCTCAATAAAGATCAGCCGATGGTCTATAACCTTCAGAGTAAGGATATTATGTTCATTAAGATGCTGTTGGAGAATGAGGAGATCCAATCTATTCTCAAGCATTTTCTGAATGATCAATGGTTTTCATCACTGCCGGCTGATGCACCTAATTACATATTGCGCTCGTTTCTAGCACGCAGTAGCGATTATCGGATGCCCATGCACATTGATTCTTTTGTGCCATACACGGGATCTTACCCATTTATTATGCAGTGTGCCATTCTTCTAGAGGACCAAACTGAGGAAAATGGCTGCACCGTTCTTGTGCCAGGTTCTCATCTCTCGGATCGCTACGCGCCACAAGAGGCATACGACGATGCCGTCTCAATCATAGCAAAGGCTGGTGATCTTGTCGTCTGGGACAGTCGCATCTGGCATGGTGCGCGCCCCAATACAAGTGGCGGCACACGTTGGTCTATGATTGGAACCTTCTGTCGTTGGTGGATCAAACAGGCCTTCGATATTCCGGGCAATTTACCTCAAGAGATTTACGATCAGCTCACCGACAATCAGAAAGCGATATTAGGGTACTGTTCTGTGCCATATGATGATGAGACCTACGGGATCGACATGAAACGGAGTTATGCTCTGCTCCCCAAACGAGTTGAAGATTATCGTCAATAGAACAATATCAGTAGTTAAATATGCGAGAAGCTGTATCACAGCGCGGCAGAGCATCAGCCTTACCATTACAAAGGTTTCAGAGATTGCGCAGATTTTGTTCCGTATACATCTGTGTAATCTTCAAATCCCTATTATTTTCAGAGGGGATACAACTATATGGCTACGTGACTACGTGACTACGTGACTACGTGACTACGTGACTACGTGACTACGTGACTACGTGACTACGTGGCTAAGCGGCTGCAGTTTGCCAATATCATGGATTGGAGAAACTATCGATGGAACCGATTGAAATTGGAGAGCTTCGAGATCGGATACCTGACGCCGACTCAACTCACTTCTCACCCGATGTTTATCGAGAAACTGGCTTTTTTGTCGTACGCCAAGCCATAGAGCCAGCGAATATTCGCTTTTGGCAGAGTGAATGGGAGCGCTTTTACAGGGATGAGCTGGCTGACCGCAAAGTGGATAAGTATAATCCAGTCAACGTACATGAAAAGCTTCCGTCCACTTTAGCAGAGATCCACAAATGTCCAGAGCTGCTAGATATCATGCAGGTGCTCTATCCCGATCTGGCGCTATTTATGCAGCGTTTTGTCATCAAAGATGCGAACAGCCGCAATCAGGTCTTTACTCATGGTGATTTTTGCTATGATTATGGTTGGCCAGAAAAGACTACCGTCTTCATTCCGCTCAGCATCTCTAGCCCAGATAATGGTGGCATCTCCTTTTACCCTGGTACCAACCACTTCGGCTACTTGGGCGATGCGGGGGAAGTCAACACAGAGATCCTTGGAGGTGATTGGCCACTGATTTGCCCCACATTAGAACCAGGCGATATTGCCCTCTGCCATACCTGTACGTGGCACTGCTCGCCGCCCCATGTGAGTGGGCCAGACCGCATCCTCGTTCAGGCAACCTTCCAACCCTCTAGTGATCCCAGCAGCACCTCGCTATTACGGGGGGAATGGCGGGCCAGGTATCGCCTCAATGGTCTACCGAGAAACAAATTTTTCGTGCGTTCGAGATCAAGTCGCTTGCGTGAGCTTCAGGCACAAGTGGATCAATTCGGGGAAACTGCGGCCCGCGGATAAATAAAATGCAAAAAAAATTGATTCTTGAGAGTAGAGCCAAATGCCAACTGGGCGGTCCAGATAGCGACGAGAACGAACATCTTTCAGTTCACTCTCAACATCCCGATATTTGCCCAGAACCGGGTTACTTACATCGCCTCTATGCAGATGCATTTCAAGAATTTGGTACGCTCCATCGATTAGAGCAATGTGCGGGTTGGGTACTTGAGCGGCAAATTCGAGGCACAGCAGCTCATGACGCCATGGGACTCTATCCCCTCTTTTGCTGTCAAGATTGGCATGCATTAGCACAGGACTTGGATACACATGGAGAGCGCTGGGTGAGCCTTGCCCTAGTTGCTGACCCATTTGGCAACTATGATGAGTCATTGTTGAATATGCTCTTTGATGTCGTCCTGCCCTACAAGGAACATTATGTTGCAGATACTGAGGTACCATTAGATTCATTTGTCTCCAAATCCCACTACAAAAATGCCCGTCGTGCCTTGAACAAGGTCGATGTAGAGGTTTGCCCTACACCGTTGGTCTATTTGGATGAATGGATCAAACTGTTCAGTGTATTGGCAGATAGGCATGATATCCGAGGATTACGGGCATTTTCGCCAGATTCATTTGAAAAGCAGTTGCGGGTACCGGGCATGGTCATGTTTCGCGCAATTCGGGAGGAGCGTACGGTCGGTATGGATCTATGGTATGTACAGGATAATGTGGCACAGGGGCATCTGGTTGCCTTTAATGATGAAGGCTATTCGATGAGTGCATCATATGCCACCAAATGGACCTTACTGAATTATTTTGTTGGGAAGGTTCGATGGGTAAATTTTGGTGGTTTGCCCGGTTCGGCATCCCCGTCTGCCCAAGGGCTTGGTCACTTTAAGCAAGGCTGGGCCAATACGACGCGCAAGGCATACTTTTGTGGACGTATCTTTGATCAGGAGCGCTATGACTCACTTTCACATCAGCTGCCAGAAACGAACTTCTTTCCAGCCTATCGAGCAGGAGAGCTCTGATGATTAACCCTGATTTACGATTCATCTTTGTTGTATCCACTGCGGGTTCCGTCATGAACCAGGTTCTAAAGAGCCAAGTCGTTCGTCAAGTCACCTATTCCGTTGTGGCCGATCAACCGTGTCAAGCAGTTGAAAAGGCAAATTCCTTTGGTCTGCCCACAGTTGTATTCGACGAGGGGTCAAATGAAGCATTTTGTACTCGCCTGCATGAGTATCTAGTCGAACACAAAATCGACTACATTCTCTCATTCTATACTCAGTTTTACACCCAGGAATTGCGCAGCGCATACCAAGATAGGATAGTCAATTTCCATCCTTCTCTGCTGCCAGCCTTTAAGGGAATGGACGGTTTTGGTGATGGTGTGGCGTACCATACCAAGATCATTGGCACAACGGTGGAACTCATCAAGGACGTTATGGATGAAGGCAAAATCGTCATGCAGACAGCGTGCACGGTGGATCCAAACCAGCCGAAGGAGTTCTTGCGCCATCGAATCTTTGTGCAGCAGTGCAAGACCCTTATTCAGGTGGTGAGCTGGCTAATCCAGGGACGGGTCTTGGTCGACGGTGACAGGATTACAATAGAGCAGGCCAGGTATCACGATCTAGAATTTGTCCCTGCCCTAGAGATCCCAGATGCGATTGACCTTCAGATTCCGTATCCAGGGTGAACGGAGTACCTAGTACAGCGCGGCGTAAGTCCTTATACAGATAGCGTATTTGCTGTAGTTTGCCGTAGCCCGTCCTTGCAGGGCGGGGTGCTTGGGCTACCCATCTACCCCGCCCTGCAAGGGCGGGCTACAGGTGTCCCTATTCAATTCCCATCTATCTGTATAGTTATTTACGCCCTAGAGTACTAGATGAATGGGGAATGGTAAATGGTATTGCGCCTGACGAGGATAACAGAGGATCAATATTATGGTTTCAAAAGAGTTCGTGATTGACCAGACTCAATATGCTGGACATACTTCTGCAAAAGATACCTTTTCAGATCCGGCCATACAAGAGCTAGCCATATTTAGTGGCAAACCCATGTTCACAGAGATGCTACATGTAGGTCGCCCCAATATTGGTGCTCGTGAAAGCTTGTCTAAGCGCCTTGATGAGATTTTGGATAGGCGTTGGCTCACCAACACGGGGCCTTGTGTGCAAGAGCTGGAGGAAACGCTGGCGGCAAGAATTGGTGCAAAACACTGTATCGCCATGTGTAATGGTACTGTAGCGCTAGAGATTGCCATTCGAGCAGCAGGACTTACCGGGGAAGTGATTGTCCCATCCATGACCTTTGTGGCCACAGCCCATGCCTTGCAATGGCAAGAGATCACGCCAATCTTTTGCGATATAGATCCAGAAACCCATAATATTGACCCAGAGCAAATTGAACGGCTAATTACCCCGCGTACGACTGGTATTATTGGCGTGCATCTCTGGGGGCGGCCCTGTAATGTAGAGGCTTTGGCAGCCATTGCCGAAAAGCACAATCTGAAGCTGCTATTCGATGCCGCCCACGCATTTGATTGCTCTTATAAAGGTCGCTTGATTGGCAACTTTGGCGATGCCGAAGTATTTAGCTTCCATGCAACCAAATTTTTTAATACCCTAGAGGGGGGTGCGGTTGTCACCAATGATGATGAACTGGCCAAAAAGATCCGCTTGATGAAAAATTTCGGCTTTGAGAAGATGGACAAAGTTGTCTACATTGGGACAAACGGCAAAATGAATGAATTTTCCGCTGCGGTTGGGTTGACGCTCCTTGAAGATCTGGAGAGCGTAGTGGCTGTAAATAAGCGGAATTATGAACATTATTACCAAGAACTTGCCCATGTTCCTGGTGTCAAATTAATCCAATATGACGAGAGCAGTCGATGTAACTATCAATATATGATTCTAGAAATTGATGAATCGTTGGCTGGCATTAGCCGTGGGGAGTTGGTCGCAATATTACGTTCGGAGAATGTCATGGCTCGGCGCTACTTCTATCCGGGCTGTCATCGTATGGAGCCGTATCTTTCTTACTACCCCAATGCGGGTTTACTTCTACCCGAAACGGAGCGCTTGGTTGAAAGAGTGATTGCACTGCCGACTGGCACGGCCATGGATGCAACCAAAGTAAAACAAGTTTGTCAATTGATTCGGTTGGCGATTGAGCGTAGGTCTGAGGTCCAAGAACGACTCCAACAGATCTTTAACGGAACATTCAATGAACCCCAGTTGGTTCGTCTCTTTGGTGAATACGAAAACCCATACTATGTCGCGCCTTCTGAAGAGCGGTAATTCGATCATCCATGCAAAAGATAGATAGCAGTCGTTATCTGTTGCTCTTGTTTATCGGTGGGATGGTGTTGATTCTTTATACAACACTCTTCCCTTTCGACTTTGTTATCGACAATGCTCTCAGCCTGGAGCAATGGACGCTCTCGGGATCGAGTCGATATGATCTATTCCGAAATGTCCTCCTATTTATCCCTCTAGGTGTAGGGCTTGCGGGTTTGCTGAGTCAATGGCTCTCGACAACGATAGGACGTATCTTCGCAACAGTCCTTCTCTGCGCCATATTGTCCGCCGTTATCGAATTCCTGCAGTGTTCGTTAACGGTCCGTACGTCATCCGTGCTTGATATGTTGATGAATATCGCCGGTGCATTTTTGGGTGCAGTGACGTTCCATGCCTTGAGAAAATGGCCCTTTAACGATACCCAGAGCCTTCTAAATCGAAGCATCGCGACAGTATCAAAAACGATATCAAGAATCTCCTTGCATCTGTTGCTTTGCGCAATTCCATTCTTTACGTGGTCTCTTTCAGAACAGATTCAGGACACGAGTTTGGCTAGCTGGGATGACACTTTTACCCTCCTCATTGGCAATGAACGTTCAGGCAATAGGTCATGGGATGGCATAGTAAACGAGCTTCATTTTATCAATCGAGCGATTGAACAAAACGAAGCTAAAAAAATCTTTTCCCGCACGCTAATGCCTGAAGCTTTTGGCTCTTCACTGATTGCATCCTATCGGCTAACAGATGGAAACTCCTTTCATGATCGGGCAGAAAATCTGTCTAAGCTCGTATGGCGACCCAACTCGTTAACGGGGCCAGGAAACGATAGCATTTCCATCAACGCAGATCAGTGGTTGGAGACGGAAGAAGCTGTATCGGCATTGACAAAAGAAGTGTCAGCAAGCTCGGCATTCACGGCATGGGCAGTTATACAAAGTGGGAATAGGAGGCAAACTGGTCCGGCCCGAATCATTTCTATTTCAGAGAACAGCCAGCTACGCAATTTTACAATGGGGCAACAAGAGCAAGATCTGGTTCTAAGACTACGTACAAGGTCCACAGGCGAAAACGGGACTTATCCAGAACTACGGATTGCCAATGTATTTTCAGACTTAGCTCCCCATCACTTGCTCATTAGCTATGATGGTTCGGTACTCCAAGCGTTTGTTGATTCTGTCGATAATTTGTATACATTCCACATCACGCCATCCATCACATTCTTTCAGTTCTTTTTGCCGGTGGACTACTGGACCATCCGCATAGATAGTTACAGCATACAGGTCTTCAGAACAATATATTACTCATTAATCCTAATCCCATTGGGTATCCTTCTTTGGTATCTAGCACGGTATATCTTTGCCAGATACACCAATTCACATGTCATCTTGTCCAAACGGAAATTTGGAAACTATGCAGTTGGGAGGCGTTAGCGCCGACCTGTATTTGTACAATCAAATTACTCTTATGCTTTCAGAAACTCGTGTCTGTCCAGTTTGTGGTGATAACAAAAGACAATTGATGTTCCATCCAGCCAATTCACCTGGCCCCGTAGAAGAGTGCCAGAATTGTCGATTTATCTTTATTGCCCACTTTGAGGATGTCAAATCGCTCATCTTTGATGGACCAGTAGCAGATGCCTCTAATGGGGATACGCTTCTTACCACCTCAGATCTTGATGCAGTGGCTGATTCTTGGGAGATGTCATTGCTCCCTTCTCGCGAGTCTGAATGGCCAGCCTTACAGAAAAATGCGCAATCGGTCCTAACACGACTGGATTCATATATAGACAAGCCAGAACGGATCTTGGACTTTGGTTGTGGCTGGGGATTTTTTCTCGGGGTGGCCAAAGAGCATGGGCTAACGCCTTATGGCCTGGAACCTCTCCCGGCCCATGCCGTCCACGCGCGGGCCAAATTTGGAGCGACAGTGGTGACGGATACATTACGGCAGGATACCTTTCAACCCGAATTCTTCGATATCATCACGGCGTTTCAGGTCTTTGAGCATCTTCCCTACCCGAATACAGACTTGGCGCAACTCCATAATTTTCTCAAGCCAGGAGGCCTCATTTTGATCGAGGTCCCCAATATTGAAACGTGGTCCGTCCATCTACTCAGGGGACGGCATCGCCATTTTGTGCCGGATCACGTTAACTTCTTTTCCACACACTCCTTATCTCGGCTACTGGAAACAAATGGTTTTGACGTAATGGAAACCTTCTATCCCACTCGGAGCATGAGTTTACGGCATCTTATGAATTTCTGGGGGCGGCAGTATCTTCCCAACCCTTTGGTCAATCAGGTTGAACGGATCAGCCGGAGATTAAGGCTATGGGAGCGCAGCATCAGCGTTAATTTAGGTGACATTGTAACCGTCATTGGGCGTAAAGTATAGATAATGCGTATCCTATTTCTTACCCAAGTTTTACCCTACCCCTTGGATGCTGGCCCCAAGATTCGTGCCTATTATGTGTTGCGTCATTTGGCCCAGACTCACCAAGTCACATTGGTTTCATTTGTTCGCCAAACAGATACGCCAGAGGCCATTGGCCACTTGAAATCCTTCTGTAAGGCTGTCCACACAGCACGTATGCCTAGGGGGCGATTGCGGGATATAGGCCATGTCGTCAAAAGTATGGTATCCAATCAACCATTCTTAATTGTACGGGATCAGGTTGAGCCGATGAAAGCATTGCTGGCAGAAATGGTAGAGCAACATGGCCCCTTTGACGCTGTCCACTCGGATCAACTCTGGATGGCGTCGTATGCCCTCTTCGCTAGGCAACAGTCCACACCAGGTGCCATACCGCTCACGATTCTCGACAAGCATAATGCCGTTTATCTTGTGCCAAAGCGTCTGCTGGCCAATGAAAGAAATCCTCTCATGCAGCTTCTCATGCGCATGGAAACCCGCAAAATGCTACGATATGAGGTTGAGACCTGCAATCGCTTTGATCATGTAACGTGGGTGACGGAGGACGATTATACGGCCCTCTCGGGGGCAGCCCCTTCTGGGAAAGCTGTCCCAAATAGCGCCGTCATCCCAATTTGCGGGGAAGCTGAAGACGACTCTACCATCGTACCAAAGCCCCTGGCTCGTCGGGTTACCTTTATCGGGGGGTTGCATTACCCACCAAACGCCCAGGGCATCTCCTGGTATGCTCAACACATATTTCCACTTGTATACCAGGCCATCCCTGATGCCATTTTAACCATTATTGGCAAAGATCCACCCAAATCGCTATCGGAATTAGACATTCCCGACAAAAATTTGGAGATTGCTGGATACGTTGATGAGTTACAACCGTACCTAGAAGAGACGGCTGTCTTCATTGTGCCCCTTTTGGCTGGCGGAGGAATGCGGGTCAAAATTTTGGATGCGTGGAGATGGCAATTGCCCGTTGTCAGCACAACTATTGGGGCCGAAGGGCTTCAGATTACGCCCCATGAAAATATCCTTCTGGCAGATACACCTGTTGACTTTGCCCAAGCAACCATCCATCTTATTCAGAATCGCTCATTGGCAAGAGAGATAGCCGAAGCCGGTCGTCGTCAATTTGAGCGTGGATATAGTTGGCGAACGGCTTACCGTCGTTGGAACAAGATTTACCCAGCTATAGACGGCCAGAAAAGCTTGTACCCATGAAGATGGGTATTCTCCGCTCTTCTCTGAATTTCCTAGAGTAGATAGGACGAGAGTCGGGACAAGACTTTTCTGGCGAAGTATAAACCGCAGTCGTTTTGAGAAACGGAGTTTTCAGATGCTCTACTGGAAAGGCGAAACTTCGATTCTCAAACGGAGCTAAGGATCGCCGAACAAATAAAATCCCAAAGTTGTCATACCCGAAGGTAATAATCGGGCATCCAAGTTTCCGGTATTGTTTAATTCTCGTCCCTAAGTATAAAGTCAATGTCATTTAGTTTTTCCGTTCCGCCTGCAACACACGGTGAATACTCCGACTGAGAGGCTAGAAATCTAGGACACTGTGCATCGAAGTCTCCACTATCTTAATGACATTGAGTATAGAGTCTAATGAAAATATTATTTATTGTTCCATATGCCCCCAATCTGATCCGAGTCCGTCCTTATCAGCTAATTCGCACGCTGGCAAAGCAAGAGCATCAATTAACGGTACTCACGTTTTGGCATCAGGAGGAAGAGCTTTCTGAGCTAGATAGGCTGCGCGCCCTTGGTGTTGAAGTGATTTTACATCGCATACCCTTGCTGCGCTCGGCATGGAACTGTTTACAGGCGGTACCGAGCCAGATACCATTACAATCAGTCTACTGCTGGTCTCCACTAGGAATTCGGTCCTTACAGCAGCTGATCCGCAGCCGCTCATTTGATGTTGTACATGTTGAGCATTTGCGCGGCGCACGCTACGGGATTGAGCTGAAAAAGTACCTCTCTCAACTTAACAAAAGCCTGCCCGTTGTCTGGGATAGTGTGGACTGTATTAGCCACCTATTTGCTCAAGCATCAGCCAGTAGCCGTAGCCTGAAGGGGCGATTGATGACTTCGTTAGAGCTAGGTCGCACCCAACAATATGAGGGATGGTTGGTCAATCAGTTCGATCACACAGTTGTCACATCGAAGGTCGATGCAGAGATGTTAGGCAACTTAGCCATCAAGAGCTGGGCAGATAGGAATCATCAGAATGGAACGAATCATCGTCAAAACCCTGAAAAGTGTGTTGAGGTTGTGCCGAATGGAGTTGATCTAGACTATTTTGGGTTTAGCGACACGCCACGTGCAACAGAAACCATCGTCTTTACAGGCAAAATGAGTTATCACGCCAATATCACAGCAGCAAAGGCTCTGATTCAAGAGATTATGCCCATTGTTTGGGCGCAAAAACCGAATACGCAGGTGCAGATCGTGGGGAAGGATCCCCCGACCGAGATAGTGGCTTTAGCGAATAAAGATTCACAGAACTCAGCCCATTCGAGTCTGCCGAATAGGATAGAGATAACTGGTACCGTACCAGATATGAATACCTATTTGCAACAGGCCACCATTTCTGTTGTCCCCATTCAGTACGGAGCAGGGATTCAAAACAAAATATTGGAAGCCATGGCGTGTGGCGCGCCAGTTGTATCGAGCCGTCAGGCCGCGGCAGGGCTAAATGAGCAATCTCAAAGTGCCATGGTAATTGCCGACAATCATCAGACGTTTGCCCAAGCGCTCCTCGATTTATTGGAGAATCCAGAGCATCGTAAGAGGTTGAGCAAAGCCGGGCGTCAATATGTGGAGGACCATTACGCGTGGTCTGTTGCTGGTCAACGACTAGAGTCGATTTACACCACCTCAATTCAGAATGCCCAGCGGCAGTCGTATTAGGAACGAGAGTAACTTTTCATGTTACGAACTCTAACAAAATGGAGCTATGATGCGTCAAAGCCTTGGTTGGATAATTCTTGTCGCCGTCATCCTACGTGTGGCTGCGGCACTATACATGGGAAACATTGTTGTCCCTCTCCCTGGTATCCATGACCAGATCTCCTACCACGGTTTGGCCCAACGAGTATTGGATGGGTATGGATTTAGTTTTGGTGAAATTCACTGGCCAGGTACAGCCGCCGGAGAACCGACAGCCCATTGGAGTTACCTCTATACGCTATTTCTGACCGTGACGTACCTCATTGCAGACGTAAATCCGATTGTCCCACGTATTTTGCAGGCTGTTGTGGTGGGTATCCTCTATCCCTGGCTGACTTGGCGGATCGGTTGCACCTTATTTGGCTCCCGCGCGGGTCTGATTGCTGCTGCATTGAGTGCAATTTATTTCTACTTCGTCTACTATGCGGCTTCGTTGATGACAGAGCCATTTTACATTTTAGGCATTCTGTGGACCATTGATTGTGCATTGCGAATGACCCGCACGCATTCTCACGATGCCTCTGTAGCAGATCCCAGTAGCCAGAAAATGCTACCAACCCGAATGCAATGGCTTGAGTTAGGCCTAGCGTTGGGATTTACCCTTCTTTTGCGTCAAGTATATCTGCTTTTTGTTCCCTTTTTGATTCTGTGGATCTGGTGGAACTCAGGTAGCAATATCGAAGAGGCACACCAGTCCGGTCGTCGCTCGGTCGCGTCTAGGATCATTAATCGACAAGCAGTGGTTGGGGCGATGCAAACGCTTATAGTCCTAGGTATCATGATTTTGCCCTGGACCATACGTAACTACCTGGCATTTGACACCTTTGTCCCTATCAATACGAACTCTGGCTTTGCTTTTTTTTGGGGGAACCATCCTATCTATGGAACCGAGTTTCCTGGGGTGCTCCCCTCAGAAGGGCCATCATACCAAGAGCTGATTCCCGCTGAGTTACGCGTGCTCAATGAGGCACAGCTTGATAAAGCATTGTTGCAGAAGGGGCTTACTTTTATCCAAGACGATCCGATTCGTTATCTTTGGCTCTCTCTCAGTCGCATCAAGATCTATTTTAAATTTTGGCCCTCAACTGACTCCAGCATGATCAGCAATGTGGCTCGGGTTGGCTCATTTGGCCTTATGTTGCCATTTATGCTCTGGGGGTTGTGGCTGGCGATTAGGGATGCCTGGAGGCAACCACCGAGTGTCAATCGGGCTGGCATTGTACTTTTGCTGATGTTTGGCTTGATCTACACGCTGATACATGTGCTCATCTGGACATTGATCCGATACCGCCTACCCGTCGATGCGGTGCTGCTTGTTTTCGCTGGATACGCGATGCATCGCAGCATTTTACCGCTCATCAACCAGAAATGGAAGATGTAGCGAGAAAAAGGGCCTAACCGTGGGTGTGGTTAGTGGGGTGGCTGTCGAGTGGGGAGTCGCTGTCACATGGGGAGTGGCTGTAGATAACGGTGTGGGCGTGGGTGTTGCAGTTTCTGTCAGATCGATTGGACTTTGGTTGACAATTTTGAATGCTCTATCGTCTGTTAGATTGTTAATCGTCAGGGATAGTGTGCCAGTGATAGTGGAAGTAATGGTTGTAGTAGCCACAGTCCCAACATACGTATCCCAAGTTTCTAAAGCATATTGGGTATTCGGCTGAAAGCCCGCAATGGTGACCGTATCATTTACCGGGCTTACGCCAACGGTATTGATCACGTTTCGGAAGTGGTGATTCTTGTTTTGGACCCAGAGGTGAGCATTGTAGTTACGTAGATCCTTTTGGCCCCAGGCTCGTAAATTTGGGTCGCTAGTGGTGGCTCCCAGCGGTTGATATTGCTCGTTATTTAGCGGAACCGTTTTGATAAAGTCAAAGTAGGTTTTGAAGATGGGGCGCAGGTCTCTAGATTGATTGTATATGTGGGCAGTGTCGTACCAGTAGCTCTCAATCAATCCACCGGAATCAATTTGAGACCAGACAAGGTTATGGAGCCAAATTCCTTGGGTGTCAGCCAAAACTTCATCAGAGAGACCTGTTTCGCCACGGATGAGCGGTTTGTTGGCACCTTGGGGCTGGCGTGCACCATAGAGTAGGCTGAGTGAGTTGTGGTATGCGGCCACATCCGTTTTGCCATCCAAATATTCGTGAATGTCGGCATAGTCAAGATTGGGATAGTTGGGGTTGTTCCAAAAGTTGGAACCTGGGAATGTACTCCACATTGAGGTCGAAACTAGATGTTTGTTGGGATGGGTATGGTTGCAGTTTTGTGCATCACCCGTGCCTATGGCTTGATCAAATACGCGGCAGTGCATGTATTTTCCAAACTCGTCGGCCAGATTGTGATGTCGCTTGTCGTTGGGGTCTCCCTCATTGAGCAGTTCCCAGGAGTGAATATTGGGTGAATAACCCCAGCGGGCTTGAACATAACGCCAATAGGCCTGCTGAAGCCAGCGGGTTTTATTGACGGTACGGTTAGGACCATAAAAATTTGCGTTATTGTTGGCAGTCGGGTTGCTTAGAATGCCCTTGTCGTCGATTCGATTGAAGATCCAGTCGTTCTTTTCGTGGAGGACAATGGTGAAGTAAACATCGTGTTGATGAGCTAGATCAAGAACAAGATCAAACGCATAAGCGTTACGTTGATCAAAATAGGTATGTTGGTCGAATGTGGGTTTTTGGATAATGTTGGGTCCAAACGCGTTATTCCCCACAATTTCTCTTACCGAGATGCGTTCAATATAGAAGTTGGCCCCGGGATCTCCTGGATTGGCGACGGTCATATTTTCAGCAACGATGTAGAGACGTCCCATGAAGTCACTGTCGCCAGAATTGAAGGTGCCAGAAAGTATCTGCCAATCGCTGGTGTCACTGTTGACATGTGGTGAAATAATCGTACCGTTACCAGGGGTGTAGCAGCGTTTAGTCCAATCATTATCATCCCAAAGCCAGCCACCTAATTTGAGCACAAGGCCGTGCGGTTGGGATTCATACCCAGGCAGTTTGATATAATTGGCACTGTTTTTGGCTTTGTATTTGATGTCAATCTGGTACGCTGTATTGGGCTTCAAAGGCGGTGCGGGTGTTTCCCAAGCGTTAAAGATACACTTATCCCAGCCTGACGTATCGAATTTCGTCACAATGTCAGAACCTGGCCCTGCTTCCTCTAGCGAAAGCAAATTATTGGGCAGATAGCCGTTGCCATAATGAATGCGCCAAGGTTGCCACTCGGTACCGAAGATGGACCATTGAGAGAGCCAAATTCGCGCCAATTGAATGCCATTGGCCTGCATTATTTGAAAATTCGCCTGGTTCTCCTGAATGGGATTCTCCCAGCTAACATGGTTGTAGTTCATGTTGTAGCCCAAGGCAGGAAAGTAGAGGCCATTGCTATGTTGAAAGTAACGGGCATCCGGAGAGACTTGGATGAAGCCAGGGTGAGTTCCCGATGCAACAGTAAAGGTTTGTACTGAAGAGTGAACAAGACCATTCTGGTCTTCCGCTTTCAGCCGGTATTGCCATTGGCCCACTTGGTCGGGTGCCAAGCGGACTTTCCAAGCATACCCTTCAGTAGGATAGAGCCAATCTTTGTTCTGCTTAACCTGATATTCGAACCCTTGAAAGTAGAAAGCGGGTTGGATGTAGCTCACCCCCTGCGGATCGGTGAAGATGGCGTCGACAGAAATTCCCTGGGACGGTATCAGACCATTGGGCGGGTTGGAATCGTAGGGAAATTGTGGGTGGGTGGCGGATGTAGTGACTTGAAAGGTGATTTCAAATTTTTCGTTGATAGGAATTGCTTGGTTTGGGTGCTCGGTGCGATTGTCGCTAATCTGAACGATAGCAGGTTCAGACTGGGCATGAATTGGCGATACAACGAAGACCACCAGAATTGATGTCGTCAGCAATAGGGTAAGCAATAGAGTAAGCAATATAGGCGTGTAAAAGGTTCGGGGTTTCATTGTCTTGAATGAGGTCCAAATAGGTCTAGCAAAGTGCTCGAGCGTGAGTTTCTATACGAAGTAGGTTGCGGTATTCTAGTAAATAATACAGCCAAAAATCAACATTATGAAAATAATCTCAACGATCATATGTGGTTTCGTTGTCAGCTTAAGTATTCTACTCCCATCTGTTGCCAGCGCCGATTGGCCCATGGCTGGAGCCAACCACATGCGGACCTCTGCCGTCCAGGAAGAAGTAAAGGGGGAGATTGACATTGACTGGTATCGCCCTATTGAACCATACATTCCTCAAAATGTTCAGCTCATTGCGGCCCATGATCTCATTTATGTGGCCACGTCAGCGGGGCTTTATGCCTTTGAATACGATACAGGTGATCGAGCGTGGGTTTACGCCACCGAAATGCCGGTGGGCAATTCTCCGACCATAGACGGGGAGGACTTATATTTACCCAGTTACGACGGTAGAATCCACCATCTAAACGCCATCACTGGCCAGCTAATTGGTTACTCACCTCGTGCGTCGTCTGGATTTTCAGTCAACCCACTTGTGCTGGATGGCATCGTCTATGCTGGCAACCGCAACGGGTACTTCTATGCTTGGGATCCTAATTCAACTGATGAATGGCAGTGGCAATTTCCAGCGGCAGACCAAGAGCCCCTTGGGTCAATTCTCTTTTCGCCTGCATACGCTGACGGGGAGCTATATTTTGCATCGAATGACTCCCATGCTTATGCCATCACCACCTCTGGCACACTCAAATGGAAATCATCTAAACTTCCGGGTTCAGGGTTTCATTCCTGGTGGCCTGTAATCTATCAAGACAAGGTCATCCTAGCTGGCAGCCACAACTACTATATCGGCAGCACCATGACGGACAATGACAATGCTGGTTTTAATCAGTCGGAGCGGGAAGACATCTTCCCACCTGGTACTGCCGACTCTGGAGACGATCGCTTTCTTGGTACCCTTGGCACCAAAGCCGGGGATTGGGCTTCCGGCACCACGACCATGGATCTAGACAAAGCCATCGATCACATGGAGCAAAAACCCTGGCGCCGCACTATGTTCTTTCTCAATCGTTCGGATGGTCAAGAGATCCAATTTGACTTGGATAACGATGGAACCCCCGAATACGCGCCCATCCTTTGGGCAGGTACCCGCTCTGGCAACCGCTATCCCCCCATTGTTGGCCATGATGATGTTCTATACTTCAAAATGATGACAGCCAAACGCCCTCACGTTTCTAGTGGCGAGGGTCATACAGTAGGCTGGACTACCGAAGCGCCCTACGCAGCTGTTTTGGGTGGGCTTGGTGCCAATGATGAACCCGAAGCCATCTCTATTGGCGGGGGCGTTATGTATCGCTCGCTCTGTTGCGATCGGTTGACAAGTTGGACCGAATATAGAAATGGTAGCAATAATGATAAGGACACCATTTGGGACTATAGCAATCCCCTTTACCAAAAAGCGCCTAATTATGACCCGATGTGGACCGAAATCATAGAAGGGCAGACCAATGTTCGACTTGTCGGTTTATATGGCAACTACAATGGCACCTACCACAATCATGGGGATCAGAATCCCATCATTCCTTACAAAGGTCGACTCTACATTCACCGCTCCAATTCTCTTCTCTCTATGACACCTAACTCGCCAACTGCGACTAGGTTGCCTTTAGTTTTGGCACCAACCCGTCCTACAGATACCATCCCCCTTCGACCCGTTTCTCAGCTACAAAGTGCGTTAGAGACCCAGATTCAAAAGATTCTTGACACAGGCCATCTCCAACCTGCCTATATCAATAACGGCCAATTTTCGTTTTTTGATGATATCTACCGCTATTTTGAGTCACCAGCCCACACCTTTTGGGTCCTTTCCAGGGCAATACCTCATATCCCTGCCGATATGCAAAGAGGGGTCCTAGATTACCTTCAAGCTGAAAACATCAACTATAGCCCATCAACCATTGCTCGCATCGGCATGTTAGAAGGAACACAACGAGTTCCCTATACGATTCCGCCCGAAGTCTTGGCAGAAATTCCGGTTCATCTGGAAAGGGAAGAGCTATACTTTGAAAAATCGACGTGGGCAGGCTGGGGAACACCTTGGGAAAATTTCCTTCCACAACAGAACATCTATGCACTGTGGAAGTATGCTCAAGTTAGCGGAGAGGCGGAAACGATTCTTGAATCAGTTCGAGGCAAAGCCCTTACTTATGTTCCACGAGGAGACGGCTACTACCAAGACAAAATCTATTACCAACATATGCATATCGCTGGTCTCGTTGGCTATTTGAATCTTCAAGCAATGGTTGGTGAGCCAGACGATCCAGCTGTACGCAGCGAGCTTGACCGCCTTTTAACCCTTAGATCGGATAGTTTCTCGGTAGACTCTTCCAGGCAATACCCCATCTCTGGATGGACACAAGAAAAGATCTGGAGCATGTTGAACATCTCCCGGAATTTTATGTGGATGACGCCGGAACTTGCTGAACATTTCCGGAGCACTATCCCACTAAAAATTCAAGGTTCCTTTGATGAGAATAACTATGTAGCGCCGTATTGGTTTGTCTCCCGATTCGAGTCGACTTCTGGCGAGGGGGTTGTCCAACATCTTTACGATCCTTGGGCCATGTTCCAAGCGAAGACCATGCTTCTTCAACAGCCCTACAATGACATTGAACCTTATCTAGACGCGCCCGCATTCCCTGTTGGCGACTACTTCTACATCCACAACCTCATCTCGGCCATTGAAGCTTCTCAAGGGTATCTGGCTCCAGAAATTACGCCCATCCCTACCCCCGCTACACCTATACCGCCATCCATTACGCCGTCCACCACGCCACTCACTACCCCTACTACGTCTACAATTCCGCCGCTTGATTCCACACTCGTCCCTCATTCTACTACGACACCGTTACCGCTACAGACGCCAACTGAGACGCCTACCCCGATTCACTCTCCAGTTCCTATACCGCCTGGAAGATCAGGATCCGATCCGGTATTGATACCAATTATGAAGCTTGGCAACATCGAGATAACGCTTGTCTTGGGGCTGCTCCTTAACGAAGTAAAACCTTAGTACTCCAACAAGACATTGTCATTTCGAGGCACCCATGGGGATCCCCGAGAGAGAAATCTTGTGCTTTCTCGGGTGAAGCGTAAGATTTCTCCTCGTTCTTCCCTTTGGCTCCGCTCAGGGCAGGCTCAGAAATAGCGCGTTTCAACCCTCTCGAACGATTAACCTGTTTTCCTCGCATATGAACCATGCCAATAATTTATACTCCGCAATCAGTAGACCGCCATTTGAACCTAGGAAGCTGTCGGAAAAGGGTTCGAACGTGTCATTCTGAAAGAGCAGAGCGACTGAAGAATCTGCATTTTTCGCTCAAACGCCCTTGAGATTCTTCGTCGCGAACTCCTCAGAATGACTTTCCAGACAGCTTCTCAGGTAGCCCAAGGTGACCAGAGAGGCTATCGTTCGATTGGGGTCTCTTGGTAATCTGTTGACCAGATTGCTGTATATCAAGCATAGGCATATTCTGAATTTCATATGGAATACAGTCTAGCTGTACTGCGCTGCAACTGTCTACAATGTAGCCGTAGCGGTCCGTATAGCCAGACGCTGAAATAGTACGTTGTTGCACGGGAGAGTTAAGGGCTGTCCCATTGGCTAAGACACGCCGCCTGGCAAGTGAAAATTGCTCGGCTTGAACGGATTGAATGAGCAATTCCGTATTCGATCCATTTGTATCACAATCACTGCCTGAACAGTCCGATGCAAAGAGTAACAAATCATTTGGATGAATTGAGGACCATTTATTTTCAGATAGCATGACAAAACCAAAGAAATTGTTGTGCTTCGTTGAATTACCTAGAGCATACGCTCTAGCTTCATCCTGACTAACTTCATAAAGGGGTTGATGAAGTAGGTTAAACGTTTTTGGCTGCAAGATCTCGTTGTCGAACTCGTTTGGTTTGTTGCTGACTATCGGACTCAAGTCCAGCCAGCCACCACGTCGGATAAGGCCATATTGACCTCCACTGTGCTTGACCCGCACTTCAGCCCAGAAGGAGTGGTGAGAAGCGAAAGCCTCCGGTTGCTCTGTGGTAGTGCGATAGTGAATCCGGAAATCGGTAATGCAGGGTTCAGCTTTGCAGGGAAGTCCATTGCGTACTAACCAACTATACTCGCCGTGTTGATTGGCGTACTCTGCCATGATTGGTTCGACCAAATACTCTGGACTATAATTATTCGAGTGAGTAACCGCTTGCCATGGGTATGCCAGCTTGCCATCTGCCCACTCGGTATACTCAGTGCCAAAAATGCGATCAACTTCGCGTGGATCATCATAGCGCTCCTTGATGTAGAGGCATCCTTGTTCTGCATTCCATGCATGATGAGATTTGGCACGGTAATGCAAAGTACAGAAGGACGGATCTAAGTAAGAACCGATTACAGCCTCTCCAAAGCGGAAAGTAGATTCATAACCGTTGGTTTCGTCCACATGCGCACCTGCGGATGCGGAGCGAATGGAGATGTAACGCGACAAAACGTTGCGAACGGCTCGAAATGGCTTATAGACATCGATTAATGTAAGGTACCCCAGTGGCTCTGTCTGCTCTTGAGCCTTAGAGAACTCACCCACAAATAAAATGCTTATGACACATAGGACTACGACTGCAAGGCTGGCTATCCGAAATATTGGGTACTTTATCCTGTTCATGTGAACAACTCCATTCATACTAAACTCATTTTAAGAACCAATGACCTATAGCACCTTTTATTCGCTATCTGCTACGACACATCTTTCGCTAGTATATACCATTGCCATCATTATGAAACCATGACTCCACGTTGCCCTTACTACGAGTCGAGACTTATGTTTGTACGTAAAGTCATACGTAAAGTCATACGTAAAGTCATACGTAAAGTCATACGCGAATTTATACGAGACATAGTAGATAAAATCGTTTATTTGGTTACCGTTATACTCTGAGCCGTTTGAAAAACGTATCTTTTTGCTTAATTCTGCAACAGACTAAACCATTATGCTACAACCTCAAATCTTAAAAACTCAACGCCTTCTGCTCTCGCCCCTTACCGTCGACGACGCAGCCGATCTCCATGATGCTTATCGAGATCCTGAAACCATGCGCTTTATGCCTACGCCTCCCCACACAAAAATTGAGGAGACACGTACTGAACTACAGACCATGCTGACCGATCGGTCTTGTTATTGGGCCATCCAGTTAGCGGATACAGAACAGAGGCGAGTCATCGGCCATGTGGGATACTTGGGCAATCCTGGCGTGCCTGGGATGGGTTACTTTTTGGCTCGGCCATTCTGGCGTCAGGGGTATATGATGGAAGCAGTCCATGCCGCGTTACGATATGGTTTTCAGGAAATGGATTTGGAGCAAGTGGAGCTGTGGATTAATGGTGCAAATATTGCTTCTCAAGGACTGGCTCGCAAAGTAGGATTTGCTCGGCGAGGTCAATTCCGAATGCGCTATGGTCACCAAAGTGAAGCCCATGACAAAGTTGTTTACGGACTCTACCGTCATGAGTGGGAGGCACTGCCTACATTGGCACCAACTCAACCATACAGCGTATACAGCTTACAACCTGTACTCGCCGTGCCAGATGTGGAATCAACCGCCAACTTTTATCGAGATCTGCTAGAGTTTACGATTGACTTCTTTCATGGTGATCCACCAGAACATGGAGCCGTATCGATTAGCAATTGGATGACCGAGGGCGTCCGGATTCAGCTGAGCAAAGCAGATGGCTTCGATCCAAGCAGGAGTGGCATCATCCTATATATCTTTGTCGGACCAGATATTGATGAGCGATATGCCCGATATCAAGCCCGAGGCGTTACCATCCATCGCCAGATTGAAACCCATCCGTGGGGAATGCGGGAATTCAGCATCAAAGATTGTAATGGATACATATTGCGCTTTGGAACGTCGGGGTGAGCCGATACTCAGCTCCGTTTGAAAGCCGGATTTTGGTCTCTCCAGTTGAGACGACGGAAAACTCCGGTTTTCAAATCGACCGCAATATAATACCTGAGTCTTAATTTGTGATACGTCATGTGTGTACTGAAAGGCGGTTATGTTGAAACCGGCCTCATGATAGCGTCGTGGGTATATGGGGTAATCATCAGATTGGGCGTTGGTGAGCCAATCACCAAAGGTAAACGGTACGTTTGAGTAGAGTGTGACCATCGACTACTTAAAATCAACAAGTCAGAAGGGAAATACCTGCAACTAGAAAACTTTGCATCATAACTCCATCGAGTGACAGCAACAGATTATTGATAGACTACTTTTCTACTTGTATTAGAAATAGCTTATCAATCGTCTGATTTGCGTCTTGCTCCGGAGGGCTATGATGATTTTGCTTCCCTACCCCCGTTGTTCTCTTCACAGTGCAATTTTCATTTCGCTATTTGTACTTCATATGTTGCACCCTTCACCTGTTGAAGCGCAGAGTTTCGATCCGCCTATGCTTGGAACACCCATTACGTTCCCAGCTACAACACCTGTTCCAACGACACCTGTTCCAACAGCATCAATCACTCCTGGCGAGCAGGATCCCTCGATTTTTTTCAATGGTTGTGGTGGTGAATTCGTATCGCCCACCAATTCTGAATATGAACAGATGGTGGTCCAGTTGACCAACCAGGAAAGGGCGAATAACGGACTGCCGCCTATGAAATGGAATGAGGAATTAGCTCATGCAGCTCGTTATCATTCTGCGGACATGTATCAAGATAACTACTTTGAACACGATTCTTATGATAGGCAAGATGGTGCTTTAGTCCTTGTCTGTTCCACTTGGGATCGAATTCGCGTCTACTACCCGAGTGCGCGTGGCGAAAATATTGCCTGGAACTACCGCTCTCCAGAGAGTGTGGTCCGCGGTTGGATCAACAGCCCCGGCCACTATGCGAATATGATGGCCGGCCATCGCGAAATTGGCGTCGGTTTTTTTGAATGGTATTGGAATCAAGACTTTGGCACCCGCAGAGACGTATATCCAGTCATCGTCAATGGCGAAGCGATCCGGACCGATGACACCGAAGTTTTTATCTATGCCTATGGCAGTTGGCAGGAGATGCGTCTACGCAACGATGATGGCCAATGGAGTGAATGGCAGCCTTTCCAGAATCAGATAAATTGGACAATCGACGCACTCCCAGGTTTGCGCACCGTCAGCGTCGAGATGCGCAATGGATCCGATGTCTATGCCAATCGTGATACCATTGAGTATAATGGTTCGGCTGGCACATTGCCCACAGCAACCCCAACCCGGGTGCAACCAACCCCAACATGGACAGTAGGACCAACCCCTACGCCAACCCTTGAGCCAACACCTACCCCAACCTTGGAGTCGACGCCCACACAGATTATAGCCCCAACGCCGACACCGACCTTAACGCCAAGTTTAGAATCGACACCTACACAAATCTTTGAACCGACGCCTACGCCTACTTCTGCACTCACAACAACGATTCCTAATACACCGACACCAACGGCCACCGCCGTAACTCCAGCCCCAACAGAGCCTGGAAGCGCCACATTGCGCGGTCACGTTGACCTAGAAGGTCGTCCTCCAGCACCTGATGCTCGATGGCGTATCGAATTAACTGTGAGTCTCCACGATCCATTCTCTGGTGCCCTTATTGATTCATACAGCGCCGTAACCAACGATCAAGGAAACTTTGAGATCCAAGGAATTACTCCTGGCATCTATCAGATAGGTGTAAAGGGTAGCCATACTCTCCAGAGCGGAAGCCGTGTTGATCTTCGAAATGGCAGTGCAGCCGTTAACTTTGGTCTGCTTCGTGAGGGAGATGCCAACAATGACAATGTGGTGAATATCTGGGACTTTTCGTTATGGCGTCGACATCAGAATCAATGTGAAGGGGATCAAGCATTCAACCCCAACAGCGATTTTGATCAAAGCGGTTGTATCGATCTGTTGGATGTCAATCTTCTGGTCAGTCACTTCGGTTTGCAAGGTTCCTTGGAAAGTAATACCCAACGTGTGGTAGATGGGCGGGGTGCTGACATTCAACCTGTTGTCACGATTCGGGATAAGCATGTTGGGGATCGGTTCAGCGTCACATTATCTCTGAGTACAGACTCTGATACTGCGGCAGAGGTACAAGCAGATAGCAGTGCTGTCCACCTGCGTTATTTCCCAGAAAAATTACAGGCCATATCCATTAACGGCCATTCATCTTTTGATACAATCTTGGAGAGGTACATCGATAATCAACTGGGGCATATTGATTTTGCGGCTGCTGTCTTAGCAGGTTCGGCCCTAATCGAAGGAGAATTTGCCACTGTCACATTTAGCGTGGTGCAAGACATTCAAACAGACAGCAACGGCATTCCCCAAGAAGAATCGATTGAAATGGTCCGTTCAGGTCCCAATGCAAGTGACTTGGCTTTGAATGGAGAGTCATTGATTGCAGAGGCAACAACAGATTTGATGCTTACAATCATCGGGGTCGCACAAGACGAAGAAGCGCTTGAAGTTGTCGAAAATTTATATTTCCCGCTAATTTCCCAATAAATATCTATAGTCTGCACATGCCCCTTGGCTAGGTGGATAGGTTAGACTATCCACCCAATTGTCGTCAGGTGAAGCCGTTCCAACTGCAACCCGCGGTGATTTCTTTGGCAGGAAAGCCCTAAATTTACGCCACCCTGCATCGCAGTCTTCACTAACTCATTGTCATTGACTATCACCAGCCACTATCCACCATTCAACGCCGCAGCATGATGAGCTACATGCTCTTCCATAAAGGAAGCAATAAAGTAATACGAGTGGTCATAATCGGGTTGCAGACGTGCCGTCACCGGATACCCAATGGTTGAGCAGGTCTCTTTGAATGTCTCAAAGTGAAGCTGTTCGGCCAAAAAGCCGTCGTCTGCACCCTGATCGATCAACATGGGCAGACGTTCAGCATTCTGTTGGATCAGGTGGTTGGCGTCATACTGAAGCCAGCTCTCTTGGTCATCGCCCAGATACCCAGAGAATGCTTTATGCCCCCATGGACATTGGGTCGGAGCACAAATGGGTGCAAAGGCCGAGACAGAACGATAACGTCCCGGATTTTTCAGTGCAATAGTCAGCGCACCATGTCCCCCCATAGAATGGCCGAAGATGCTTTCGCATTCAGGTTGAATGGAAAAGTTGGCTGAGATTGCAGCAGGAAGTTCGCTGACGATGTAGTCATACATATTGTAATTTGTAGACCAGGGCGATTCAGTAGCATTGAGATAGAAGCCTGCGCCTGATCCAAAATCATAGGCATCATCTTCGCCTTCGATTCCTACACCACGCGGGCTTGTATCTGGCACCACAAGCAGTAGCCCTTTGTCAGCGGCAAACTGTTGCGCGCCCGCCTTGGTGATAAAATTCTCATGAGTACAAGTCAGCCCGGAAAGCCAAGTCAAGACCGGAACCGGAGCGTCTTCGATCTGAGGTGGTTTGTAGACAGCAAAGGTCATGGGGCAGCCACAGGCATCCGAATCATGGCTGTACACTTCGACCCAGCCGCCGAAGGATTTGGTTCGAGATTGGAGAGTTAGGGATGTTGTTGTCATATGAGTACGTAATCCGTAATGGGTAATGCGTAATTCATAGCTGATTCAATCTGCGTACTTGATATACAAGTTACGAGTTAAGAATCACGCATTACGAATCATTAATAGATAATCACCGACCGAATACTCTCGCCATCATGCATGAGATCGAAGGCTTTGTTGATATCTTCCAATCCCATAGTGTGGGTAATCATCTCATCAATTTGGATGTCGCCACTCATGTAGTTGTCAACGTAACCAGCCAATTGGCTTCGGCCTTTAACGCCACCAAAAGCTGTGCCGCGCCAGACACGCCCTGTCACTAACTGGAAGGGGCGGGTCGAGATCTCCTGGCCTGAGCCAGCTACGCCGATGATGGTCGATTCACCCCAGCCCTTATGGCAGCATTCGAGAGCAGCTCGCATGGTATTCACGTTGCCAATGGCCTCAAATGAGTAATCCACGCCGCCGTCGGTCATATCGACAATGACATCCTGAATCGGTGCGCTGTGGTCTTTGGGGTTGACGAAGTCAGTTGCCCCCATCTGCTGGGCAAACTCTTCTTTGTCTGGGTTTAGATCAACGGCGATGATGCGCTCGGCCTTGGCCATGCGAGCACCCTGAATTACGCTTAGGCCCACGCCACCCAAGCCAAAGACAGCGACGCTGGAACCTTCTTCGACCTTAGCGGTATTCAGCACGGCACCGATACCGGTGGTGATCCCACAACCCAGCAGACAAACCTTCTCCAGCGGTGCATCTTTACCGATCTTGGCAACAGAGACTTCCGGCAGAACCGTGTATTCAGAGAAGGTAGACGTACCCATAAAGTGATAGATGGGTTTGCCATCTTTAGAGAATCGGCTGGTGCCATCGGGCATGAGACCCTGACCTTGGGTAGTGCGAACAGACGAGCAGAGGTTGGTTTTGCCCGACTTACAGAACTTACATTTACCACATTCAGCCGTGTATAGGGGAATTACGTGGTCGCCGGGTTGGACAGAAGTGACACCTGAGCCAACTTCTTGCACAACGCCCCCGCCTTCGTGCCCCAGAATACAGGGGAAGACACCTTCTGGATCATCACCAGAGAGGGTAAAGGCATCCGTATGGCAGACACCCGTGGCCTTGATCTGAATCAGGACTTCGCCCTCTTTGGGACCTTCCAAATCAACTTCGGTTACATCCAGGGGCTTTCCAGCTTCCCAAGCGACGGCGGCTCTTGTTTTCATAATTTTCCTCCATTGTTTATATATTTTTAGAGAAGACGGTTTAGTTCTTCACATGCAGTGAAGAGGGATGATGGCGCATTTTCGGGTAGAGGTTTCGAACAGATATTATCCTTTAAATGCTTAACTGCTGGTTTACACTCTCGTTCTCTGTCTAATTTTTGATAGACATCGGTCTCATTTACTTTTGTCCCCTGAGCGTAGGCGATCCATGTCTCGATATTGCGCTTGGGTACAAAAATGGCAATCTTCTCACTTTGGCCGCGTTCAGGCATGTGAGCTTCGTTAAGGAGATTCCCCAGTTCATTGAAGCGAGCCTGAACTCCTTTCGTATCGGCGTCAATCGCAAAAATAAGCACCGAATTTGTATGAGCAGCTTTTTGCCGAAAGGTTCTAACTTCTGCGACAAATTTCTCTCGTACATATTGCTCGCCAGAACCCTTTCCTTGAGGGCAAATGTCAATGGTCATTTTATTCGGATTTATATCAAATCCACAGCACCTAAGATATTCCCGGATAAAGACACTCTGTTGTTTGTCTTCACATATTAAGGTAATTCGTTCTTTACACCTAGCCATCTATCCAACCCCGTGCAACTAATTCAGATGCGGAAATACCAAGTTCATCGTGTTCAAGAATGGGTTTTATCCGAGTTGGCGAAAAATCATCTTCTCTTGAAAACCAAATAGTTGCCCGTGACGGTACAAGATAATCAATAAGTTCAGGATGATGAGAGATAAGCAGTGCTTGCAATTGGTCATCATCGCATAGGTCTTCTAGGCTAAGAAGCCAGGGCTGAATTTCAGGCAAAGCAACAAAATTATCTGGTTCATCAATACATACAGTATAATCCTTATTATGATAAATCTTTTTAGCAAAATATATAATTGTGTATAAACAAACTAGCACACGTTGACCTTCCGAAAACTCGTCAAACCGATAAGTTGCTGATTGATTATCCTTCACAAAATGTGAATTAAGTATTTCTGCATCACCAGCCTGTTTTAGCTGAAAACCGCGGAAGTTATCAAAAATTTCACTTAAATCCTGACGAAGATCGCCGATGAGTATCTGATCTCGAGAAACATGTCTATACCAAGATGCAAAGTTACTTGCGTCAGGAGCAAGTAGTTCCATTTGGCTTTTACTTTCTGCCTGCATTAGCAATGGTATTATCTGTACAACAATTATATTGTTAAGGCGCCTTCGAAACCAGGATAATTTCTCATTATCATTACTTTCAGGTATCGAAGATAGTGCCGAGCGCGCCCAGTCAAAGGAGTATTTAGATCCTTCTGAGTGATCGTCACGATACATTTGAACTGTGGATATATCGGCTTCAATCTCAAACCTAAATAATGGCTTGTCATCAAACCAAAGTCGTTCGTGTTTAACGCGTGCCAAATTGCGGTAGCGTTCATGTTCTATCGCCAGTTCATATCTGTATAAGCCACCATTTCCTTCAACGGCTAATTCTATACTCTGCACATCGGAAGATTGCCAGCGCGTTAAAGTAGCAGTAGGAAAACATTCGGTAACCAAACTAGATCCAGATAAGAACATCTGAATCTGGCGCAAGACCTCAAACACCGCGGACTTTCCTGTCCCGTTCTCCCCCATCAGCAGGTTGAGAGAATTAAACTCAATCTCAAAATTGACACAGCTTTTGTAATTATCAATGTATATTTTCTTCAGCATACCTAACTCTTAACCCTCCCCAACAGATACCGATGATGCGCCCACACCGACTTAATCTGCCAGGGCAGTGGTGCATGATCCAGCCAGGCATACTTCATCACTCGTTCCCGTAGATCGGGTTCCTGGCCCATATAATAGGCCATGGTGCTCCAGTGCCAGCCCTCACCGGTAAACTGCTCTTCTAGCTTGTGGCTGCGGATCCCTAGCCGTTTAAGCACCTCATTGGCGGGCATGACTGTATCGGGCCAAGGGGGTACATCCAGAACGCCCTGCTCGATAATCTCTACGCCTGCTTCTTCAAGAATGCCGCGAATGCGACCTATGTTGGTCCACCCTTCATCATGATGCCTGAAGAAATCCCGATCAATAACCAGTTTGCGCATCCAGTAGCCCACTTGAATGTTGTTGGGCATGGCCACAAAGACCAAATTGCGGCTGGTACGGACTAGTTCGCGCAGTAAATTTTCGGGATCTTGAATGTACCAGAGACCAGCCCACTCCCACGTCAGGTCAAACTGGTTATCAGCAAAAGGAAGCTCATGCCACTGATCTGGTTGAATCTGGATGAAGTCAGCGTTTAACTTTAGGTCTTCACGCCAGATGCGCTGAACACCAGTCAGCCGCTCTGGATTGTCGTCGACCATTGTTACGTCTACGCCATTTTGGGCAAAGATGACGTCGTTGATGCCGCTGACGCCTGCCATGCCATAGAGTGGTGCTTCTAGTACAGATCGAATGCCGTGATGCCGGCGCAAATCATCCAGAAAGTCGTTAAGCACAAAGCGCTCGTAGACCAAACCCAGCCCTTCATTGTAATCAGTTAAGTATTTGCGCCAAGTATTTTCCATTTACGAGTTGTCACTCTTCTTCACAACCAACGTATACCCCTGGCGATCCACAATCTCCACACGATCACCTGGCTCGGTCATCCCACTCTCAAGTTGAGCATTCCACCATTCGCCAGCCACAAAGACACTGCCTTCCTGCCCAGCCTCAAAAGCAGCTTTGACCTTAGCTCGTTGACCCACAAGGCTCTCCATACCAGTTAGGGCAGGGCGGTTTTGGGCTGCTAATCCCATAGCACCAGCAAAGAAGGAGAAGCCACCAAGGATAACTGCCAGTATGATAACAGTCGGCCAGGGTACTGCTACACCTTGGGAATCAAAGAGCAGAAACGCGCCAAAGACAAAGGCTGCAATCCCACCCGCAGCGAGCACGCCAAAGGTGGGAGTGAGTGCTTCTGCGGCAAAGAGAATGACGGCCAAGAAGATAAGTGCCAAGCCAGCAAAGTTAGCCTCCATTTGGCCCAAAGCATACAGGGCAAGAAGCAGACAAATTGCTCCAGCAATTCCTGGTACGCCAATTCCCGGAGTACGAATCTCCAGCAGCAGTCCTAGCGTTCCTAGAGAAAGCAGTAATGAAGCAATCGAGGGGTTGGCAAGGGTATTCAAAAATTGCTGAATCGAACTCAAATCTTTGGTCACGACAAAGGCATCAGCGGTCTCCAAAACGTAAGGACGACCGCGAACCTCCGCTTCAAAACCATCAATCTGTTCCAGTAGCTCGGTCAGGTCAGCTGCGATCAGATCAATTACACCCAATTCCAAGGCTTTTTCTGCCGTAGCCGCTTCAGCATCACGAACGGCCGCAATGGCCCATTCCGTTGCCTTCTCACCACGCCTTGAGGCTAAGTTTTCGATGTCAGCACTGAGAATATTTTCCACTTTAGCTTCCATCGTCTCACCGATATCTTCACCGCCTGCACTAACAGGGCTGGCTGCCCCGATACTACTTCCAGGAGCCATGGCCGCCACATGGCCAGCAAGCGTGATAAAGGTCCCGGCACTTCCAGCATGGGCACCTACTGGAGCAACATACACAACAATTGGTACCGGAGAGGCTAGAATATCCTGATTTATCGATTTGGTTACATCGACGCTACCACCAGGTGTATCTAGTTGAAGAATGATGGCTTCAATATTGTCCTCTGCGGAGGCTTCGGCGATATTCTGAGCCACATACTGGCGTAAAACCGGCGTAACAGCTCCCTCAAAGGTAAGTACATAGACCACCGACTGCGCATCAGACTGAGCGTCTGGACCTAGCGATACGTTGGCTTGTGCGGCTTCAATTGAAAGTATCCCCAGACCAAGGAATAACGAGACAAGACTTAAAAGACGGATAACAGTGCTGATCTTTTCTGAAAAAGTGAGCATTCGCTTCCGCTTAGATTGTTTGTTTATGGATAGAAAGTTGAATCGGTTCATAGATAAATCATAGCACAATCGAGAGGAAATGAGAAGCAACAAAATCACAATTGACAAAATGAAAAATAGGAAGCGTTTTATAGCCAGACCTTCTGGGAAGCATCTTCGTTTCGGAGAGGATGTTGCATTAGCTGGGTGCGTCAACCTATTCAGACAATGATTCACATGCCAAACCATGCTCAAACAGTACACACTCTTGCGCTCCCAAAGCGGATACGCCTACCTTCGGGCGCTATTTGACAAGGACACCCAAACGCGGTACGCTCGATGATTATGTTTAGACAATGCACCCCGTACCGTCGGATACGAATTTCTTCTGTTTTTCGCTCTAGCGTCCTTTTGCTCTTCGTCTTGCTTTGGGGGTTGTGCGCCAACAAACTTGCATTGTTTTCGGCTCCCTTATTTTCAGCTCCGCTTGACAATCGAGTACTGAATGCTCCAGTAAGGGTTGTGGAAAATTCCACTTTGCAAAACAACCGCACTGTGGTAGCTCAGACTACGCCGGTCTCTCCGCCAGTTCATGTTGTACAGCAGGGCGAAACCCTCAGCCAGATTGCCGAAACCTATGAACTCGACATAGACGAACTCAAAGCGCTCAACAATCTTCAATTTGTTGACTATATTTATGTAGGCCAGGAGTTGCGCCTCTCTTCTAGGTCAGAGCCAACAGTAGCAAGTCCAACAACGGCAGAACCGACATTGCATATTGTCCGAGCAGGAGAAACGCTCAGTGAAATTGCCAATGCCTATGGCTTCTACCAGCGTGAAGTTCTAGAAGTCAACGGGCTCAGCGATCCCGATGAGATCTATATTGGGCAACAGCTCCTACTGCCACTGCTTGTGGCCACGCCCGGTCCAGACGAAATGAACGATATCTCGGATACAGTAAATACGGATGCAGTGAGCGCGCCGAACGCAACAAGTTCAATCACGGCTACTTCCGTCACAGATACGCCACCTGCAGCAACCCCATTGACAGCCACAGTGGAAGCAGAGCTGCTCTTTAGTCAGGAGCCGCTTCTGCCAGCGATTCTTCATACAGTCAAACGAGGCGAAACATTAAGTGAAATTGCGGAAGAGCTGGGCTTTGAGATGACAGAGATCATGGATCTGAATGGAATCAGCGACCCCGATGCTATCTATTCGGGTCAGGCCCTACTATTACCAGTGTCATCCAATCAGGAACCACCAGTTGAGATAGAGACGCCCAGCCCAACGGTTACCTCTCCGGAGATTATCACCACAGTTGGGATCACGTTCATACAGCAAATCACTGCATCCAATGAGCTAGTGATAACCAACACGCTTTTGGTTACCAGTAGTCCCGTGGCAATCAGCAACCTGGCCGTAGCCCCCAAGCTACTCTTTGAACAAGTGAATCTGACTACGTCCCTCAACCAAAGCTATACAGTAAGTAGCGGTGATACACTGAACCGAATTGCACTGCGGGCCGGCGTTGACTTAGATGCACTCATCGCCATCAATCAGTTGCAAAAAAATGCTGCCTTGTCATTGCAAACAGGCCAACAGCTGATTCTACCAGCTACCCGAAAGGAGACTTCTGCACTCACTCAGTTGGTCGAGAGGCAGCAAAGCCAAGAGGAAGTAGCCAGTGAGGAGAGTAGTGAGCAACCTGAATCCCTTTTACACGAAATATTGCCCGGCGACAATCTCAGCATGATTGCTCAAGCATACGGACTATCGACCGTTGATTTGATGAAGGCAAATGGAATTGCCAACCCAGATACAATTTTCGTTGGTCAGCGTTTGCTCATTCCGCCTACACCGGTTCCACAAACATCTACCCTACCCGCATCCCCACTGCAAACGCCTACAGTCCTGGACTCATCTTCCCTAGAAGAGCAGGCAACGTCTGACGATGAAAACAGCCAAACACCAGATGCCACTGAAACCGAAACAGGACAGAATGAAGTGGTTCAGGAAGAAGCAAATCAGGAAGAGGCGAAGTCTGCATCTGGGCAATTGCTTCAATCCGCTCGACGCGGTTTCTTCTACTATACTGTCAAAGCTGGGGATACTTTAGGACAGATTTCCTCTTTCTTCAACACAACGCCCATGGCCCTTATTGAATACAATGGCTTGCCCAACACCGAAATAGTTTATTTAGGATTAGAATTACGCATCCCCTTTGGTCCTCCTTCAAATCCGCAGCGAACACCACCAACACCCTCTTCCGGCAGTCGATTTGTCGTTAGCATTAGCCGCCAAGAGTGCTGGCTATTCCGTGGGGACTATATAGCCCATGCGTGGCGATGCAGCACCGGTTATGGTCAGTGGACCACCCGAATTGGCACGTTTCATGTTAAAACAAAGATCGACATGGCCCAGAGTGGCGCGCATCAAATGGATATGCCATACTGGTTAGGCATTTATGATGTAGGCTCGTATGAAAACGGTATCCACGGTCTTCCTATTCGCTGGCAGACGGGTGAAAAGATCTGGTCGGAACTGATTGGCAAACCCGCAACATTCGGCTGTGCCATGCTTAACGACGCAGATGCGGAAGTCCTCTATAACGCATCTTACTTGGGGATGCCTGTTCATATTGTGCAGTAAGACCATCAGGTCTAGTCAGTCAACACGAATCACTCATCACGCATCACTCAACGATATACTCATGACGATTACAGTAAAGCTACTCAAAGATAGTGAAGGAGCCGTTCATTTTCAGGCACTTCAGCGTATCGTTTGGGACAGTCCAGAGGATGATCTGGTACCTACCCATGTCAGCATTACCATAGCCACCAATGGCGGTGGGCTATTGGGGGCATATGCAGATGATGGACCAATCGAAACGGGCCGAATGGTCGGTGTTGCGATTTGGTGGCTAGGGATTGACGATCCAGCCAAGCTCAAACCAGGGCAGCCCAATTCGTTGAAGGTCTGTAGCCACATGGCCGGGGTGTTGCCGGAGTGGCAAGGCAAAGGTATTGGGCGGATGCTCAAATTTGCCCAACGCGAACACGTGCTAGAGCAGGGACTAACCAACCGAATCACCTGGACGTACGATCCACTTTTTGTGGCCAATGGTATCTTCAATATCCATCGTCTCGGTGCTGTTTGCAACACTTACTATACCAACTACTATGGCGAGATGCGGGATGGGCTTAACCGCGGCACACCCAGTGACCGCTGTCAGGTGGACTGGATGCTCAATAGCCAGCGAGTGGTAGAAGCTGCCCAAGGCAAACCTAGAGAGCGAGAATGGTCCTTTAGCGATTTGCAGATCTTGCCGACTGAATCCTATGGCGACGACTTTCGTAAACCGGCGGGTGAGCAACCAGCGTTGAATGGTAGACCCATTGCGCTTCCCTTGCCTAGCGACATCAGTAGAATTCGCAACAGTGAGCCAGAACTCTCTCTCACTTGGCGTCTCTACTTCCGCGACGTGTTGGTACAGAGCTTTGATGCGGGATATTCCATCGTAGATTGTGTCCCTATCCAAGACAGAGGACATCACTACATTTTGACGACAAATAACCAATAAAATCTTGGCTCATCTGTGCAAAGTGTGCGCGACCGACGCCCATTAGTTTTGGTAGGTACCCACTTGCACACTTCCGGCTGATGAGCGAAAACCTTAAGGACACACCATGAAAATTGAACGCATTGAACTCCGCACCATCCATCTGCCTTATGTCTCTCCTTTTGAAACCAGCGGCTGGCGTGAGTTGGGGCGATACCCCATTATTGTACGAATTGATGCCGATGGTGTTACAGGTTGGGGAGAAACAGCCGTAGGAACTCATCCCTTTTACAGTGAAGAATGTACCGCTACTTGTTGGGTAGTAATGCGGGATTATCTGATCCCCATGCTGCTTGAGGCTGATCTCAGTGGCCCAGAAGATGTGCCAGAAGTTTATGCCAAGGTACGCGGCAACCGCATGGCCAAATCTGGCTTGGAGTTCGCAGCGTGGGACCTCTTTGCCCGTATGAAAGGTGTCAGCTTGGCCAGCATGTTGGGAGGCACTCGGGATAAAGTAGAAGTGGGTGTTAGCGTAGGAATCCAGCCAGATATCGACACGCTAATCAAAGTTGTGGGCGACTACATCGACGACGGCTACCAACGTATCAAGCTCAAAATTAAGCCTGGGTGGGACATTGAGCCAACCCGTGCCATTCGTACGAACTGGCCGGACCTCAAGCTGCAAGTGGACGCAAACAGCATCTACACGCTTGAAGACGCGACCCACTTGGCCCAACTAGACGAGTTCAATCTTCTCCTGATTGAACAGCCTCTGCCCCATGATGACATCTTCGACCACGCCAAGCTGAATCAGCAGATCAATGCGCCCCTTTGTCTGGATGAGAGCATTGTCTCACCGGATCACTGTCGCTGGGCCATTGAGATGGATGCCTGCGATATCATCAATATCAAGCCTTCTCGCATTGGTGGCTTTGTGGATTCCATCAAAATTCACGATATGTGCCAAGCAGCTGGCTGGCCAGTTTGGCATGGCGGCATGTTGGAAACAGGCATCGGTCGGGTAGGGAATGTGGCTCTGGCCAGCCTACCCAACTTTAGCTTACCGGGTGACATTAGCGCCAACGACCGCTACTATGCCCAAGACATCGTCACCAACCCGTTTACCCTCAACGACGACAGTACGCTCACCGTCCCAACTGGCCCTGGAAATGGAGCCGTTGTGGATGAAGCATTCTTGGAAGAAGTGACTACGGAGAAGCTGGAGTTCACTCCTTAAGAAGCTTTCAGCTAATCAGCCGTCAGCTAGGTCGGAGCGACCACTGAGTGAGCAGCCAGAATTTGTCCATGTTTCAGGGTTGATTTTTATACTTTCCTACACGATGAAAAAGCTATCTGACGGGATTCATTTCCTGGCGGCTCATGGGTTAAATCTCTTCGCTGTCTTTGATTGTCATAGCTTGCCTCGTGCTCTGCAACAGGTTTTGCTTGATGCAAAGCTCTCTATAGATGACTACCCACGGTTGATTCTCCTCGGCCACGGAGGGAGGCAACTATGGCGCTCACTCAAGCAGGATGATACCGCTAGCAAGGATCCTGTGGATGACTTCTCGCAACGATTTGCTTGCCAATTTATTCAAGATTATTTGGATGATGCCCAAACTCATTTTTTGTACCCTGGCTCTATCCCGCTTTCCCTAATCCGCTTGGGTGAATTAGCGGGATGGAGTTATCCTTCACCTCTTGGCTTGGGCATCAATCCCATCTATGGTCTATGGTTTGCTTATCGGGCGGCTTTTTTGACGGCGGCTGATGTATCGCCAACTGTGCCACTTGCTGAGCCACATAATGCACAACATCCTTGCGAATCATGTCAAGACAAACCCTGTATTACCACTTGTCCAGTGAGAGCAGTCCAGTGGAATCAACCATTCAACATAGAGAGCTGTTACAACCACCGCCGAGCCGACGCATCTCCCTGCGTTGATCGCTGTCTCTCCAGATTAGCTTGTCCCGTGGGGAAAGATCATCAGTACACGGTAGCCCAGATTCAACACCACTACGACCTCTCCCGTTCCATATTCACGGCAAGAAAGAGGTGATGCCCGTCCAAATTCGTCTCCTTCACATAAGTTTCTTCTTCGTATTCCTTGAGAGCTTCAACCCTTCGTACCTATCTTGGTACTTACCTTTGCAGCTGGCTTTGCTAGGTTAGGATGACTATTGAAAGAGCAGATCAACCTCTTTTTCTTGGCACTAGGCTTCTTTAGCCGAATCCCTATGTCAGCCTGGGTTGAGTATAGTCCTGAAAGACAACAACGGGCCAGCCGTTACATTGGCTTGGTTGGCTGGTTGCTCGGTGGCTTGGTGGTCCTTACATTGTTTGCGGCCCAAAGCATCTTCTCCACTACCATCAGCATTTGGCTGGCCATATTGGTTGGTCTTTTGTTGACTGGTGCCTTGCATGAGGATGGCTTAGCAGACCTAGCTGACGCATTCGGTGGGGGCTTTACTGCTGAAAAAAAGCTGGCCATTATGAAAGATAGTCGCCTTGGGACCTATGGTGCGGTTGCCATCGTGATGGCACTCGGTGGCAAGTTTCTGCTCCTCTCCGAACTATCCCCGATTTGGCCTGCCCTCTTAGTCGCCTATCCTCTTTCACGTGCTGTAGCCATTACCTTCACCTTTGACATGCCTTATGTATCTGACTCCAATCAGAGCAAGAGCCAGTCTTTCAGCAACAATCAGTCAATGGCCGACCTCTTCATTTTGAGCATCTCCATCCTGCCTATTCTGAGTCTCTTATCCTTGCCTAGCTTTGTGGCCTTACTGGTTACGCTTCTACTCTTCCGATTTTGCTTCAAACGCTTTTTATTGCGCCAAATTGGTGGGTATACAGGTGATTGTTTGGGGGCGGCACAGCAGTTGAGTGAGTTGATTGTTTATTCTGTTCTGATATTCTCGCCTAAATGAGACGCCATCTCATTTTCAGGTTCAGCAATAATTTTCGCAAGAAAACTCTCGTCCCGAATCTTGTCCAATCTGTTCTGGATAATTCCGTAATGGAAGGACAACACTTATCTGGTCATCCTCAGGGATTGTAGCGTCCGCTATGGCTCCAACAATTACCGACCCACCGACAAATATGTGGTAAAATATATTCATGACGGCAAAGCATTTGAAATCACCAGAAGAGACCACAGTGGTCATCGCCATGAGTGGTGGTGTGGATAGTTCTGTAGCGGCTACGCTTATGGTTGAGCGCGGCTATCACTGTATTGGCGTGATGATGCGCCTTTGGGCTGAGATCAGTGAAGGCGAAGGATCCACTAATAAGTGTTGCAGCGTGGAAAGTGTGACAGATGCTAGACAGGTAGCCGATAGCCTAGGCATTCCCTTCTACCTGATTAATGTGGAACAACCATTTAAGCAGAACGTGGTTGACTTCTTTATCGATGGCTATAAAGAGGGACTGACACCCAACCCGTGTCTTGCCTGTAACCGCCACATTCGCTTCGATTATTTGCTCAATTACGCACGACGGCTGGGGGCCGACTACCTTGTAACAGGTCACCATGCCAGGGTCCGTACGCTAGAGGATGGAAAGGTCCAGCTTCTGAAGGCCGTTGATGACAGAAAAGATCAGAGCTATGTCTTAAGTGTTATGGGCCAAGCGGAACTAAGGGACGTTCTATTTCCTGTTGGTGACTACCTGAAGTCAGAGATCCGCAAAATTGCGGCCGAGCGCAACTTACCCATTGCCAGTAAGCATGATTCTATGGATCTCTGCTTTGTGGCAGATGATGATTATCGGCGCTTTCTACGAGATTGGGCGACTGAATCCATGAAGACAGGACCGATTGTCGACCGCCATGGAACCCTGTTGGGAACACATGAGGGGCTACCCAACTATACCATCGGTCAGCGTAAGGGGTTGGGCATTAAGGGAACGGGAACGCCTCGATATGTTCTTGAATTGGATACGGAGCGCAATGCTTTGGTTGTAGGAGATAAAAGTGAGCTAGGGCAGCATCGCCTGACGGCTAGCCAAGTTAACTGGACAGGAGATAGCCCAGCAGCGCAGGGTGCACGGGTTGAGTGCAAAATTCGCTACAAAGCCAGACCTGTATCTGCTCAAATATATCCGGACAGTAGTGGCAACGTTGAAGCGATTTTCGATGAGCCACTTTACGGTATTTCACCAGGCCAAGGTGCCATATTTTACAACGGCGAGATATGTTTGGGAGGTGGTATCATTACCAAATGAACTCATTTTCTTTGCTCAGTTGGTTGGCCCCAAGCGTGGTTATCGGTGGTCTACTCTCTATTGTTTATGCTAGTTTATATCATCTGTGGGGTGGTCGCACTGTTGGGGATCTGTTTCTCTATTTGGTTACGGCGGCCATTGGTTTCTATATCGGTCAATTGCTGGGGCTGTTTACTCAGGTAAGCTTGTTCGAGATTGGCCAGCTTCGGGTCATTGAAGGCACTATCGGCTCTTGGTTGCTGTTGATTGGTGTTCAGAATCTACGTGCATACAACTAAGGAGGATGGGTAGCTCTTGATTACCGCAACGATTCGCGACATTGCTATCATCATTATCGCCATTCAAAGCATCCTGATTGGTATTTTGATCGCTGTCCTCATCTGGCAGATTTGGCGATTGGTTAACACGTTACAGACAGAGATTAAGCCTATTATCGAAGAGACAAGGGAGACGGTTCAGACAGTAAAGGGGACGGCCTCGTTTATTGGTAGCAACATCGTAGAGCCAGTGGCAAAAACAAGCGGATATATGGCGGGTGCTCGCCAAACAGTTAGACAACTTGCCGGACTATCACGAAGTTCGAAAAAGCAATCTACCAAGTAACTGCTGAGGATAGCAAAGTTGAAGAATACAAAAGGCCCCTCATAAGAGGGGCTTTGATAATTGCACGCCTGCCCTAGGGTTGGGGAAGGTCAACCAAGCAGGCTTGGGGTTATAGGGTAGAACTGAGGCAGCCTAATTTTGACTGATAGGTCGAGTCTAGCATCGTTTAAAATTGAAGTCAAATCGTCAAAGGGACGAATAGGAATCGTCTAAAGAGCGTCTAAGTTTCTATCATCCATACATAACTTGCGTAATTCTCTCACAACCGCATCAATTTGGCGCTTATATTTCAACATTTCACGCCGGCATTCCACCTCCTGAGGTGCTTGGGGTCTAAAGGAACGCATTCCATCTTCTAGCTCTGTATCCACAACTAAGTGGCGGAGGTTAACTGGCTCACCATTGATAAATTCAGTAACCTCGTGAGCAATCATCATATCGTAATGGGTTAGATCATTGTGCAGATCAACAAGTCGATCTGATTCAATGGCTGGCATGGGCATCAGTCGTAATGTATCCCAGGCTTTTCGGAGCTTTCGGCGGTCCACGGTTACCTATCCATTTTGTATTGGCAATACCCTATAAATTCTGAACAATCGATGTATTACCAAATTTTGTACGGTTTGCTCATTGGCAAACACCTGTTTTGAAATCGACCACAGTATAGTACCTTTGAAAAACCGTTGGTTGATCAATTCAACACAGTATCAACATCTACAGCCAATTTTTAAGAATCCATATGGTTGAAATGCAGGCCACTACTTCAGCCTGATTAGATTCAGTCCAAATAAATTATAACAATACGAGTTTGTAATGCCGAATTCCCAAGGTGTTATTGCACCAAGATTCTGTTTGACAAAATCAACGCTCGCCCGCTATACTTATTTTCGATAAGAGAGTAAAAAATCCATGCGCATGATATAGAATATTTGTTACTATACTGCGGCCGTTTTGAAGCCGCAGTCTTCTAATCCGTACCCGACTGCTCCAACTACGGTTTCCAAATGGAGTTGAGTTTAGGTAAAGAAATGTCTACTTTCGCAACCATGGCATTGAATTGTTCGAATCTGTCATCCGCGGCGGATGCAATGGCGATTCGCGTGCCTAGGTGACGAATGAGCGTACCGTGGCACGTCTCAACTCCACGGGAACTTTACCTACCAAGTACGGTAGTGACGCCGTGGAGTGCTCCACGGCGTTTTTTATTTTTTGTAGATGGTTTGAAGAGTTGTTCCCTCCTTTTTAAAATACCTCAGAGTGAATTGCTCAAGAGTCGGAACAAGATTTTTTTTCTGGCGGAAATATACCGCCAGCGCATATTCAAAAGCAGAGGAATCGCTATGTCACTTAGTCAGGAAGAAGTACGACATGTGGCCGAATTAGCCAAGTTGCAGTTAACAAATGAAGAGGTTGCCCAATTTACCGAACAGCTCTCACAGATACTTGATTACGCAGAAATGCTGCAAGAGGTCGATACCAGCAGCATCGCGCCAACGCCTTTTGTCCTCGGATTGGAAAATGTAATGCGTGATGATGAACCTGAGGCCTGCTTAGAAAACCCACTGGCTTTAAAGAACGCGCCTGATAGCAGCGACGGCTATTTTCGTGTACGGGCCGTTTTTGAAGAATAGAAAGCAAGCAGAATAGTGACCAAACAACTATACGAATTGACAATAGATGAAGCCATCAGTGGCCTGCGAGCGGGCGACTTCTCTTCCATTGAATTGACCCATTCGATTCTCGACCGAATTGAAGCCATCGACCCGACTATTCGAGCCTATATTACAGTAACGCCAGAGCTGGCTTTGGCGCAAGCGACGCAAGCTGATCAAAGACGAGCAAAAGGTGAAGATGCGCCATTGCTTGGCATTCCTTTGGCCATTAAAGATGTTCTGGCTACGGCAGGTGTTCAGACTACTTGTGGAAGCAAAATTTTAGAAAATTACATGCCCCCTTACACAGCCACTGTGGTTGAACGATTAAACCAAGCAGGGATGGTTATGGTGGGGAAAGCCAATACAGATGAGTTTGCCATGGGCTCCAGTACAGAGAATAGTGGCTACTTTACCACCCATAACCCGTGGGATCTGACGCGAGTACCTGGTGGAAGTAGCGGTGGTCCTGCGGCGGCGGTTGCGGCTCATGAGGCGCTTGGTGCACTGGGAACAGATACGGGTGGAAGCGTTCGGCAGCCGGGGGCATTTTGTGGTGTAGTGGGTCTAAAGCCTTCTTATGGGCGAGTGAGTCGTTATGGCCTAGTAGCCTATGGAAGCAGCCTGGATCAGATTGGGCCGATTACGAAGAGTGTACGGGATGCAGCCTTGCTTCTGCAAGTTGTTGCAGGCCATGATCAGCGGGACAGTACAAGTGTTAAGAATGCCGTACCTGACTATGCTACTTCACTTAATGGAGATATTTTGGGATTGCGTATTGGCATTCCGGAGGAGTATTTTGGACCAGGACTACAGCCGGAGATTGCAGCAGCGATTCGGAAAGCCCTAGAGCATTTGGAATCACTCGGTGCTTCAGTCCATTCAATTACCATGCCAAACTACGAGAAGGCGCTGCCAGCTTATTATATCATTGCCCCGGCAGAGGCAAGTGCAAATCTAAGTCGATATGATGGTGTACGGTTTGGTTATAGCGCTGGAGCTGATGGAATGTTTGACAACTTCCGTCAGTCACGAGGGCAAGGCTTTGGAGCAGAAGTAAAACGGCGGATCATGCTTGGGACCTATGCCCTGAGTGCAGGCTACTATGATGCCTATTATCTTAAGGCACAGCAGGTACGCACCTTGGTCAAACAAGATTTTGAAGAAGCATTTAAGCAGGTAGATGTCATCGCTAGCCCGGTAACGCCAACGACTGCCTTCAAAATTGGCGAAAAGAGTAATGACCCGCTCGCAATCTTTTTATCCGATATCTATACAGTCAGCTTAAACTTAGCCGGCATCTGCGGAATTAGCGTTCCCTGCGGCTTCGATGAAAATATGCTTCCAATTGGTTTACAGCTCATCGGTCCCCATTTGGGAGAAGAAACCATACTACGGGTAGCCTATGCACACGAACAGAGTACAGAGTGGCATAAAAAGTCTCCGCAGTTACAGTAGTGACATGTTGAATAATTTTAGCGTTGGCGGCTTGGCGTGTGCGCCTGGCCGGTAGCCTATGTTGTGATTGGCACATAGACTACAATCGGCTCCTCCAGTCAGTCTTTCACCCTGTAATATAGATGGCCAGAAAAGTTCTGTCCTCCCTTCTCGGAACTTACCAAGACAAGATAGGTCAAGAGTCGAGACAAGACTCTTCTGGCAAAGTATATAGGGTGCTCCTCTTACCCGAATTCATTCACAAGTAAAACCTAGGTTCTCGGGCAAACGATGCTCTACTATAGACCTTGTCAAGCCCTATTGAATGCGCGATCTAAGGAATGAGTTGCATATAACTTACGCGTTTCGCTCGGGTGTAGCCTCACCAAATGACCAAGTTATTTAATGCTCGTTCCTAAAACTCCCTGGTATAGTATGATCGCCCAGCATCCATTGAATGGCGCTTGGCATATTATTCAGCTCATTCATTCAATTTCCGCGTAGGCACTGTTGCCGCCGCGAATCCTTGCACTTCAGGAAGTGCTTATCTTTCTTTGGCTGAGGTTAACATAATGTCTTTCTACTCCATATACGAATCAACTAACCATTCACAATCAACTACTCTTTCACAGAACGGTCACCACACCCATTCTGTTTCGTTACCTAACTTTACATCATATAACAGTCGTCTTAGTCAACGCATCCAATCTGTACCTTCATCAGCCATCCGTCGCTATTTCGACATTGCAGCTACCATGGATGACGTTATCAGCCTTGGTATAGGTGAACCCGATTACGTCACACCCAAACCTATTCTAGACGCTGGGATTGCCAGTTTGGAAGCGGGTCATACGGCTTATACCTCAAACGCCGGTCTATTTGAACTACGCCAAGCAATCGGTGAAATGCTTACAAATCGTTATGGTGCCATCTCATACGCCCCGGAAGAGGAGATCCTGATTACTGTGGGAGTAAGCGAAGCCATGTCGCTCATTATGCAGGCGATTCTCGATCCGGGTGATGAAGTGATTGTTCCCCAGCCCTGCTTCGTTAGTTATACAGCCAGCGTGCTATTGGCAGGCGGAACAGTTGTTAACCTTCCTACGTATGCCAGGGATGAATTCCAAGTTCGGCCTGAAGAGATCGAGGCTCGTATCACATCAAGAACCAAGGCTCTCTTAATCGGTTTTCCAAACAATCCCACAGGTGCGGTTATGGATCGTTCGGGCTTGCTAGAGATCGCTGCAATTGCCGAGCGTCATGATCTGTTGGTTATCTCAGACGAAATTTATGACCGGCTGATTTATGGCGATCATCAACATGTGATGTTTGCCTCCCTTCCTGGCATGGCCAAACGGACTATCCATTTGGGTGGGATGAGCAAAGATTACGCAATGACAGGTTGGCGCGTTGGTTACGCAGCCGGGCCAGGGGAGTTAATTGGTGCTATGAGAAAGATCCATCAGTACTTGATCATGTCCGCCCCTACCACGGGTCAGAATGCAGCATTGGAAGCCCTGATTAACCCTGACGCAGAGTGCTTTGTACAAGAGATGGTTCAGGAATATAATGAGCGTCGCAACCTAATTGTAGGCGGATTCAACGAAATTGGCATGGATTGTTTTGAACCTAAAGGTGCCTTTTACGCATTTCCTAGTATTGTTAAAAGTGATATGACTGAGCACGAATTTGCCGAACAGCTTCTGGAAGAAGAGAAAGTAGCAGTCATTCCCGGTAGCGGATTTGGTCATGGAGGTGAGGGTCATGTCCGCTGTGCCTATGCATCCGCCAATATGGATCAGATTCAAGAGGCCTTAGAGAGAATGTATCGCTTCATGCGACGTCATGGATGATAAAATTAAAGAGCATCGACCTTTTTTGAAAGCCGGAGGAATTCTACGGCTTTCAAAAAAGGTCAAACGATTGTTGCCAAACGGAACTGAGTATAGATATTGAGAAGAAATGGTATTGGGCTATAATATGGTATACTCAGGCTCCGCGGAAATTTACATTTTATATCTCTGGTGGTGGTGTTAATTACTCATGAACGCCAAAATAGGCATAGTTGAGAGAGGATACCCCGTCGAGTAGGTAGACACGATTCGTTCTACTTATGCCGGAGTTGAGTATACAAACCTGTAGAGATGTAAAAAAGGTGAATCAATAGACAACTAATATGAGTGAATTTATTCTTATTGTAGAGGATGATCGACGCATTCGGGATATGCTAAGACGAGGGTTGATCTTTGAAGGATATGAGGTAGAAACGGTTGAGGATGGAGAATCAGCACTACGGAGCATACGTGACCGAGTGCCAGATGCGGTTATTCTCGATCTGATGCTCCCTGGTATGGATGGTGTTGAAGTCTGTCGGCGTTTGCGAAATGCATCCAACCTCCCCATCCTTATGCTGACGGCTCGAGATTCGGTGCCGGATCGGATAACCGGGCTTGATGCCGGAGCGGATGATTATATGATCAAGCCTTTTGCCTTTGATGAGCTTTTGGCCCGTTTACGTGCGCTATTTCGCCGCCATCAAATGGATGTGACGCCAGAAGTGTATACGTACGAAGATCTCACACTGAACCCTAGTACCCGACAGGTTTTTCGAGGAGATGAGGAGATTAATCTCACCGCCAAAGAGTTCGATCTACTTCAATTGTTTATGAGACACCCAAATCAAGTACTCACTCGTGACCTTATCTACGATCATATTTGGGAGTATGACTTTGGTGGAGAAAGCAACATTATTGAGGTTTATGTGCGTTATTTGCGCTCCAAGCTAGAGGTAAACGATCATTCACGCTTAATTCAGACCGTACGTGGTGTTGGATATGCTTTGCGAATTGCTTAACCATCGATTTAGACCTTTTTCATTTCACATTTAACCTACGGGTATATGCTTCAGATGTGGAAAAAGAAAGCATTCAGCAACCAAGTCATTCACAACTAATACAGATTGAAGAGAAGCCAGCTTCTATTCAGTCTTGGTTGCTGTCCGGTTGGTACTTTGAATCCTCATTATGGCAGAGAGTATATCCCACTGGCAATAGGTACGCCGACATGACCTTGCAGCTTAGACTTACGATTTGGTATACGGCTCTATTGGGTTTCACACTGGCATTATTTAGCCTTCTCGTCTATATTGCCATGTCCCAAAACCTGTATAGTAAGATTGAACAGGATGCAAGGGTACAGGCAGCCATCATCACCGAGTTGATACGCGCTCAGCTTAATCCATCAAGCAGCTTCTCCACATTGGTCCCCCGTTCTACCGAAGGCAACTTTCAGGTCACGTTACAATTTATAGAAATTCCTACTACCAAAGTTTTTGTTGGGATTGGAGATGTTCAGCTCTTCGATTTGAGTACCGGTAATGTCCTGCGTTCCACCCGAAAGCGATTTGACCATCCTGTACCGATTCAGTCGGAAGATCTCCAAACTGTTCGAAATGGTAGCGACACCTATAGAGGTCGAATTACTTATCAAGATACCCAATTAGCTGTCTACACATTTCCTATTGAGACTGATACAGGAGTCATAGGAGGCCAGGTTGTTCAATCTATCGCCACTGTTGATCATGCGTTAGAAGACATGAGCCGATTTTTCATACTTGGTTCTCTAGTCAGCCTCATCATTGCCGCACTCGTTGGTGCTTATCTTGCCCATAGAACGCTTAAGCCTTTGCAAACGATTACCCACACGGCTAGCGGAATTACCAAAATGGGAGATTTAGGGCGGCGACTCTCCATACCGGATCAGTCGAGTGAGGTTGGTCAACTAGCTGCCACCTTCAACGAGATGCTGAATCGCATCCAACATCTATTCAAAACACAAGAGCGGTTGATTGCAGACGTAAGCCACGAATTGCGTACACCTCTGACAACGATTCAGGGCAACGTAGAGTTGCTTCAACGGGTTATGACTCAAACAAATCATCAACCCAGCGACAGCCTTGTTGGCGATACGATGAGGGAGACCTTGGGTGAGGTAGAAGATGAAGCCAACCGAATGGGTCGTATGATCAGCGATCTTTTGCTATTGGCTCAGGCGGATAGCGGTGGATTAAAACTTAACGAAGAAATCGTCGAGATGGACACATTATTGCTCGACATCTACCGGCAGACCAGACGGATTGCGAATCGAACCAAAGGTGCAGATGGTTTACTTGTGCGCATCGGTAGTGAGGATCAAGCCTTAGTTAAGGGAGATCGGGATCGACTCCGTCAGCTTTTGCTCAATTTGGCTGAAAATGCAGTCAAATATACGCCTATAGGTGGTACGATTACCCTAAGCCTCACAAAGAGCGAAGGCTTAGTTCAGGTACAAATTCAGGATACAGGGATAGGCATTAGTGAAGAAAATCAGCAGCTGATATTCGACAGATTCTATCGCACGGATAAGGCACGCAGCAGGGAAATGGGTGGAAGTGGTTTAGGTCTAAGCATTTGTCAGTGGATTGCCAAAGCCCATGGCGGACGAATTACCGTCAAGAGTAGTTTACACAAGGGGAGTGAGTTTACTCTGTGGTTGCCCACCCTTGATAGAGAAAGTAGTGCGAATGCTAGCGCAAATGTCAACGCAAGATCTAGCATAATTACCGATGTAAATGGGTCCATAGCCAGGTAAGCCCTAGTGTCACCCAGTAGCTCAAACATCACTCATTGAGCAAATGTGTGCCCAACAAAGATTCAAAGGTAGGACATATAGTGACCTCATGCCTTCACAATCGTCCATGAAGTCGGCTCTTCTTTAGCTGGGTAAATAGGAATCGAGAAGAAAAAGGTTGTACCATTTGGTTCAGATCGCGCCCAGATTTGCCCCTGATGTGCCTCAATAATTGCTTTACAGAGGAAAAGCCCTAGCCCTGCACCCGTTGTTTTGCGGCGTAAGCTGCTGTCCACGCGGTAATATCGATCAAAAATATGGGGAAGCTCTTCTTGGGGAATGCCTATACCTTCATCAGCAACGTACAAAACAAGGCCAGGAACTACATGCTCGGGGGTTTCGTCAACCCAACCGCCGATGCGAATAACTCCACCATTGGGGGAGTATTTGATCGCATTCCCAATTAAGTTTGTAAGCACCTGACGCAGACGCTCATCGTCTCCCCAAGCATCAGGAAAATCTTTAGGAAGATCAATTTCAATTCGATGGTGTTGGCTCTGGGTGTGGTATGCTTCAGCCACTTTCGTTACCAAACTAACCATATCAACATAGCTGTAATCGAGTTTTAGCCCACTGGCTTGAATGCGGCTCACATCAAGTAGATTATTTATAAGAGACTCTAACCGATCTGCTTCTTCTTCAATAATTTGCAAGCCATTGCGAGCCGTTCTGCTATCCCACTCGGCATCTGGACGTGCTAATGTTTGGGCATACCCTTTAATGATAGCGACTGGGGTTTTTAGTTCATGGCTGATAATAGAAGTAAAGGTATTTTTAGTCTCTTCCTCTTCTCTAAAACGTGTAATATCTTGGGCAATAGCAATGATGTTAACCAATCGTTGCTCATCATCATAGAGTGGCGTATAAGTCAGTGAAACAATAACCTGTTTGCGCCCTAGGCGATTAATTTCTCCCTCACATACCATATCATCTTTTGTTAATAGCGTTATGTAATCCTCGGAGTCACAAAGATCATCTCCTGTGACATTTTCTAATGAGAGTACGGCCTGACAAGGCTGACCAACGGCCTCACTGACAGTAATGCCGAGTAATTCGGCCAGCGGTTGGTTGATAAGCTCTACGCGCCGATTGGCATCCATTATCATAATGCCGCTCGTACTCTTCTCTACAAACATTGCCAGTCGGCTGCGCTCATTCTCTAATTGATGATAGAGTTTTGCGTTGCGCACGGCGATTGCAGCCTGATAAGCAAAGCCAGCAAGGAATTCGCTATCTAGTTCAGTAAACGCATGTTCACTGCGAAAAAGGTAGATTAAGCCCAGTAATTCGTGTTCAAAAAATAGAGGCAACCACACAACTTCTCCCAAAGTCATGCCAAGCTGCTCTTCAATAAGGTTAACCCTTTGCCGCAACTTCGTCTGTACAGCTCGGTTTTCTCCCTGTGCGTTGTCAACCGTAGTCGCTGGGATAAAGTCTAAGAGTGGTTGAAAGGCTGGAAGTAATTCATCAGGGATAGCATACGTAGCTCGAATTTCGAAGGGATCTGTATCGATTTCAGGTTCACCAGTTGGTACATCACCTGCTGGGAGAGATGATTCATCACGAACAAGTACAATTAATCCAGCTTGGCAGCTTACCAGATCAGCAGCGCTATTGAGTATGAGCGTTAATAGGCTGGGCAATTCAAGGCGCGATGTCATGGCACGAGTAATGTGCAAGAGGTATTCGCGTTGGCGCAGCTGATACGTTGCTAAGAGAGCTGGGACATTCATAATCTGCAGCGTTTAGCGATAGTTAAAAATCGAATTACGATGGGATGCTAGCTCTGCAGCTTGTTCAGCAAATCTGTTATCCATAGGTTGAGCAGGCTCAGCACGTACCTGCTCTATGCGATGACCGTCGACAGATAAAACCGTGAATGACCAGTCTCCATAATGTAAAATTTCGCCTTGTTTAGGTAAATGTTCTGAAAGGAAGTATATAAATCCACCAACAGTATCAGCTCGTTTATCCTCGATTTCTATATCTAGCACCTTTTCTAGTTCATAGATACTCAACCGTGAGTTCAGCAAGTATACGTTGGGCCGAATACGCTGAACGAGGAGTTCTTGTTCGGCGTCATACTCATCTTGAATTTCGCCAACAATCTCTTCCAACAGATCTTCAATTGTGACCAAGCCTGCGATGCCGCCATACTCATCGACGACTACAGCCATGTGAGCCTTTTGAGCCTGCATCTCTCGGAAAAGTACATTTATTTTCTTGCTATCAGGAATAAAGTAAGCGGGCCGCAGGATTTCTGCGATGGTAATGTTCTGGCGTTCCTGCTGAAACAGATGAAGAAGATCCTTAGCATATACCAAGCCAACAATATTATCGATGTTTTCAGAATAGACGGGAATCCGGCTACGCCCTTCCTCATTCACAATCGAAAGTACATCAGTCAACGTAGCATCCAAGCTTATAGCACTCATGTCGATTCGAGGGACCATAACTTCTCTCACAACCGTATCATCTAGATCAAGAATGCTAGCGATCATCTCCTTTTCTGCGTCCTCGATCTGATTCTCTTCCTGACGGCTCTTCATCAACAAACGTAGACCATCTTGCCCCAACAGGATATCTTCATAAATTCGATTGCCTTTTTCATCAATGATATAATGTGAAATTGCGCTCAAAAGCTTAGTTATGGGCCACAATATCGTAGTTGTTACTTGGGCGATAGGTATAAAAAAAATTACATAATAATCTGGATACAATAGGACAACGGCTCGGACTACAACCCTAAGGAGAGCAAGAAGCAACCAGAAGAGAAGTAGCGTAACAATAAAAAGTGTACTATCGACACGGGTCAGCAGCAATGAGGCAAGCGCTGATGTTGTGATCATCACACCCAGAGTCCGCATAAGTGCTGTAGTTAAAAGAAGCTGAGGCGTTCTATTTAATAGCTGATCGATCTGTCGGCGCCGGGTTGTTGAGATTTCATCATTGTCGCTATCTTGATGAAGCTCTACAGATACTAGAGAAATTTCAATAGCAATAAATCCAATGAAGAAGATAAGACCCATTATAAGGGTCAAAAATAGTAAAGGGTCAGGGTCCACAATATCAACCTTTCAGTAGTTTTCGGCATTGGTCAGCTTAGTTTTTTGCACTTCGATACGAATCAAAAACCGGCACGGCCCAGATTTCATTTCAATATGGATAATCTATCAGAGTAAACATCGTCGCAAACTGAGTACAATAAGCCATGTCCAAAATCTTATTGAGCAGCGGCCTTTGCGGGTACACCGTAAACCAATTCACCGTCACCCACATCTTTTGTTACAATAGAACCAGCTCCAGTGCGGGCACCCTTACCAACGCTAATGGGGGCAACCAACATTGTGTCACTACCAATAAATGAATTGGCACCAATATGAGTCTTGTGTTTATTTTCACCATCAAAATTGCAGGTGATTGTACCAGCACCAATGTTGACGTTGCCTTCGATATGGGAATCGCCAAGATAACTAAAGTGTCCCATTTTTGTACCTGGCCCTAAGTAGCTATTCTTTACTTCACCAAAGTTCCCAAGATGAACGCCAGCATCCAGGATAGCGCCTTTACGCAGGTGAGAAAACGGACCAATGTCGCAATGTTCTGCCATAGATGCGTATTCCACAACAGACTGGGAAACCGAACAGTGATCACCAATCTGACTATCTATAATGTGCGATGTAGGGCCGATAACACAATCTCTGCCGATTTCCGTACATCCCTCAAGAATTGTAGCAGGCATAATTCTTGTATCCTGACCGATGGAAACAGTATCATCAATATATGTACTGTCAGGATCAACAATTGTCACTCCAGAAAGCATCAATCTGTTCAGAATGCGGCGACGCATGATTTGTTCAGCATGGGCTAAGTGAATTCGCGTGTTAATTCCATCTACCTCTTCAATATCTGCGAAAGTAGAGGCAATTCGTTTGCCTTGTGCAACAGCAATCTCTACCATATCCGTCAAATAATATTCACCTTTCGCGCTCAAGGGAATGGAAGAGAGATTATCCCATAGCCAATTGGCATCAAAACAATATATGCCAGGGTTTAATTCGCGTATTTTTAGCTGTTCTGCAGTACAAGCAGCTTCTTCCACAATAGCTGAAATCTTCCCATCTGTATCACGAAGGATTCGTCCAAAGCCTTGAGGATCATCTCTAACAACTGTTAACATTGCTAAAGCCAAATTGCCAGTAGCCTGCTCTTGAATAAACAGATCGGCAAGGCCTCGCAAAGTTTCTCCACGCAGGAGAGGCATGTCACCATAAATCACAATAATGGCATCTACTTGGCCACGTAACAACGATTCTGCCTGTTGAACAGCATGGCCAGTTCCTAATTGTTCCTCCTGTACAGCATATTGAACTCGGTCTGTAAGAACACGCTTGACATCCTCTTTGCCATGACCGACAACAGCAGTAGGTAGTTCACTACTAACCTGATTTGCGATTTCGACACTCCACTCAACCAAAGTTCGCCCAGCCACTCGATGAAGCTGTTTGGGTAATTTTGACTTCATACGCGTGCCATAGCCGGCAGCCAGAATAACAGTAGATATCTTCACAGCTAAACCTCATAAGTGCATCCAAAAGATCAAAGATTGGGAAACAAAAAAACCAGGACGCGATTATTAAAATCGGTGACCTGGTTTCGTAAGAATAATAAAAAAAGATTCAATTTACATTTGAATCTAAAGTGATGGAAAGAATATAAATCGGGAGGGATTTCCTCAACCATTGAAGATAATAACAAAAACAGTATTCACAAAAGTGTATACTGTAAAAACATAAAAAAAGAGAGTTTATGTTGGCAATGGTCTACTCTCGCATACAGTTGCCCATACACTACCATCGACGCTAGTGGACTTAACTACCGGGTTCGAGATGGATCCGGGTGTACCCCCACCGCACTAATCACCAACAAAACTCTCAGTTTAACAAGTTTATAGATTGTATTCAATACAACTTAATAAGTATCAATCCATTAGTTTGATACATTAAAAACTGAAAGGGATTAGGAATTCTTCATTTACAAAGCAGAAACAAGTAACATAAAAAAGGTATATTAAGATTAAGCCTTTCGTGCATTAGTACGGCTTCGCTGAGGACATCTCTGCCCTTACACGTGCACGCCTATCAAGCTGGTGGTCTTCCAGCGCACTTATCAGGTTAACCCTGGAGGGAACTTATCTCGAAGCTGGCTTCCCACTTAGATGCTTTCAGCGGTTATCCGGCCCAGACTTAGCTACCCAGCTATGCCGTTGGCACGACAACTGGCACACCAGAGGTCTGTCCACCCCGGTCCTCTCGTACTAGGGGCAGATCTTCTCAATTCCCTTACGCCCACAGCGGATAGAGACCGACCTGTCTCACGACGGTCTGAACCCAGCTCGCGTACCACTTTAATGGGCGAACAGCCCAACCCTTGGGACCTGCTCCGGCCCCAGGATGTGACGAGCCGACATCGAGGTGCCGAACCTCCCCGTCGATGTGAACTCTTGGGGGAGACTAGCCTGTTATCCCCGGAGTAGCTTTTATCCGATGAGCCATGGCCCTTCCACTCGGTGCCATAGGATCACTAACGCCGACTTTCGTCTCTGCTCGACTTGTAGGTCTCGCAGTCAAGCTCCCTTATGCGTTTGCACTCTACGACTGGTTTCCATTCAGCCTGAGGGAACCTTTGCACGCCTCCGTTACCTTTTGGGAGGCGACCGCCCCAGTCAAACTCCCCACCTGACACTGTTTCCTTACCGGATAACGGTAAAGGTTAGAGCCAGAACTTAGCCAGAGTGGTATTTCACCAGCGACTCCACCGAACCTAGCGGCCCAGCTTCACAGTCTCCCACCTATCCTACACAAACTAAGCTCTAACTCAATGTCAAGCTAGAGTAAAGCTTCACGGGGTCTTTTTGTCCTGCTGCGGGTAAGGAGCATCTTCACTCCTATTTCAGTTTCACCGGGTCCTTCGTTGAGACAGTGCCCCACTCGTTAC
>JBCCHB010000077.1:72500-77342 GCA_039028975.1 Chloroflexota bacterium
CCAATCAACAGCTCATGGCTCGTGCCATCAAAGAGCATGCTGTACAGTTCTGTCATGCCACTCTGTTTTAGATCAACCCGAATGGCCGTACCATCAACGAATAGCTCTTCTGGTGTGATCTCAATCTCATATTCATTTTCGCCGACTCTCGCGTAGTATTTCACCAGCGACCTCCTACAGAGCGCATACGCCCAGCTCGTTTCCACATGTTTTCAGCGACTCGATTATTCTCCTGCGAGCCGATATGAACAGCCTGTCGCCCTTCTTCGTTGGCAATCAGGGCTGCGGCCACCGCGGCAATTCGTTCATACTCACCCGCTTTACTGGAGCGACCGACAGCTCGCCTACGGCTTAGGAAGCCTGTGTCAAAGGTACCCCAAATAAATTCAGTGCTATCCATAATCTCTTGGTGAAAAGGAATAGATGTCTTGATCCCACCGATCCGGTATTCACTGAGTGCTCTTCTCATTCGCAAGATTGCTTCAGCTCTGTTGTCGCCAAGAACGATTAGCTTTGCCATCATCGGATCATAATATAGACTGGCTTCAAAACCTCGGTAAAGGGCACTTTCTACCCGCACACCAGGGCCGTTTGGCTCTTTCAAATAGTTCACTACACCTGTACTAGGTAAAAAATTATTGCTCGGATCTTCAGACGTAATCCGGCATTCGATAGACCAGCCCTTTGGCATAATTTCTTCCTGAGTATAACGTAGCCGTCGTCCATCGGCAATCGTTATCTGCTCCTTTACAATATCCACACCCGTGACCATCTCTGTGACGGGGTGCTCAACTTGTAGCCGAGTGTTCATTTCTAGAAAATAGTACTTATTCTCAGATGAGTCGAAAAGAAACTCAATTGTTCCAGCATTTACATAGTTCACTGCCTGAGCAGCAGCAATAGCGACTTGACCCATCTCTTCACGAAGTGCCTCACTGACGGCAACGCTAGGGGCCTCTTCGATTAGTTTTTGATGCCTTCGTTGGATACTACACTCTCGTTCACCAAGATGAATTGTATTGCCATGACTATCGGCTAAAATCTGGATCTCGATATGACGAGCGTTGGTAATCAGCTTCTCTAAATAGACCTCATCATTGCCGAAGGCACCAGCTGCCTCGCGCCGAGCAGCATCGAGCGCACTTTCAAATTCGGACTCATCATGAACTGCACGCATCCCTTTACCGCCACCTCCAGCGCTAGCCTTAATCATCAGTGGAAAACCAATCTCTGCGGTTGCGTTCTTTAACTCATCATCATGCAATCCTTTTGCCGTTCCAGGCACCAAGGGGACGTTACGGCGAGCGACAGTCTCACGGGCGGTCTGCTTGTCTCCCATCTTGTCAATAGCATCTGGACTTGGACCGATAAAAGTAATTCCAGCATCAACGCAAGCCGCAGCAAATTCAGCATTTTCGGCGAGAAACCCGTAGCCTGGGTGAATGGCATCAACATTGGCACGTCGAGCGACATCAATGATTTTGTCAATGCGCAAATAGCTATCTCGGCTAGGTGGTGGGCCAACATGGTATGCCTCATCAGCATACCGTACGTGTAAAGAAGAGCGATCTGCGTCAGAAAAAATGGCAACCGTTCCAATACCACGCTCGCCACATGCGCGCAAGACACGAACAGCAATTTCGCCACGGTTGGCAACTAATACTTTTTTAAACATGTTAGATCTCTTGTCTGTGAAGGCGGGTCATGACAAAGATCTTATCATGACTGTAGGTTGATAGAGGTAAATCGGCTGATTCATGCCACTGGCCAAAGAGCGGATCACCAGGATTCAAAATTAGTCGGGATATCTGCCATACTGTTGCGCCAATTGTCCGGCCAATAGATGTAGAAAAGTTGTCTTCTACGATACCAAAGATACGGCTTATACCCGTTAGGTAACGTGTTTCCCAAGTTCCCCAAGGCAAGCGGCCTTCATCATCAGGACCGACAATTACGCGCAAAGGCACATTTTCGCAGTGAACTAGCAGAAATCCTATCTCCTGCCCATCCTCTTTTACTAATTCAGCCTCTTGAATCTGCCCGCTAAAGGCATATGTACCAGGCGAAATTCGAACAAATTTTGAGGAAAGGGCCTCTGCTTGGACTGCAAACCAACTCTCACCAGCCGGCTCTGGCAACAGCACACTCGTCTCTAAGGTTAGGTCAAGTGAATGACCTTGTTGTAAATTGACCGCGCCCATCAGGCTGAATTGCTCGGTCGATAACTCAAATTCCACATCATGCACTTCGCTCCCTCGATAGTGGTTGAAGTGGTTCATAAGGGTACATTCCCATGTTTTTTGGGAGGCGTGCTTGCCTGCTTATTTTGCAACATCTCCAAAGCATTTATAAGGCGGGGGCGAGTTTCCCTCGGTTCAATCACATCATCAATAAAGCCTGAAGCGGCTGCAATATATGGATTTGCAAAACGTTCGCGATACTCTTCAACTAATTCATCCTTACGCTCTGTGGGATTATCGACGCTCTGTAACTCCCGCCGGAACACCACATTCACGGCACCTTCAGCCCCCATTACAGCAATCTCTGCAGTTGGCCAAGCAAAGACAAGATCAGCACCCAGATGGCGTGGATTCATGACACAGTAAGCTCCACCGTATGCCTTTCGTACAATGACTGTTAATTTGGGAACCGTTGCTTCGGAGAAAGCGTAAAGTAATTTGGCACCGTGCCGAATGATGCCGCCATGCTCCTGGGTAACACCGGGCATAAAGCCAGGAACATCTTCTAACACAATTAATGGAATATTGAAGCAATCACAGAAGCGTACAAAGCGGGCGGCTTTCTGGCTGGCAGATACGTCTAGCACGCCTGCTAGAACCGCAGGCTGCTGAGCAATTATCCCTACTGAGCGACCTCCCAATCTGGCAAACCCAACGATGATATTCTGCGCCCAGTTTTCGTGTACTTCTAAGAACTGTCCTTCATCTACAACCAGCTTGATAATTTGCTTCATGTCGTAGGCTTTATTGGGATTATCAGGGACAATTGTATCTAGTGCAGTCTCTTGGCGTAGCGGATCATCTTGTCCTATGTGAGGTGGCGGATCTTCCATGTTATTGGCAGGCAAAAAGTCTATCATTTGCTGTACGAGGAAAAGTGCATCCTCTTCGTTTGTAGCAGCAAAATGAGCTACGCCCGATTTGCTAGCGTGAATAAAAGCACCACCTAATTCCTCAAAACTAACATCTTCTTGGGTAACGGTTTTTACAACATCGGGACCCGTAACAAACATATGACTCGTCTCTTCAACCATGATGACAAAGTCAGTTAGTGCCGGGCTGTATACTGCACCACCAGAACATGGCCCCATGATGACGCTAATCTGTGGGATGACACCCGAAGCCAACACATTGCGATGAAAAATATCTGCGTAGCCAGCTAAACTATGAACACCCTCTTGAATTCGCGCCCCCCCAGAATCATTTAGACCGATTAGCGGTGCCCCATTTTGCATGGCCATATCCATAATCTTACAGATTTTCTGTGCATGAGCCGGGCCAACAGTTCCACCAATCACGGTAAAATCTTGCGAATAAAGGTATATTAAGCGCCCATTAATGGTCCCATAACCTGTTATAACGCCATCGCCTAAAAATCTGCGCTCGTCTAAACCAAAATCAGTGCTCTTGTGGGTGACAAATATATCAAGTTCTCGAAACGTTCCTTTATCCACCAACAATTCCAAACGCTCTCGAGCAGTCATCTTACCCTTGGCGTGTTGAGCGGCAATTCGCTCCTCCCCTCCACCACTAGCAGACTGGGCCTTTTTTTCTCTTAATGCAATGGTCAAATTCTGTGTCTGTTCGTTCAATTTTTGCTCTCTTTTTCATTTTGGATATAGACATCGTGACGACGGGTATAAACCTTAGAGGTTGATAGCCCCAATCGGGTCAAGTATGGGTACTGAAAAATGATATCAATATCTAGAAGGATTTGTTTTTTGTAGGTATGTGTTGGCAACTCTAAATCTTGCAGTAGAAACAAGGAAGAACCAACAGAGGATGCTGTCTCTTTATTTGTAACGGTGGTGCAACAGGAATCCATGCCTTGTTAAACCACTATCTCTTATGTTGTCGATAAGATAATTAATGTAGCTGCAAGAGCACCGGATAAAGTACAGAGTGCAAAGAACATAACGGAAATCACAATTACTCCACAGCCGAAGGCTAAATTGCTTACTAATGCACTCGATCCAGCAAGTGTAGTTAACCCAACACTGCTGAAAATCAACCCTATACTCAGGCAGATTAATCCAACGCCAATGCTCAACTCAAGGGTATACCCATTAACTGCATACATGAGAAATAGTCCAATCATTCCACAAATTAGACCAAAGGCTGCGCTTAATAGAATAATTGGGGCCGAAGGTGCTGTGTCTTGAACTGTAAATGCCTCAGGCTCCAGGTCAAGCAACCCTTCAGACAATGGTATTGGATTATCCGTGGGGAAGTCATGAATCAATGTTACAACCTAGTTGTATACTAAACTCCGCCTGAAAACCGTAGGTTAGCCTTTCGACTAGAGCATCTGCAATCTACGATTTTCAAATCGACCGCAATACACGAAAGGAATTCAGCGCTGGCGCAACTCAGTGTGGGTTCTACCAAGAGACAAGTTCACATTCGGATGGGATATGTATATATGAATCTTTCATTTTCCGAAGTGGCTTAAAGATACTGAGTATTCTACACGATATAGATGGCCAGATAAAAATAGATGGCCAGATAAAAATAGATGGCCAGATAAAAATAGATGGCCAGATAAAAATAGATGGCCAGATAAAAATAGATGGCCAGATAAAAATAGATGGCCAGATAAAAA
>JBCCHB010000078.1:0-76204 GCA_039028975.1 Chloroflexota bacterium
CAATACCTTGATCAAAAATTAGGAAAAGAGCGAGACCTTGTGTAGAGTTTTTGTCAACCAAACGAAAGCTCAACCAAGGAATCGCTCATGGCAGAAATTATGGCACTGCTATCAAATCTAAGTCAAACGCTGACAGCAACGGAACTGCGCCAACTGACAGTAATCGTACCTGCAGTATTGTCGATGACGGGTCAGGTAACGATGTTGAATATATCTCGCTGGACAGGAAAAGGAGGTAGTTATCCAACGATAAGACGGTTCTATAATGCAAGTATAGTGTGGCTGTCGGTGAACTGGGCGCTAAGTTGTACTCAGTTGCAAGAGACGCCAGGAATCTTCTTGCTAGTAGGGGATGAGACGGTAGTGACCAAGTCGGGAAAAGAGACGCATGGTCTAAACCGATTTTTCTCATCGATATATAAGAGGGCAGTGCCGGGTCTCTCATTTTTCGGTGTCTCGTTGGTGAGCGTAGAAAAGCAGAACGCAACGATGATGATGATGGAGCAGCTCACGAAAGAAGAATCAACGAGTTCAAAAAGCCGCCCCTCGCCCTCCAAGTCCAAACCTAAATCCAAGGGCAAAGGGAGGGGTAAGGGCAAAAAGAATACCAAAAACAAGGGCGGTCGTCCCAAAGGAAGCAAAAACAAGAATCGACGAGATATAGAACTGCCAGCCTATCTGGTGAATATCCAGAGCTATTTCAAACAGGTGCTTGAGATGGTAGGCACAGCATTGAAGATTCCTTATTGTGTGTTGGATGGTGCCTTTGGCAACAATAATGCCTTGCAGATGGTGCGACGTTTGGACTTGCACATCATCTCCAAACTCGCCAAAAATAGTGCCCTTTACTTTCCCTACACCGGAGAACAGAAGAACTCTGGACGGCGACGTAAGTATGGAACCAAGCTCGATTATCAACAGATACCTGAGCGTTATCTCAAAGGGAGTTCCACCGAGGATGGGGTTCGTACTGACATCTATCAAATGACCTTATGGAGTAAGTCCTTTCCCGATCTTCTCAACATCGTTGTCATTGTCAAGACTAAACTCGATACACAAGAACGAGCCCATGTTGTTCTCTTCAGCAGCGATCTTGACCTTGATGCTGACAACCTTATCCTTTATTATAGCCTCCGTTTTCAAATTGAGTTTCAGTTTAGAGACGCCAAACAGTTCTGGGGACTTGAGGATTTCATGAATGTCAACCAACTTCCAGTTTACAATGCTGCCAACTTTGCCCTCTTCATGACCAACCTTGCCCATATCCTTGTCCAGCAGCGCAGGGCCGATAATCCTTTCTTTAGTGTCACCGATCTCAAAGCCGAGTCCAGAGGCTACTTCTACGCCTCTGAAATATTAAAACTATTCCCCGATTCCGCCGAGAATGGTTTTTTTGAGCGCATCTTTTCGCGCCTCCCGACTATCGGGGCCGTCAATTGCTAGCCTTTATGGCCTTTTTTTGACCACGGTATTGAAGGGCGGGCTACAATTACTGTCGTGTTACATCCCACAGCGTCCAGAGAAGCGATCCTATGCCCAATAACCCATTCGAATACCTCCTTCCCGTCGAGCCATCTGCCTTTGTCGGCCGTATTGAGTTGGCCAACCGAGTGATTGGCGACTTGATCAGCGCACGCGGCAGCTCCTATGCACTGGTAGGTGGGCGTCGCTGTGGTAAGAGTAGCTTTTTGCGTTATGTGGCTCATGGTCTGCTGGCGGATCACGCCGCGTCTAGTGGACATTGGCTGGGGTTGCCCTTGTTCTTCGATTTTAAGGAAGCCGGCTTTGAGTCGGTGGATGGCTTTTTGGCCCACTTGCTGAATGAGATTCGGATCCGCTGCGATGCAGATGAGTGGCTGCCCCCTGAGGATGATTGGCCTCAAAAGGTTAAGCTGGATGCGCCCCAGTTTCGAGAGATGATCGAAAAAAACGCTCTGTCATTGAGTGAGTTTGAACAGGGGCTGCAATACATCTTTCGCTGCCTGGATGAGGTTCAGCCTGATGCCTGCCTGATTCTGCTGCTCGATGAGATGGATGAGACGGTCGAGCTGGCCTGGAGCGTGGATCTGCAAAACCGACTCCGTTCGCTCATCTACAGCGGACGGGTGCGCAACCGGGTGCGGCTGGTGCTGGCTGGCTCCCATCGCTTTTTGGATCAGGTCAGTGCCAAAGGGTCACCTCTGCTCAACGTATTGGAACATCAATATTTAACGACTTTTGACGAAGCAGGACTGCAGGAGCTAACCGACCGAACACCTGATTTGCCCGAGTCTGTCCAGCATGTCGTTGCTCTACAGAGCGGGCGTCATCCTTACCTAGCCCAATATTTGCTGCATCATCTTTGGGCGGAGAATCAGGGGGATGTGGGAGGAGCGACCGTTGCCCAAGTGGGTCAGATAGTCCATCAATTTTGCCATGAGCGGCTCATTGACTTGGATGGGTGGGTCAGAGGGGTCGAAAAGGATGGGCTGCTGCTCTACGATCGGTTGGTGGCTTTTGAGGAACCTATCAGCGAAGATGAGTTGAGGCAAGGCACGGCAGAATCGGAGTTAAATGTGGCCAAAGGGTTGCACGCTCTCTGCTATCACGGCCTTGTCCAGCATGAAAATTGGACACACTATCAGATTGGCAGCCACCTATTTCGTGACTGGTTTTTGGCAGAGCGGGAGCGGCTGCTCCCACAGCCGGAACCTCAGCAGCAACCTGAATCAGAATCTGAACCGGAAAAAGAGCAGATCCCCACACCTGCTGATCAACCGATCAAAATCCTTTACCTCAGCGCCAATCCGCTGGAAACGGAAGATCTGCGCATTGCTGAAGAGATTCGGGCCATCGACCAGGCCATGCAATTATCTGCTTATCGAGAGCGCTACCAGATCCTTACCCATGGGGCCGTGCAGATCGATGATCTTCAGCCCCTCCTCATGCGCCACAGCCCTCACATCGTTCACTTTAGCGGGCATGGGACAGAATCCAGCGAGCTGATCTTGCAGAATGCTCAGAGCCAGCGCGTAATCGTTCCATCCCAGGCCCTTAGCAAACTCTTTCATTTATTGCGAGACAACATTGAATGCGTGGTGCTCAGCGCCTGTTATTCAGCTTCCCAGGCCCAATCCATTGTGGCCCATATCGATGTGGTCATCGGCATGTCGGATCTGGTGTCAAACGAAGTGGCCAAAACGTTTGCCACGGCATTCTATCGAGCCCTTGGCTACCAACGGAGCTATCAAGATGCGTTTCGACTTGGGATTGCCGAAATCGACCTGCATGGTCTTGCAGAAATAGAGCAGCCCATCTTGCTTGAAAGGTCCCATTCCAATTAGCGATTCCTTAATGATAATTTATTCGGACGCCTCTATGATGAAGGAGCTTACACTTTACGAAACGACCGAATAGATATCGAAAAGGAATGAAAAATGACTATCAACTCGAATTTTAACCACTGCAGGTTACGCATGATCCGCTTCAAGCTCTTCTTTTTGGCTGGTTTAGGCGTCGTGTCGTGTGGACAACTCATTATTAACTTGCTGGGGCTTGGCTAGACAGAACCGCCTGCTTCCCGTAAGTCGGAATGTTTAAGACATGACTGACCTCTTACCAACCTGGAATAGGAAGTGAATTCGCCGCTGTTCCACTCGATCCACATCTAAGGATCCACTCTACATATCACTCAGCCGATTCACTTCCTGTTCCGCCATCCAAACCTCTACTGTTCTGCCCCTTCCTTTAACGATTTTTCTCCAATTTGACTTTCCCATTTGATCTCTACGCTTCTTTTACCTAATACCTTGTCAGCTAAAATTCGCACCATGGCATAGCCGTAGACTGTCCATTTTGGGCGGGGAAGGTGGCGTAATCGACCTGTTCCAAGTGAAACGCACGGATTCTTGACGTCCACCGCCCTGCAAGGACGGTCTACCAATGGCCCGTCCTACTGTGGCATAATTTACCATTCAATGTAGTCCATAGTAGCCAAGATTTTGCACCAGTACGTAGGTGCTGTTTTTAACTGCACAAGCGTGGCCTACACCTTAATTTTCAAGAGAAGACACGGTTTTTTCCATGCACCTACCATTGGCTGATTCTAAGTAATCAAAACTTAATAGTGTATTTGTGCATCGTTCATTTGCTCATTTTGCCCTGAAAAACGAAATTTTCTTTTCGTCGCATTCTCGTCGCAATGGTGTCGCAAGCGGGCATTACACTTTGAATCAGATGGAAAATTCAGCACATCGACATCATCCAAGTCCATAAGAATCAAGATGGCCCTGATGAAGACGTGAGCTAGGAGAAGCTATGTTCCACTATATTGCAAAACGCGTATTCTTTGCTATCCCAACCGTGCTAGCTGTGCTGACGCTCGTTTTTGTACTGGTCCGTATCTTACCTGGTGATCCAGCGGAAGCGGCATTAGGCGACTATGCATCCCAAGAGGCTGTTGAGGCGCTGCGTCTGAAGATGGGGTTGAATCATTCGCTACCGGTTCAGTATCTTCATTTTCTAGCCGACGTACTGCGGGGCAATCTGGGGACGTCCATGATCACAGGCAAGTCGATTGCCGAGCAGCTTGCATTTGTTTTGCCCTATACCGTGGATCTGACGGTAGCTTCGGTTCTGGTGGGCGTTGTTTTGGGTGTACCATTGGGACTCTATATGGCTTTGCGGCATAACAGATTTGGTGATTATCTGGGACGTATCTTTTCACTGGTAGGGTTATCCATTCCTGCTTTCTACCTTGGTATCTTACTCATGCTGCTCTTTGGCATCACGCTAGATCTCTTTCCAGTCATGGGTGCCGGCAGGCGGGAAATTTTGTCCGAGCGACTTACTTACTTGGTTTTGCCATCGGTGACGTTGGGACTCATTATGACGGCTTATGTCACGCGTATGACCCGTTCTGCTATGCTCAATGTGTTGGGTGAAGATTACATACGTACGGCCCATGGGAAAGGACTCTTTAAACGTAGGGTTCTTGTTCAACATGCTCTATGCTCTGCACTGATTCCCATTATCTCAATCGTGGGTCTGTTTACCATCACGTTGATCGGCAGCTCAGTCATGATCGAGACGGTCTTCAACCGACCGGGCTTGGGTAAGTTGATGATCGGTGCCATGAAGCAGAGAGATTACACCATGCTTCAATCTATCATGATTGTCTACGCAGGCGTGATACTGTTTGTCAATCTCGGTACGGATCTGCTCTACGCCGTTGTTGACCCACGGGTAAGGGCTGAGTAATCATGACGACTACATTATCTCTATTGTCAAAATCTAGCTCGTCAAAATCTAGCTCGTCAAAATCTAGCTCGTCAAAATCTAGCTCGCCGAAACATGAGCTGATTTCAAAGCCAGAAGGACATCAAGTTGGCGGCCAACCCAGTCGTGCTTGGCAGAAGTTTCTCCAGAACCGCTTGGCGATTGTGGGATTGCTTATGGTGTTGGTGATTAGCGGTGTGGCCGTAATGGCCCCTTTCCTGGCCCGGTATGATCCGGTGGCCCAATTCCCTAAAGAACGGTTGGCGCCGCCTACTGTCCAGCATATTCTAGGGCAGGATGAATTTGGCCGAGATCTCTTGGCTCGCATCCTCTTTGGCACCCGGGTCTCGCTGATGGTTGGCATCCTCTCTGTGCTCGGCGGTGGTCTTCTCGGAACCACCATGGGTGTCCTGGCAGGTTATTACAGGGGGGCAGTCGAATCGATTATGATGCGTGTGGTAGATGCGTTGCTGGCCTTTCCGGCCCTCATTACCGGATTGATTGTGTTGGCGGTTTTGGGTAGTGGATTGGACAAGTTGATCATTGCCATAGCTATTGTGGTCTCGCCCCGTTTTGCGCGGCTTGCCCACGGTCCAACGTTGGCCTTGCGAGAGAAAGAGTACATTCAGGCTGCCCAGGCAATTGGCTCGCGGCCCTCGCGAATTATCATGCGGCATGTTTTACCAAACATCGCGGGCGAACTGTTCGCCTTTGGCACCCTATGGATCGCAACTGCCATTCGGATCGAAGCCAATCTCAGCTTTATCGGTCTTGGTGTATCACCACCCACGCCGACCTGGGGGCAAATGATCCGGGACGGGGTTACCCACCTGACTGTGGCCCCTTGGTTCTCGCTCTTTCCAGGGGTGGCCATTCTATTGACGGCCCTAGCTTTTAACCTGTTGGGAGATGGTTTACGAGACGCGCTGGATCCAAAGCTGAAGATGAAAGGAGATATTGGGTAGCAGATAATAATGAAAGGAGGATAAGATGACAGGATGAGTGGGTGACAGAGTGACAGGACGAGAAGATAATTAGACAACCAAATGAAAAGATTACACGACGACCAAACGACCAAGCGACCAATCGACCAAACGACCAATCGACCAATAATCTGTAAAATGGGGAGATGAATAATGCGTAAAGTGTATACGATTTTAACTGTAATGATTGCACTATTTTTAATGATAGCCTGTTCAGCAAACCCAAACGACACCCAGACGGGGAGCCTCTCAGTCACGGACAGCGATCCGATAGACGAACCGACGATCTTGCGCTTTGGTGCCAATGCCGCGGATCTAAAGACATTGGATCCCCACATGGCGTCGACGACCAACGATCGTGCCGTGGCTGACATGGTCTTCAATGCTCTTGTGCGCTTTGAGCCAGGCAACCCAGCCAATCTGGAACCGGATCTGGCTGTGGCGATTCCTGAGCCAGAAATGGTCGATGGGCAGCAGGTGTGGACCTTTGAACTGCAACAAGGCATTATGTGTCACCCTGGTCCCCAAACGGATGCATACGAGCTAACGGCGGATGATGTTGTCTACTCGATTACCCGAGCAGCGGACACGAATCGCTCTGCCTATGCTGGAACCTACACTGGATTCAGTGCGGAAACGATTGACCCGTATACTGTCCAGATTACGGTGGAGACACCCACCTCACCGAGCTTATTCCTGCCCAAGGTCGCTGATCTCTCTGGTGGATTTGTCGTCTGTAGCAGAGCCGTTGAGGCCATGGGCGATGAAGCATTTAAAACCCATCCAGTGGGAACAGGCCCCTTTGTCTTTGAGGAATATACGCCGCAAACTAGCGTCCGTCTGCTGGCCAATCCTGACTACTTTCGAGGGCGGGCCGAGCTAGATGGGGTCGATATCATCTATATGCCGGACAATAGCAGTCGCGAGCTAGCCCTGCGAGCAGGCGAGTTAGACCTAATCTATGGTCAAAAGAGTGATGTCTGGGTCAATGCGCTGGAGGCCGAAGAGCACCTCAACGCCGACATCTTCAATACAGGTGCTGTGGCAACTATACACTTTAATACGAAGATTGCTCCCTTTGATGACCCCCGTGTTCGGCAGGCAGTGGCCTATGCCTTGAACCGGGAAGCGTTCGGCGATTTATTCGGCCCTACCATTGCATTCAACATCTTATCACCGATTCCGTCTGACTTTATCAGTGGGGGGATCCCCGACCCAGTCGTGGAAGAGATGGGGTTGGCCTATCACTTTGACCTGGAACAGGCCAAAGCGCTACTGGCTGAAGCAGGCTATGGGGATGGGTTTGAGCTAGAGGTTGTCACGTCTGAAATGGAAGCCTATCGCAAGATCTACGAAGGAATTCAGGGTCAACTAACGGACGTAGGTATCGATCTGAAGGTCAATATGGTTGACCACTCAACCATGCATAGTCTGATTCGCCAGGATGCCAATCCGCTGACCGTCTACTTTGCACTAGGTGCAACGCCTGACATCATTCTGACCCGCTATCACCATTCCGCATCAACCGTTGTGACTGGGGAGAAACCGGATGCCAATTTTTCCCACTATGACCAGATCGATCACCTAATCGAAGATGCCCGTTCGGAAACAGACCCAGCAGCTCAGTTCCAGCTCTGGCAAGATGCACAGGTTCAGATCTTGGAAGATGCGTCGTCCTATCCGCTCTTCATTATGGCCCAAGTCTATGGGCGTAGCGCCAATCTGGACTACGGGCATGAATTGCTTGGCTCTATGTCCTTCTACCCACAGATTACGGAGAAGACGCGTTTGGTGAATCAGTAGGGCCGTAGGAAATTTGATCAGCATTGATGGTGAATTGGTCCTGGACTATTGAAAATGTCAAGCCAACGATACGACGTATATTGCCAATCAAATTGTATGATATCCATGCGTGACGGTACGAGGCTGGCTACGGATCTCTACTTTCAGGTGCTAGACTCAGCTCCGTTTGAAAGCCCGAGGTTGATCTCGCCAATAGAGGCTGCCAAAAACGCTGGTTTTCAATGCGACCGCACTATAGTGCAGGCGGGAGGGGAAGTAGCTTCAGGTATTGGTGCGGGGAGGCATGACAATCAGGACAACCAGCTTCCCGTTCTCCTGGAGCGTACGCCATACGATAAATCGGATTCGAAGAGAGTAAAGAGCGCCAATTACTTTGCTCGTCGTGGATATGTGTATGCCCTGCAGGATGTACGGGGGCGATATCAGAGCGAGGGCGAGTGGTATCCCTTGGTCGGTGAAGAGACTGATGGATACGATACGATTGAATGGTTGGCCGCTCAACCCTGGTCTGATGGGCAGGTGGGTACCCTGGGCGAATCCTACAGTGCAACCATCCAATCGAGCACGGCAACCTTGGCTCCTCCTGGCCTCAAATCAATGATCGTCTCTATGGGGGGAGCCAATGCGTATCAGTGTGGTCTCCGCCATAACGGAGCACTGGAGCTACGTATGCTCGTGTACATCATGAATCTTGCTCGCACCAGCAAGGAAGCATTGGCCGATAAGAAAATTCGTACCCAATTGGAAGCTGCTTATGCCAATATTGAGGAGTGGATCAATCGCTTCCCTCTTCAACCGGGTGAGTCTCCCTTGGCTTTGGTGCCTTCCTATGAGCGGTGGTTGCTGGATATTACCAAGCATGGAGCGTATGATGCTTATTGGCAGCAGCCTAGCTACGCAATGACAGACTATCGGGACGAACACGCCCATGTGCCAACCCTCTATATCGGCGGTTGGTTTGACGTTTATGCCCGTTCAGCGTGGGAAAATTTCGCCTTCCAAGAGCAACGCAATCATGAAACGCAGGCGCTATTAATGGGTCCGTGGATCCACAAAAGATGGGAACAGAGCTATGCCGGTGAACTCGACTTTGGCCCGAGTACGTCATTGAACTATAACGAGTTGCGCTTAGCATGGCTGAACTATACGCTGCGGGGCATAGAAACGGAAGCCGCTACCTGGTCACCTGTACGTATCTTTGTCATGGGTACCGGAAGTGGCGAGACCAATTCCTATGGACGTATTCAGCACAATGGCGAGTGGCGTCATCAGGAGGAATTGGCAAGTGAGCAAGCAACCCTGATATCCCTTTACCTACATCTAGAGGGCCGTTTATCTCCAAAACCGCCCGATACAGACTCCAGTACAGGCTCCAGTACAGAACCTAATATAGTAGCGCGCAAATCCAGCCGATATACTTATGATCCGTTTAATCCTGTTCCGACCATTGGCGGCGGGCTTGCTGGTGCCTATGACGTGATGGAGCCAGGGCCATTTGACCAGCGAGCCAGCCCAGAATTCTTTGGCTGTCGCAATGGCCTGCCGCTCAATACACGCTCAGATGTCTTGACCTTCCAGAGTGACCCACTGGAAGCAGATTTGGAAGTTGTCGGGCCAATTTGTGTACGTTTGTATGCGTCATCATCGGCCTTGGATACGGACTTTACGGCCAAATTAATCGATTTCTTTCCGCCTGATGAAGAGCGTCGCGAAGGAACAGCCATTAACTTGGCTGATTCTATTATACGTGCACGCTACCGAAACGGCGGTGCCTGTGCAGAGTTGCTGACGCCAGGGACAGTTTATCAATTTGACCTTCAACTGAATCCTATCGCCAACATTTTCCGTGCCGGTCACCGAATTCGACTGGACATCAGCAGCAGCAACTTTCCCCGCTTTGATCGCAACCCAAACACGGGTGGGAACATGGGAGAACGCGAACCGCCGCAGATCGCTCATCAAGCCATCTTCCATAACATCCAATATCCGTCGCAACTGACTTTGCCAGTTGTTGCTGGCAAGTTTTCTACGTATTGAGAAGGTATACAAAGACCACCAATCAGAGGTCGCCAATAAGAGGTCACCAAATGAGCAATTTTGAACCCCAAATACAGATGCACTCTGCAACCATCGTCACTGGGCAAGCAGACCCAACAATTGATGTTCCTGCGATCCAGCAAGCGGTAGACGCGGGTGGGATCGTCGTGCTACGCGGCACCTTCGACTTTGGCGAGGAGGGACGGGTCATTCTTCGTAAAGATGTGCTCATTTCTGGCCACCAAGAGCTCTGCCAGCCTGAGACACAAGTAATTGTTAACTCTATGAACGGGTCATTTCGGTCCATGAGAGATAACTATTTCTCCGGCGGCTTCTCAAGCGATTTTCACAGGGACAATCCTCTCACTAAGCATTCCAAATTTGAAAATGGACTCACCGCGAGGCGTAGGGACATGGCCATCATCCGCGGCGGTGATTGTCCATTTATTAGCGACAATCAATCGGTTAGTGTGACCATTCAGAATATCTGGTTTGACGGACCACGCTCGTTGGCGATTGGACTATTGGCAGCTCACGGGCAAACGCAGATTCTGAACAATCGTATCACCAATGTGCAGGCTGGAATTCATCCGGCTACGCAAAAGCCAGGCGTTGGCGGAATATTGCTCTCTAACCACGTGCGCTATGCCAATGGTGAAGGTTATAGCTTTGCCCCGAAACCCAACGACTTTACCATCGACGAGCATATCACCGTACATGGTGAAATCAGGGTAGCGAATAATGAGATCAACCTGGATCCACTTGGGAATTATTGCCATGATGACATTCGTGCAGTAGGTATCGAGTCGACTCAAACAAATGCACAGACAACCATCTCCGATAACATAGTCAAGAACACATCCCATGCGGGTATCTTGGTGGTTGACAACTTTCAGCCCCATATCGTCACTGAGAACTACGTTCAGATTCATGATTATCCTGATGGGCGCCAAATCCTCTATCCAACTAATTCCTCCTTCGGTGGCGAAGGAATTGCCGTGGTGGCCTTTCATTTCTTGAATCAGCCGGGCGCGACCTCTCTCATCTCTGATAATACCATCTCTAGCGGTGGTGATGCATCAGCCAAACAAAATGGGGGTGCCGGACCAGCGGCTGTCGGCATTATGATCTCCGGTCCGCAAACCGTGCTGAATAACCACATTCACATGGAGGGCGGGTATGCGGCAATTCTGATTGTTACCCGACCTCAATCACTCTTTGATCAACTTTATCCTGGATTTATGCCCAAGGGTGATTCATCAGGGGCAATGATTGGTAGCAATCGGTGTAGCGGCCATGCGTTGGCACTCTGCACTGCCAAAGGGCGACGGGACACAACATTTGACCAGTATGGCCCAGGTTCATCCAATCGGGCCACCCATAATACAATCATTCTGCGCCATGCTGAAGTAGAGCATTTTCGGGCCAAGAGTGACGGGGCCGCTCTTCTCTACTTATCCGAGCACATGCACGAGAATACAATCATTCTAGAGAGTGAAGAGAGCATAACCGTAACTGATTTAGGAAAAAACAATCAGCTATTTTCTGAGCAAAATTCGCAGAACCTAGAGCCCAAGGCTATTAGGAATCAAGATCACATAAGATCCAAAACATCGGGTCCCAAAACTTCGGCCCTGCCTTCTTCAGTACCCGAGGGATCTTCCATTCGTTCTATTAAGACCCCGAGCCTTAGCGTTGCTGTACAACCAAATGAGCAAGCCGTAGGATTGTCCGAAACAGAAGCTATTCTCCTTCATCCTACCGGAAGGTACCCGGACGATCTATATCAAGTTCAAGCCGCGGTGGACGCTAATCCTGGTGGCGTTGTGCGATTAGCTCCAGGTATCTTTAACTTTGGCGATGACGTCACGGGGCGAGGAAGCGTGTTGCTACGCCGCAGCATCTCAATTGTTGGCACATTCCCTGGAGATAGCCCTGGGAATAGCTCTAGAAATATCCCTGCTACCAAAATTCAAGGTGGCTACAAACCCTTTGAATCCACCGCTGGCACCAGCGTCACCATTCAAGGAATCTGGTTTGATGATGCGCTCTCATCGGCCATTCGGCTCAATGGAATCGAAGGCGAAAATAAGCTCATGGGCAACAAAATTACCAATATGGTTGGGTTTCCACTTGACCCCGCAACGCGCGGGTATCACGGCATTGCTGCAGCAATCCGCGTTGAAGATGGCCAGGGGAACCTCTGGATTGTTGGGAACGATATTGATGTGGATCCGCACGGTAGATTCCCTGATTTTTTCCTGGGCATTGGGATCAATACACGTCGCTTGGGCGGCAAGGTTGTTGTGCAGCGAAACCAAACTCGCCATACCTCCCACGGAGGTATCCTGCTTCTGGATACAACAGGATCCGCATTTGTCTATGAGAACGACGTGGATACTGGTTCAGTCTCGGCTCCTTCGACCTCTACCTATGGGCTGGAAGGAATTGTGGCGGTGGCCCAGCAGTTGCCAACATCTCAGCAAGGCACGGCACACATTCACAACAATCGAATCAAAGTGGGAGGCAGTGAGGCCGGTCTCCACACGCCTCACCAACTGGGTGGCCCTGGCCCCATTGCACTGGGCCTTATGCTCTGTGGTCCTCATATTGCTACCCATAATCATGTAACCATAGAGAAAGGGTTGGCGGGCGTCTTGCTCTGGACAAACCGAGCTGGATTGGGAGATGCGCGTAATGCTTTGATCGTCCATAACCACTTTCAGGGAGATGCTAAGTACCTCTATAGGGAGGCTGGTCTACGTAAGCAGCCAGAATATAATCAAGCCCTGGATAACCTATTTGTTGTAGGGAAGGAGAAGAATATCCAAGAGATGACATTCGGTTCCACTGAGCAGACCGCTACAGCCACCTAATCGCTGTGCGCGCATGCTCTGCCAACCAATCCACATCCTGTTTGGCTGACGTTGCGACTGTACGATTGGGGCAGTGGGCTGCATTCCAAGCCAAGAAGCAGATACAACGTACAAAATCAGTTAGCAACCCTAGGTCAAGCTGAGGTTGCCACCAACCATCATCGTAGCGATTGCCTAAACGCTGGGCTAAACTTTGCCGGTAGGATTCGATGGCTGATTCACGCGAGATGGGTAGACAATAATGTTGCTTGGTGAGATAGCGAGCCAGATCCACAGCCGGAACTGACTGGGTTGCAGCTTGCCAATCCAAGAGAAAGAGCTGATGTTTCGGTGATCTGACCAATCCCATATTATTCACCCACCAGTCGCCGTGAAGCAGAGTCTTAGGATAGCGCTCCATCGCGTGGCAGAGCGGTTGAGGATCCTCTGTTAGCTGATAGACAATGTCGGCTACATCACTGGCCAAAAGCTCTGGCACCAGATCCCATCCGATGAGATAGCGTTGGGCCACAATGTAGGCCACACTCTCTGGATTGCCGTCGATTTCTCGCCGAGCGGTACGGTGAGAAAGCATCTGTATAAACTGGTTTAGAGGAATCAGCCCCAGCGGATCGTCTGCAGGAAAGGGCATTTGCCAAAATGCCATATGTTGGGCAGCCATGGCATCTAACAAAAAGGCATTGTCTTCTTTGGATATGGGCTGTTCATGATTGGGCATGATGGTTGGACTGATATCATGCATGAGAAAACCTGCCACTGGCCCATCCCGAAAACAAGCAACTAATGGATGGCGGATTTCAGGAGGTAGCCGATCAACCAATCCCCACTCCATTAGGGCAACCTCCCGAGCCTTTTGATCATTGGATGCCCGCATGATCCAATCCCACGCCAGCGAAACTTGCTTGATGATATAGCGTGACCCCAAACCCTGATTGGTCTCCACAGCCAGCATGTGATTGTTTGAGCCTGAAAAGCCCCGGCTTTCAAAAGCAGAGCACTTGACATCGCTAATGGCTTGGCCCGTAAGCTCGCTCAATGTTTTCGGCATGAGCATCTCATCGATTGAGTGAAAAGTTTGGCAAGGCATGGCTCTCCCCCTCTGGTTAGGCGTTTGTTTGCGACTCAGTAGTCTGTGACTGAGTCGCCTGTGACTGAGTAACCTTTGACTCAGTTGTCTGCGACTGGACTGTTTGCAGCTCGATCACCTGAGATCCATTCAGAAAATGTCTCCGTAGCGTTTCATCACTTAAATTATTGACAATGGAACGGAGCTGCTCGTGGGCCTGATGAAGCAGATCTTGGAACGGACGTCCCTCTAGTTTGTAGACGTTGATTAAGGCCAGCCGACTCTTCCAGTGCAGTGAACCGTGCTTGAGCTGATCGGCCAGCGCAACAGCTTGCTTCAAGGCGGTAATGGACGGTTCACTGCAGCTCTTCATCATCAAAGCTTGACCGCGCAGCCAGTGACACTTCAGAATGTTCTTCTTCATGCTTTTGGCCTCGGCTAACGTTTGAGCCTCACTCAGATAATTGAGGGCTTCATCAGGTTCCTGGCGAGCCAGTGCAAATTCAGCCTGCAGCAGATGATACCGATTGATATAGCGAAAATGGGCAAAAAGGGTTTTGTGGATGGCTTCAAATTCGCCAAGGTACTCGCTGGTGAGGCCAAGCCGGCCAGCCTGGAGCGCATCGGTTGCCAAATTGAGCAGCGTGTAGTGCTGGGCTTCCAGATTCCGATTGATGTTGTCTTTAGGGCAGTGCTCCAGGGCCTGCTGATCCCAAAGAAGGGCTTCGGCAGGCGCTCCAAGTTCGCTGAAGAGGTAGCCCATGGTGTTGAGCAGCTTGACCATATAGTGCTGTTCCCCAGATTCTTTTGCGTGATCGAGGGCGCTTTGGAGCGTTTTGTGGGCCTGCATATAGTTGCCCAGCTCTATTTGACTTAGGCCAAGAACCCAACGTGCCCCATTCAACGCCAGTCCATCGCGCGCACTCCTGGCTGCTCGGACGGCTGATGCGGCAATCTCCTCGGCCCTCTGATATTGACCAGTCCAGATAGCCAAATAGACCTGATTCTGATGAGAGCGGGCCAACAGGCGCGGTGTTTCCGTCTCCAACGCCAGATGTTCTGCCATGGCTAAGTGATTCTGTGCACTCTCGAGCTGACCCACGACTGCATCAATATGACCTAGATGGTAGTGGGAGGCCGCCAATAATTTCTGATCCCCAAGCTGTTCAGCCAAATGCAAGGCCATTATGCCACTCTGACGACTCTCATCCAGACGGTCAAGACCTGCCTGAATCGAGCTAAGTTGGGCCAATCCACGGCTCTCTGCCCAAGGATCGCCGCCTTCCTGGGCCGCTTCGATCATCAGATGAAAGGCCTTCTCTGCCTCGTCCTTGCGATTGAGCAGTAAATAGCTATCGCCCAATCGCTCATAAAGATTTGTCGTAATGGTCGGCTCAATTTCGGGGGCATTTTTCTGGGCGATATGGATTGCCTGTTCGTAAAACTGATAGGCTGCATATCCATTAAATCGACGACTGGCTACATCACCTGCCTCTCTAGTGTATCGTAAGGCTTTGGCCCAATCGCCGGCTGCATCAAAATGGTAGGCCAGCTTTGTCACATATGCATCTGGGTTTTGGCTCGATTCTGACCATGTCTCCAAAACAGCCCCAATTTTAGCATGGCGTCGACGACGGATGCGACCAAGCTGTAGATTATAGAGCGTCTCTCGCCACAGCCCGTGGCTAAATCGATAGCGCTCTTCTCGTTCATCAACTGGGGTGATCACGTTGGATTGGAGCAGAGTGTCTAACGACTCCAAAAGTGGCTCTTCGCCCCAATCGAGGACGGCTTCAACGAGCGCCAATTCCCATATTTCCCCAGCAATGGACGCAACGGTCAACATGGCTTCTGGACCTTCCCCTAGGTGGGCGATGCGCTGAGTAATAAGTTGTTGGAGCAGGGCCGGTACAGGTATCTCTTGGATCGGTGGTTGCCATTGACCACGGGAATTTTTGGTCAACGCATCCTGATCAATTAGGTCATTCAAAAGCTCAACTAAAAAGAGAGGGTTGCCTTCGGAACGTTCATGAACATAGAGGGCCAGTTCATGGCTACACAGCCCCAAACGGCCTTCAACGACCCTACTCATCTCCTGAACCGTTAGGGGTGCCAGGCGTACTGATTCAGCCGGGCGATTGCGCCGAATCTGAGGAAGCAGATTATACAAAGAATGGCTTCGTGAGAGCTCTTCTCCACGGAATGTAACAAGCACCAAAATCGAGCGGTTCTCAATACGACGGGTGACAAAGTCCAGAAGATCCAAGGAATGCGAGTCTGCCCAATGTACATCGTCTAGAAGGAAGATTAAAGGCTGGCTAGACGCAATCGTGGCCAGGCGATCAGCGATAGACTGCATCAGCTGATACGCATCGGAAGCTGGCTCTCCTTGCCCAAAAGGGGGAGGCAGAGATGCCTGGATTTGGCCGGGAAATGAGCTGTCAGCAAATAGCTCAGCGAACAACTCGAGCCAAGGCGCAAAAACAGGCGCAATGCCGTGTTCATATGAACGGCCAACTGCAAAGTATACTCCTTGGGCGGTGGCCTGCTTCCCAAGTTGTTGTGCCAGCGTTGTTTTGCCAATGCCAGCTTCCCCTTCAATCAGAATGAGCGCACCTTCTCCCTGATGTAACCCAACCAACCGTTCTTCCAAGAGCGCCAGCGCATCTTCGCGCCCCACAAAATCGGGCGAACGCATGCTGGACAAAAGTGTCATTTGGGAAGGAATAGCAGCTGAATCCAGGCTAGGTGTATCCAGACTAGATTCATCCTGCTCATCTTGGCCCGGAGAATGCGGCGAGGAATCCGAATCAGGAAAAGCTATTGTCGGCGAACCTGGCTGGGTTGAGACCGACTGAGGTTCTACTGACCATGCTTCGCCAAACTCACCAGAACGGATTTGTTCAAGCAGCTTGATAGTAGTTGGGTCTGGCGCAACCCCTAATTCTTCGGCCAGCGCTGCTTGGCAGCGTTCAAATTGACTGAGTGCTGCACTGCGCTGCCCATTTTGGGCAAAATAGCCCATCAGTTGGCGATGGCTCTCCTCTCGCCACGGTTCAATCGAGAGGATCTGTTGACAATGCGCAATGGCCCTGGGTAGATCACCTTGTGCTGCATCATGTTGAGCAAGCGCCTGAAATACCTGTAAGAGGTGCTCTTGGATTTGCGTCCGCTCCATCAAAACCCACTGCTCAAACTCGGGGGCATCTTGAATATAAAACCCTTCTAGAAAGTGACCTCGGTAGTTGGCCACCGCAGCCCTCATACGCTCAAAATCAGTAGGTGGATCGGTATGCTCTTGAACGGGAGTGGGAATCAAGCCACGATCCAGCTCACTCAGATCCATTTCATAGTGACTCTGGCTGTTAAAGGATGCACTCTGTCTATCAATAATGAGATGGTGGCCAAGAAGCTGGCGCAAATTTGAGAGAGCCTGAGTTAAACTTTTGCGCGCGTACGATTCACCCACATCTGCCCATAGAAGCCCAGCTAGGGTGCTGCGCAGATGCTTTCGGTTGGTTACAACAAGATAGTAGAGTAGCGCCTGGGCTTTGGTTGAACGAAACCCATCAACAGGCTCTCCGTTCAACTCGACAGTTGGCGTGCCCAGTAACTGAAGTCGTAAGATGGAATCAGACATGGTTGGCATTCATGGGTACGGCACTTTGGATAGATGAGTAGATCCGCAGCCGTGCTGCCTATTGATTATAATCTGCTCTGTGAGCAATGCCAACCACGTCAACGGCCATAAGTCTAAGCGTAAAAAAGCTTTCAGCTAATCAGCCGTCAGCTAGGTCGGAGCGACCGCTGCGTGAGCAGCCAGAATTTGTCCGTGTTTCGGGGTCGATTTTTATACTTTCCTGTACGCTAAAGAACAATAGCTGGTAGGTGGCCCCAGAATCGGCGCGCCGTATCTCCGTATTCGGTCACCCGCTACCATCAAATTATCGACCTGGACAACCGACTACCGACAACCGACAACCGACAACCGACTACCGACTACCGACAACCGACTACCGACAACCGACTACCGACAACCGACTACCGACCACCGACCACCGACTACCGATCACCGACAACCGACTACCGACCACCGACAACCGACCACCGACCACCGACCACCGATTCATTGCACCAGAGGCATATACAGTCGATAGTCCTCCAGCTCTAGCTCTTCCTCCTCTGGCTCTTCCACCTCTGGTAGGGACAGGCTGATTTCTCTGCTTGTTCCCACATCTACTGAGCAAACCGTGGCTGGGAGTTGAGTGATGCACATCTGATAAATAGTGACCCCATCCTGGGTGAAAACGGACTGGTTAAACTCAAGCTCGGGTGAGACAGCCCAACCTACGAACTGAGATTTCTCATCCCCGCTGAAAATAAGCTCAGGTGAAGTATAGCAGCTTGCGTCACTTATAGATTGGGTGACATCCAGAGTTGTAATGTTTACGTTGACTGTCCCGCAGACCTCATCAGGTACGTCTGGTAGCGCCACGGTTGGTTCTACTGTTGGCATAGGTGTTTGTGTAGGTGTGGGGGTTGGGGTGCCCTCTTGGCCACTGGGTGGTGGGCAGGACGGCGGTCGCGTCCCTGATGTGTCAGTACAATCCGGTGTGGGCGTTGGGGTTAAGGTTAGCGTGTCCATGGGCAGGGTAGGTACAATGAGGGCAGTGGGTGTGTTGGTGGCTGTTTCCACGGGTATTGTAGGAAGTGGTGTAGACGTAGCTGTATTGGTCACTGTTTCCATTGGCACGGTTGGCACTAGAGTCGAGGTTGGTGTCATGGTAACTGTTTCTATGGGTACTGTCGGTGCAACTGTAGGTACCGTCGGCGCCGTTGTGAGGGTAGGGGTCATGGTGACCGTCTCCATAGGTACTGTTGGAACAACTGTGGCTGTTCCACAATCTGCTGGTGGCGTTCCATTTTCCCCTGAGCAGTCGAGTGTGGGGGTAAGTGTAGGCGTATATGTAGGCGTGAGATGAATTGTCCTTGTAATGATCTGCCAGAATCCAACCGAATCGCCTGCCCAAATCCCATACTCATCAAAATCGGGAAAATCGCAGAACTCGTACTCGATAATCATGGCTTCTTCGTGGGTAGGAATCTCTGAACCCAGAATCAAACCGCCCACCGGAGTTGTAATGGCTGATGAGCGGCTGATGAAGAGTTCGTCATCTGGCTTCTGATCCAGATCAAGGATAATTGTTTCCATACACATTCCAGGTCCCATTGGCCCGAATATCGGCAAGAACCCATCCCGCGCCGAGGGGGGCGCGCTGCATTCTCCTGTGCATTCCCATACTCGTTCAACCGGACCGCTACGTCCACAAGAATAACTAATTTCAGTAGATAGATCGAAATGGAATCCTCCTGCAACTTGCTTGATGATGAGCGCATCCGATCCAACAGACCGGGTAAAGGTTTGGCCGACGCTTGAGCATTCACCCAAGTAACTGATTTGGGGCAGCTCAGAGGATTGACCAAAAGCGTCATTCGCCAGAAGAATCGTCAAAAATGTGGTGATTAGCGTCATAACTATCGCTACTAGTAAAAGTACATTTTTCATCGTTTATCACTCCTATAAAGATGGCTGGAACAAAAGGAAATACATAGCCGCTAGATCGATTGATCGCAAGACAATCTAATGATCTGACATAAAAATTCTGAATTTGCCTTGTGGCGTGGAGTGTAATTTTCGTTGGAGAGCAGCCAGAACCGATGCAATTTAAAAACAGGTGTTTGGTCTCCCAAGTAAAACTTCGGATAAGCCTGTTTTAAATGAACGTAATAGAGGGTTTTATAGGAATGAGTTTGGCTCGTGTTACCTTACGGCTAAGGAAAGATGCCTTACGACAATTATAGTATATTTTATAAGGCATTTGTCTTACATTTTGGTAATGTAAGGTAAATGTAAGTTATGGCGTGGTATGAATGAAGGTTGTTAGAGGTTTATGCAAGATTTTCGTCGAACATTGATTGGCCAAGTCGCTCAGTAAGTTTTACTTTAAACTGAGCACTAAAAGATTTGGGCTCTTCATCCTTTAGTGGGTGACGGTACAATCGGAGGTGCGTCGCAGTGTTCAAACACAGATTCGCGGACGAAGCTTTTCGTGAACAGAGTGACGCACCTCCAGCCCACTCGATGACGAAGAACCAAGGTTTGTTAATCATAAAACTCCCCGAAGCCAAGGTCGCCACCACGGGATAGCGGTCAGTATCAGCACTGTTGCTAACGTAAAGCAGATGGCCGCCCAGCGAAACTGCCGAGCCGAAGCTTCTGCTTTGCGCGCACGCGCGCTGCCAATATGGACAATCGTCAAGGCAATAATCATTTGAAGGGGATGCTCTAAGCCAAAGAACCGTAAGTCGCGCACTTGCATTGCAATGCTAAAATTCTGCCAAGCTGCTTGGGCTATACCTGACGGAATAAAGAAAAGAATGGTGCCCAAAATAAATTGTAGTGAAATAACCCAGGTGAACGCCAGTGCGGTTAAATCATCAGCCTTCAACCATTCCCGCTTGCGAAGTAACCCCCACCACGCACGAATGAGTCCATAGCACATTACAATAAGCACCAGCCAACGGATATAGCTATGTAACATCAGCGTAATACCATACATTTCGTTCTCCTCATGAATCTTTCTCTAAAAGCCTTGAGTCTTGAAGTAAACAAGAGTAGAAATGATTGTAGGCTACCTGGGTTGGGAATTCAATGAACAAACTAGTAAAATTGTGCAGAGTGAAACAAATCGAGGACTTTGTCTTGTTGTGGAGAAGAGCTGGGTATGAAGCAAATCAACCGCCAAACCCATCGAACGCAATCGGCATTGAAAGTGGCTTTCATGCAGCTGCTGCAGGAATCGAATTATGCCTCAATTACTGTTGGAGACATTGCGAAGCGGGCCAATATGGGGCGTAGCACATTCTATCGCCATTATGAGAGCAAGCCAGACATTCTGCTGAGCTGGCACGAGGATATCTTTAGAGATCTTGATTTGGGGCACTACACAGCTGAAGCATGGCTTGATGACAATCCACCTTTCCAGCTAACGGCTTTCTTTGAACGAATGGCTGATACGCGGATGCCCTTTCATGACTTTGGGAATGATGGTGCCTATATCCTTCGAGAGATCGGCTCGCGCTTTACGCAGCAAATTGAATCGAATCTAGAAAATTCATTCTCTGGTATAGAAATGGAAATTCCACTTCCGGTTGTAGCCCAAGCGCTTGCTGGTATCTATGTTTGGATATTCCAGTGGTGGATCATGAACAATCCGCCCTATAGTTCCAAGCAAATGACGACGTATACCCACCGCATGGTACAAGGAATAATGCTGAGTGCTACGCGCTCTTCATGATAAGGTGAACGGATCATTTTGATGTTGCTTGGAACGCCTAAGGTATCTGTCTGACCATGCCTGAATGAAGAGTGTGCGCAATGCCTTCCAGTGGATCACTAAGTTGGATCGATCGTCCATGTCATCAGAGTGTAAAGATGGATCCGGGCTATATTGATAGCGGACATAGGAGGCCGTAATCTTCTCGATTGCATAGCGACCTTTGGGCATGGCGCGGCTGAGCCGACTGGCTTGCTCAAAAGGCGTCTCCCAATCAGGTAAGGCAATATCAAGACGGTTTGCCCAAACGTGCATTCGGTCAAAGAGAATGGGGATCACCTCTGGTCCCGTACGCAGTGGCCTTCTATCAGGAGTGAATAGGAACCATCCTCCAACGAGCATCATCATAGCAGAGATAGCCAGAAGCCACCATCTCCATCGAATTGAGGAAGGTTCATTCGTCGTCCCATCAGTGGGTTCGGGTGTCCCGATGAGAGAATCTATAGGCGTTGGTGTCAAGGTATTCTCAATTGTGGGTGTTGGGCTAGGTAATGGCTCTGCACCAACTGTAGACCGAGTCAATGGGCTCTCACCAGCCGTTGGCTCAAACTCAATCCAACCGTAGCCGGGAAAGTAGACTTCGACCCACATGTGGGCATCATCTTCGGAAACGACATATACATCTTGATCAAGCGAACTTACCGCCTGGATTGATGGGTCTTGTGCTTGTTCTGGAGCCTGAGACGATGTTGCCTCTGTTTGGTATGTTCCTTCAGCAAAGCCGCTAGCCGTGCGTGACGGAATGCCCAGACTGCGCAGCATGGTCACCATGGCTGTTGCATAATAATCACAGTAGCCTCGCTGAATCTCATAGAGGAAATATTCAACGGGATCTTTTTCAGGAGGCGGAGCTGAAATCTGATCGTCATAGGTGAATCTTCGTAAGTACGTTTCGATCCGCAGTGCTTTATCGTAGGTACTCTTGGCGTCCACCGTCTCTGCGAGTGCTGTCTCTCTTACTTTCTCTGAAAAATTGGTCGGTAGCTGTGTATAGCGATCCAGAAATTCATGGGATGGATAATTAGGTTCAACGGCTCGAAGCTCCCCAACTGTAGCCGCTGTTCGCCGGCTGACCACTGTATAGCGTTCACCTGCTTCCAAGCCATGATGAGCACGTGGCATCGTCAGCTCAATGGCTTGATTGGCTGACCAGCCTTGGGGCATTACAGCGTCCTCGACTGGTCTCACTGCTGCCAATTCAAAGAGCGATGTGAGGGGCAAACTAGCCCGGCTGATGTCCGGCGCTCCAAAGACCACATCTGCAGCCGGCGCCAATAGGGTGACAGTCTGAGGAAGTGTATTGCGCAAGGCCCAGTCCCCGGTTGGAACAACCTGTCCAGCTTCAAATTCAATGGTTTCATGGTTGGTATTGGACCAGCCCCTTCCAGTATAGGTGTCATAGGTTACCGCCCGCCAATATCGAATGGGGCTTCCTGACGGTACATCTACTTGGAAGATAGGCCGAGTGCTTACGTTTCGCTCGCCTCCTAAAATGGATTCAGTACCAAATGTGGGAATAGGATTTTGAGATTGGGGAGCTAAGGGTTCAAGGGTTCTGAGGACTGTTTCCCACCCTTGAGTGAGAGAGGTCGGTACCTCTAGTTCGTCAGTGCTTAGGTTGGGTGCTAACCAAGTAGAGAACAATCCCGCAATGCCGATAACTGCTGCCAAAGAGGTCACGCCATTTCTCATAAACCTTGGGCTGATATTTGGCTCAAAGTATATTTGTCGGGCACGCCAACTCATTTGAAGTTCTGCTAGATGAGTCCTTACCAACAGTAACAAGGCCAGCAGTCCAAATGCCGCCACATAGGGCCCAATGGGAATGGGCGCATAGAGACTGTTTACTACGAGTACTGCACCGCTTGGAAGAATGCCACCCCAACTCTGGCCATAGCGAAAAATGAGCCATACACCTAGGTAGGTTAGCCACCAGACGAGTAGCCCAAATCCACCAATCAATGCATAGTCTACGCTCGCCGGCCACTTCTCAAGCCTTGGTCGAAGCTCTTCGACCCACTCAATGAGAATTAGGTATGCTCGCGCTTGAGTTGCCGGAATGCCATTGTCGAGAATGGGTATGATCTCAGAATCGGGGACGAGTGCCACCATGGAATAGAGAATCCAAGCAGTGCCAACAAAGAGACTATATATGAGCGCAAAGAAGCCATCAAAGCGGCTACACGAGATCAGAAATCCTACGGCCAAAGCCCCCAAGGAGACCTTCCCCAAAAAGATCATCAATGGGGCGACCATTGGGACATAGCCAGCTCCAGCTAAAGATAAAGCTGCGGTCAGATAGAGCAGACTGACCAAAATACCTGCCGATAAGCGCCCATCCTGAAAGTAGATGTTGAGACCGTAATCGTAGGACGGTGTGAAGATGTGAACAAAGCGAGAGAATCGTTGGCGAATTTGCTGAGAATTGGGAAGAGAAGATACTACAAACATACGAATAATTTACTCCAATTGTTTGAGAATAACAAATGATATAGTGCGCTAGAAAAGTCTTGTCCCGGCTCTTGCTCCATCCACTCTAGGAAATTTCGAGATGCTAGGACAGAACTTTTCGGGGTATCTATACGGCTTGCCTAATTCGACTTTGACGGACTCCAGGGGATGAGACGCAAATAACTTGTGCGTTTCATTCGGGTATGCCCGTCAAATGACCAACTTATTGAATTCCCGCTGCTACAGGTATTACTGAAAATCTCATTCAAACCTCACTCAAACCTCACTCATTTAGCCAAATGTGTATCGGTGTATGGTGATCGTAAGGTATACTATCATCAAATCCGTTTCAATCCAGACCGTCAGGAGTTTCTCAATGCAAAACAAATCATGTACTCGCTATTGGGTACAGCCATTTTCTCGCATGAACCATTGTTACGCCCTATGTTGGTTCATGGTATTGTCGACCATATTCATCAGCACAGCATGTGCAGGTGGAGGCGTCACATCCGCATCCCAAATCGATTCTGCAGAGCAAATTGCATCTGTATTACAATCCATACCTCAACCAGTACCGTTTCCTCAAATTGATCCAAGCAGAATCGATCCAAATAGAGTCGTTGCGGCGCAAACAATCACCGACACGCCCTATCTTGAATCGGTTGATATTGTGCTGGACGATGTGAAATATTTGTCTTTGGTTGAGGGGGCGCTTCCTCTCAACGACGATGAACGGGATCGATTGACGAATAAAGGTTTTGTCGTCAGCGACCGCTACAATTGGGAGCGCTTTCTCACGGCATATGCTTGGATCTATTGGAAGGACCTGCCGGTTCTCGTCACCACAGATGCTATATTGCATGCGTTTCATCAATCTTATGTGGATATATTGGCTGATCTGGAACGAAGCACCCTCAAACCTCAACTGGCTGAAATGCTGGAAACCACCCGCTCCACCTTAGCTGAACAGCAGGAGGCCACTACGGATGCCGATTTGGTGCCACTTTATGTAGATGTTGACAGCTATTTGGCCGTGGCAACCCATCTGCTTCAGGAGACAGAATCGGAAGATGCGACGGTGCAGCACTATGTGACGTTGGCTACGGACGCCAATGAGCACGCAGCCGTAGAGCTATTTGTCTCGATACCTGAGCCGTCAAAGAGCATAGATTTTACTCTTTTTGAGCCCCGTGCCCAATATGCAGAGATACCTGAGTTACAGGGCTATTTTCGGGCCATGAGTTGGCTGGGGCTGGTCGATTTTCGCTTTGTTGCCTATGATCCTGAAACCAATGATCCGATTCTGGATCAGGAGGCGATTGCGGCAGCGGCAATTTTGCGTAACGCCATTGATGAGACCGATCAACGACTCCGTTGGGGCGTCATCAATGATCTATTGGAGCTTTTCATTGGCCCTAGTGACAATACAACGCTATCTGACTTTGATCGCTTTTTGGCAGACGCCGATCTGGCTGGGCCAGCTGAAATACTCGCTGCTGATGAAGAACCTCTAATGGACCTACTCACCACCAATGACTACGGTCAACAGCGCATCACCGGGCAATTACTTGAGCGCAGTTTTGACAACAGTAGCGACCAGCCAATCCCGCGGCCAACCAGCTTTCTCATCTTGGGTCAGCGCTTTGCCTTGGATTCGTTTGTGTTTAGCGAACTGGTTCATGACCGCATTATTGTGAACGGATTCCCAGTTAAACGCGCTTTGCCTTCTCCCCTAGATGCGATGGCTGCACTTGGTAGCAGTCGTGCCCGAATCCACTTAGAAGATGAAATCTCTTTGTATCAATATGAACCCAACCTCGATACCTTAGCACAAACCATCAATGACTTACCCGAGACGTTCTGGCAGGCACCCATCTACAATCAATGGTTAGGACTCTTTCGCACGTTAAATACGCCCAGTACTAGCGATTCCTTCCCCCAAGCCATGCGGACATCCGCCTGGGCAGACAAGATGTTACAAACCCAGCTTGGATCTTGGGCGCAAATGCGTCATGATAATCTCCTCTACGTCAAACAATCATTTACGCCTGGACCTGCCGTGTGCGAATATCCTGCTGGCTATGTGGAGCCTTATCCAGACTTCTATGCAGCCCTGAAAGAGTTAGCGCAGGATATGCGTCAGATTTTAAGTAACATGCCAATAGTTATTGAGAGCGGAAGCTGGGCCCGCCATAAGATTATTAGCTATCTAGATAACTTGGAAGAAATAAGCAACCAACTTCAGATTCTAGCCGAAAAAGAATTGCGCTTGGAAGAATTTACCCGAAGTGAAGAGCTATTTCTCAAAAGCATGGTCAGACGAGAATATGAGACATTTGACACTATTTGTAGTGGCATGGCAACCGAAGAATATTGGGATGGTTGGTACGTTGACTTGTTCTACGAAAAAGATGATAACCCTGCCTTAATTGCCGATGTACATACCAACCCAATTCAGGAACCTTTATCGGCGCTCTATCCGCCACGGGTTCTCCACGCAGCAACCGGGCCAGCCGTTGCTCAGTTTCTGATTGTTGATACGGACGAGAGTGCCACAATGTACGTAGGGCCAGCATTCAGCTATTTTGAAGTTATAACAGAAGGCGATGAACACACGCTACCAGAACGCCTCAATGATCAAGATTGGCGTACACAATTGGCGGATGAGCCACCACCAGCGCCTTCATGGACTCAGAACTTTCGACTCTCCACACAAGCCACGTTCGATGGACTACAGCTACCAGAGGGTGTAGAGGTAAATTTTCTATCTTTCGAGCCGTGGATTTTCTTGCCGCTGGTTTCTTATGAAGATGAATAGAACCTACTACATGAGATAGGATACAGAGTGCCTATGGATGTTACGATAGATATTTTCCGTTGACACTTTTGCATTTGCTCAGGGCAGGCGTAAGTCTATGCCTCTACGAAAATATAATCAGTCGATCGCAATATCAATGAGAGACTCTTCGCTTCCTCAGAGTGACATTGCGTTCTACTGATTATCCATCATATCTGCCGTTTAGATAATTGATTGAGATAATTGGCAAATAGATCATCGCGGATTCAGATGGACGCTCGGCTATTTGAACCGTTACTGTCGCCTCCGTACAGAGAATCGGTGTACCGTCATCACAAACGCGGTAGATGAATGAATCTATACCGGTAAAATCTGGCATCGGAGTGTAACTAAATGTGCCATTACTCCGCAAAACGACCGAACCACTACTGGGCGACGTGACTGGCATGGACTCGACATGGAGCCGCTCACCCCTATCAATGTCGGTGTCGTTGATCAATAGTGACACCGATTGAGTCAGAGTTGTATTCTTAGTCAGGATAAACGCACCATCAGCTTCCGCAATCGGTAGATCGTTACGGCCTTCAAGTGTAATGGCGACTATGGCGCTGTTGGATGCGTTGCTGAGATCGGTTACAGTGTAAGCAAAGGTGTCGGTGATTATTGTACCGTGAGAGTATATTTGAAGTGCGTCTATTGCTGATGGATCGTAGGTGAAACTGCCATTGGCTTGATGCAGTATTGGCACACCTAGCGTTGTGACGGCATCTGCGCTAGCCCACAGTTGATCACCTTCATCCGGATCTGACGTGCTGCCGCTCAATAGCCCGAACGTAGTAGTCACCACAAGTTGTTCGTCTTCGTTGGTTCGATAAGTGCGGGTTGGATCTGCCATGGGGGCATCGTTGACGGGGGTGACGGTAATATGGACTTCGTCTACTGTGGAGTAGCCGCGGGTGTCAGCAATACGGACGAAGAAGTGATCAGAACCCACAAAATTCAGCTCTGGTGTATACCAGGCAGACCAGGTAGCAGGGAAGCCAGTTCCTACGGGAGAGAATTCGTTCAATTGCCCATAGGAGGGTCCCTGGCCGAAAAGGGTAATCGTCGATGGCTGACCGATCGATACTTCAGGCAGGATAATCTCTTTGGCCACATCTTCTATAACCGTCACTGTCCACACAAACCGTACGTCGGTAACAGATATGGTTACGGGTGGACCGCCCAGGCCATCATACATCTGATCATCGCTGCTGATAGCATGTTGAATTGTCCTCGTATAGACTCCGTTAGGAATCCCATCGTCTACTGCCAACACCTCAACCGTCTGGGCTACGTTCCATGTTTGGGGTGTAAAAGTCAATGTAGTCGGGAGGGCTACCAAAGGCGGTGCTGGGTCAATCCCCACGTCGACAGGTGCAGTTGGTTCCGAGCCAAGGAAAACCGTATAACTCTGTCTACTGCCGCCCTCGTTCAGGCTAAGAAAGGCTGGGAAAACCTGAACTTCAGCTACATCATTGTCCTCAATAGTGATGAGCAGATCACTGTGCTCAGAGAGAGAAGCACCTCGAGAATTGGTGAGTGTAAGGCGGAACATTTCATCCTCTTCATCAACTAGATCCTCAACGACCTCAATCCGAATGTTGGATTGGTGTTGGACAGCAGCTCCGAAAGAGAGGGTGCCGCTCACGACTCGGATGTCATCGGGGATGCTCCCTCCTGGCATGTTTGGATCAACCATAATCTCATAGTCGACACTGGACGGGCCATACGGATTAACTGGTTCCAGGATAACCGGAACTTCTATGAAACCAACCGACTCCGATACAGCTATCGCTCCGGTATCAAAGGAAATTTGGGGAACGGATATTTCCGATTCTAGCGAACTGGTATTGTTGGTTGGCACCGTATCGCCCACAGCTGAAGCTTCAAAAACATTCTCAATAATGGTTGGCTCGTTGAGGTCCTCTGCCACTTTACCAATGATAAAAATGTCGACTCGCGTTAGCGGTTGAAGATCGTCAATCTCCCATCTAAAGGTCGGATAGCCGTTTAGTTGCCGAATCTGCGAACCATTTGAGGTCGAAATTACGCTTGTGGAGAGAATCTGACTCGGCAGAAAGCCTGAAACGATGATGTTTGACAGTGTAATTGGGCTGTGATTGGTGATGAATAGGGTGTAGACAATCGGCTGGGAAGGGAGCAGAGGCGTGTCGGGGAATACGGTCTGACCAATTCCAACATCAATAGACCCTGGCTGGGCTTGGATATCAGTGATACAAAGTATCAGAGACATAAAGAGTAGTATCGTCATAATGAAAACGATGCTTGGGTACAAAAACTGTCTATTATTGGAAAACATGGAATTCTCCTATTCATTTTCTCTGATAAACGGTAGGAAAATCTCGACACCTGCAGCTGCGCTAGGCGGATCTGACACAATAGGCGTTGGCACAGGTATAACGGATGTCCCTGGTGCGACGACCGAAATAGGCTCTGAACAGCCGCTAAAATTGTGTTGATTCCAAGCACCGTTGCCGCAGCTGTGGTCACCAAATGCGTTGACGCAAAGGGAGGTAGTTCCATTTGTTTGAGCCTCCAAAACAAAAGGTTCGCTGGGCGGGACGCGCGTGGCCGAAATTGGCACGAATAAATCGTCTATGCCAGAGAGCGTCAGATTCATGGTGCCGCCACTGCAGCCGTTTGATTCTGTCTCCAGAAATGTGGTGACGGTGAGTACTTGGCCGACGGTTACCTCAGTAATCGGCACGGACACGTTTACCGATACGGAGAAGGGACCTGGCGGCGTATCGGTCGGTGTTGGTGTGTCGGTTGGCGTTGAGGTTGGTGAAACTGTATCTGTTGATGTCGGTGTCGCTGTTGGTGTCATGGTTGGTGTTGCTGTGGCAATGGGTGTGCTGGTTGGTGTATCTACTCCTACTTTCAGAAATTCATCGATGGTTGCACTAACTGGCTGATCCGACGTGATGTCAACAGTACCCAGAAATCCATCCGCCAACTGGGGCTGCTCGTCTGTGCGAATTACCTGAGAGCGGTTGGGTTCTATGCCACTGAGGTTCAAACTGAATATACGCCCATCCAATTGGTTGAAAAAATCGACGGTGACGTTTGCGTCACTCGTACCGAGATTTTGAATGGTAAGTATAGAGGAGCGCGCCGAATCATGGGCCATGTACGGCATAGTGAGATTCGAATCGCGATTTGCGCTGCTAGGAGATTGGTAGCTGCCATAAGAAGCCAGCAGATCACCGCCAACAGATTCGGTCAGCTCGTCTATGCCTAATATACGATCGCTTGAAACAGCCAAGCTGCCACTGAATGGACTGTCCAGGTCTAGAAATTCAGAGAGCGAAAGATATTGAAATCCCTGTGCTGGAATCGACCCCACATCGCTAATCGCTTCATTTGGACCGGCTAATTCGTACCCATTTCCTGCAAACAGCAAGGAGCTTTGGTCGAGATTCCCAAAGAAGAAGTTTGTGTTACGTAGGCCACCTTTGACCATCAGGTCACTGTATGCTCGAGGGGAAAAAAACGTGGCTGTTGTTGACGAGCGGGAAGAGCGCCGTGTAGAGAGTATGGAAACGGGTGGATAGAGTCCGATCTGATCCATCTGCGAAGTGGGTGCGAGAAGGCCGGCAAGTCGCTGGGTGTTACTAACCCGAAGCCAGCCCGTAAAATCTGCTGGTAGATCAAGCGCATCCGCTGAGATGGCCGCTCCACCTTCGGGCATCAAACTATCGCTTATCGAATCTGCCACCTCACCATCCGCAGTGAGTGCCTGGATATCCACCGTGGTGGTAGATGATCCGGCGTTCAAAAGGTGAATCATCGAATTTTTCTCGGCTGTCTTGAAAAATGGCCCAAAATAGAGGGTGCTGGTGGTAGATGACCCTGGCGTGCCTCGATATAAGGAGAGGGTTTGCGTCTCCTCATCGTAAATACGCACGACGCTTGAGAGGTATCCGTCTGAATAAACAGATGCCGTGTAAAGTCCATCATCCAGATCGAAGTAGCTAGTCGAATTGGCATCAAGGGCGAGTAATTCACCTGGGTTAAGATAGCTAGCTGACCCGCTATGAATTTCTCCGTCTCTATCTACAAATGTGAGCAGAAATGTGGCCGTTACGTTATCTTCATTCAATAGATACAGAGTTGATTGGGTATCGCTTTCTTTTCTGAAAACGGGGTGATAGAGTTCGTAAGATGGGTGTGGTCCTGGATCTTCTTCGTCTATGTCCGTAATGTCGCTGCTTTGGTCACTAAGCGTACTTACGTGCCTTGTTGCTGATTCAGCACTCACATCATACGAATATAGGATTGGCTGGGTGCCTGAAATAAGACCGATGAATAGACAGGCGGTCAGCATCATAACAATCGTTCGAAAGGGCTTGGCTAAACTTAATTTAGATGGTCTACTTGTAGCGGGGGTAAACATTTTGAATTTATCTCCTAGAATGTGTGTAAGGGTATATCTACTCTTTATCTCTAATCTACATAAATCGTTGGCAGATAGATATCTTTCCACTCTGTACGGCAATCTGCGTTCTCATCAAGAGTGCTATCGACCTCGTTGGTTGGTAGAGGCAGCGCCCATAGCTCCTGACCATGAACGGGATCGGTGGCGAAAAAGAGGAGTTTGTCGCAGGTTAGCATCAGTGTGTTGGGGTTGGCATTGCCAGCGCCGGGGTAGATGTCAGCGACCATCGTCGTACCTGTCTCGGTGCCGTCGCTGCGCCACAATTCGCGTCCGTGGATGCCATCGTCGGCAACAAAGTAGAGGGTACCGTTGACGTCGAACATAGACTCTGCATCTATCCAGGAGGTGATGGACTTTACCGTGACGGTGCCTTCTGGCGTACCATCGCTCTTCCACAATTGGCTACCATCTGAGACGAAATACAAGTAATCACCAGCCGTGGCTAGCACGTTCGGCGCATCACTATATCCAGCGCGAATGGACCCTTTTTTGAGCAGGATTGTGCCTTCTTCTGTACCATCGCTCCTCCACAGTTCATCAAAGTTAGCCATAAAGTAGAGAACGCCGTTCAGCCCGATTAGCGTATGCGGACGGACGCTATCAGGCAGAAAGGGTACAGGGCCTAGCTCTGAACCATCAGTTTGCCAGATGTGCTTACCAATGCTGTCGTCATATACCTCAAAGTAGAGGATGTCATTAACCTTAAACAGATGTCTTTGACGGGTATAGTCTATGCCATGGCCGCGAGGACCCGCATCCTTAAACAAGACGGTGCCTTCCGTCGTGCCATCGCTCTTCCATAGCTGTCGTCCGTGGGGTCCATCATCCGCCATAAAGAAGAGCGTACCGTTTAGGCTGGTCAGCTCATCAGGCTCGGAACCGTCACGATCTACTAAATTAATATCTTTGACCAGCACAGTACTCGCTTCGGTGCCATCACTCTTCCACAGCTCGCTGCCATGAATGCCATCATTGCCAGCGAAGAAGAGGGTGTTGCCTACGCTACCGATAAAGTTATCACCTTCGCGTCCCGCGTAGTGGTAATAGGAGCCAACTGAACCAGGGTTGATATCTTTCACGAGTTGGGTACCTTGAGCTGTGCCATCGCTCTTCCACAGCTCTGGCCCGTGGATCTCATCGTCGCCCATAAAGTAGAGGGTTCTGTTGTGGGCAAACATTGCTCTGTAATATGGTTTGGCGATCTCGTTGAACACCTGAGTCCCTTGGGCCGTACCATCGCTCTTCCATAGGGGAAACGTGAGGTCTGTGGAGGAATTCGAAGTTCTGAAACTCAAGAACAGCGTATTGCTGAAGACAGTGGCGTTGTGAACGTCAATTCCCTCAGAGCCAACGCTATTTGCTTTGAGCAAAGCTGTGCCCTCTTCGGTACCATCGCTCTTCCATAGCCCATTCTGAACAAAGAAAGATCTGTTATTTACTTCAGTTAATTCCCGGAAAGACGACAAATCCGAATTCTCGATCGGCACAGTACCCTCTACCGTGCCGTCGCTCCGCCATAGTCGTCTCTCTTGAGATTCGTCATATATAAAGAAATACAACGCACCGTTGATGTTCTTCAATTCAGTAATCGATTGGTCTGGTCGCTTCCAACGCCCAAATGACGTTAGCTTTATCGTGCCTTCTTCCGAGCCGTCACTCTTCCACAATTCAATCCGATTTGCACCGTCGAATGCCGTAAAAAAGAGAACGTCATCCACATCAATCAGATTTCCCAACGTGCCTTCCGTGCCAGGGTGGATATCTTTCACCATGACCGTACCGGCTTCGGTACCGTCGCTCTTCCACAGTTCACGACCATGAACGCCGTCATCTACTGTGAAATAGAGCACCCCACCAATCGTGTTCCACAGCAATGGATACCCCCCTTCCATGCCAGGGTGGATGTCCTTCACCATGATCGTACCTGCTTCAGTGCCGTCACTCTTCCACAGTTCAGCCCCATGAACACCGTCATCTGCTCTGAAGTAGAGCACCCCATCTAGCCTGTTCAACTCCGATGGATACCCCCTGTCAGGGCCAGGACGGATGTCCTTCACCATGACCGTGCCGAGTTCGGTACCGTCGCTCTTCCACAGCTCACGTCCGTACACGCCATCATTTGCTGTGAAGTAGAGGGTTCCATCAATATTGGTCAATCTCTCTGGACGCGAATCATCAGGCCCCGGCACGATATCTTTCACCATGATTGTGCCTACTTCAGTACCGTTACTTATCCATAATTCGGACCCATGGGTTCCATCATCTGCAACGAAATAGAGGGTACCATCAATATTGGTAAAATGCTCTAGCTTATCATCAGAGCCTGGCACAATGTCTTTCACCATGAAAGTCCCCTCTTCTGTACCGTCACTCTTCCATAGCTCAGCCCCATGAATACTATCATGGGCCTTGAAATAGAGGGTGCCATCAACGTCAGTCAATGAACTCAGATAGCTACCCCCATAAGCACTGGTAGAGATATGTTTGACCAAAACCGTACCTTCTGCCGTACCGTCGCTCTTCCATAGCTCATCATTGCTGTTGGGGCTGCGATTGGCAAAAAAGAGCGTATCGCCTACGGCGGTCAACTCGCTGGCTCTTAAGGGGATCGGTAAGGTGTTGAAATCTTTTACAAGGTAGGGATATCGTGGTCCAGACTGGGCCACGGCAAGATGGGTTGTTCCTGCCCATAGGGCTACAAACAGAACAAAGAATATACTTGACACGAACAGGTATCGTGTGGTTTGCTTTTGAAGCCGTTTGATTTGGGTTGTCATAGTCACTCCATGCAGTAGAAAATTGCGTTTACTTCCAAAAAATAGGTAGATAGATACCGCTAAAACCCGGTGAACAAGCGTTGCCTACCCCGTCTTCGTCGATATCGCCCTGCTCTGGATTGGCGTCGAGCGGGCAGTTATCGGCCTGGTCGGCTACGCCATCGTTGTCGTCATCTGGGTCTGCGTTGTTGCCGATGGCATCTCCATCTGTGTCTGTAGATTCGCTAGGGTCCAAGGGGAAGGCATCATAAATGTCACTGCGTCTATCGTCATCGTCATCGCGGTCGCAGGCGTCACCGCTGCCGTCATTATCAAAATCATCCTGATTGGGATTGGCTATGGTGATACAATTGTCGTTCTGGTCCGTTACGCCATCATTGTCTACATCATCAAATAGTTGGTACGCCCAAAGTTCGCGACCATGTTTCTCATCAAGGGCAGAAAGGAAGATCGTTCCACCCACAGCGTTGACATTCTTGGGGGAATAGAATTCTCTATCTGGGTAAAGGCTTTGCAATGTAGCGGTTCCATCGGGTGAGCCATCGCTCTTCCATAGTGTATTCCGCTCAGCCTGTGTGGCAATGGCCAGGAATAACGTTTCATTCATACTTATCATGCTGAGGTTATAAGGGGAGTCGATCGATTTAATCAACACGGTGCCTTCGGACGTGCCATTGCTCTTCCACAAGCCACGACCCGGACTATCGGAAGGGCCCAAAAAGTAAAGCACTTCGCCAACCTGGGTGAAGTTACTCAGATAAGCATGCGCGTTTGTAGGATCCGTTGCCTTAATCAGGGCCGTACCGGCAGATGTGCCATCGCTCTTCCACAATTCATCTTTCACGCTGTAGAAGAGGGTGCCATGGATACTTGCAAGATTGCTAGCTGACCCCTTAATGTGCTCTTTCAGTATTACGGTCTCTTCTGTTGTGCCGTCACTCTTCCACAACTGAGCACCGTCAGCATCGTTTTTGGTCATGAAATAGAGGGCATTATCTATGGCAATCAACCCATAGATTGCTGGATAGGATGGGAATTCTTTAATTAACTCGGTTTCCATTGAGGTGCCAGTGGTTTTCCATAGCTCAGTGCTGCTGGAATCGCGGTTGGCAATGAAATAGAGGGCACCGCCCATTTCAACTGGCCTGAAAATTGTGCTAGTGCGTGGAAACTCTTTGACGAGTTGCACTCCTTCCTGGGTGCCATCACTTTTCCATACCCCTGCTTGCTTTGGCGTGTTGGCACTTGCTTCTACGCCACTGAAATAGAGTTCATCGTTAAAATTCGTGTATAGGTTGTGTGAACTAGGTAAGAAAACGCCGCTAATTGACACTGTGCCAGAATCAGTGCCATCGCTCTTCCACAGCTCATACGGAAACGAAGACAACGTTCGCTTACCATCATAGCCAGTAAAGTAAAGCGTGCCATTAACGTAGGTAAAACGACCCAAACGAGCATTAGGGGCATCTGGGTAAACCTCCTTGAGCATCACGGTTCCAGCGTCAGTGCCGTCGGTCCGCCACAGTTGGGTCTTATTTACATCATCTTCCAACGTGAAGAAGGCTTCATGCCTAACCGTGATCCAATTCGCAATTGACGCATCAGCATTGTCTGGTGCAATCCCCCTCACCCTCCATGTCCCAACCTCTGTTCCGTCTGTCCGCCAAAGCGCACCGCTACCGGTGCCATCATCAGCGCTAAAATAGAGCGTTCCACCAATCATATTCATCGAGCGAGGCTCAGAATTTTTGGTCCCCAGCTTGCCAGTATCAACTATCGTGGTCCCTGCCGCTGTCCCATCGCTCTTCCATAGCTGAGTTCTATTTACGTCATCATGTGAAATAAAATAGAGGGTGCCATTCATGGTGACAAATCGTAGATCTAGCTGATCAAATCCACCTGGGCCTGCAACGATGTCCTTAACCATCATCGTACCGTCTTCTGTACCGTCACTCTTCCACAGTGCCCACCCGTTGATGTAGGAATACCCCATGAAGAAGAGATGTCTGTTCATATCAGCCCATGGCTGGCTCCCCCAATCATTAATTATTAGGGGGCTGTCACTGATAACCGTGGTGCCTTCGGGTGTGCCGTCGCTTCTCCATAACTTGTCACCGCCGCTACTTACGTAGACAAAGAGGGTTCCATCTAAATGAGCAACAATTCTTAAGGAAGAGTAAGTATCAAAGTCTCTGACCAAAACCGTACCTCCCTCTGTGCCGTCGCTCTTCCACAACTCGCCACTCTGCGTACGCAAATAGAGGGTGCCATCTGCGTTGGTAAGCTGCCTAATATCGCGAGGTCCACCAGAATCGGCGTCAATTACCAGCACTGTACCTTCTTCTGTGCCATCACTCTTCCAAAGGCTGTCCCCTTGGGTAAAATCCTCAACAACAAAAAAAAGGAGTCCCCCAACATCTGTTAAGTACGATATCCTTGAATCATAAGGCCCAGGAGTGATGTCTTTGACCAAAACGGTACCTTCCTCTGAGCCATCGCTCTTCCACAGCTCCTGACCGTGGATGCTATCATTGGCTCTAAAGTAGAGGGTACTGTCCACATTGGTTAGGTCCTTTGGGAATGAACTGCCCGAGCCTGGATAGATATCCTTGACCATAACGGTTCCGGCTTCAGTACCGTCGCTCTTCCACAGCTCTTGACGGTTGTTTGTGTCTGCGGCTGTGAAGAAGAGCAGATCGCCGACAACCGTCAGGTTCGTCGGCGAGGCCGAGCCTATCCCTGCATAGATGTCCTTGACCAGCATAGGTTCGGCAGTGGGATCTTCACAGGTCCACAACTCTTTGCCGTGGATTTGATCTTCTCTGATGAAAAAGAGCCGATTGTACAGATAGACCGTTCCTTCCAACAATGGACAACTGTTGTTGGGATCGACTTCTTTGAGCATGAAAGTCCCCTCTTCTGTGCCATCGCTCTGCCAGAGTTGGAATTGATGGGGCAGAGGGGCGGCGTAGAAGTAGAGTAGACCATTGAGCACGATCAAATCTGCCGGATTGAGGGAGATGGGTACGTCGATGGTATTGATGTCTTTGACGAGATAGGGCGGTCCCGGCGTTGGGTTGTCAGGTGGCTCTACCTCGTTGGGCGGTTTAGCTAGCGCGACCGATAGTGGGAATAGAGTGGATACGCAAAGAGCGATTGTGAAGATGATTGAGATGATGATTGTACGCATTAAGTTTCCTTTTTATACAGATAGTAATTGTTAGAAGCCGTCTGAAAAGTCAGTCGTTCCGCTCTGAGGGTGGATCACCTGTTTGGGGTATATCCACTCCGGTACTAGAGCGAACAGAAGCTGTCTGAAAAGTATGGCTTCTTAGAATAATCACCTACCGTAGCAGGATCGTAGAAGAGGGCGTTTCTACCGACGCCGCCACCTGGCATACCCAGCCACGCCCGTCACGCCGATGCCAAAGAGCACAATGGTCAATGGTTCGGGAATAGAGGTTGGGTCAGTCGGTTGGGGTGGAGCAGGTGTATGCGTTGGCGTGGCGTCAAATGGTTCAAAAGTCGGCATATCAACAACAGGATCGGTGGTCGTACCTTGAGGAACACACCGTTCACAAACGGTACCTACAAAGAGCTGGCAGCTTGCAGGCATCGTCATGGTTAGACAGTCGGGGCTTGGCCAGCTACACCTGTCATCTCCTTGTGCTGCGGCAGCCTGTACCGGGGCAGGGTAAGCGCTCTCAGATGTTGGCGAGGGTACTGGGGTATCTGTGGCACCAGGGGCCGGGTATGGGCTGGTTGGTACAGCAGTCGGCGCTACAGGTTGACGCGTCGGTGTGGGCGTTGTGGAACGAGTGGGCCAAGGCGTCGGCGTTGGATAAACCGCAGCAATGTACTCGCCATTTACGATCCAGTAAACGATTCGGTTTGGTATCCCGGCCCAGAACGTAATCTGATCACCAGGCATAAACCCGGCTTTGTCGCTCGGTTCCCAGCGCACGCTGACGTGGGAGTCGGGATCAATCACGGGCAAGCATAGATCTGGTGTTGCGGTTGGCGGTACCGTATTTGTCGGCAGAATAGTGCTTGTTGGTGGAATAGTGCTGGTCGATTCAGGCGGTACGGTGCCAGTTGGGACAATGGTGCCAGCCGCGGTTGATGTGGGCGTCTGTGCGCTGGCATTAGATGCAATGAGTAGAAACAAGAAGATGGATGAGAAAAATATAAGACGCATGGGTATCTCTTTTTAATTGTATTGGATAGGCTGATGGTGGACGGGCTACGACTACGATATAATGCTCGGTTATTGCCTCTCCGTCATGTGACCAGGCTTTCCGCGATTCTAAAAATGTCTAACACTGTTGCATAGACCATCAGCCCCATAAGTAGGATCCATCCGGTTACAGCCAAGGGCACTTCGAGCCGCCCGAGTGGTGGGCAGACCTTCTCAAGGACACCCATCACAATCTTTCCACCATCTAATGGCGGTAGAGGCAAGAGATTCAGAATCGCCAGGTTTATGTTCAACAGGACGCACAGGTGAAGCAAGCGCACAATGCTCGTTCCAACGTGTTCTCCGCCGATTGCCACGATACCAACGATTCCGGACAGTTGACCTGGGTTAGAGAATAGTTGGGGAATTTCAGTAACCATCTGAAACGTGATCTGCCAGGTATCCTTTAGCGGTTGTACGAGCGCCCCATCTACGGACAGACCGTGTTGCGAAATATTAATGATCGATAGGCAGATTACGGAGCCGGCAATATTTGACAGTGGACCGCCCAGAGCGAAGACAATACGCTTGCGAAGGGGTAGCGAACCAAAGCCTTGGTGTTCGAGAGCAGGCAACACGTACCCGCCACATGGAATTAGCGATAGACGGTATTCGGTTTGGCCGCACCGAAATCCCCAAAGGCGTCTTCCGAAACCGACCGAAAAGCGAGCTATCGGAATACCTACCCACTTTGCTGCCAAGAAGTGGCCTGCCTCGTGAAGCGTAATCAATAAACTGATTGCTAAAAATACTAACAAGTAACTCATACTAGAACTCTCCTATAGTCGCCGAACGCAAAACGCTATGCATGGCCTTTATCTCTGTTCAGTCCATGCTATACTGCGGTCGTTTTGAAAACAGGAGTTTTCCGATGCTCTACCAGAGTGACCAAACTCTTGTTTTCAAACGGAGCTGAGTATAGATTGTTCAGATTCATTTTGAGAAGAGCGGTAAATATATGTCCCAGGACGGTGGATAAACCATTACACCACATGAACACACAGAATTGTAGAGAGGCTCTAATAACGACAATTCAAAGTGGCGTGAATTAGATAGACTGACCACAGCTTGCGGGGATAAGATTTCAACATAACAGGCCCTATGCGCTCCATCCTTCTCGCTGGGTTGATCTAACTGACGATTCGCCAGTTGTGTACCTGATACCTCACTTCCCTCTTCACATTCATATGTTGGAAGCTGCAATTCGTGGTCGAGTCTCAGGCTGATTGAGTCACCGACAGACAGCGACCCTACCTGGGTAGAGCATATGTACTTGGGCTTATGATCTCCAGATGTTTCACATTCCCAGCCTGGGGTCAATAAGGTATAGCCGCCACCAGACGGAAGCGGGTTCGTAAGGACAACCGCAATGGTTGGGGTAGAAGTTGTGCTTATGTTCGTCAGCGTCATCTCATTCGTTAATATGTCCAGAGATATGTTAGCCCCCACCGTACCAGTCAAAGTGTATGTAGACAGAACCGTGCTGCTTGGCGCAATCGTGCTAGTTACAAGTGATGTTTGATTTTGAGCGTTGGTGATTGATGCAATGAGTAAAAGAAAGAAGGTGAATGAAAAGATGATGATTCGCATGATCCCTCCTGATGTATCGTAATGGATTTGGGAAATTATCGCCGCCACTTGGCATACCCAGCCACGCCCGACACGCCAATGCCAAAGAGCATAATGGTCAGCGGTTCGGGAATGGAGGTTGGTTCAGCGGGCTGGGATGCGGCAGGCGTATGAGTTGGCGTTGGCGTTGGCGTATGGTAACTAGGCTCAGTGGTTGGCGTATCAGTATAAGGAATCCCTATCGTACCACATACTTCTTCGCCACAATCTTCAACAACATTCGAAACGACTCCCACTAAAAGATGACAACTCTCTGGCATAGAGACGGCAAGGCAGTCGGGGCTAGGCCAACTACACCTTTCGATGCCGCCCAGCGCGGACGCCTGTACTGGAGCAGGGTAGGCGCTTTCTGGTGTCGGCGTGGGTATTGGTGTATCTGTGGCGATGGGTGCTGGGTAAGGGCTGGTCGGTCCCGCCGTTGGCGCTGCTGGATCAAGCGTCGGCGTGGGCGTTACGGCGCGGGTTGGCCGAGGCGTTGAGGTTGGGTAGACGGCAGCAATGTACTCGCCGTTTACGATCCAGTACACAACTTGGTTTGGTCCATCCGCCCAGAATGTGACCCGCTCACCAGGTGTAAACTCGGTTACGTCGCTCGGTTCCCAGCGGATGTTGACGTAGGAGTTCGGAGCAATCTCAGGCAAGCATAGTTGTTCGGGCGTCGCCGTTGGCGGTATCGTACTCGTTGGTGGGATTGTGCCTGTTGGAACGATGGTTCCAGCGGCAGTCAATGTAGGCGTTTGTGCGCTGGCGTTTGAAGCAACGAGTAGAAGCAGGAAGATGGATGAGAAAATTATGAGACGCATTGCGTTATTCCTTCACTTTGGCACATTGGCCTTACTGATTCACGACTGGTAAAAAGACATATGTTGTGTTGTCTGATATCGATGTACTCTCAGTCATTTGCGACACATCCGTAAAACAATCGTCGAATCCGCCGGCGGTTACAGACATTTCCTCCGCGTCGTTATCCGTTACAGGATTGAGAACCCGTCCGACAAACAGAATAGAATCAGTCACCATGTCGTGTATCAGGAAAATGAAGGGGCGGTCAAGCGCCACGCAAAAATTAGGAGCGCTGGTTCCACCGATGGTAACGGCTGTGACAGCCGCCGCCTCTGTACCCTTTTCGTCGACTGAGATGAATGCATCATGTCCGAGAGCAGAGATGTGGAGCTTTTCATCCTCATCACTCATACTGGAGAAGTCGGCTCGCTCTTCTGAAAACGCATCGGTCATGCCCATTGTTTGCAGTGTTGCCTTGAGATCCAGCTTTGTTTTATAGGTAAACTTGGGCGTAATTAGGTACATCTCCTTACTTGCAAACTGCTCCATTACCTGACTCAAGAACGCGGGATTTAATTCGGTTTCAATCGTAGAAAATTGGCCCGGATCCGGCAGAAGCACAATCATTTGGCTGCGGTCGCCCTTATAGGGAAGGGCCAAAGCCTGATAGCCTTCCCCATCCACATAGTCAAAATACCGTTGTGCAGACATCATCGGGGCCACAACAGTACTTCCATCAAGACGAACAAACTGTCTGGGGTCAGTTTCATCAAAATGCTCCACCCACTCGGCTCTGAAGTAGGTCGCATTGGCCAGAACCAAGCGAGTCAAATCTGTGAGGACGCTTGCCGCGACTGGTTCTGGAATCTTGCCCCTGGTATGCTCGCTGCTCCATTCATTGATGGCTACGCGTGCCTCTTCTCTTTTTGCATCATCGACATAGTCAACTTCCTGTATGCCAGAGCCATAATTTTCCGCGACTGTATCCAAAAACGCTGCCCGAAAAGGGTAGCCAGCCTGGGGCCAAAGTGAGTTGGCAACGTTTAAGGTAAAGCTCACAGGCTCTGTGCTAGAGATCTGCTGGGTCAGATCTGCGCTTAGGTTTTTGAACGCCGGGTGAAGCTGCTCTTGAGATAAGTTGTAGTGGAGGATGTTGGCCATCTGTTGTTCAGTGTTGCCCCTGGCTCCCACATAGGTCATGGCCAATGCAGTCGAGATGCTGTAAGGCGAATAGAAGAGATTCTCGTCACTCTCCCGAATGGTATGGTAGAGATCAAAGGCAAATTCGCTGTTGCCTGCGACGAGTTCCGATTGGATGTTGGGTTCATTCGTCTCCTGGCCATAGGTCGGGTAGGGATGACAGATGAGAAGGAATAGCGCCAAAAAAGTCGCTGCTACGCTTCGAAACTTTGGCTGTGAGTGAGAGTACAATTTGTTCATTGAGCTGCTCCGATGTGATTATGCTTCGCTAGAAAAGCCTTGTCCCGACTCTTGAGCAAATTTATCTGAAAAATTCCAAAAAGGGAGAATAGATCTTTTCTGGCCATCTATACTGATGAATGATGAGGAGCGATGGACTGAATGCTGACGATGCGAGGGAGCATCACCAACATTCAACCCATCGCGTACCCTACGACTGGATCTGCTTATCTGCTGCTACCTGCCACTATCTACTGTTCCTGACTAACAAAGGGCAGATAGATTGTCTCTTCTATCGTCCTCGATGTCGGCGTTGGTGGGAACAAGGTGCCCACTTGTCCATTTGCCGATGAGTCGGTCGGTGCAGCCGTTGGCGCAATCGGTGTCGACGTCGGCGTGTTGGTTGGGGTACTCGTTGGCCCAACTGTTGGTTCATCGACAGGTGTCGTCAGATCGGCGGTTGGCGTTGCTGTTTGTGATGCTGGTAATCCTGTAGGCGAAATGGATGGTGTGATAGTTGGTGTCGTGACTAAGCTGTTCGTTGGTGTTGCAGTTGGTGTTGTGGTTGGTGTAAATGTTGACGTATGGGTCGGTGTCGGCGTTGTAGCAGGTGCACCAGGCGTCAGGGGCGTCGGCGTGGGGGTTGCAGTGGGTGGCATGGGTGTACGCGGCGGATCGCCATCGACCTGACATTCGTTACCTAGCAAACCTTGGTTGGCAATATAGGCAGCAAAGTTGTCGCCGATTTCCGTGCGTTCAAAGGTTATTGGGTTAAAGAGAGCGCCATTATATTGATAGTTTGGGTAAGTGCTTTGATCCTGCTCCCACGCGCGATAATCATCATTGATGCTATACCAGGCAAAGCGTTGAACCAGCCGATGTTCGTCGTTGGGATCGCCAAGCTCTTGGTCGGTTGCAGTCACCATGAAGTCAAAGGTCTCGTTCATGAAACGGTTCACTGCGGCAGGAGAAAAGTCTGCGATCGGCTGATACCAATCGGGCAGCAACACGCCCATCTCTGAGACATATAGGGGCAGGTTCGTATAGCCGTTCTCCTTCATCCACTGGCGGAAGCCAACGATCTGGGATTTGAAGATCGCCACATCAGTATGGGAGCTAATGCCGATGCGCATGCCTTCAACTGCATCAACACCCGGCGGAATATCCGCCCCCCAGCATATACTTAGATCATCGAAGTGATCACAACTGGCTTCATTGAGAATGTGGTTGTGGATAGACCAACCGTCAGCGGGTAATGGAACGCCATAGGCATCTTGATAATTTTGTAGAATCAAGTCCAGATATTGGAGGCGAAGCGGTGTTGGTTGGGTGATGGAACCAGGGAAGAGCCGCGCTGTGGAATCGGCCGATTTAATCAGGTGGTAAAGTTCATGGTAGGCAGCCGCATAGAGGTCAGGAGGCATACCATCTTGGAACTTGATCCGATCCGGCTCCACTCCAATAAACCAGTCCGAACCAGGATTTTCGCTGGCAATCGTCTGTATCGAGTCCGCATTTGGTGAGAATCTATAGCCGCTATCTTCTAATGCAGTCAGCCGAATTACCTTCGAGTGGTCGAGATGGTCAGGCGATCCCGGCGACAAAGATGTTGAGAAATTACTGTACCAGCCCGCACCGAGATCGGTTATATCATAGGATGAGATTGAAGCTTGAGGTCCAGAACCGATGGTATTGAGAAGTACGCCAGCGCGGCAGACAGGTCCGCTGGGTGTTGCCGTTGGTGTATGTGTAGGTGTAGGAGATGGTGTGGGCGTTTCCGTGGGTTCTTCTGACGAGGGATTAATTTGTAAGCGGGTTAATGGATCGCCCAGCAGTACGTAGGTGTAGCGTACATCCTGGCAGCAGATACTATTTTGGAAGAGATTTATATACCCTGCTTCAACCAATTCACCCAGGTGAGGAGGATTGTCTATGTCTTCTGCCAGCTTCTCGTGGAAACCTTGTAGAAGAAAATGGTGCCCTGTATCGACGCTGAGTCCGGCCCCACCCCAAACAGCGACGGCACCCGCGTTAGGTAGTCGCTGCAAACGCTCATCAAAGGTAGTTCCCGTTCGCGAGACATGGGTGAATTGACTTGTCCAGCTGGTCATCTGGAGCATGACAAAGGTGCGCTCTCGTTCGGTTAACTCAAGTAGCTGATTAAAATCAAGCAAGAAACCACCACTTTGTTCCAGCGACGCCAGGAAGAAATGATTTGCATGGCCCATAAATGTAGCCAAAGCGGGACCAGAATCGAGTAATTCAAAAGCTCGTTGATTAGCGAGTTCAGGATTTGGCTCGCGCCACGGATCGGTAACGCCAGCGGGGTTGGGGTCGTAGTAGAGTCGTTGGCTGCGCAGTCGGGAAGTTTGATAATTCTCAATGATGTAATCAGTTCCGGCGGCAAAATCGCCCGTTGGATCTAGAGAGCCATCGGACCGATGATAGTTATCTGCAAGGTATAGGCTCACCGATTGCTCCGATCCGCTCGTGTTGGTCGCAGTCTCGTAGCGCACAATCTTATTGACCACATCTCTTAGTTGGTCTTCATCCTGGATAGAGAATCGGCCAAACCACATGTCAATCAAGAAATTTTTATCTATTGTGCCTTCAAGTGGATGGGCATCATCAAGCTGGACAAAGCAGGATTCACAGGCTGTTTCGCCCTGCCATGGGTCGATCTGCTCTAGAAATGTCGGGAAGATGTTACGGTTATAGTTACCATCCATACGCTCTTTGTAGTTTTTGGGATCGAAGGTGCTGTCACCAACGGCCACAGCCGATAGTGGCGGCTTATCCCAATTATGTTTGGCATACTGGAGCATGTTCCGTACAGCATCCGGCGAAACGTGACCAAAGCTCCAGCTATCGTAGATACTTTGTAGATCGACTGCTTCCGCTTGATATCCCTGAGTCCGTCTTAAATCCAGGAGTGGCTGAAGCTCGTCATGGAACAGCTCATAAGCAACGTAGAGACCATCCGCTTGAGTCTCGGTGGACCATGTTACTGGGGTATGTTTCGAGAGGACAGGCTGCTGAAGATCGGAAGCCATCGTTAGGATATAGCGCCGAGGTTCGGGACCGTCTTCAAATTGAGGATTCGTTCCAAGGGGAATAATCAGCCGGGTGGGCTGCAAAACATCTGTAATGTCGTGGAGGGCCGCATCACTGGCTACGTTGGTCAGTTGATAGCGCCAGGTACCATCTATACCATGGAAGGTTGCGCCGCCATTGCCAAAATCCAGATTGACAGGTTGCTCCCAGTAGAGTTTATCGAAGCTTATTCTGCTTTCCAGCGTGCTAGGCAGCAGCGTAAACTGGATGGTCTGTGGACGGCTGGTTGTGGATGTGAAGACGTGAGTCCAACTCTCGTAAAATCGAAAATTCGTCCAGCTCACGTCCTTGAGTCTCCCACCAAAGTCAGCCCTTAAGGTGTGGTTCGCTACAGTTCTTGCAGCACCGGTAACCGTAAATTGCGAGGCTTCTGGACTACCTTCGGCTAAGGGGAGTCTATTATTTAGCGGAATCGTTGCCGTAGGGTACGTACTCGGATTCCCAAGCTGATTGGGGCTTACCTCTAGCGATGTGTGATACCAATTGTCCCCGTCCTCCCCAGACATGGTCGATTCGTAGATCCGATTGCCCTCCCAGATGCCTTGTTCCATTGCTGTAGAACGGAGTGGGGCTGTACTCTCTGCTCCAGGCACCACGTTACGATTTCCCATGCGCAAGCCATTGGAGCCGCTAAAGGTCAGCCAGAAGATCTCCTCTTCATTCCAGTAGTCCCCGACGGTGGGACTATGTTCGGTATGGTCCGCATAAAAGCGCAGCGAATCAGAGGTATCCAGCGTATTGTTGCCGTTGTCCCACACCTCGACGGCGACTTCTGTGCCGCGGAAAGCGATCTGGATACTAGAGAGGGATGTGTTTGCCGGAACGCCTTGGGCAATGAGATCGGCACCGGTTATCAGTTGAATTCCCGGCTCGATCACATGAATTTTGACTGCATCTTGAAAAACAGCGGGGTTGGTGGGAGCAAAGGCCAGAGGATCCTGCTCCGCAGATTTGGGGGCGATTTTAGGCTGGCCTGATATAATTTGGCCGGCATGGGCAGGCACAGAGCTTGAGGGGACAAGCGCCCCCACCAACAGTAGCATGGTGGTGAGAGGGAGGATAACATATGATACGACTGGACTCTTCATTGTCTATTATTCCTTTGATGCAAATGTACTGTCTATTATCTATGCCCTCTTATAAGACGATTGGACTACGACATTGGTCACCGTAATCGTCAAAAGTCGTGAGGTCCACGTGAGGTTTGAGTGAGATCGGTAAGTCGGTAATCGGTAAGTCGGTGAGCCAGTAATCGGTAAGTCGGTAATCGGTAAGTCGGTAATCGGTAAGTCGGTAATCGGTAAGTCGGTAATCGGTAAGTCGGTAGGCCACATCCCCAGCTTCCTGGGGACAAGCTTGCAATGTGACAAGCATGGCTTGTCTATTGGTTTCCCTTAATCTTTATGGGGCAAGTATTATTGTTGAGTTGCAGACCGGACCTACCATAGGTTGTGCTGCATTCGATTAGTCGAAAGCGAGTGGTAGCAAAATTCGTTCTGTGAGCATTGGGCGATCCAGTGGCTCGGGTGGGGCTGAAAGCGCTGTAGGGCCTTGGAAAGTTGCTATGACAGATAGAGCGCATGTTGGAGCGAGTCCTGATATGGCACCAGACGTAACAGTGAAGCACATTTTGGTGTTGTCATCTGGATTGTCCTCTCTATTAACCAGAAGGTTGAGAGCGTTCGCATCGAACCCAGTGACAGCCCCAGTATCAAAGCTGTAATGAAGAAATATGGCCGGAAACTCAGGTGGTGGGCCTTCTGGCTGAATAGCTTCGGCATCGAAACAGATCTTACTCCCCTCGCCAGCGTTAAGCGACGCTTCATCTATGTAAGAACACGTTCCGTCCTCACAGCCTGTTTGGTGTGTTGTGGTAACGCTGCCAGGGCCGCTGATTGAAACATCTATATTCAGACTATGATTGGGACAGGCAGGGGGACCTGGTGGTGTCTCAGTGGGTGTTACTGTCACAGTAGGTGTAATAGGTGTTGGTGTCATGATATCAGCGGTTGATGAGGGTGTGATACTTGGTGTCTCGGTAACCGTTGGTGTCTCGGCAAGCGTCGCTGTTTCAGTTGGGGAAGGTGTCAGGGTCTCAGTTGGTGTGGGTGTCTGGGTTGCTGTTGAAGTACTTGTGGCTGTATAAGTGGCTGTCTCGGTTGGTACTGTAGCGGTTGGTGTAGACGTTGGTGTTTCGGTGGCTACGGTAGGGGGCTCGGTCGGTGTTGGTGTTTCCGTAGCCACGGTGGCTGTTGAGGTTGATGTCGGTGTTGGCGTCGGAACCAACAGTGGAGGCATGCAGCCAACGAATGCGATACCACCGCTGGTACTCAAGTTGAGGGTCAGCCCTGTAATGTTATCCCGATTGATTGGGATAGTCTCGACGCCATTATCTCCGACGGGTGAGAAAACATACTCGGTTTCTGTACCATCTTCCTGAGTAACAATCAGGCTCGATCCCATGGGTTCAATATCGATGACTACCACGTCGGTGATGGTGACACCGTGGGTAAAGGTGAAGGTCAGAACAAGTGAGCCACCATCAGCCTTGTCATCTGGGTCGCTACTGTCGCCATCCTCGGAGATGATAAGGAGGTGACCCAGAGGCTTTGTATTGGTTGCTGCACCGCCTTCGCCAACACCGGGGCCACCATGGGCCTCGTTCGGTGTACCCAGGTCAAAGTCCTGACCAGTGGGGTTGGCGCTGTCAAAGATCATAGGGGGAAATTCTGGCGATGCACTACTGATAAGTACGTTCAAAAACTGGTCACTGACAACTGTGCCTGGAGGTAGCTGGTTGAAGTCGATACAAGCTGACCCTTGGACTTGAGCATAAGCGGCGGCGGTAAATAAATTAATTATAAGTGCAATAAGGGCGAGCACGGTGCTAAGAAGAACCCCTGCTGCGGTATACATTCCTCTGTATTTCATGTTGTACTCCATGAACTATGTATTTTGTTGCAAAATGCCATAAACTGTCGTGTGCATTATCTTCATCCTAGCCGCTCATCCTTTCCATACTGTGAAAGATTTGATTATAGATTCATACCTATACCGTTGATCGAGCGAGGCTTTGCCCCAAATTGACTAGAGATGGTTATCTATGAACGGAAGGAAACAGAGACAAAGACTTACGATTCTCCAGGTAAGTTGTTTGCTATTTACTGGTTGCAGAATTTGAAGAATATATGAGAGGTACAGCTATCTCGCTTTATTAGACGTTTGTCGTACCTGCATCGACGCGGCAAGCGCCATATCACGTGAGGTTTGAATGAGGTTCGCGTGAGATTGGAAGTAATGGATTTTTATCTCATAGACCGTCGCCATCTTGCGGAAACCGCCTTGTCTTCCATACAGAACCAGCGCTCGCCCTTTCTTGGGGAAATCTTAGAAGCTGTCTGTAAAGTCATTCTGAGGAGCCTGTGACGAAGAATCTCACGGTTGTTAGGCCGAGAAACACAGATTCTTCAGTCGCTCCGCTCCATCAGAATGACACGCTCGGACCCTTTTCAGACAGCTTCTTAGTTTTTGCGTAACATTCCGCACTGGAAACGTGATAGATTTTTTCTCCGGTGTTGTAGCCAATATTGCCCTTGATGGAAGAGGGACACCATGCTGGACGTGTAATGCATCTATTCGTACTGACTGAACTTTTCTCACGTGAAGCTGCTATGCTCGCGGATCCTGGATTTGCTTGAACTGGTTGAGTGGAGACAGCAACCGCAATATCATCTGGGTTTCGCTCATAGGTGCGGTGGTGGGCATCAAGCTGTATGGTACTGGCTGGTTTGTTGTAGACCCGACAACGATAACCAGCTTGTCGTTTGGCATGGTTGGCCCTGTCTCGCCATTCATGTGAGCGGATATATTCGTAGTACATGGTAGATTCCTTTGTAATCTCGCAAAGCAAAGTAAGAACATCCCGAGTTCTCGGGAACAAGCATTGTCTGGTCATCTATAAGTATAATTACTTTGCGTAGAAGTAACGTAGAAGAAAGCGTAGGAGAGAGCGTAGAAGGAACCGTAGATGGAGTTGCTATAGCTTTTAATAAAAAGATTTCGACCTGTGCGGTTAAGAATTTGACAAATTACCTGCTCGTGATAGGTTTTGACAGTCCAATGGTACACTTTTTTCGTGAATTTTGCCCCAAAAGCGGGAAAAGTCGCCCAGAACTAGGCAAAATGTGGTTCAAAATCGTCTATCCTGACAAAAAACACGTTTTCGGCTGAAATTCTTAGGTTTTGAACCGCACAGGTCGAAAGATTTTCCGGATTTTTACCTCGTTGACCCAACTGGTTTCTTGGCGGAAAATGGAAAATCTTTTTCTGGATGTCTATAGATGAAAATTATACTGGGGCTGTAAAACGCAACCATTTGCTGGGACGGGTGCATTTTTTTAGACTTTGCAGGGGTGGGGCTGGTTCAGTTCTACCGGTCTATCTAGGGTAGACGCTCTTGGGTTACAAACTAGACTGAACCAGTGCCCAGGGGTATTCTTAATCTTAATTTTCAATCGATTGATAAGTCATAACTCGCAGCTCCTGGCGTATAGGATAACTGGAGGACGGAATCAACTGAGTGAGGAAAATAACGATCATCTCTTCCGCGGGATCAATCCAAAAAGCCGTACTGGCTAGGCCGCCCCAGGCATACTCACCCGGTGAACCGAGTATCTGAGCCGCGGCAGGATTGAGAACCACAGATACACCCAACCCAAAACCGATTCCATCGTAAGGCGTCTCGCTAAAGACGGGCATGCCCATGCCGGCGAGATCACGATTGTTGGGTAGATGATTGCTGGTCATCAACTCAACCGTCTTGCGGCCCAGAATGCGCTCACCGCCCAGCACACCTTTGTTGAGCATCATTTGGGTAAAGCGGAAATAGTCAGCCATGGTCGAGACCAATCCGCCGCCACCAGAGAGAAATGTTGGCCTGGAAAGATAACGTCCTATGGTGGGGTGATTGCTTGGGACGAATGTGTCCCGGCTCGTCTCGTCTTGGGCATAGTCGTAACAGCAGGCAAATCGGGAAACTTTCTCTTCCGGAACGTAGAAGCCGGTATCTTTCATACCCAAAGGCTGGAAAATCGTCTCGGCAAAAAACCTATCTAGCGGCAGGCCAGAGATCACCTCGATTAAGTAGCCCAATACATCGGTTGCCACGCTGTAATTCCAGCGAGTCCCGGGTGAAAAGAGCAGCGGCAGATCAGCCAAGTGGGTAACCATCTCCTGTGCCGTGCCTGAACGAATGTCGCGTTGGCTATAGAGATCGGCCACTGGATGCCCACCCAAGAACCCGTAGGTGAATCCTGCTGTATGGGTGAAGAGATCCCGAATGGTCATCTCCCGGTCGGCGGGTTTCGTAGAAATGGCATTTCCTTCACCAAACTCGTAGACCTGTAGCGCTTTAAATGTTGGGATAAAGCGGGACACCGGATCATTAAGCTGGAACAATCCCTGCTCATAAAGAGACAAGAGCGCTACGCTCGTAATTGGCTTGGTCATGGAATAGAAGCGGAAAATGGTATCTTCCTCCACGGGCAACCCGGCATCTACATCTCTCATACCATAACGGTGGACAAACGCGGGCTGACCCTGCCGGGCCACCAAGAGTAGATACCCAGGCAGCTTTCCCTCATCCACATACTTGTTCAAATGGGGCGGAACAAGGTCGAACATAATTTTCTCCTACGGATTGGCAACAAATTAACGGCGATTTGCTATTGAGTTCATGGGTGCTTGCTACGATTCTGCTACCACTTAGCTACGCTTTACCTATCGGTGATTCATGGGTTGGCCATGGGTATGTTTTGCAATAAAAGAGCTTACTCATTCATCGTCGATAATTCACTGCTGCAATACTAGGGCCTAATGCCTTCATAGCTCGTCGGGTTCTCAGCTTGAATCGTTTGATAGTTAGAGATAAAATATTCCTGCATTTTTTGTGGTTCGAAATCCAATAGCGTTCCACCCGATGCAAAATGCTGGATAAATACTTTGCCGACAGCGAATGTGAATGCGCTACCCGAGAGAGACATGGCTCCCGCTCCAGCTAGCCATCCCACGCCTGGTATGCTCTTTGTAAGGCTGGCTACTTGCAATGATAGGAGTGTTGGAATGACGCTATCAATCAAGGCCGCAATAAGAGACTTACCAAGGTGATCGGTGAATTTCACACGATAGAGATTGGCCAAGCTGTGAATCATTTTGAGTTGAATCCCCGACAGTATGGCAATATCTAGTATGGCAACAGGAACGAATCCCGCGGCCAAGGCACCACTGCTATAGCGAGTAACTATTCGATTCGCATTCTTAGTTTTTGACTCTGGCGTTAATTCTATTATTAATTTTGACATATGCACTCTCTGACTGTGACTCAGTGAACACCCACCGATACTCAGTGTTGCGATCTACTGATACTAGAAAAATTTCCAATCCTCTACATAGCTTCCAATGATCGACTTCGGATAGCCTGGATCCGCCCGGTATGTAACCATATCATAACGAATATGCTGCTCCCCTCGGAAGAAGTACGCTTTTTCCGGCCCCCAAGACATGGCCGCATCGATTCGATCAAAGGTTACACCGGCCCAACGTTTGGTAATCAACTCTGGGTACTCATCACCAAAGCTACGTGTGGCCAAATCATAACGTGCATAATGGTTGCCATTAAAAAAGTAAAGGCTCTTTGGATCGTCGAAAATTGCCGCGTCTAGGCGATCAAATGGCAAACCGGGCCACCCCTCACTGAGCGGTCTAGGGTAACCCTCATCTATCTCATTCGTGCCTATGTCAATCCGGATGTATTTATTTTTGTGAACGAGAAACAGCTTTTTGACAAGTCCTTCCTCTTCCAATGCAAAGTGATCATACCCAACAAAAGCTGCATCGGCCCGTTTAAACCCTATTTCCCCAAGAGGTGCCCACTTAGAGTGCATGGAACGGGGCTTGGAAGTGGCTCCCCGCTTTGTGTCATAGCGATTGTAGGTATCCCCTTGGACAAAATAGATGTCATCCTTGATGTTGAATACCGAGGAAATTGGTGTAAAGGTTGTGGCTGCAATGTAGGCATCCTGCAAGGCCTTGGCTAGAATCTTGTTTTCAATTAGGGTCCAAATGCCCGCTACTTCTAATTCAATGACCTGAGGATTATCTTTGATGGTTACCAACCATTCATTATAGCGCTGTTGATCAAGAGAGCTAAGCGCGGCCAACCGTAGCTCATCTCCTCCCTTACCAAAGACCGTACCCTCGGAATTGCTCTGGAGCTTTTCCCGACTTTCAGATTCATTCAGGCTTGTTCCAGCATCGGCTTTGGCACCGAGTCCATAACTTGCCTGAATACCTGCCTGAATTTCTGCCTTGGTCATTTGGGATGATTTTGCTATGGAAAAGGCGACTGTAGCCTTGCCACCGACCCACACTCGCTTCACGTAATGGGTCCCAAAGCGATCGAAGAATGCTTCATAGTGTTTACGATTGTCGTGATCAAATGTCTGATCTTTGATGTCAAGATCACCCAATTCATCATCAGTTAGGGGATTCATACTGTGTAGATAGACACTCCACAGAGGAATAAAGGAACTGCGTAGTGCATAGTATGACTCTTCGTTGCTCCGTAGGTTGGAAGCCTGTCCAGCCGTTGCATCAATGCTAAATATCGCATTACCCGCAGCAAGGCTGGTGTCAAGGGTCATATTGCTTTCAAATCGCTCCCACGACTCCTCAATGACTGTCTGGTTGAGTGCTTGGCTAGAAGGCATTGGAGGACTATCATTGATCTCGTAACCATATGGCAATAGATAAGTCTGATCAGTCTCTTTTGAGTAAATCCTTTTATCTTGGCCGTCCGATTTCGTTAGTTGGGGAAGTAAGTCCTTTAACTGATAGGGCTGGCGAGGACGTATACTAACACCTCTCCCGACCACACCAACGCCTGGCAGGGGAAGATGTACTTTGGTTGTTTCAGTCATATAAGCAAACCTCCATAGACCGTTTATCGATTGGAGCCAGTTTTCTTCTTACTCTCTAATATGCAGATTATGCCTGCCTGGGATACAAAGTGCAAAATCCGCTGGCTATACGTAACGACGTTGCAACGACCATGTTCATTGAGACTGTAAATTGAGCAATACACTGAACCAATTGACTTTGAGCTATCTAGATACCATGTTAAGCTACTTATTGATTGCTTAGGTCGTTCCCAGAAGTTGATTATACATGTATTCGTACTCTTCGCAATTTGATGGACTTTACATTATTCGCTTTCCCTGAACCTGTTGCGTTCTGTCACAGATGAGTATAATCTATCCAATTAAGGAATGAGTTGTAAATAACTTGCGCGTTTCAATCGGGTGTAGCCCCTTCAAGTGCTCAAGTTATTTAATTTCCGTTCCTAAAACCCTATCAAATTATTTTCATCTGCGACCAACCGCAGTAAAGATGAACCTCCTCATTAAGGACAACAAATCATGCTTGAGTCACTCGCTGAAATGGTTGGTACGCTAGCTCCAATTGTTTTTCCGCTTGTTATGTTGTCCCAACTACTATTAGGTGGATTGGGATTTATTTTTAAGCTCTTCACCCCCCCGAAGATTAAGTTCCACCCGGCCGGGATGATAGAATTAGGCGTTGATACGATGGGACCGACGATTTCGCTATTTGGAACCATGCAAGCACAACGTCGCAATTTCTTTATTACCAAAATCGAAGTCGAGGCCTATCATGAAGTACGTAAGAGCGTGGACACCTTTGAGTGGCGGGCATTTACTCCCTATGTGTTTGGGTTTCAGTTAGAAGAAGATGTAAAATATGAACTTGTTTCAGCCTTTGCGCTTAAAACATCGGAGCCATTTAAGTATAACATCGTCTTTATAGATGATTCATTTATTGAAGAGGTTTCAGATGAGGCGCGTAGACTTGTTGAAGATTGGAAGATTTTCAGAGCACAATCAAACATGAATGGTATAGGCGTTAGCGGGGTCAGTAGTGCAGAACCTAGTCATGAGATCAGGCCCAATAGTAAGGACGAACGATATATCCAGCTTGAATCATTTTATCAGCAGGAGCAGATACAGGAGATTGCCCAAGCGTGGAAAGATCGGATTAAGTGGTTTGCCGGACCATATCAACTCACTGTTAATGTTTATGGTGCCCAGTACAAAGCAAAGCATCAATATCAATTCCAACTGTCTGAAAAGCAGGCAGAAACATTGCGAAATAATGTCAAGCAGATTATTTTTGCGCTATGTGGCGAACGTCCTTCCTATAGCAAAGCTTACGTATCCTATGAGGCGAACAATTGAGCTAAAAAAATTGAATTGGGGAGGTGTTGGACTATGTTAACAATTAGTGGATTGGTGGTTGTCGGCGGATTGATCTATGCTGGGAGTAAGGTGATCCCGCAGGCTGCTACTATAGGTCTGAAGCAGCTCCCTCGCACAATTCGAACTGGCGTGAGTCGCCTCACTTCAATTGGACGCCGCCAGCCTCTTGTTTATCATTTGGAGAAAGAGCTACCGATAGTTAGCCCTGCGTTACAAAACGCAAATCGAGCAGTCTCTTTTGCTTCTATTGGGCTTGGTCTTGCTGCCATTGGCGCAATAACCAGCCCCGTTTTGTTGGTGGCAACCATTCCTCTGTCACTCTACTATTTTTGGCCTACCTACCATTCTGCCTATCGAACGTTGCGTGATGAACGCCGTATTACCACACCCGTGCTTGATGCCACTCGCGTTACGGTCTGTATTGTCATGGGATATCTTTTTAGCGCCGCGCTAAATGCCTGGCTTGAATCCCTTAGTCAACGGATGCTGATCCAAACCAAGGAAAATTTCGATAGGACAGTTGGAACCCATTTTGGACAGAAGCCTGAGAGTGTATGGCTCTTTCAGGATGGGGCAGAAGTTGAGATCCTGTTGGAAGAGCTTCAGCCTGGTGCTGTAGTAGGTGTTGCAACGGGCGAAATGATTCCAGCCGACGGTATTGTTCTCTATGGTGCGGCATGGGTCGATGAGCGTATGACAAACGGCTCTGAAATTCCCGTATGGAAGGAGACGGGTTCACAAATTTCCGCTGAGACCACAGTTCAGCAGGGGCAGATATTTATCGAGATCTACGATCCGCCCACCTTAGATACGGTGGCGAATATTAGAAATACATTGCAACAGTCTGCAAGCAACTGGACCTTTGCCCAACAACTGGGTGAGCGTAGTGGTGATAGTATGGCCCCATTCTCGCTATTGGCCTTTTTCCTTACACTTCCTGTTTGGGGTGCAAATAGAGCCGCCGCATTTCTAACCACAAGTTTTGGCATACAGATGCGAACGTTAGGCCCTTATCTAAGACATAATTTTGTTGACCTGGCTGCACGTCAGCAGATTTTAGTGCGAGATGCTAGAGGGTTAGAGATGGCGAATCTCGTCAATACCATCATCATCAATGCAGAGACGGTTGTGGATCCTGCTCACCACAAAGATATCAAAGAGATGCTGTACCAACTACGCCAGCATCCCTGGCCCATGAAGCAAACATCCTCCCAGCCTTTTGCTATCTATCTATTGGCTACAGGAGCAAAAACTGGCACCAAAGCTCAAGAGGTTCAGGCATTAGCTGCTGAATTAGGCTTTGATGATTATTTTGTTGAGCCGTTATCACTGCAAAAGGCAGCTCTGATTGAACGCCTTCAATCATCTGGTAGATTTGTTTGTTATGTGGGGAATGGAGTTGAAGAAGCCATTGTTATGGAGAAAGCATTTGTAACGGTTTCATGTCAAGGCGCTTCGACCATTACAAAGGATACTGCTCAGATCGTTCTGTTAACCCCACATCCTGGCAAACTGGATAGGCTTTTCGTCCTCGCTACCCAGTTTGCAGCTAAAGAGGGCAGCAGCATTCTTTGGCCATTTGTTATGGATATCGTCGATATCAGCACAACGGTATTTATGCATTTAGGGTTGGTCTATTCCCTCTTGATGAACTATAGTGGGTTTTTCGCCAGCGCCATTAGTGGCCGCGCACCTCTCTCTCGCCATATGGGTAAGCGGCCGGGGGAAGATACGAGCAGCGACTTTGATCCAATAGAGAAGCAGATTTCAGGTTCATTCTAGATTAGAATTACCCGCATCAACCCACCTGATGTTACAATCAAGCTTAGGAATGAGCAGTAAATAAGTTGGGCATATCATCTCGTTCACAACATAGTTGCAAATTGACTTGTTTTAGAGATCGTATGCGCACGTTATTTATATTCAGATCCGTTTGAATACAGGTGTTTGATCTCTCTGGTAGAGCTTTGGAAACACCTGTATTCAAATCGACCGTAGTATAATTCCACTTCTTTAGTGAATAGTGAACGAACTTCATTTATCTATTCCATTTGAGTCCACTATGGAATTGAAGTCTTACTAACCTAAATGCCAAACCTCGATCAACTATTACAGCTTATTTCGAGTATTTCGTGGCTGCTTTTTACCGTTTTTGCAGTAGCGGTGTTTATACGGACCTTTATGCGTCAGGGTCCGGTTATGGCAATTCTGCAGCTTCTTTCTGTACGGGTATTGGTTCCACTACTGTTGGTTATTGGCATTAGCTTTATTAGCGCCGCATTGATATTTGTCCCTCCAACAAATGTAGGTGTTGTCATATCCCTTATATCGCCTAGCGGTGTGCGACCGCAACCCCTCTATTCTGGCCTCCATCTGATTGTTCCTGTATTAGAAAAAGAGGTCCAATATCCAACCTACTGGCAGACCTATACGATGTCGAATAAGATTGGCGAAGGAGCAAATGAAGGTGATGACTCAATTCGGGCCCGTACAAGCGATGGGCAGGAAGTACGACTTGACAACTCGGTCATATTTCGGATAGATAGAGCGCAAGCAGTAAAGGTGCATGTTGATTGGCAAGACCGGTACATTAAGGATTTTGTCCGGCCAGTCGTTCGAGGCTTTGTACGAACGCAAGTCTCTCAGTTTACCGTTCAGGAAGTCAATAGCTCCTCTCGTAAAGATCTGGAAGCAACGCTGGATCGGTTGCTTCGTCAGGAGTTTGCATCCAAAGGCATCATCATGGATCAATTCTTGGTTCGCGACATCACATTTACAGATGAATATGCAAAATCGATCGAAGATAAACAGGTCGCCTTCGAAGGTATTGAGCGGACTGGACATCAAGCTGATCAGATTCGCAACTTGGCAGCAGGTGAACGAGATCGACTTGAAACCGAGGCATTTGGTCGTAAAGAAAAGTTTATCATCGAGGCTCAGGGGCGGGCCCAAGCAATCGAGCTTGAAGCTGAAGCCCAGGCTAAGGCGCTAAAAATGATTGCTGATGCTCTGAATGGCAATAATGAGTTGCTGACGTACGAATATATCAACAAGCTATCTCCCAATATTCGCGCCATGCTTGTCCCCAATGATGCACCCCTCATTCTGCCGTTGCAGGATATGGTAAGTGATTTGAATGTGGGGTCGTCGATAACCGAAACCACTACGACAACGGATAGTATGTCAATCCAATCCGGGGCAGGTACGACTATTTCTGGACCAAACAATAATGACCAATAAATAACTAGTGCATAGTCAATGTCATTAAGTTGTTCTATATCACTACTGTCTGTTTCCAACACGCAGTGATTTTTCTGTTTAGACTGTTTCAAATTTATAACGCTGTGAATGGCACTCTCCACTAACTTAGGGTATTGAGAGACATAGTCACAGGAGGCAAAGATGAATTTTTATGGTTGGTCGATTCTGATAACTGTGTTGATTGTCGTTGGGTATGAGCTACGACGGCGATGGACGTTACATCAGAGTGAAGTAGCTGGTGAAATAGGAGCCCAAACAGAATCCGCAAGCTTTGCTGATGATATCACCAACAAGCTGCGAGAGAATATTCAGTCTGTGGCTGCCCTTTTTACCCCTGATCCAGATCTATCAAGTGATTTTCATGCATGGGCAAATGAGTCATTGACGGATGATAAAGAGATCCAGGCCTGGCTGGCTACACTTACGCCAGAGCAAATGAGCGCATTTGTTAGTCACCTACGAAAATTCTGTAAGGATATGGGGTTTGATGTCGCCCAGTTGATACAGGGGGATATGGCCCAATATCCTGATTTGGTGAACGGCCTCACCCGAATTGTCAGTCAATATAGTCGAATTAGCTATGAGGCTGTTGGGCTGAACGATGATGTAGAGATTTTCCGGGCTTATCATCAATACCTACAGAACCCGACCAGCCGGGAGAATCGGATATTCGGACAAACCCTTTTTAGTCAACTGGTCGATGATGGTTTGGCTTCGACTGACTTATCGGAGCATCTAACATCTTCAGGACAACTGCGACAGCAGCGGGTTGCTGAGACAATTCGCACAGTAGCCTCTAATCATCCTGCTCATTTTAGCCAAGCACTAAAGCGCGTTTTAGAGAACCAGAACGGACAGGGCCATGTCTCGGTTAATGGTTCAGCACAAAAAGCGGATGCCCAAACTAACAGCTCTGACGATTCAAAGGCTACTGCAGAACCTGCCATTTCGGCCTAAGGAATTCTTATGATAGTGACATCCATCTTGGGGCCCCTGCTTGCCTTGATGGTGTTGTGCGCGTTGGCATTTTCCATGGTTGATGTATGGGATCGCCTTAAGATTCTTCTTGTGGCCCGTGCCTTCCTAATTGTTCTTGGGATATTTTTTCTACTTTACCTGGGGCGGTTGTGGATCATTGAGGTTGCAGGGTGTTTGCCTGATTGTGTTGGGGTAACGTTTGTCAATCAGAATCTCTCTAATGATGACCTGTATAGGGCCAATTTCGCAGGAGCCAATCTAAGCGATACTGATTTATCAAATGCGGATCTGAGGAATTCTGATCTCAGCGGTGCCACGATGATCCGGGCTAACCTCGAAGGTGCTGATCTAACTGGTGCTCGTCTAGTGGGAACCGATCTGACCGGTGCTAAATTATCTGGCGCTATTTTGTTAGACACAAACCTGAGTGGAGCCGATTTAACTGAAGCTGATATAACTGGGGCAAACTTAACCCAAACGACTCTTCAAGGGGTTAAACTCCGAGAAGCAGAGATGGAGAATGTTAATCTACAGGGGACTTCGTTAGTTGCTTTGGACTTGACAGGTGCGAAGCTAAATGGCGCTCGGATGCTAAACTCCAATTTGAGCGGCGCGACATTGAGTGGCGCGGATATGAGTGGCGCTAGATTGAGCGGCAGCGATCTAACCGGTGCATGGTTAAACCTAACATTACTTATTGGGGCGGATTTATCCCATGTTGATCTTTCTGGTGCTAGCCTTATTGGCGCTAACCTATCAGCAGTTGATCTAAGCAATAGCAAACTACTTGGGGCTACTCTAATCGGTGCACAAATGAGCGGTGCCAATCTGCAAAGTACGGATCTAACCGGAGCAAGAGTCTTAGCGAGGGAATTAACACGTCGAGATGAAGAACTGGAAGAGTTGGATCAAATTGTTGCGCAATTAACTGATTTGCAGAAATCAACTGTGTTTGTTGACGTTTTTGACGACGGTGTCATTACAAATACTCAGACCATCTGGCCAACCTCACTAGAGTTAGAATAGGATACTCTGTTTTGACTGTATGTATGCTAGCAAATTTTAGTACGAACCGCTTTGCCCAAATCGCTTATATATTGATTGTAATGCTAGGTTTGGTTGCATGCCGCAGCGGACTACCGGATGGTTGCCCGCCGGACTGTATGGGGGCGATCCTCTTTAATCGCTCTCTATCTATCTATGATTTTCAAAACGCGAATTTACGTAATGCAACCCTTAGCCAAGCAGATTTCAGAGGGGGCAATTTATTGTCTGCCGACTTAAGTGGTGCCGATCTCTCTGGTGCGGATTTGTCTGGTGCGGATTTGCGCGATGCAAAATTTATTGGTAGTAATTTGCGAGGGGCGAATTTAACCGGTACGCTGATGGCCGGTGCAGATATGAGTGGCGCAAACCTATCTGAGGCGGTGCTCATCGGCGTTGACTTACGAGAGGTTAAGTTGACTGCAGCCGTCTTAAATGAGACAAACCTAATCGGCTGTAACCTGAGAGGTGCAGATCTTCGTGGAATTATCCTTAGCGGTGCGGATTTACGGGGAGCAGACTTTAGCTGGGCGTATATGAAGGGATCCAACCTTGCTGCAATCAGCGATACAAGCCCCAGTGCAAACTTGCGTGGCGCAAATTTAACGGGCGCGATTCTTGTTGGTGCAAACTTAAATGGGGTTAATTTGGATGGTGCAATCCTGATGGATGCCAATCTAGAGGGTGCGGATCTGGCCAATGTCCAGCTGCGGGGCGCGATTTTTAGCGGTATTTATTTAAGGGATGCAAATTTGGATGAGAGTATTTTGGACGGTGCCGACTTGCGTCGCGCTTCTCTTCGAGGCGTTACTCTGATGAATGCATCCCTGAAGGGCGCAGATTTACAGAGTACTGATCTACGAGATGTACAACTAACACGAACAACAGTAACAGAAGAGGCTGAACTCTCTTCTGTAGAGCTAGTTGCTGACTTAACTGGTGCTAAAGTAGACAGCAATACCCGTTGGACAGGTGAATTTGAATTACCTGATACTGTACTTTTTGTGGGTCAATGACATCTGATACTTGGCTCTGGCATAGATGAGACTACTTCGACAGGTTTCAGTCAAGTAAATTATGCTCATCTATACCTAACCGCATAATATCTTCCGCTCTTTTGATGTGATTGAACTCTACTGAAAGGAATCTTTTCATGTTTCCACTCATTGCCTTGATTATTGTGTTTTTAACCATTCTTGGCTATCGTTGGCGCGCGGGACGGCGGCAGCGGGAGCAGCGAACGATACGTGGTCAGCAATTTCGTTCTTGGGTAATTGGCCATCGTTCCATGGATTCTAGGCTCCAGCAGTGGATATTGGGATTATCGCCTATTGAGCGAGAAATACTGCTTGACCTCCTTGATGGATACTGCAATAGTCTAAATTGGCGGCTAAATTGGCTCTTTACGCCAGCTATTAAAAAGGCCCCAAGGTTACATGGGGTGGTTGATGAGAATGTTCGTGCTTATGCAGAAATGATTTTAGTTTCTCTTCAAATGGAAATTGATGTACATGCATATCAGACGTATCTGGACTTTGAACAGAGGCCTACTGCCCGTACACAACGTACAATGGTGCATCAACTTTATAGCAAAATTGAAAAGAGTAAATTGATGCCGGCTCGCGGTAGGCTATTAGGCCGTTTTTCTCGTAATGATGCTACGCTTAGTCGACAGATTGCTACCATTAAGTATACCTTTGAACACAGCCCTGCTCAGGCTATGGATATGTTAATCGGGACGATTGTTGGTGAGGATAGCGGATTAGCCCCATCTGAGACCTATGAACTAGGACCTCCTGTCCTAACCAGGATAGCGAATGTTGAAACGTAGATTTGTATATCTGAATGAATTTAGTGTAAGCAAGCATTGAGTGGGCCATTGGCCATCACACTCGATACAATCTATCAAATTTATTAAAAAGGGAGAGGAAATAGTATGGCCACGTTTGTTCCTTTTGTTGCCGGTGTGGTTACGGGTGTTGTATCCAAATGGGGAGTTGATCAGTATCTAGCTAGGCGGAAGAACAACGCTGATCCCACAATCGACGCACCAGCTCCGAAATCACAAGAGCCAGTTGTCTTAGAAGATCTAAAGCGCGTCTCTGGAATTGGCCCCAGTTATTCTGGCCTTTTAAACCAGGCTGGTATTCTCAACTTAGCAGACCTAGCCTCTGAAACGCCAGAACGATTACACGAAATTGTCAAATCAGTGAGGATAGATGAAGTGGCAGATTGGATAAGCCAAGCCAAGGAATTATCCCAAGCTCCTGTTAAAGCTTAATTGGGCCAGACTTAACAGTCCGCAGCCAGCTTGCCCCGTGAAGATGGGAATTGGTTGTTTAGCCCAAAGTCGGTTATATCGGTATCTTTTCTATTGCGGTCCGCCCTGCAAATGTCATCATCGCCTACGGATTATCTATGTGACGAAAAAAAAGAGAGGGCCTCGTACAACTAGTATGAGACCCTCTCTTTCAAGAGGGGTACGAATAAGAGGAAAGTCAGAAGATGATTTTAAAGAAGTTGATACTACGAATTTTTTCAGTTTAAGTGTTTCATGAAGGGTAGAGCTGCTCCCCAACAACCTCTATCTTCACTTATAGTATAACCTGGCCGAGTTAAGCCATTAATAAGACATAGTTAATATTGTGTAAACCAATTCGGATTTAACGCAATCGCGTTCGACCACGCCCGTTTTCCATCACCTGTCCGCACCGTAACCCGGCAATAGGGTGACGGGAACCCCGCTAGACTGAATTCTGCTTCTGTAATCCCATCCCCATGAACGCGCTTGGCTCGCGCAGTATCTCCAGAGACAAAGATTGAATCAACTGGTGAAGAGCGTATGGTAATCTTTTTGCCTGGCTCTACCTGGATATCGTAAATCTCTGGACCTGTACTCGCATAAAAGTGACCAGCCTTCAAGGCATCGAGGAGTGCCTCTGGTGCCAGTGATTCACTCTTGACCTGAACCCACCCCATGCCAAAATCTCGCCGATAGGGAATACCATGGAAGTCATCGGCGGCATGAGCAAAGTAGCGCTTGCCCCTTCCTAGTAAAACTTCCAAGTAGGACCAACTGTCTGCCCGATCATTTTCGTCATGAGAACCACCATTGTATATTTCAATGCCGTGGACAGGACCCAGTGCATGAGCATCTTGCTCAGTCATTACACAACGATTTGGGTGAGCAATGGAGACATAGGCCCCCGTTGCCCTGGCTCGAGCGGCAATCTCGGAGCCACTCTCCCCATTGGATGGTGGAGCAAAATCCATCGGTAAACCAATCGCAACAATGTGCCACATTTCACCCATTTCCGTGGTAGGAACGTGTAATTCTGCACCAATGAGCGTTGTAAAGCTCTCTGTCCGCAGATGGCGGGTATCGGTAATTGGATAATTGTAGTTGTGGAGAAAGTGGTTTGTTATGGCAAGAAAGTCATAGCCTGCATCTTGGTACTTCTGGCAAACCTGCTCCGTTGTGAGCCGGCCATCAGATTTGGTGCAATGGGTATGGAGATTGCCTTTCCAGAATCGGCCGGGTTTATTAAAGGGGAGGTGATTCATATCATGTCCTAGATCATTATGGCCCGACTGGATCTGAAGTAGTTGGCACTTTGTAGTGTACTTATTCTACTCTTCGTGGATGCATGTTGAGCCGTCTTTGTCTTTCATTTGTCCGTGCTGTTTATTTGACCCTCATCGGGTGCCTGGGCATAAAATACCTGGACATAGACTACCTGAGGACCAAACTCTTGTCCAATTCATTAGGGCCAAAAGAAACTGTATCAGCTGTCTGTTAAACTTAATTTAAGCCAACAAATCGATATGTAAAGGTTTGGTTAACAAACATTTAACAATTTAACTACAGACAATCGTTGCACGCACGCTCAATAGAACGCAATGGAGAGGAAATACGACCTTAGTTGCCTTCTTTCCACCATTTCTCTTTAGCAAAGACTCCAATCGCATTGGGTACAGACCGAAACGTGTCATGTTTCGCTGGAGACAACGCGTATTCTTGTCGCCAGGCATAGGCTGTGGCAGAGTTATCATCTAACCCCATTGCAGTATGACAACCCAGTTCAACCAACCGATTTCCTAGCTCTAGCCCGCTCATCTCTTGGGCAATTCCGAGTAGTATAATGGTATCGCCAACGCAAACGAACGATTTAGGATTGTCTTTGGCAAAATAAACATAGAAACGGTGGGTGTAAGCATCTTCATCTTGATAGGGCGAGGTAGCTTGGCCAAAATGCTCTCCAAGTGGGTTAAAGGGGACGGTTCTCGCCGTTACTTCTAATGACCCAGGGAAAGCCACTTTGATTCTCGCATTTCCTGCTGGATCAAGATCATTTGGATCAGGGAGTACAAAGACGGGCCCCCCACCAATGGCTGAATAGATCCAACTTAAGTCAATGCCAAGCGCAGGTTGAGGAACTTCGACAACCTCTCCGTTCGCACTTTGTCGGCAAATAACCCGTTTGAGCTGCTTGGGCGTACCAAACCGAATCGGTGTGCCATCTCCCCATAAGATTTCTGCCCGTGTACCATCCTCAGAGAAGGCAATCATGGTTCGGTTTGGACTCAGCCGTTGTACCATTCCATAGCGCCAGTGGCTGCCTTCAGGCGCGGATTCGGGTGTGAAGAAGCTGCCGTTGAGAACGAATATCGGGTATTCTCCTGCCTGATTGGGTTGACGGGCAAATTGGGGTACCGTTGACCAATAGAGGTGTGCGCCATTCTGTTGAACGACTGTAAGAGTAGGGGAGGCAGCGACATGGGGATTGAAGTCGGACCATGCAATGAATGGATTGGCACTGGCTGGTTCTCCTATGCTTAAGTGATTCGCAGGACGATTACAGAATACCTTGGGGTAGTTTGGATATCCAGCCAACAGATTGTCAACTACGGCCCCTTGGCGCCGATTGATCTTGACGTATGTCAATTGACCAAATCGAGCTTCAGTACCTGGCTCCCAAAGTAAATTCGCATAGCGATTGTATGGACCAGGTTGCTCGTGATGAAGACAGATAGAACCTCCATCAACACAGTCAGGACGCACCTGTTTCCTGCAGGAATCTATATCTACCAAGCAGTTGAGCACGGAAGGCTGCGGAAGTAGCTGAGGGGTGATAGGAGGTGGCTGTGGTGTAGCAAAGGTCTGACTCATACCCGATGAGCTATCAGTAGGTCGATTAGGTGTCGCCTGGTTATTGATAGTGGGCGAAGTCGTTGAGCTAATTTCTCCGTCGATGTTTGTGACTACATCTGTAGGAGGAATCGGTATCGGTTGACGACGGGCCTCACTCCAGGTGAGCCTTACTGAGTCGCGGAAGCCGGAGATGGAGTGAAACTCAAAGTCAATTTGGCTCCGATCAGCCGTTACTCTCATGGCACCAAAGTGTCGCCAGAATCGAAGTTCACTTCCTTCTACAGGATTATTTAGACGGGCTGTAGACTCGGCTATACCGTTGACAAAATAGAGCACATCATCTCTCACGATCCGCTCATAGTGCCGATCCCGACTTGCTAGGACCGCATCAACCCCCCACTCCGCGAAGGGCCATTGCATGGCATGATAGCTTCCCCGTTTACCAGAGGAATAGGGCGCATGGTAAAAATAGACAACCTGCCAAGGTGTGGTTGATTGGCTTACCTTCTGCTGCAGCCACCGGGCCTGTGGTGAGTCTTCTAAGTTTCCGTGGGGTTCGTTTGAATTGGAATTGAGCGCGAAAAAGTGAACCGGCCCGCGGATAAAGTCGTAATATCGTTCATTTCCAGGGAGATCGAAGTACTCCAAATAGGCTTCAATCCCACCCTCCGCTAGATAGTCTTGCGTACCCAGCGTCGGAAAAAATGCATTCTCGTGTCCTTGATCAGGCAAACAGCTCTCTCCTACCGACGTGGCCGTCAGAAACTGACAATACCGTTTGCCAACGACTCGGTCATAGGTATTCCCAAGGTTGCGGTTGTTGCCAAGCGTCAATATGAAGCTGGGATGCCACTCATCTATCATGGACGAGACGGCGCTATGATTTCCGTTATCTTCGTTTAAATTGCCAACGACAGCAAATGTAATGGGTTTTTCTTGAGCTTGGAGTGAGGATATTGGTAAGAGAAATAGACTCAAAGCAAATATAAGAAACCAACGCCATACTCTAATTCGTTTGCACAGTACCCTGTGCATGTTGTGAACAGCCTTCTGTTTAACTAACTTCATTCCTAAATCTACTCTTATTTCGTCTTCTTTGTTCCACTATATGTAAATGCCCCATTAATCATCCCGATATAGTCACCTTTATCGTTACCAATCTCTTTCCCGCAGGCACAAACCACCTTGGTCTTGCTGATTTCCATCTGGTAGGTACGTATCATACGATTTTTGTAGCAACGCAATACCTCGCCCTTACCAATCTTTTCGTATTTCCAAAGTTTGCGCTTGCAGCCAGCGCAGCGAATCAGGAGCATGGTATCCGTTTGATATCAATAGGTTTTAGCTAATACTTATGAGTTATGGACTTACAGGCTTAGAAAATATGAGCAAGCAATAGTCACCAATGCGCTGAAAACCTAGGGACTCGTAAGCTTTTTGAGCTGGAATATTATTGTTATCCGTAAAGAGCACTGCTTTCTCTATGCCACCATTCTGGGCATCCAACAAAGAGGTAGCGACGACGGCGCGGGCATACCCGCGGCCCCGGAATTCAGGCGGTGTCCACACGCCCCCGATCTGAACTGCCTCGCTCAATGTGGTGTTGAAGGCACTGTACGCCACATTCTGTCTATCTACTTCGAGAACCCACCCATTACCCTCAGCCAAGACACGCTCCATGCCTGAACGGCACGCCTCATGCAATGCTGGCGTATCTTCTGCTCCTGATGCCTCAATATTGTATGCGATACGCCATTCGATCATCTGAGCCAGATCCTGTCGCTCTATTTGTCGGCCAACCACATCCCCGGATTGGTATGGCTTGGGTAATTGCATCTGTGATAAGGTTAAGCGATAGAGATGTTCCGTTGCATCCATTTGGATGTTTCGCCCCTCAACGTCAAGGGCATTTTTGATCACGCCGACCTGTGCCGCTGGACCAACCACACCATGTATGGGCCGCTGTGAGGCGTCAACAGCGGCTCGCCATAGTGCCTCAATCTGAGCAGGTGGCGCCTGGCAAAGTAGATTTCCCTGGCCATAGTGGGCCACAACGCCTGCAATCTGACCATCAGTTACGGTGGCAGCGTACGTACCTGCGTAGCGTTCCCCATTATCGACAAGGCCGGCCTGTCTTAAATTGCCGAGTAGGAACATGGATGAGTCCAGCCGAGGAAGTAGGTATGCCTCTAACTGGGATTCATCACCTAGTTTTAGAATTTTGATCTGCGTTGGCATTTTCTATATTATACTCAGCTCCGTTTGAAAACCCGAGTTTGCTCTCTGCTGTAGAGGCCGCGGAAAACTCCGATTTACAAAGCGACCGCGGTTTAATTGTCTCGGGTAGATTGGACAAGAGTCTGGGCAAGACTTGACATTCGTGAGTGACTGTCACATGTAGATGAATTCGTAATTATGCTCCAAAGCTTTTCGGATAAAGTATAGTCATGAATTTATACCACGTTTTGTACGGTGCTGTACAAAACGCATTCTCTTTTCTGCACATCATCTACACCCAAAAATACATCTTTAGTAGCATGACTTTCAAGGTTATTTCATGTAGATTTAGATGGAAACACACAGATTTTTAATGTCATGTTAATGTTGACAGCATACTGTAATTGTGGAGAGTAGCAACGATCACTCCTCGTAGCTAATTTACGAGAGGAGAGCCAGAATAAGCAGATCGGAACGACGTGGATTATGATTATTGCATCGCTAGAAGAAATCTTCCATTGTATCATTTACAGATTTCTCATCGCCCTCTTCGAAATGACAGTTCGAGATCTACTTTGAATATGAATGAGTCGAACGGATGTCCTAATTGTGAAACCTTTTGCTCGCGGATACGTACTGCTTACTATCTGTCATTTAATTCATCACAAAGCATCACTCTGATTCCTTGATCCTCTGGAGGCCCGTGACAGCGCACCAACTATCCGTTCAATCCGATCCACTTCAGCCTATGCCTGCTAAAGCGTCTCGCCGTACATTCTTACGAAATGTTGGGCTTGCGTTAGGGGGCATCTTTGTCAGCGGGTGCGTGGCTGCAATAGAACGGCCCGCTGTTGTCACGTCTAACAGGCGTGAACGGAATGCTGACCCAGATCGAGAGATTACCCAATTGGTCTATCAAGATTGGCGATCAGACTGGTTTCCGGCCATGGTGGAAGAGATGTTAGATATTTTCCACCAGCAACATCCTTCTATCCGTGTCTTCTTTACACCCGATCCACCAAATCTAATCGAATCAATGAGTGCATCTATGATGGCAGGCACAGCCCCGGATCTCTTTCAAGGGTGCTGTACCTTTTTCCCTATCTGGGCGCAATCTGGATATACTACCGATCTACAGCCGTGGGTGGAGCAGCATTTGGACGAGTCTGTGGTGGCGGAATGGGATACGGCTCAGTATCAAGCCATGACCTTGCCAACAGGCCACCGTTTTGGCTTACCCAAATATCACGGTAGTTTGGCCCTCTATTACAACAAGGATCTATTTGACCAATTTGGATTTGATTATCCCAACGGTCGGTGGAATCATGATGACTATGCTGAAGCCATGCGAGCACTGACCCAAGATCGCTCAAATAACGATCTAACGGATCTTTGGGGAAGCATGATGGATGTCTCCTGGGATCGGGTGCAGATTCATGCCAACGGATGGGGTGGTCATTTGATAGCTCCCGAAAGGCCAAATCACTGCGCATTGAGTGAACCAAAGACCCTCGATGCATTCGAGTGGTTACGCGCTCGCATGTGGGATGAGAAGTGTATGGCGACCCGCTTAGATGTGCAGAACATGTCTACCCGTAGCGCCTTTATCAATCAGCGGGTTGCCATGGTAGAGGACGGTTCTTGGGCCTTGAAGGAGATCTTAAACGAAGCTAATTTCCGCATCGGTGTAGTACCATTTCCAGCTGGACCAGAGCGTCAGGTCACCCTAGGAACCACAGATGGATTTGGCATTTACTCAGAGACCCTCTACGCCGATGCTGCTTGGACGCTAATGAATTTCCTGATAGGCAAGACCTATGGCCAGGCCATGATGAAAGCCAACTTTCTTCAACCTGCGCGGCGTACCCTTGTAGATGAGTGGATTGATATCATTGGGCAAGAATTCCCAAACAAGGCAAGGGAGATCGATCTTGCTGCTTTTGCTGAGGGACATCGGAAAGGGTATTCGGTTACGATTGAAATCGGCCCGAATATGGAGGCACTACAGCAGCATACCTATGAGCAGTGGGAGCAGATCTTTACTTTTGGCACTGCACCGGTCTCATCAATGCGATCCGTCTGCCAGCAGATGTCGTCGATTCGTGGGGAGAAGAGTGAGGGAGGAGCCATTCAGTGAATAGAGCCAACCGAGACACTCTACTTACAGAGCGTTTACCTATTCGCCCTCTCGAGCGCCTGCCACTCCGATTGGGGCTTCAGACCAAAATTATCTTATGGGCATTTGTTCCAACATCAATTATCATGATGCTTGTTGCTCTGGTTACATTTCTTGCATACCAACGTGTGACTGAGCGTCTCATTTTGGAGAGAGACCAAGAGGTGACTCGGCTAGCGGCGAATCAGATTGGTGCTATACTCCGCGAATATGCCAACCAGCTTGAGGATGAAGCTCGTAACGACAATCTCTATTTGGACGATTATGCGTTGCGCCAAGCGGCCCTGGAGCGCAGCCGCAAACGACTCTTTCTCTTCGATGGGGGGGTGCTACTGCTCGATTCTCAGGGCCTAATCATCAATACAACTGAAGAACAACTTTCTCGCTTGGGGGATGATTGGTCCCAAGATGAACTCTTTCTTTCTTTAGCGGATCGTCCCGTTATCTCTGACAGAATTTTGCAAGAGACGGCAACCCAGGGCCTACTGGCTGTTTCGGTCCCCATAACTGGGCAGGATAGAGAGTTACTTGGTGCTCTGGTCGGGCTGATTCGGGTCGGTGAGACGAGCGTGAGCACTTTTTACGGTGACATTGTTCGTCTTCGACTGAATAAGGGAAGAGACGCTTATTTGATTGACGAGGCTGGTCAGATTATCTACCACTCTGATCCTCAGGAGAACCAATCGGTTCGCTTGGCTTCAGATGCCTCATCATTCTCTGAGCCAACAATACATTATTCTGAGGTCAGCAACATAGAGGTCAGAAATTCAGCTTCTACCCTTTCATCGGGTAATGAGCTGGGGCAAACGACACGTGCAGCGCAACTGAATGTCCCAAGTCAAGTACGTGATTCTCTTGTGATACAACGGTACGAAGAGGAGCGGACCGGGGCCTTTCGCACATTTGACCAAAATGGAACCGCTATTGTGGCCGCGTTTGCACCAGTCCCGGGTACTGCGTGGGGGCTAATTTCAGAGACAAAATGGTGGCTGCTGCTCTCTGATAGTCAAGAATTTCAACCTTATTTGCTTGCGCTACTCTTGCTGGGCATTACGGCACCTGCCCTCTTTGTAGCGGTAGGTGTACGTCGAATTATTCATCCGATTAATCGCCTTATTGAAGCAACCCAAACCATTGCAACTGGTGATTTTTCGCAGACCATTCAAACCCGTTCTGGCGATGAAATCGAGATTCTTTCTGAGCAGTTCAATTACATGTCAAGTGAGTTACACACTTCGTACACCTTGCTAGAGAAACGAGTTGCCGAGCGTACCCGAGAGTTGACTGCCCTCAATGAGATGGCCAAAGCTGTCAATCGTTCGCTGGATCTGGATGAGACACTTCAGCAAGCTGTTATTCAGACGTGTCAGACGTTGGAGACCGATACTGGCGGTGTCTATCTCTTCGATTCAGCTCAGAACCAACTGATTCTCTCGGCTCATCAAGGGGTACCCAAATCTCTTATACCTCATATCAAAATGCTCGCTTTAGGGGAAGGCTATAACGGTTTTGTGGCGGAAAGTGGCTGCCCTCTCGCAGTGGACGACGTAGCAAGCGATCCGCGTCGTTCTCCACAAATGCAGTTCGACACTGGGATCTCGTCATTGGTCTCCGTACCCTTGTGGGATAAGCATCGGGTCGTTGGTACGCTCTTTGCAGCAGAGTTTCATCCAAGAACCTTTTCTGATCGAGACATCTCCATGCTCACTGCCATTGGGCACCATGTTGCAACTGCAATTGAGCATGCGCGCCTTTATCAACAGGCTCAGCAACTTGCTGTGCTGGAAGAACGTAGTCGGCTGGCCCGTAACTTACACGATTCAGTGACCCAATCACTTTATAGTTTGACTCTGCTGGCCGAAGGTTGGCGACGTATTTCCCTTACAAATCAGTTGACAAATCCCGTTGAGGCATTAACCGAATTGGGAGATTTGGGCAAACAGGCCCTCCGCGAGATGCGTTTGCTGGTCTATGAGTTGCGCCCTCCTGATTTAGAGCAAGAAGGGTTGCTGGGCGCACTACATAAGCGATTGGGCGCGGTAGAGAAACGCTGTGGGATCGATGCCCGATTGGTGGCTGATGACATTGTCGAATTACCCGCTCAGGTGGAAGAAGCATTATACTGGATCGCACAAGAAGCACTCTCTAACGCACTTAAACATGCTGGGGCCAATCATGTTTGGATCCGTATCTTTGTCACGGAGCGGACAGGTTTGGATGCGATTCCAGACTTACCCTCTTTGTCCATTGAACCTTCCCATATGCCCGTACCTGTTGTGGCTTCGACTACAGTCGCTGAATACCAAAGTTTATCGCCAGTCGATCATGATGCACTACGCACAAATGGAAACGTTGCAACTGCGGCTGAGCCACACCTCATCTTTGAGGTTCAGGATGATGGTGCTGGGTTTCTCGCTGATTCTCTAGCTGATTCTTCGTATGTTAGTGGTGGCTTAGGGCTAACGACCATGCGAGAACGAGCTGAAGAAGTGGGTGGACAATTTAGCATCCAATCAAAACTTAAACATGGAACGACCATTCGAGTCGCGTTACCTTGGGCGAAAGTTCAGGACAGACCTTGAAAAGGACTTGGATTGAGTATCGATTTTATCCCAATTTTTGCCCAGCCTACCTTGGAGTGTCTATAACTGTAAAGACGGATACAAGCGTTTTATCTGACCATCTATGTGGAGCAACTACGAATGCAAGAATCAACGAATCAGCCCGTGCGCGAATCAATCCGAATTCTCGTAACGGATGATCATCCAATTGTCCGCAAAGGCTTGCGAACGCTGATTATGAGTGAGCCAGATTTAGAAGTGGTGGCAGAAGCTGCTGACGGGATAGAGGCCGTATTGAAAATGCGCCAATACCAGCCAGACGTGATTCTGTTGGATATGGTTATGCCTCGCCAAGATGGCTTAGCAACCATTCACGAAATTCGCAAAGAGAATAGTACGACGAGTATTTTGGTGTTGACCAGCTTTGCCGAGGAAGAGAAGATCTTCCCTGCTATCAAAGCGGGTGCTTTGGGCTACCTACTCAAAGATACTGCGCCAGACCAGCTTATTCAGGCTATTCGAGATGTCTATGAAGGCAAATCATCATTGGATCCCACAGTGGCTCTAAAGGTTATTCAAGAGCTCAATCGCCCGCCTAGTTTGCCATTGACGGACGAGCCACTTACTGAGCGGGAGATGGAAATCCTGCGTCTTGTCGCACAGGGGCTAACCAATGCAGAGATTGGCGAGCGGCTATATATCGGCGAGCGCACGGTCGGCAATCACATTAGCAATATTCTGAACAAGTTGCATTTGGCCAATCGAACCCAAGCCGCTCTCTATGCGCTCAAGGAGGGGATCGTGCCACTAGGTGAAATTGAATTTGCGTAGGTAGGCAAGTGGATAGTGGCTATCAAACGTTCGTTCAAATAGGGTGGGCGTTAGAAACCAGGGTTTCGCCTGCAAATTACTCTGAAAAGAATCTAACACCTTGGTTTCTTTAGGCCACTCTATACTGCTCACTGCAACCTTGCAACCCTAACTTTGCTTGAAGACGATGTTCCAGCTCAGTTGGCCTTGGCAAGTATTGTCGTGGCGTAGCATCCAGCAGCTTTGGCTATCATGGCAGTAACCAGCTTTAGAGAGCCATTGGTTGTTGATATGGAGGGGAATACTTGTTACTCTGATTGTCTCGCTGGTAGCTGGCTGTCCGTCGGTATCTTCGGCAATACTCACTTCGGCATAATCATGATTCATGGGAAACTGTATACTTCCTCGCTTGCTACCTTCTTCACGAGTATAGCGAGTCTCAATTATTCGATTCCCTTCTTTGTCAATGTGAATAAGCTTAACGGCTATGTTGCCTAATTTATTTGACACGCCCTCTGGGCCGAAGACGAAAACTTCCACGTGACCTAGCTGACCACAATCGAACCCTTCACGAGACTGACCGCCATTTTCAGATAGCTGAATGAGACGGGTTACTGTAGTGTCTCGTTCGATAAAAAAATCTATTCCCTCTTTTGGAGATGGTGATAGCTTTGGCCATTCAGTTGGATAAAGAGCTGTCATTGGAAGATAGATATGTAACTGGCGATTGCCAGACGAGACTACATCAGTTACCGAATCAGTTACAGAAATTGAATTTTCGCTAGCTGTGGTTGTTTGTCGTGTCTCGGCCTGTGTAATATAGGGAGTAAGTATTCCCATAAGCAGACCAATAAATGTGCTGATTATGATACGCATGGTTCTATTCTCCCTTTCGTTATCGGTGGGCAGAAAAGAGCTATCCTCCCTTTACAGAATTATCTAGAGTAGATTAAACAAGATTCGGGATAAGACTTTTCTGGCGAAGTATATAATTTATCTGAAATGTGCTTAATATCAGTATACTTTTAAATAAGACAAGAGTATCCACCGTAACTCTGTCAGAAAGGGCAGAATGGCTGTTAAGATCAACTCATCGTCTCAGAATCTATTACGCTGCTGCACCGATCTCTTCTGAAGTGCCTCATTCATGAATTTTTCATATACGTACGTGAAAGATCGCCATTTTGGCGATCTTTTTTTGTGTAGATATTGGCGCTAGCTTAAGTAAGATGCTTGATGTAACGGTAATAAGAAATATCTACAATGGTATTAGATGATTATCATTACGCTGTGGTCATATAGTTATCAAAGGACGAAAGAATGGTTGCTCAGTTGTTTTTAGTGGTTCGAACTTCCCTCATTGCGATTCTGCTGATGCTCTTCAGCAGTGCTACGACCTATGCGGAAGAGGATATTGGTGATAGCAGCGTGGACCTTAGCACACCTTTATTTTCCAATGATGACAGCGCATCACCGGGGGGCTGGTTCGATTTCAGATATCCATGTTATGGGTTTACTGCTGGCCAACAGAGTGGGAAAGAGGGTACGTCCCTAGATGAACCTATTAAAAAAACGGATAGGCTCAGGACCGATATAGCGAATACAGTAGAAACAGATCTACCGAATGAGCTAGAACTCCTTCTAGCCGAGGGTTTAGCTGAACCCTCTAACGTAGAAGCCATCAAGACAGAAGACTCTCCCTATCCAAAAGAAACCGACCTAATTGAGTTGTCTGCTGGGTTGACCATAGAGGGCATCCCAGGTTCTCATGTTGATGCTCCATTGGCACCAGTTGGCGAACCAAGAGAAATTAATCCAGGCGAAGTCCACTGGTATCGCTTTCGTGATGAAGGTGATGATTCAACCATTCGGGCCGCTTTGGACGCCATCCCGGACAATGGTATTGACTTTGAGGTGTGGACCCCAGATCAATTGCGAAAATGGCAAATCGATGAGGAATTTGATCCAGTTGGTCAAGGAACAGAGAACAAGGCTGTCAATATCGATCGGTATTGGAGTGGAAGCTTTGTTCGCTCAGGGCAATATTACATTATCGTACGCCACTCTGGCCTTTCTGCTGGACCGGTTAGCTATTCACTACTGGTCTCTGGGGATGATGTTAGCTATTAATAGACTGCAAACGGGTTAGAAATGAACATTTTCGGTCAAGCCAAATGTCCAGTTTTAACCCGTGCTGAGTATAGCATAGGGATTGGGGCATGAGCACAGGCGCGAAGAAGTTACCCTTATTCTTTTACTTTTTGAAGGCTTTTGCGTAAACTTACAGACATGGATTCACCAGTGTTGACTCATCAATGTTAACTCGAACTAGTATTGACTCAACACCCCAAAAGAAAGGACTTCCATGTCTAAGCGTAAATTGGCCCGCCCAATGGGCCTCTATTTTGAAGAATTCGAAATCGGTGACCAGATTGAAAGCGACGGGCGAACCATTACTGAAGCAGACATTGTCAATTTTGCCGGCATCTCCGGTGATTGGAACCTGATTCATACTGATGCTGAATATTGCAAAGGACACATGTTTGAGCAGAGGGTAGCACATGGGCTGCTCGTCTTGAGTGTTGCCAGTGGGTTGGCCATGCGTTTGGGCTTTATGAACAATACAATCCTGGCTTTCCGGGGCCTAGAATGGAAGTTTACCAAACCGGTCTTCATCGGCGATACAATCCGTCTTCGGGTAACGGTCGACTCGGTCAAGGCCATGCGACGATTGGGCGGTGGCTTGGTCAATCTAAAGATGGAGGTGGTTAATCAGAACGATGAGACTTGCCACAGAGGAAATTGGGATATCCTTTGTCAGAGTCAAGACGAGTAATGCAAGAAGAGTAAAGAATGTATTACGTCGTTCTCCTCGCAGCTTTCCTTCTCTTGTTGGCTGGTCTTGCTTTGATGTGGCAAAGCCGTAAGATGCGGTTGCGGTCCGGTTTGCCCGTTGGCACCATCATCTATAGCGACACCAACGAATGGCAAAAACAAGAAGAGCCTATTATCAGCCGTAAATTTGGTATTGTCGGCAAGCCGGATTATCTGGTGACGCTCAAAAAAGGGCGGCAAACCCTGACGATCCCGGTAGAAGTCAAGAGCCGTCGACGACCTGAAACCCCCTTTGATAGCCATGTTTTGCAGCTAGGAGCCTACTGCCTGTTGGTAGAGGATACCTTTAAGCAGCGTCCACCCTATGGCCTTCTTCACTATCGAGATGATACAATTCAGATTCCCTTTTCCAATGAACTGCGCAATCAGGTCATCCACGCGGCCAAGGCCATTCGACGCAACCGCAGTGCAGCCAACGTGCATCGTCATCACCAAGCAGCTGGCCGCTGTGTTGGGTGCGGATATAAGCACGAATGTGGTGAAGAATTAGGGTAAAGTCTACCAACCAAATCACAGACTTGGTCGGTAGACGCGGTGTATACTGGTCCCCAATAAGTGGACCACATGTTAAGATAGAAGATCTAGCAAACATGTGGAGGAAAAATGACACCCAAACGGAAACAGTATAGTGCGGAAACGAAATTTCGAGTGGCGC
>JBCCHB010000079.1:0-73933 GCA_039028975.1 Chloroflexota bacterium
GCTCAACTCTTACGGGAGCAGGCTGAGGTACCGACGGACTTCATTATCGCCAGTGATTCAGATCGAATCCAGCTTTTCCGAGAGGTGACGCCCGAGTTAACCGAACGAGAGCGAAATCAGGCGCTAGATCGGATTGGTCAGGCCAAAAACCTGCTTGTTCTCCCCGGTGACTTAGGGCCAGACCATGAGGCACTGCAGATTGACCTGCTTCTCTACCAGCGTTATCAAGATGCCCTATCTGCCAACCAGATGCTCGACTTTGACGACTTGATTTTGCAAATGGTGAAGTGGTTGGAAGAGGTGCCGGACCAACTGACTTTACTCCGCAGTCGCTTCTGTTGGATATCAGTGGATGAGTACCAAGACGTGAACTTTGCCCAATATCGCCTACTTCAACTGCTAGCCGGAGATGGACGCGGACTCTGCGCCATTGGTGATCCCGACCAAGCGATCTATGGCTTCCGTGGCGCAGACCGTACCTACTTTCTGCGCTTTCACGACGATTTTGCGGGCGCCAAACGCATTGAACTGGAGCAGAATTATCGCTCTACCCAGATGATTCTCCAGGCGTCCTATCAAGTCATCAGCCAAGAGGCCGACCGTGCCGCCATGCAAGTCTGGTCCGACTTTGTGGATCAGACCCGGCTCGACCTCTATCAAGCCGCTACGGATAAAGCAGAAGCAGAATATGTGATTCACCAGATCGAGCAGATGGTGGGTGGTACCTCCTACTTTTCTTTAGATTCGGGTCGAGTTGATGACGATGATGAATTGGCTAACCGTTCTTTTGGGGACTTTGCCATTCTGGTGCGCCTGAGCGCGCAGATGCCTCCCATCATCGAAGCATTGGAGCGCTCGGGCATCCCTTATCAGGCAGTAGGGCGCACGCCGTTGGTGGAGCTGAAAGAGATTCAGGAGATTCTGGCTTATCTGTGGTTATTGGCCAATCCCAACAGCCAGTATTTGCGAGACAAAATCGAGAAGCGGCTCCAAGCCCCCTTGCTCATCGATCCCTTTATTGGTGATCTGCGCCAACAGGTAGGCCAACTGCCCGTTACTGAATTCATTGAAACCATTGATGCCTTTATCCTGGAACAGCACCCCAATCGAGATCGAGAGTCTCGCCGGGAAAATGTGCAGCGCTTTGGCCGTTTGGCCATCTCGTTTGAAACCCGCCTGCTGCTCTTTCTGGAGACAATGGCTCTTCAGCGGGATGCGGATGTCTACGATGCCCGAGCCGACCGAGTCACCCTCATGTCGCTCCATGCTTCCAAAGGACTCGAGTTCCCTGTCGTCTTTATGACTGGGTGCGAAGAATCCATTCTTCCCTATGAACTAGGGCGACACCAGGCGGATGTGGACGAAGAGCGCCGCCTCTTCTATGTGGGCATGACTCGCGCCCAGCAGAAACTCATCCTTAGCCACGCCAAAAGTCGGGTGCTCTTTGGTCAATACCTGCAGAATCAGCCCTCGCGCTTTGTGGATGACATTGAACAATCCCTCAAAGAACTCAAGAAGATGGCGCCGTCCAAACCCAAAGCAGCCAAACCGGAGGCAGTGCAGTTAGGGTTGTTTGGGGTGTAAATCTTGTTTGAGTTGACATGCCATCTCACCCCGTTTATACTCACCTTATGCCACACGAAATAGACTTATCGGCCATGATTGCAGGCGGCGAAAACCAAACGGTTGAATTTAAACGCTCAATCGATAACACCGAGAGCATTGCGGGGGAGATTGTCGCCTTTGCCAATGGCAATGGTGGCGCGCTTCTGGTAGGTGTAGACGATGATGGAACCATCGTGGGCGTAGGAGATAAGGAAGGAGATGGCGAACGAGTTATCCAGCAACTGACCAACATCTGCCGAGATCGTTGTGTGCCGCCCATTAGCCCCGTGGTGCTAGAAGAGATTGTGGATGGAAAAAAGGTTATCTTGCTGCGCGTAGCAAATGATCTGAATCGCCAGAAGCCCTATCGGACATTGGGGGGACGGTTTTATGTACGAGTCAATCGGGAGAAAAAGGATGCAACGGGCCGAGAGCTGATTCGCATTGCCCAAGCTGCGGGTGAGCTGCACTATGATGAGAGTCCCGTCTATGGCACCTCCTTGGCCGATCTCTCATTGGCTGATTTTTCAACCTACCATGAAGAACAGTTTGGCATCTCTCTTCAGGAACAGCTGGAGGAGAGCAATCTGACCCTAGAGACGCTGCTCCACAATTTGCGTCTGATTCATCTCATGGATGGTGAGATTACGCTTAGTGTGGCCTGCGTTTTGCTCTTTGGCAACTCACCTCAGCGCTTTTTACCACAAAGCCGCCTCTCTGCCGTGGCCTTTGCCGGAATCGACGAAAGTGCCGATATTCTCGACCGACGCGAGATTGCTGGCCGCCTCCCCAACATTATCGATGAGACCCAGGCTTTCTTGGCCCGCAATATTCGCAAACCGGCTCGGGAGCATGGCTTTCACCGGGAAGACATCTCGCTATACGATGCCACCGCTTTGGGCGAAGCAGTCGTCAACGCCGCGGCCCATCGGGATTACAGCCTGAGCGGTTCTCAGATTCGCCTCTTCTTATTTGATGACCGGATCGAAGTGCGAAGCCCTGGCCGCCTGCCCAATTCGGTCACTTTAGAGAATATTCGCCTGGGTGTTCACGCCGAGCGTAACCGCGCCATCGCCACCTTCCTAACCCAGCTCGGCTACATGAGCGCCATTGGTACAGGTGTGCCGCGGCTCATCATTCGCCTCTCTCGTCAACTTTCAGGGCGCACACCTGAATTTGTTTTGGTGGGGGAGGAGCTGCGGGTTACCATTTGGGCGCAGACCTTTCCGTAGATCGTCCGTAGTAGGAGTTACGCACCTTGAACCTGTCGAAGGGTGGTAGCTGGCGGCTTCGACAAGCTCAGTCACCTTCAACTGCGTAAGTCCTACGTAGAACAATAGGGGAACGAATGATTCTACAGGAGGACAGGCAGTACACCTTTGCCGAGATATTCGAACTCAATACGTCGATATCTAGCTTACTTGCTGAATTGGGCTATCGATTTGGGACAGAGAAGCTAGATCTGCCACGACAGACCCTGAAGTCAGAAGCGACCGCAGAGCTACAGGCAAAGTTCTACCGCCGTCTACCCCGTATCTCCTTCTCATCCGAAACGGCGCGCCGAGAATTCATGATTTCCGATATCTTGAGTGAATTGCTGGACTATAGTGAATTTCAGATCGAGGTGGAGTACAGCGCGGCCAATCAGCGTCTACACGGCAATATTGATTATCTGTTGCAGGGCATCGAAGAGAGTACGAACCGCGTAGTGGTGATCGAGGCCAAGAATGATGAGATGGAGCGGGGCTTTCAACAATTGGCCGTTGAACTCATAGCAACTGCCGATCAGCTTGAGTTAAATCAGCTTTATGGAGCCGTGACTACTGGCGAATTTTGGCGTTTTGGTAAACTCAACCGAGAGATGAAAGAGATCATCCGTGATTTGGATTCGTTCTCTGTCCCAACGGGGCTTCATGATGTCATGGAGATTTTGGCTGGGTTGACGAGTTGATAACGTTGACAATCTGCCCAGGCTGAAACAGAACAACGAATGAAGAGATGAACGAATTATTCGCCGTCGCAATCCACATTTCTCGAAAAAAGCACCCATCTTCGCTGAAGAAGCACCTAATTCGCTCCATTCTAAATTCGTTGTTGTGTAACCCCGTCCGGCGGTTTCAACAATCCCGTCAACACCTCCTCCCGATCCGACACCACGGCCAACTTCAAGCATTGCACCAGCAACTCATTGGCTTCGAAGTAGCCATTCAATTGGTCAACTTGTTCGCCGTTCAGCTTGCGTTCAAAATCGAAGTCCCGCTCTCTGGTTAAAAGTGCTTGTAATTCAGTAGCAAAGACCTTCCATTCTGCTTGCTTGGCTTTACCATGGGGTACGGGGAGTTGGGCAAGACCATCGGCTACTCTTGGTAGAGTTGTATCCAGGTGCTTTTTTACCATTGTGAAATAGTCCTGAAACTGAGTTGTATATTTTTTTACTAGACCAAAATCTTTTACCCGGGCAAAAATGCTGACCATCTGCCATCCATATAGGAGTTCATAATCTGAACCCACTGTTAGGCCATATGTGCGAGTGATAGAGCGTGCGCGAGAGAGTGCTAGAGCAGGAGCAAGAGAACGGGCAGGATCAAGTGCATGGACAGGATCGAGTGCACGACCGGTTGCAAAAGCGCGAGGGCGGGCGAGATCCCGAGCGGGGTCCCGAGCGGGATCGAGTGCGCTCGCAGGGTCGAGCGTACCATCAGGGGCAAGAGCACGCGCCAAGAAAATGTAGGCGACACGGGTTGCAGAAATGTGAACCTTGTCTTTTGATTTTGCTTTTCCTGTTTTGTCATTTGCCCACATCAATAGATTAACTAATTCTTTATCTTGAATGACAAAGGTATTAATCTGAGCTTGCATCCATCGAACCAAATCATTGGCATCGTCCAGCAGACTTGCTGTCAACAGAAAAACCTCTCGCCAGCGCCTATCGTTTAGGCGGATCTGCACCAACTTTTCAACCGTTCCCCGAGCTTCATTCTCCACAATGTAACGGGCCGTAAAGAACTCCTGAAAGGTCAGGTGAGAGAAGGAGTAGATGCCCTTGGCCCGCTCTACAAAGATGGAGTGCTGGGCCTCAACGGCTTTCAACACGGCAAGACCGTCAATATCTTCTTTGGCTGGCGCATTGGGCAGGCGGGCTAGGTAGTCGACCATCATCTTTTCTAGCGCACCCTCTTTGAAGAATTGCTGATTCTCCCCGAAGGTTTGGGCAGCAATGGCGGCAAACATCTGTTGCTTGCGGCGGGGTGAGAGGTCTTGGTAGATTTTGTCTCGCTGGATCTGTCGGGTCGAGTCCCATTTGCGCAACAAGGCATCAATGGCCTCCTCATAGAGTTCGGCTCGGCGGTGGGGAAACTCCATGGCATCATCAAAGTAGAGGCAGAGCATAGAGAGAAGCAGAGGGCTGTTGCAGAGTTCGGCTAGGGGCTTATGCTCTTTATGCTGCAGGGCTTCTTGGAATAGCTCAAATTTGCGTTTCTGCTGGCCAAACCACTTCTCCGCATATTGGGTCACCTGTTCATTGGTAAAGTCGGCTACCTCCACATCGCGAAAGCCAGCAAAGGTATAGTCGCTGGACGCAATGCGACAGGTAATCAGGCATTGGCATTGATCATATTGGCGGGCAAAGTCTTGCAGCAAGCGGGTTAAGGTGCGGCGCTGCTCATCCTCCTGCTTCACCTCATCCAAGCCATCAAAGAGGACCATCGCCCGTTCTGTCTCATTGAGCAAAAATTCCAGAAAGGACAGTGCTTGAGGGAAGTCGCAGATCTCGAACTGCTCGGCAATATAAGGGAGCAGAGCCTCATTGCCCGGTTGGCCGTGGGGCGAATTAGCCCAATCATTGAGGGAGACAAAGATGGGGATGCGGGGCAGCTGATCCTGGGCCGCCTGAATGGTCAGATACTTGAGGAAGGTGGTCTTGCCCGCACCCGGTTTGCCCAATATATAGAGGTTTTCTCCGCGGGCCGCCAACGGCACACCTTTGGTTCGTTCTCTGCGTTCCTGCCGCCCAACGCCGCGCAGATCCCCGTGCGCCATAAGCTGATCCATGGAGAAGCGGCGCAGGGCCATCGGCTTGTCCAGAATGTAAACATCAGCAAAGATGTTGGTCAACGCTACCTCATCAGGCTTACCAAAGATGCGTAGCGTGCCGTAGATACGTACCAGACTCTCCCGATAAGCTTTTTCGGCTTGGGGCCAATGATATATCGGTCCCACTTCTCTTGGCTATTTTCCCAGTTCTCTTCCTGTAACCACTGGCCAAAGTGAAGCGCAAATCTATCCAAAACCCAAGGGATGTCAGCTTCTGATAGAGCATCTTCCGCGGCCTTATCCAACAAGGATGGCGCGTTGTCTTTGAGCCACCTCTGTAGCTGTGGGTTGCCCGGATTAGACATGGCTGCACCCCGGATCAGCGCATCTAGTTTGCCCTGGGCCTCTGCCCAATCAAGCAAGGCAAAGATCCGGGCCGTCTGGTTTGCCCCCTCTGCAATCGCGTTCAACTTCACATCCAAAGAAAAACGCACCATCCGAGCCAACCCATCCCGGTCGGGGAAGGCATCTAACAGTGCGTCTTGTAAAGACTTTAGTTGAGATCCAGAGAGGTTCATACCTGCTTCACCTGAAGTTCTTCAGTTCCGCTAACTTACTTCACCCGTCTCAACTCGAACGCCGCATGCATCTCCAAATACTGTAGCCAACTCCGCACCCGCATCTCTCCCATGTCATTATGGGTGACGGTCTGGGTCTCCACACCAGGGATTGCCTTGAGCTGTTCGGCAATTGCTAACGTCTCATCGCGGGTTTGGGAAAAATCCTCAGCCAGTTCCGAGACCGTTTTCGTGGTTTCGGGGCGATACCCATCATACTCATCCATCTTCAGTGATTCACCCAACGCAACCTTGAGTCGACTCTGCCCCCAGCGTTCGATGCCGATAACGTGGGCCAGCTTTTCACGATGGCCGTCAGTATCCTCGGCTGAAGCGAGTTGATTGGCAATACTCTCTTTACTTTTAGCTAGTTCGCTCATCAGCGCTTCAACACTTTTGTCGCCAGCCAGACGGTCAGACATAAGAACTCGAAACATCTTTCCAATAAAGCTCACTAGTTTGCTCCTTTCTGTGTAAATTATGATGGCTAAATTGTAAGGTAGCAAAGGCAAATGATAACCCTGTAACCTAGCAACCTCTACAACACTTTTTCTTTCCCTTCAGTCTATGCCAAAAAGGTGAATGATGCAAACAAATTTAGGGCGTCACTGTTGCTTCTTTTGAGCACGATGAACCATACAATGGGCCACCTAATTTGCGCTTGTACTCCAACCTGCTATAAACTGATCTACGCAAATAGATTCTTCCCCTTCCCTTACTTTTATATATTGTTTCCGCTATATTATTGGTTCCGCGGGCTGATTGGATAAATCTCCGTTCTGTATAGGTGTTTATTTTTTACCCAGATCCAAGCCTATTAGTAGGCATCTATTCAGCTCTGACATAGGTGAGAATGATTTGATAAATTTTTGTGAGTAGTCATTCCTCTTTATGACAACCGTAGCATAGCAAAAAGTGCTAAACCAACAGGAGAAAATAGATAATGAGTAGACTTCGAGTTTTGTTGGGCTGTTTTGTACTTGTGGCCCTATTGATTAGCGGATGCGCTGGTGCTGATACTGCCGCAACAGGGGGAGCTAGCGCTGGTGGTGATGTTGCGACCGCCGAAGAAGCCGTGCCAGAAGCCATGGTCGATGGCGAAGTTCCCCGTAATAAGACGTTGATTGTTTCAACGATGAGTGGTTATGGTCCCCCTGAAATATGGAGTCCCTACAATTTAGGTGGAACCCATCAGGGAGGCGTCGCGTTCTTCCACGAGCCGCTGGTCTTCGCTGATATGCTTAATGGTCACCAATATCCGTGGCTGGCCGAAAGCTGGGAATTCAACGACGATGCCACAGAGTTAATTTACTATCTACGCGACGGCGTCGAGTGGAGTGACGGCGAGGCTTTCAATGCTGATGATGTCGTCTACACCCTAAACTCACTGCGCGACTTTGGCAATGAAGTTCGGCTTGGAGGTGTCTACCAGACCTTTATCAAAGAGACCGAAGCGATTGACGATTTGACGGTCAAAATCACCTTCAACGCACCGTCACCACGCTTCCACGACGAGGTTGTGGCGGCCAAGGGAGATTCGGCAACCTTTATTGTGCCCCAGCATATTTGGGAAGATAAAGATTGGGCCGAATATACCGCCTACAACGACGGTGACGGACCAGTAACCACCAGCCCATGGCGCTTCTCTTTTGCAGACGATACGCGCCGCATCATGGATCGCGTGGCCACTTGTGATGAGTGGTGGGCATGCCGTAACGGCTTTAGCGAACTCCCCGAGGTTGAGCGTATCGTCAACATTCACATTCCAGATCAGCAGGCTCAAGCGACGGCCATGATTCGCAACGAAATAGACCAGACTCATGATCTGCGTGTCGATCTGATCGAAAAAATCCTAGAAGAGAATCCTGATGCTACCACATGGACGGGTCGCGAAGGTCCTTATGGCATGGTCTCTTGGTGGCCCACAGCGCTGCATCTGAACAACAATGACAAACACTTCAGCAATTCTGAGGTTCGTTGGGCCATCAACCGCTATATCGATCGCGAAAAGCTGATCGACTTCTCGTTCGACGGTCACGGTCAAACATCTGTCTGGCCCTTCCCACCCTTTAAGGGGCTACAGGCCAGTTTTGATAACCTAGCCGACCTGGAAGCCGAATATCAACCGGGCCTCTATGATCCGGCTGATGGCGATGCTCGACTAGAGGGCGCAGGCTATACCAAGGATAGCGAAGGATTCTGGGCCGACGCTGATGGCGATCGAATCAAATGCCACATTTCCAGCCTACCCCACTTCTCAGATATGGGTCCTGTTCTGGTTGAAATGTTAAAGCAACATGGCATCGACACCACTTTCTCTGTTCCACCGGACGTGGGTACGCTCTTGTCGTCAGGGGACTATACCTGCGGCATGTGGGGTCACAACGGCGCAATGTCTGGGAATATTTACCGCACCTTGCTGCTCTACACTACAGGCGATCCAAGTAACTGGTTCCAATATTCAAACGATGAGTTCGACGCCATTGTTGAAGAGCTAGCCACTGCTGCCGATGAAACCCAAGTTCGCGAGCTTGAGAAGGCAGCAATGGAGATCTGGTTACAAGACATGCCCGACGTCAACTTGGCCCAGTTCTATAACCGTACCGGTAACAACGGTTACTATTGGACTAACTGGCCCTCTACGGTAACTGATCCATATATGAATGGCATTCAGTTCCACACAGGCTTCCCCTATACATTGTTAAAGTTGAAAGCTACGGGCGCTGAGTAGCGTGGATTAAAATGACGGAGCCTCTTGAATTCTATAGGGGCTCTCGTCGTGCGTGGTGCGTGTACCAATCTTAGATTTAGCTGTGCAATTCGATTGTTCTCAGCTCTGTGAAACAATCTTACACAGAGCTGAGAACAATCGAACTAATGTGACAATGTTCTGAGCCAGTACACGAACCGCGTACCACGAACTACGCCAGATGCTCAACCCCGTTACATCTCAACCACCTTTTTATCTTTAGCCCACCAATCAGTCCAACCCGCCCATGACACTCGATTATTTTATAAAAAGAGTTCTTCAGTTCTTCGTCGTTGCCTTCTTGGCGGCGACGATCAATTTTTTCTTCCCACGGATGTCTGGCCAGGACCCCATCCAACAGAAGCTTTTGCAGCTTCAGACCCAGGGCGTCAGCGTCTCGAGTGAAGAAGCCTCTGGCTTGATCGATACCTATAATAAGAAGTTTGGCCTGGATCAGCCTCTGTGGCGCCAATACTTTAACTATCTGGGCGACATGGCGCGACTGGATCTTGGTTTCTCCATCTCGAATTATCCCGCTACTGTCATCTCTATACTGCAAAGAGCAATACCGTGGACGGTTGGAGTGTTGTTGATGGCTACCCTGATCAGCTTCTCCATTGGGACAATTGTGGGTGCAATGCTAGCGTGGGACAAGGCACCGTGGTTTCTGCGCACAATTTTTCCCGCTTTCTTTACCTTCTCTGCTGTCCCCCCTTACCTAATGGGCATCGTGTTGCTCTATGTCTTCGCCTTTAAGATCCCCATCTTCCCGCTCTTTGGCGGTTTTAGTACCGAAAAGATACCAAATTGGAGTTGGGATTTTGCGCTAGATATCTTTCAGCACTCAATTCTGCCTGCACTCTCTATTGTCTTGGCACAGGTCGGCTTCTGGGCCATGGGTATGCGGTCGATGATGGTGACGATTCAGGGTGAGGATTATATGTTGCAGGCCGAGGCCAAGGGGCTCAAGGATCAGCGTGTCTTCTATCGCTACGCCATGCGAAATGCCATCCTGCCCCAGGTGACGGGGCTAGCACTTAATCTTGGCACACTCATATCTGGTGCCATCCTGGTCGAAATCGTCTTTAGCTATCCAGGCGTTGGCAGTGCCCTGCTATTAGCCGTGCGCGGCTTTGATTGGTTCGTGATTCAGGGCATCGTCTTCCTTGTCATTGTCTCGGTGGCCTTCACAATGATGGTCATTGATCTGATCTATCCACTACTAGATCCACGCATTAACTACAGGAGCGAATAGCGTGACAGACAGTACACAAGAAGTAGGCACAGCAACTCTCTCCATAGATCCGCATTTCGGGCCGGGTTCAGAGCCAACCCCACCCCAGACAAATCGAGTGCGGAACCTGATACTCTATTTTCGACGCAACAAATCGCTCGTTGCGGGAATCATTCTGCTATTAATTATTGTGCTCTTCGTCGTAGTTGGCGCTATCGTAACCGATCCAGAAGATGCTCGGCCACTTTCGTACAGGCCCAGCCAAGAACCATCTGCTGAGCACTGGCTTGGCACAGATCGCTTGGGTAAAGACATCCTCGCCGTCATGACGGAAGGCACGCCGCAGACCATCTGGATCGGTCTCGTTGCTGGGACCATCGGGGTCACTATTGGCACCGTGCTTGCCTTCTTTGCTGGCTATTATGGCGGAGTATTCGACACAATTGTGCGCTCGACGGTTGACATTTTACGCACTGTTCCTCAACTACTTGTGCTGGTGATTATTGCCATTTCGGTTCCTGGTACCATGTCGGTCAACATGATGGCACTGATTGTAGCCGCACTGGCTTGGCTTGGCCCCACCCGCGTGCTACGTGCCCAGGTGCTAGTAATTCGACAGCAATCCTATGTTGAATTGGCCCGTTTTAGCGGCATGAGTGGCCCAGAGATCATCATCAAAGAGATGATACCAAACCTTATGCCTTTCATTGTGGCTGTCTTCATCACATCTGTAACCGCTGCTATCTTTTCCACTATCGGTCTAGAAGCGTTGGGATTAGGGCCATTTGAAGCCAATACCTTGGGAATGACCATCTACTGGACCATCTGGTACGCATCTTTAATCAACGGGTGGTGGTGGTGGTGGGCACCACCGATCATCGTCATCATGATCCTCTTTGTCAGCCTCTTCCTCATTTCCCAGGGACTGGATGAGTGGGCCAATCCCCGTTTACGGAGAAGCGTCTAATGGCTCAACCAATCTTAGAGGTCAAAGATCTCCACGTCCATTACGAGACAGCAGATGGTGCAGTCAAGGCTGTTAGTGGCGTTAACTTAACCTTGAATGCAGGTGAACGGGTTGCCCTGGTTGGTGAATCCGGCTGTGGCAAGACCACCCTGGCACTCTCCATTATGCGATTGATTAAGCCACCAGCACGCATCATTGGCGGTCAAATCTTGCTCCATGGCCGGGATCTGCTCAAACTAAATGATGATGAGATGCGGTTAACGCGCCTGGCAGAAGTGGCCCTGGTGACCCAATCCGCTATGAATTCCCTCAACCCCGTCATGCGCATCGAGGATCAGATCATCGACGGTCTGGAAGATCATGGCATCATCCAAACCAAAGTCGAGAACCGAGAGTTGATCCATTCACTGCTTGAGAACGTGGGGCTAAAGCCCAGCGTTGCCCGCATGTATCCCCATGAATTGAGCGGCGGTATGAAACAGAGAGTTGCTATGGCCACCGCCACTGCCCTCAAGCCTAAATTAATTATTGCCGATGAACCAACTAGCGCGCTCGATGTGGTTGTGCAACGTCAGGTGATGACAACCCTCGGTCGCTTACAACGGGAGACGGGGGCTGCCGTGATCCTCGTTGGCCACGACATGGGGCTGATTGCCCAATTTGCAGATCGCGTTGGCGTCATGTATGCAGGTAAGCTCGTAGATCTGGCACCGGTTGCCCAGATGGTAGAAGATCCTCTCCATCCTTACTCAAAATTGCTTTTACAGAGTGTTCCAGGACTAGAAGAGAAACAAGAGCGGCTTGTTGGTATCCCGGGAATGCCGCCCCGCCTGATTGATTTGCCGCCGGGTTGCCTCTTTGCACCTCGTTGCCCGTCCGCTATGACACATTGCACCCAAATAGCACCAGAATTGAAGCCACCGAATGACAGGATAGCTATCCATGACGGAAATAGTCGCATGGGTTACGACGGAAATCACCCTAGATTAGTCTCCTGTCATCTCTATTCAGATGAGAACCCAGAGGTAAGATCGTGACTGCGCTTCTTGAACTACAAAATGTGACAAAGGTCTTTGGCGGGGGTGCATTTAGCCGAGATAAAACAGTGGCTGTGAACGATGTTTCTTTTTCTATCTCTGGGGATGTTCCTACCATGACGGCGTTGGCCGGTGAGAGTGGCAGCGGTAAGACAACCTTATCCCGTCTGCTTCTGGGTGTAACAGGGCCAACATCGGGTCGAGCGCTCTATAATGGGCAAGATATTGCCAAGCTTTCTGGCGCGCGGCGCAAAGAATTCCTACGCGATGTCCAGCCCATCTATCAAGATCCTTTTGGCGTCTATAACCCATTCTATAAAGCCGAGCATCTGCTCTTTGCTGCGGTCAGAAAATTTAACATGGCCGGCACCCGAGCTGAAAGTCAGCGCCTTGTTGAAGAAGCATTGGAGACAGTGGGGCTAAGGCCCAACGAAATCTTGGGTCGCTTTCCTCACCAGCTAAGCGGTGGTCAGCGCCAGCGTGTGATGGTGGCCAGGGCTTTGGTTCTCAAGCCTAGGGTGATTTTGGCCGACGAACCTGTCTCTATGGTGGATGCATCCTTGAGAGCGACAATCCTGGAGAGCTTACGCACGCTTAATCGGGATCTTGGAATCTCCATCCTTTATGTGACCCATGACCTGACTACGGCCTATCAGATCTGTGATAATATTATTGTTATGTATCGTGGGGCAGTGGTTGAAAGTGGATCGGTAGAACGGGTTATCAAAGAACCCAAACATCCGTACACCCAATTATTAGTCGAATCGATTCCCCAAATGCGGGCGATACGAGATTGGGAACAAGAGGACGCTGAGGCGATTTCAACCCTGGATGATGTGAGCCAATCGTTGGATGGGTGTAAATTTGCTGATCGTTGTCCCGCTGTCATGGAAAGATGTCGACAACGGGAGCCGGAACTCTACCGGGTTGACCAAGACCGAGGGACTAGATGCTTTCTGTTTGACGACCAACCTATTTTGGACAATGCCGATATTTCGACTACGTTTGCCAAGTAATGTTCTGATGGGTTTCTACTGGAGACCTGCTAAATATTGACTTGTCAACAACTCTACTCTTGTGCTAGACTATTTACACGTATAATATTTTCTTTACATATTTCATTTGACTTGGCTACCTTCTAGAAGGAAATCACTCGTAATTTTGAGTGCAAGCTGATATTTCGGAGGAATTTTCTGAACACTACACAATCGACAGAACAGAACACGTTGGAATTACAGTCTGATAAAAGTACCCATTCCCATGAGCCAGTTGATAGCAACACGTTAGCCCGCCAGATTGTTGATGTCATTGAAGAAAAGCAGGCTGTTGACATTTTACTGCTGGATATTCGAGAACAGACAAGCATCGCAGACTACTTTGTCATTGCCACAATTGACAACGAGCGCCAAGCTCGCGCGGTTGAGAATGAATTGTTGACTCAACTACGACTTGAACAGAATATCCGGCCATTGAGCATGGAAGGCAGCAATGATTCAGGTGGGGGGTGGTCACTATTTGATTATGGTGATGTGATCGTGCATCTCTTCACAGAAGAAAGTCGTGCCTACTATAATTTGGAAGAGCTTTGGAGTCGCGCAAATGTTGTTCTGAAGGTTTTATAGATACAGGAATAGAATAACCTGCTTATTTGATGGGGCTACACCTCAGCGAAATGCGTAAGTTATTTACAACTCATTCCATAACAGCCAAATTGATGCTGCATAAATACTAGAGATTGTAAGCAGCAAATTGTGGCACAATTGAAATTTGAGAAGAGTCGGTAATCTTTGATTCAAAGGTTGACGGCTCTTTTTTGCGTTCAGATGGCAACGTACTCTGAGAGCCAGGTCGCTCTGTGCCGCCCCTCATCTTCTACCGAACCCGTTGTGACACCAATATATCTTGAAGCGTATGGTATTTGATTGATTCCGTTGGATAATCGTAAGGTTCTTTTAGGTCAAATAGAGGTCTATCGTCATGCATTTTTCAAAAAAATACATAAAATAGCGTATAGACACCAACGCATAGAATACTGTAAAATTTAGTGGTACGCAGTTTCAATGCGAGTTCAAAGGAGAACCAATGATGGCTACCTCACCTTCGCAGCAAAGGCCAATTAGCGGTGCTAACCACGCTGTATTAGCTGTTTGTTTAAGCGCACTTGTCATGATAATTGTCCTTCTATCACCTACCATTAAGTCCGCTGTTTGGGCCAATGAACCAACTAATATTGATTTCTATTTGGAGGATGATCCAATCACGCAGCAGATTTCAGATTAGATTAACAGATTGGATTGACGCAAATGTGTGTTTCAATCATCCTTAATACCAGTTGTCTACTTTGCATAGACCCCCTGGTGTTAAGGATATTTTTATTCTATGGTGCTAATTAGCATCAGATTTGTTGCTGTACGTTGTCCACCGACAACGCCTGCTGTCACAACGACCGAATCACCGGAATTCACTTGTTCACTTTCTTTGGCTTTTTGTAAGGCATCGTCAATCACTTCATCGGTATGATTGAGTTCTTTTGTAATAAGTGGATAGGTACCCCAGTGAAGGCAAAGTCGATGTTGGACTGCCTGAACTGGCGTAATGGCTAGTACCGGTACATTGGGTCTGAATGCAGCAATCAATTTGGGTGTATTCCCGCTCATGGTTGGCGCAAGAATGGCTTTGACCTTTGTTTCTCGGGCCGCCTGGATTGTGGCATGGCACACTGCACCCGCATTGGAGAAGATATCTGGCTCATCAAATTGTGTTGGTAGTACATTCTGGATTGCGCTTTCAGCTTCGCCAGCAATGTTTGCCATGGTCTTGACGGCCTCGACTGGGAATGTGCCGACTGCTGTCTCCCCCGACAGCATAATCGCGTCCGTTCCGTCTAACACTGCATTGGCCACGTCACTGGCTTCTGCTCTGGTCGGTCTAGGGTTTCGGATCATTGAATCAAGCATCTGGGTAGCAGTAATAACGGGTTTTGCCGCTTTTAGACACTTGTTGATAATGAGCTTCTGGGTGATTGGGACTGCTTCTGGGCTTGTCTCAATCCCCAGGTCCCCACGAGCTACCATTATCGCGTCTGAGGCTTGAATAATTGCATCAATATTATGCACAGCATCCGGCTTTTCTATCTTGGAGATTACTGGCGTGGCGTAGCCATTTGGCGAGTTTTCTTTGATGATATCCTTAAGTTCAATGACCTCGCTGGATGTACGGACAAAGCTAAAGGCGATCCAATCGGCTTTTTGCTCTAACGCAAAGAGGACATCAGTCCGGTCCTTGTCTGTAATGGCTGGAATGCCCAACGATGCATCTGGCAGATTGATGCCTTTATTGTCATGCAGCATTCCACCAAAAACAACCTTTGTGTGGATCTCATTCTCGCTCGTTTCGGTTACCTCTAGCTCTAGCAGTCCATCATCAATTAGAATTCGTTCACCCTTTTTAACCAAAGTTGGGAGTGTCTTGTATTGGACAGGTGCCCGACCTGCAACGCCAACAATATCCTCATTCGTTAAAACAAAATCTTCACCAGTGTGCAGCGGTACACCACCAGTCTGCATCTTGCCCATTCGGAGCTTTGGCCCCTGTAGATCCATCAAAATGGCTACTGACTTTCCCATTTTGGCTGCTAGACTTCTGATCAACTCTGCGCTCTCTGCATGATATTCATGAGAGCCGTGGCTCATATTAAGCCTTGCTACATTCATACCGCTCTCTATCATTTGAGTGAGCACTTCGGGCTTTCGGCTGGCTGGGCCGATGGTACAGACAATTTTCACGCGTAGCATGTATAAATGGCTCCTAATTGGTAGGGGATACTAATCCGTAAGGTAAATACTTGTTATAGGTTGTGTACTGCTTTTGGGCATAAATGGGAATAATAAGACCGTACCATTCTAGCTTTTTGTCGAGGAGAATCTATTGCAAACTGCTTACTATACTGCGGTCGCTTTGAAAAACGGACTTTTCCATGACCTCTGGCGGAGAGGCCAAACCCCGGTTTTCAAACGGAGCTGAGTATAATTACTTAAGAACAGAGCCAAACTCTAAAGCACGGTTGTCGTTAATGCTGTACACTCATCAGCACGAAGAGACATACAGCTAACGCCCTGTACCACACCTTCTTTGGCAGGTATCTCATTGGCCTGAAAACGAATAATTTTTCCTAGTCTAGAGATAATAAATATATCATCATTGGGGCCAACAGCCGAGGCTCCAATAACCACATCTGATTTAATACCGACTTTACCACCAGCCCCAGGAGACTTATTGGCACTAAAGCCGGCCATTAATCGTATGGTACCTTTACCATCCTCGGTTACCATTAAAACACCACCATCTGCGGATGCAGCTGCTACGCCTACAATTTCATCAGTTGGGGAAACCCGCATACCCAAACATCCGCGAACTGGTACCTGCTTTTCTGCAAAACGAATGGCTTGGCCTGCTTTCGTCACCAAAAAGAGATCTTGGCCGCCTGTTGACCAGCAAGCGGCTGCAGGAGGACCACCTTCAGCGATGTTATAAAGGACCGTTCCTGGTTGCAATCCCTCCCCTAAATAGTGGCTGGCAATCCGGCGAACCTGACCTCGCTGGCTCACCAAAACAACATATGAGCCGTCAATACCATGAGACGCACCACCGTTAGCTGCAAATGCCAAAGCCAAGTTCTCACCATCCTTTAAAGGGAAATCCCCCAAAATGGACTCCCCACGTCCCCGTACCTCAGTTTCCACAATTTTGCTAACCGGTAGGCGAAACGCTCGCGCTTCAGTTGTTACTACGATTAGGCTATCTTCTAATTCAGCAATAATAAGATGTGTCGGAGATTCGTCATCTGGGCATTCCAGATCAAAGACACCCATGCCACTACGACGCTGGCGCACATAAAGATGCCGAGGCGTTCGCTTGGCATAACCACGTTTACTAAGACTAATAACTTGAATTGTTGTTGGTGGTTCGCTCGGCTCTAGAATTGTTTCGGCACGTCTTTTGGTATTGTCACTACCCTTTTCCTGTTCCGCTATCTGTGCCTCAAGCGCTTGGATATATTCAAGTACATTTGTGGGAACACCTGTTAAGTCGGGTCGCATAATCTCCATAACCTAAATCTCCTTAATCCATTGGCAGACTTTTACCGATCCGAATAATATCCTGGGCATATTTTTTACGCTGCTCTGAAAGCGAATCCCAGGAACCTCCTTGTTGTAGAAAGTTGTTTAGCTGATTCGGACCCCAATTATATGCAATTAAGATCCACTCTTGCTCGACGTATCCTTTCTCCACAAACAACTGTCGCAGATAATTGAGGTAGACCGCAGCAACCAACACGTTGCTGTAGCTATCAAAGGGATCTTGAGCATCCACTTGGGGTGCCCACTCTTGCCAGGTAGTTGGTAAAATTTGCATTAATCCTAGATCGCCTTTTCTGCCTAATGCAAGTGGATTGAAACTACTTTCTACGTACGCTTGGGCCGCCAACATACGCCAATCCAACTGGTAGTGCGCGGCAATCATTCGGAACATCTCTTCATACGTCATACTCTGAGGGTTGACGATCTGATTGTTTTCCGAAATAGCCTGTTCAGCTACCATGCTCTGTGAACGTGAACTTTGGGTTGATAGGCTTTCACTCTGTTTTGGTGGATTGGTAACAATGAAGGTTGTATTTGGATTGGTTGTCTCAATACGAATCAACCTGTTTGAATCTGCATTGTTTTGCTCTCCAGGCAATGTAACCATTCCTGGCTGAACAATGGGAACACCGGCGATACGCTGGTGAGGTGATACAAGAGCGGCTTGCGGGGCTGATTGTGGGGTTGATTGTATCTCAACGGGTGGCGGATTACTGATCACCTCTGCCGAACTGGTATTCTTGCTCTCAATATAAATGGGAGTGGCGATAGCCTGCGTGTTGTTTGGCGAAGCGAGGTTCTCCTTTGCCTGAATTAAATTGTTCGCTGCTGCTACCTGCGCCAACATAACCGCATCTATACTTGTTTCTGTTTTAGGTAATTCTTGGGAAACCTTGACAGTAATTTCTTGTATAGCCCGAGACGATGCATAGTTTACTTCTCTCCCCAAATCTATTTGAGGAGGAGAAAGGCGTGATGAGAGCCGAGGCGTAATGGCTGTTAAGATAAGCAATAGCATCAATCCCAAGACTATCATACCTGCAAGAGCGGAGCCTACGATGGCCAAAAGTATTCCGGGCCCAATCGTGGCCTGATGAAGAAGCTTGCCATAAACAGTCTGGGTTTCAGCCTTGGTATTGGGCAACGTTTGATCTTGCCGTGCTTCTTGGTAGACCGTCCGGATACGGAATGAGACAGTTTCTGCTTGCATGCCAAATAGCCTAAACCGACGAGTCGAAATGGTGATGGGGCAGAGATCGGACTGGCCAGGTAGAAGAAGTCGCTTTTGCTTTCCATCGGAAGTGCCAAAGTGGCCCCAATCGGCAAAATCAAATCGGCTAGCCCGGTCACTAGCTTCACCTTGAATTGCAATATGAAGGGGCGTATTCCCATCATTTTTGAGCGGTAGTAGCGTTGTCACTTGGGGCGTTCGCCAGCTTAACTTTGGCTCATCGGGTTGGAGTCGACCTATCTTTAGATCAACAAACGAGCCGATAGCTACTTGAATCGTCTGCTTAAAAACCTGATCTGGGTAGGCAGGGGAATGGACTGTAAGATCAAATTCAGTGTCATGAGGGGGCAGCGACGATTGTATCGGCACCCATAAGAGCAAGTTGAAAGAGGTTTTTTCTCCAGGATGAAGCCGGGTATGAGATGGTTGGACCGAAATTTGCCCTTCTTGCAACCATTCATCAACATGGGGAACAAATAGGGCAATTTTCGTGCCATTATTAATAATTTCTACTGTTAGGGTAGCTTTGTTACCCGGTATGATAGTTAGCTCATCCGATTCTACTTGACCGACAATAATGTCATGATTGAGACTGGATGAAGTTGCCCAATCTATCTTCGATTGGTCACTGCTTGCATTCTGCGAATCTTGGCTAGCTTGAATGATGTCAGGGTCAAATAGATCCGTAATCAATACGGAATCATCACTTGGTTTGCCTTGATACTCATCTCGATATTCGTTGATATACTCGTGTCGATATTCGTCTAGATATTCGTCTAGATACTCATCTCCATAGACAGATTGAGAAGCCTCATTCTGAATGACAACTACGTTGAGATCATCCTTTAGATTGAGATCATCTTGATGTCCATGGGCAGAATCATCCCCCTCGTATTGAATTTTGGCTGGATTGAAATTATCTGTCACGCGTTTTTCGCTATCGTTTCATTTGCCAATTGTGCAAATCGGGCTGAATAGGATAGGATCTCTTTTTATGACCATTCGTCATTTATAGGATTCTTTGGCATAATCTAAAAGGTCTCGTTTTTAAATTGTAGTCTATGATAGTCCTGCGTTCAAATAACGCAATGCCACAATCGGCAGTCATATTCTTAAACTGGCTTCGGTCGAAAGTAGATAGAATGGATAATTTAGTCGAATTAACGGAAAAGCCCGAGTTTGATGAGATCTACCTGATTGCAGGATGGCGTCAGTGGGCAGATGCTGGCTCTATCTCTTCTGGGCTGCCAGAATATTTAGCGGATTTGACCGATGCCAAGAAGATTGGCGAAATCCAATCAGATCCGTTCTATATGTTCCACCTGCCAGCAACTCATTATTATCTGCGCCCGGAGATTAAGTTTAAAGATGGCTTTCGTGAAGAGTTTCATGATCGCGAGAATGTCTTTTATTTTGCTGAGTGCAATGGTAAAGGGCTTCTTCTCTTTTCGGGCGATGAACCTCATCTCTATGCGCCACGCTATGCAAATGCATTTTTTGATGTCTACAAAGAACTAGGGGTACGACGTGGTGTGGCCGTTGGGGGCGTCTATGCCCGACCACCCTTTGACAGAGATCGTCCAATTTCTTGCTCATATAGCCTTCAGCCCATGAAGGAAGAGCTTGACAAATATGCCCTGCGCTATTCCAATTATGAGGGCGGGGCTACCATTGGCTCTTACTTTGTGGATCGGGCTGCAAGACAGAATTTGGAGTTTATGGTTTTGAATGCGTTGGTGCCATCGTATGAGTTCTCCGAACAATCTTCCGATTTTTTGCTTCATGATGCCGAGTTTCAGAGCCAGGAACCCCAAGGCATTCGCATCGAAAATGATTATCGAGCTTGGCATGATGTTATGATGCGTTTGAACTATATGTTTGGCATTGGGGTTGATCTCTCGGAGCTGAGTATGCATAGCCAGGAGTTAACTTCTGCCATTGAAAGTAAACTGGATGATTTAAACCGCAAACTGCCTGAATTAGGAATTCCTAAATTTCTGCAAGAGATCAATAGTGATTTTGAAGAGATGACATTTATGCCCTTGGATGACATGTGGGCTGAAGAGTTAGGCGATCTCTTTGATGATTTAGACGATTAATATAGGACATAATGAACGTTGCTGTAAAGCCACCAATATTAGCCTCTCGCCCGGAAGCAGAACGGATTGATTATCTGGTTCAGCGGATGGAGCAGAGCTATGGTGTGTCTGTCACTGATATATCGATTATCCGTGCGCCGTTGCGTATCTGCCCGTTAGGTGCCCACATCGATCATCAATTAGGCATTGTGACAGGGATGACGATTGATCAGTCTCTTCTACTGGCTTTTGCTCCCACATCCGATAGGACGATTCAAGTACGCAGCAGCAGCTTTGACCATGCTACTGACTTTGAACTAGGGCAGATTCCCCCATATATAGTTGGCGATTGGGGAAACTACTTGCGTGGAGCTGCTGCTGCTCTGCTTCAAGAGCATGAGCTCACACGCGGATTGCTTGGGTATGTGGATGGTGAGATGCCTATTGGTGGTCTTAGTTCTTCCGCTGCCGTTACTGTTGCATACCTGCTTGCGCTAGAGAGCGTCAATAATTTGACCGTTACACCATCTCAAAACATTGATTTGGTGAGCCGAACGGAGCAAGACTATATTGGCCTCCAGAATGGCATTCTTGATCAAACTTCGGTGCTCTTTAGCCAGCAAGGTTTCCTGACACACATCGATTGTCAGGATCAGACCATCTCTCAAGTTGCTAGCCCCGATGAGAAGACCCCATTTGAAATTATGGTTGTTTATTCTGGTGTAAGCAAGAGTTTGGTTGGTTCCAGCTATAATAATCGAGTAGCTGAATGCCAAGAAGCAGCCCGTTTGCTTTTGACGTATGTAAGCCAAAGTCATGACAACCCCAGGTTGCGCAATGTTGCTCCAGCTATCTTTGAAAGTGAGGGGCATCGCCTGCCTGATATCCCTAGGCGTCGAGCAAATCACTACTTTGGCGAAATGCAGCGGGTTTCCCAAGGGGTTGCTGCCTGGGAGCAGGGGAATATGACCGATTTTGGCCAGCTTATGACTGAATCAGGTGAGAGTTCAGTCTATCAATATGAGAGTGGTTGTCCCCAACTGATCACTCTCTACGAGATATTGCGTGAGACACCTGGTGTACTAGGCAATCGCTTTAGCGGTGCAGGATTCCGAGGGAACTGTATCGCTTTAATTGATCCTGCTGCCCGGGAGCCAATCGCTCAAACCATCCACCAACACTATCCAGATGCTTATCCATCTGAGTCGTCCTCATACAGCATCCACTTCTGTCAGCCAGCGGGGCCTGCTACGCTGCTCTCAAACCTCTCTAGTGTATAACAAGCTAACTGTTATACTCACTGCGGTAGGATACCAAGGTGTTCAGAGCGATCGCAGAATCGTTGTCGATTCTGGTTATCTGCTTAGAGATCAAGAATTTTGTAGGGATAAACGTTGATTACTTTGGTATCTTGGTAGACTGTTTCGGTCACTGTGTCCCTGCGATAGATATGAATGTGACCGTGGAGAAGGTAGCGAGGCTTAAACCAGCGCATAAAGGGGATAAAGCTGCGAAAGCCTTGATGGGCGCGATCCTCTTCGTCGTGGATGCCTCGCGGTGGTGAATGGGTAACCAACACATCGAGCCACCGTCCATAACGGATCCGATTCAACAGCATCTCAGGAAAGACTTTGGCGATGTTCATCCACATCTGGCTATCTGTATATTGATAGCGGGGTGCATTATTATAACGAATGGATCCCTCTAAGCCTACCATAAGCAGGTCACCTTCGCGGTAGCATTTCGTATGCAAATTCACACCGCCCTGAGGCTCATGCTTCTGCGTCCAATCCTGGCCCTGAAATTCTGTCCGCGCATGATTTCCAAAAACATAGTAACAGGGTCGATTAACCATGCTGATGATGTATTCAATGTAATAAAATGGTAGATCACCACAGCTAATGATCAGATCAACGTCGCCTACTCTATCGCAGACGGATGGTCCATACAAAATCGGTTCTACGTTATCGCTAATGACTAGGGAGCGCATTTTTCTATTAGAGATGTTCCTGAATAAGGGGTTGTGAGGTAATAGATTATACGGAACAACTCCATTCTAGCATGTTGAAGAATCATCGGCAAAGTGGTTAGCTAAATTGTCTAATGATTACCCAGCAAAGCGCACATGGTATTTATCGGCGGTTTGGAGTAAAGTCATAAGGTATGAACAATTTTACTGATTTTACTTTGGTCATATATACTGGCGGGCGCGATAAATTATGCTCAGCTCCGTTTCAAAACCGGAGTTTGATCTCTTGAGTAGAAGCTACGGAAAACTCCGGTTTTGAAAACGATCGCTATATAGCACCTTTACCTGAAAGAAAATCGGCTAAATTGTATGGAGCCTGAGTACAAATTTGAACTTTAACATAATGAGTACCTTATGTTAATACTCGTACGTATACTTAGTGGTTATATAATCTTTGGGGGAGGTCTACCCTGTAGGGATATTTTTTGAAAAACCTCTCCGAAGATTTTATGCTTGAACTAGATGAGCGTAAGCGCTTCTCCATTTCAAGTAACCTTGCCTTTTCTGAGAAAGTAGCGAGGCTGTGTATAAAGGAAAATATTAAAACATGTCAGAGATGAACCCCCAACTCAAGGCAATGGCTATTCAGCGCTTTCAACGCATCCGAAACCGCGCAGAGGTCAATGATCTGCTCTCGATGATAACCGGTGGAAACCGAGATCTAGTGAAGTTTGATGAAGTGGCGCAACGAATTAAAGCGCGCCAGCAGCGCGAAATCGGGATTCAAAATATCCCACTAAAGCAGATTGTAGGTAGCGTTGGGCGCTACCGAGATTTTACAAGAACGTTTCTACCTCGCTCGAGCATTAATCAAGAGCGCTGGACCACAATAGACACATTTTTAAACGGTTCAGTTGGCTCTCCGCCAGTTGACCTATACAAAATGGGTGAAGTTTACTTTGTACGCGATGGTAACCATCGGGTTAGCGTTGCACGTGCCAATGGGCTTGATACAATCGAAGCCTATGTAACCGAAGTTGCAATCGATATCCCGCTAACACTTAATGATTTTGATAGAGATCAGTGGATTATGAAGACCGAACAAAAGGAATTTCTACAAAAAACATTTTTGGACACCTTACGTCCCGAGCAGGACGTCCGCTTTACTGAACCGGGTCGCTATAAGATTTTACTGCGCCATATGGAGGTGCATTACTACTTTCTGGGTGAGGAAGCCAAGCAAGCTGGCTCATTGAAAGAAATCGAATGGCAGGATGCAATCGTAAGTTGGTATGATACAGTCTACATGCCGGTTGTGGACAAGATACGAGAATCAGGCTTATTGACTCATTTTCCCAAACGGACAGAGGCGGATCTCTTTTTGTGGATTAGCCATCATCGAGAGCGCTTAAGCCACCACTACAAGCTAGCACCACTCAGCCCAGATGTAGCAGTCAGCACCTTTGCCGAGACCCATAGTGAGCGTCCGCTAGAGAATGCCGTGCAAGGGCTACGTCAGGGAATTCAGCGAGTTTTGGGTCGTGAAAAGGTTCCTCCTGGGATGACACCTGAAGAGTTCGAGGAGCTACGCGCTCGCCACGATGCGGGTGAAGTAAGTCTAAGTGAGGCAGAAGAGCAAAATCAAAGTCTAGAGCCTGTACAAGCGCCGTAACCTCATATTCCAATTTACTTGTAACATTTATGTTCGAATATTTACGATACAATTGATGTCAGCTCGATAATCAGTCGATCGGAATATCATTTCTTCAGAACAACTCTGCTATCGACTGATTATCAACGTGCGACGTACAATCGTACAGGATTGATGATATATTGCTGATCTATTTACAAATGTTATAAGAATCGACTTCATGAGACCTGGGCCTTGACACTACCTTCCATAAACGAAGTACCACTGCAGCTTGCCAGAGCCTTTGTGAAGCCAAGAGTTGAGGGAATTATGCAAGCAGTTATCTTAGCCGCTGGAAAGGGAACCCGACTTCATCCAGTGACCACAACCCGTTCGAAGGCTATGGCTCCCATAGCTGGCAAACCGATTATTCATCGCGTGATGGATACATTTTGGGAGAATGGCGTACGCTCCTATGTACTCGTAGTAAGTCCGGATGATGTAGAGCTTCGAGCCTACTTTGCCAACACATCTCTGCCAAATAGCACAATTACGTATGTAGAACAGACAGAACGTTTAGGGATGGCCCACGCTTTGAAGTTGGCTGCCCCCCAGATTGAGGGGCCTTTCCTACTCTCTGCTTGCGACAACCTTGTGCCAGCTTCGTTTGTTGGTGAATTATTGGCCGGATTTGAGGATGAAACCTGCGATGCCGTGTTGAGCCTAAAGCCTGTTCCGCCCGAACGGGTTCCCAGCGTTGGTATTGTCGATTTGGATGAAAACAACCGGGTGCGCCGTATTGTTGAGAAGCCCACTTTAGAGGAAGCCCCTTCCAACATCGGTAGCATTCCGCTTTACCTATTTACCCACGAGCTGCTCAGCTACCTACCCAAAGTACAGCCTTCCGCCAGAGGTGAATATGAGCTTCAGGACGCCATTCAAATGTTGATTGAGGATGGAAAATCCGTGTACGGACTATTCACGAAGACGCGGCTTCAATTGACAAATACAGATGACCTGCTCAAGCTGAATCAGCACTATCTAGCTACAGAGAAGAATGGCCATATTCCAGAGAGCAGTCGTGTTGGCAAACGTACTCTTCTTCATCCCCCCTTACATATAGAAGAGGGGGTAATCATCGGTGACGACTGTTCCATTGGTCCGAACGTAGTCTTGGAAAAGGGGTGCATCATTGGGCGTGGCGTCCGTCTCCAAGATGCCTTGGTTCTGCGTAACTTCCAGGTTCCTGACGGGCGCGAGGTTGTGGGTGAAGTTGTCGTTTAAGCCAATCGACCATAAACTTAGCTCTGTCATAGAGGAGAATAATCTACCTGGCTAAAATAGTATTGAATTATTCTCCTCCATATCTAGCCGCAGTATAGTCAAAAAGAGCCGGCTTGCGTTACAATACGTTTATCATGATACGAACTGTAGTTGCAACCGATTATATTCATCCGCTTCGTGAAGGTGGTTCACTCCCGGCAATTGTTCGTGCCAATGATGGGGAACTCTACGCCATGAAATTTGTTGGTGCAGGTCAAGGCCCCAAAGCGTTGATTGCAGAGTTGATCGGGGGGGAGATTGCTCGCCGGCTCGGATTTCGTATGCCAGAAGTCGTTCTGATGGAACTCGATCCGGCCATCGGCCAAGCGGAGCCTGATCAAGAGATTCAAGATCTTTTGCAAAGTAGCGCCGGTTTGAATTTGGCCTTGGCTTTCCTCAGCGAATCAGTGGCATATCGAGCACATGTTTCACCTAAGCCAACGCCAGAGTTTGCGGCTCGGTTGGTTTGGCTGGATGCATTTATCACCAACATGGATCGTACCCCTCGCAATGTGAATCTGCTGGTCCATCAAGACGAGGTCTGGCTGATTGATCACGGTGCAGCTCTCTACTTCCATCACAACTGGCGAGACCACATTCAGCAGAGCGAGAGCCGTTTTCCACTGATCAAGGAGCATGTGCTCCTACCTTTTGCGGGATCGATTGCCGAGGCTGATGCGGAAGTCAAACCACTTTTGGATTCGGCCTTTTTTGAGCAGCTTGTCAACCAGATCCCGGATCCTTGGTTGGTCATCGATAGCCCATACGACGAGGCCGACGCTCACCGCCACGGCTACGTTGAATACCTGACTCACCGTTTGGCAAATTCCCAGCTCTTTGTAGAAGAAGCTGATAAGGCAAGATTGGGATAGCGAAGGCATGGATGGGAGAGAGGGATTCGCCTTTGACTATACGGTATTACGAGTAGTACCTCGTGTGGAGCGTCAAGAGTTTGTTAACGTGGGCGTTGTGTTATTCTGTAAAGCCAAACGATTCCTCGATGCCAAGATCGATCTAGAGATGAGCCGCCTTCCCTACCTCTCTCCTCAAACAGACTTACTTCCCATCCGCGCTCGTTTGGCCATAATTCCTGCCATCTGTGCCGGGACGCTTTCTATTGACGCCATCCATGACTGGCCTCAATCTGAGCGCTTCAAATGGTTAGCTGCACCCAGCAGCACAGTGATTCAGGCTGCACCGGCTCATCGAGGACTCTGTTTTGACCCAACAGAACGGCTGGAGACGTTATTTGGATTGTTTGTGGCTTAGGTCGGCAAGCAGCACAAAGTGCGATTCGATGTAGTGCCGGAATGCTTGTCAAACCAAATGCGGCTGTAACTCAACCTCTTGATCTTTCCAGATTCGATAGAGTTCAATCGCACGTTGAAAGAGCCAACGCTCCCTGGGAATCCCAATGTGTAGTTCCGTATCCACCAGTTCATCTAACTCCCACCATCTATATTCCCCACCTTTCATATCATCACCCGTTTGAACTTCACCACCTTCGTATGCCATCAGATAACAGATACTGATCATAAACTGAGCATTGTCATCATAACGCCATGTTGACGCGTGCAATACACCCAATGGCCGAACTCGAATTTCAGGTCCCAGCTCTTCTGTCACTTCCCGCAATGCACCATCCAGAATCGTCTCTTCTGCTTCTAATGCCCCGCTGACGACCTCCCACCGGTTCCGTTTTGCATGAACAGAAAGAAGAACCTGTTCTTGCTCATTGACAATAAAGGCAACCACGGCAGCAGGAGAACAGGCGAATTCGCGCCGACCATTTTCGGATGTGATGATGGGTTGTTGATTGGGCATTATACCACCAATGCCATCCCATCAGTCCCTGTATCCGCAGCTCCCGTCAGCACACCCGTCTCTGGATCAATGTGAATAGCCTCCACCAATGCAAAGCCGCCGTGACTATAAGGCAACCGTCGAATAGGATGCTTTTTGCGTACCTCTTCGCAAACAAATTCAGGGATGCGCATGTGGCAGCGGATATCGTTCACTTGGCAATCGAAGCGAGCCGCGTGAACCGCGTCGTTGATACTCATACCAAAGTCTAGTGAATTGAGGATGACTTGTAGGTTGGAAGTAATAATGCGGGTGGCACCTGGAGAACCGAGAACCAATACAGGTTTGCCGCCATCTTTGGGATCCCCTTTGTAGACGATGGTTGGACACATGCCTGTGGTGCGGCCTTTGCCGGGCTGGATCGAATTAGGGTGACCCGGCAGTGGATGAAAATTGATCATTGAGTTGTTGTACATAAAGCCCATACCTGGAGAGATGACGCCCGATGAGGCACCCAACGAATGAGTTAGCGCGACGCAATTGCCAGCAGCATCAACTACGCTAACGTGAGTTGTGGAAGGCGCCTCCGTAGCCGTGAAGTCTACGCTAAACTCCTCGTCACTATCGATGAGTTGTCGCCAATGTTGGGCGCGCTCTTTGGTCATCATCCATTGAGTCGGGACGTTCTCGAAGTTGGGATCAGCCATATACGGATTGCGGTCTGCAAAGGCTGCTTTCATGGCCATGGAGACAAGGTAGATATAATCGGGCGAGTTGTGCGCCATCGAACCCAAATCGTACCCCTCTAAAATGTTGAGGATGGCAATGAGCGTGGCACCACCGTGAGGAGGCCCACTGGAAACGACAGTATAGTCGCGGTAGGTGCCGACTACCTCATAGTCTTCGCGTAGTATATAATTGTTGAAATCAGTTAAGGTAACACTACTACCATTGGCTGCTAGATCCGACGCCATCTCCTGGGCGAAATCGCCATGGTAGAAATCTTCTGCCCCTCCTTGGCCCAAACGCCGCAGAGATGTGGCATATCCAGGATTTTTGAGAATGGCCCCTTGATCATATTGAGAGCCATCATCTTTGTGATAGATGTTGTAAATCTCATCATTGAAGTTAATCAGGTCGACTGACGTGGTGGATTCGGGGTAGGGGCGGGGACGCTTCCACATGTTGGCCAACCGCTCACGTACCATAAAACCCGCCTCTGCAACCTGGGCCGCAGGCTCCACTGCGTCGGCTAAGGAAAGAGTACCCCAGCGCTCCAGCATGGTGGCCATCATCTTCACCGTTCCAGGCGTACAGACCGATGTATATCCCATTGTATTCACTTTATCTTTGAGAAAGTATCCCCAACCATCGGGATTGGGGCCAATATAGTGATTGACCCACATATCCTCTCGGACATGTTCACCTGCCAAAGCCGGTGCATCAATGGCAATCGGTGAACTTCCGTCCGCTAAGTGCATCGTTATGAGGGCATAACCACCAATGCCACACGAATGAGGATCGATTACACCTTGGACAAAGGCACAAGTCACCGCAGCATCGATGGCATTACCGCCATTCATTAATACCTTGGCACCGGCTTCAACAGCAATGGGTTGCGGAGCAACAATAATGTTAGACATTAGATTCCTTTGTTTTGTTGTTTAGTATGAATGAACTGGCATGAGAGAATTTCATGAAAGGACAGATACGAAGGATCTGCGAACAGCGATTCACAGAGTATATCACAGGGGAAGATTTTCGAGTATCGCGTACGTCGCATCAATATTGAGTTGTTCTACAATCGAAGGTATAATAGCGCCCCTTGACGAAGTTTTGCCTAAGCCAAAGCATTTAGGAGCGAGAATTAAGTACTCTTGTCATTTAACGGGAGTATACTCGAATCTAACGCGCAAGTTATCGATGGCTCATTCCTACAATACCTTTGCTGATACAGGATGCAATACCCAAAAGAGATGATGAATTCAAACACACCCGATGTTTCCATTGTGATTCCACTTTACAACGAGGAGGAGAGCATTCCCCGTCTCCACGTTGAACTTGAAGCAGCACTGACAAAGCTCGATCGTTCCTATGAAATTCTGATTGTCGATGATGGCTCTAGCGACAATAGCCTCTCACTACTTCGAGAGATTGCTGAACGAGATCCCCTTTTACGTGTGATTAGCCTGCGGCGCAACTTTGGTCAGACTGCGGCCTTTTCGGCCGGTTTTGACTACGCGCTGGGTGATGTGATCATTACAATGGATGCTGATTTGCAGAACGATCCAGCCGACATTTCACTCTTGCTGAACAAGATGGATGAGGGATATGATATCGTCAGCGGATGGCGCAAAGATCGCAAGGATCGTTTTTTGGATAGACGTCTGCCATCGATTCTGGCCAATCGTCTCATCTCTAACGTTACCGACGTCAATCTCCATGACTACGGTTGCTCGCTAAAAGCCTATCGTAGAGATGCACTTCAGCAAGTCCGGTTGTATGGGGAGATGCATCGATTTATTCCAGCACTGGTCTCCCAAGTCGGTGCACGCGTTGCCGAGGTGCCTGTTAATCACCGCTCTCGAGAATTTGGTTCGTCCAAGTATGGCATCGGGCGTACAGTGCGGGTTGTTCTGGATCTGCTAACCGTCTGGTTTCTTGGCTCGTACGGAACTCGACCGATTCATGTCTTTGGCGGCTTTGGTTTGAGCGCAACGGGGCTGGGCATAGCGTTGGGCATCTATTTGAGTTTTGTGAAGATCATCCTGGGCCAGGATATTGGCAACCGACCGCTGTTACTTTTGGCTGTTCTCTTGGTGATGGTTGGAGCGCAACTGATTACCATGGGCCTAATTGCCGAAATGATCATTCGTACTTATCATGAAAGCCAGCATAAGCCAATTTACTCTGTGAGAGAGGTGCTGGCCGGGGAGCCCGAGCAAGAGGTTGTTCCAGCTTTGGAGATGGTGTAAGGCATGTGGCGTCCGACCTTGTATCTCTTGCTCAGCGGGATTACCCTACTGGTAGGAATCCTAACGATAGTGGTTCTGCTAAGGCGTTTTCATTGGAGTGGAGATTTAGCAGCACTCATTGTCGACTATCTGGTGGGCATCTCTTTTCTCCTGATTATAGGATTTGCACTTGTCGGTGGCTGGCGGTGGCTGGCGGTTGCAGGGATGTTCTTTGCTATCAATAGTTACGTCTTACTCTCTTATCATACTATTGATGAAATTTCACCATCTGATCAAATCGAGAGAAGTGATGCTGAGAGGCGTCGTCTACGGATTATGGTCTACAATGTCTATTACCGTAACCCAGATGTGCAATCAATTGTAGATGGTGTGCGTTACTACAATCCAGATGTACTCTTTCTGATGGAGTACTCAAATGCCATTCAAGCTCAGATTGAAACAGCCTTTGCAGACTACCCCTACCAACTAATCCAACCGAGTCGCATGACCATGGGATTGGCTCTCTTTAGCCGAATTTCCATTCAAAATAGCGAAATTCACCGCTTTTCCGCCACTCGTATCCCCATCTTTCAGGCAACCATGGATCTGAATGGGACCCCTTTTACCTTTGTTGGTGGTCACCCTTGGCCACCGTTACCTCGCTGGGCGCAGCTACACCGTGATCAAGTCACCAGCATTGCCCAAGTAGCGTCTCAGGCTGAGCATCCCCTGATTGTCGCTGGAGATTTCAATGCTTCTCAGTGGTCTTATGCTTTGAGTGACCTCTCTAATCAAGCCGAAGTGTCTAACATTCTACGTCCTCTGAACTTCACCAAGACTTCGTCGCCGGCTCCGTTGGTTCATTTGGCCATTGATCACGTGCTTGTCTCTGATGGCTGGAGCGTGAGCCAGATACAGTTTGGTCAGCCAGGCGGCTCAGACCACAAACCTATCATAGTTGATCTGGGCCTTGATTAGCTTCAATCCATCACGCTACTGTTTATCGACCATATAGTTCTGTCACCTCTCTGAGCCGCGCGCGTACACCATCATCCAACTTTTCGTGTTGATAGCGCCACGTCCAGTTCCCGTCGGCTCGACCAGGGAGGTTCATGCGCGCGCTGTTATCAAGGCTGAGCACATCCTGCAGAGGAACGATGGCTGTGTTAGCCACGCTGGCAAAGGCCGTCCTGATCAAGGCCCACCCTGGATCGGAGCCATCTACTTGGTTGTAGCGCCTGAAGTGATCGCGCTCTGCTTCAGTAGAATCCTGTTCATACCAGCCACGGGTCGTCGCGTTGTCATGGGTACCACTGTAGACGACAAAGTTGGGTAAGTGATTATGAGGTAAAAAGGCATTGCTTGCATCGCCCCCAAAGGCAAATTGGAGAACTTTCATTCCGGGGAAACCAAATTGATCTCGTAGTTCAATCACATCATCGGTTATCTCACCCAGATCTTCGGCAATGATTGGTAGGGCGCCCAATGCGTCCTTCAGCCTGTGGAAAAACGGTGCGCCAGGTCCCTTTTGCCATTGACCGTTGATGGCTGTCTGCTCTTGAGCAGGAACCTCCCAGTATCCAGCAAAACCGCGAAAATGATCGACGCGTACAATGTCGTAGAGGCGTTGGGCTGCTTGAATGCGCCGAATCCACCACTGATAGCCATTCTTGGCCATAACATCCCATCGGTAAAGGGGATTTCCCCAGAGTTGACCCGTCTCACTGAAGTAATCCGGTGGTACACCCGCTACCACTGTTGGCTGAAACAACTCATCTAAGTAGAATTCTGCTGGATTGGCCCAAGCATCCGCACTATCCATTGCCACAAAGATGGGTATATCGCCAATGATCTGAATTCCTTTCTCTGAAGCATACGCTCGGACCATCTGCCATTGGCGGTAGAAGAGCCATTGGGCCAACTTGTGGGCTTGGATTGCCTTGGCCTGAAATCGAGTGGCGGCTGCAATCGCATCTGGTTGACGACTTCGTAGGGCCATCTCCCATTGATTCCAAGGCGCTCCATTGTGGGCATTCTTCAGAGCCATAAAGAGCGCGTAGTCATCTAGCCATTCACTATTTTGGGTGCAAAAGTGCTGAAATTCATCCCTTAGCTGAGCCGATGCGCGATGATGAAATCCTGCTGAAACAGCTGCTAATAAGGGGAGCTTCCACTGATAGATGGCTCCAAAGTCTACTGAGTCCGCAGGCAAGGGAGGGGCGGTATCCAAAATTGCCTGCTCTAAGATGTTATCCGCAACCAGGTCCGGCAGACTAATTAGATATGGGTTGCCTGCAAAGGTGCTAAAACTTTGGTATGGGCTATCTCCGTAACCGGTTGGCCCTAGCGGAAGAACCTGCCATAAGCTCTGTTTAGACTCCGCAAAAAAATCGATCCAGTGGTAGGCCCACTGATCAAAAGAGCCAATGCCATAAGGACTGGGAAAAGATGTGGGGTGGAGCAAGATGCCGCTCTTACGTTGGGTTTTCATTGGTAGTCGGTGTGTCGGTAGTCAGTGGTTGGTTGATCTGCTAAACCGTAGGAATGAGCATTAAATAAGTTGGGCATGTCATCTCGAAGGATTGAGAGATCTTATGCACAAGTTATTTAATTCCGATTCCTAGGGCAGCGTTACCGAAGTATTGACAGATAAGGGTAGCCCGTCCATTTTGGGCGGGAAAGGTAGCCTGACTGACCGATTTCAAGTTACAGCCACAGGACAATCGGCGTCCACCGCCCTGCAAGGACGGTCTACGTTGCATCTCTCTAAACTATCACAACTTACGTAACAATGCACTTGGTGCTGATCCTGAGAAACGCTCTTGGATAGAAGAGTCTGATTGGGCAAACCGTTACAATTTCTTAACCAATTCGTCCTTTACAGAAATGACCCATTTCCAAATGGATTCAGAAAATAGGCGTGATTGAGTTGGCAAATTGAAGTCCCACCCAAAAAAGGATGAGTAACAACGTGGCACCGAGAAGCTCTTGAGTAATGCGGTTTTCCGGTTGGATGAGCTGACTCTGGGACGATGGACTTGCTACCTCTCCTTGCGTTGCCGGTGCTGAAAGAGCATAGCGGGGCAATAGGATCCAGGACGCAGCGATACCACCAACCAAGCCACCAAAATGGCCCCAATTATCGATACCTTGTTGAGTGGGCCCTAGAACCACATTGAAAATGATTAAACCGATCACACTTTGTAGAATGGTCTGCCCCCAATTGCCAAAGTTGTTCCGATAGCGGATGAAGAAGACTGTAACAGCTCCAGCTACCCCAAATATTGCACCTGATGCGCCAGCCGATGGATTGTAAGAGAAGGCATAGCTGGCCAGGCTGCCAAATAAACCAGCCATAACATAAATAAAGGCGAAGCGAACGTGGCCAAAGTACCCCTCGACCATAGGACCTAGAAAGTTGAGTATGACCATGTTAAAGAGAATGTGCAGGGGACCCAAGTGCAAAAATGTGGCGGTGAGCAGACGCCACGTCTCACCGTTAAGGATTAAGTAGTTTACTTTCATCCCCCAAGTTAGCAGATCTGGTGTAGCGTTCGGAGGATAGTAACTGCCCACGATGATGGCCATGACCCCCTGAGCATATGCAGCAATGCGATTAAACAAAGAGTCCTCTACCAAACCAAATTGGCCAAGAGAGGAGCCACCACTGCTAAGATATGCGATACCAATGCCAACCGTAATGATGTATATCGCCAGATTCGTGAAGATTAGTCCTCTGGTTAGGATTGCCGGGACAGTCTGCACTTTATAGCGTGAAACAGTCTGCCTTGGGGGAGAAGCTGTAGATTGGTTGGTTTCATTCATAAAATAAGTTGTATACTTCGCCAGAAAAGTCTTGTCTCGACTCTTGTCTAATCTGTTTTGGAAATTTCAAAAAGGGAGGACAGAACTTCTCTGGCCATCTATAACCTCACCTAAAGTTTAATTGGGTTCCAGTCTACACGGCTCTTTTCTGCATAAATAATACTAAGAACCAACTGGGCTGTCTGATCCTGCCTGTTGAGTCGATTCACCACCGCATAATCAAACTCGTCCATACGCTTTAGCTCTTGTCGGGCCGTGACAATACGCATTTTGAGCTTCCCTTCCGTCTCCGTCTTTCGATCACGCAAGCGGCGAATGAGCTCGTCTTCACTTTCCGCATTCAGAAAAATCGTAACCGCATTGGGAACCAATTTCCGAATGGTAGCGGCGCCTTGTACATCGATGCGCAAAATAACATCTTTGCTGCTTGCTAAGGCATCTCTTACCTGCTGCTTTGGGATGCCTTTGTAATCGCCATAGACTACTGCATATTCTAGCAGCTCATCTCGTTCAATCATGTCGGCAAATTCACCTTCTGAGACAAAATGGTAATCTACACCATCCACTTCATTAGGGCGCTTAGGACGGGTGGTTGCCGTGACAACAAAGTGAAACGGATGGTTTATCTTCTGCAACTCCTGAATAATTGCGTCCTTCCCAACGCCACTGGGGCCAGAGACCACCACCATAATAGGGCGTGGCGTATTGAACTGTTCATAGATTTGTTCGATCTCTCCATCATCCAGGGTAACATCGGAGGAAATCGCCAGCGGTTTTGCTTCCATTGTATTATCTTTTGTATAATTTGTTCTATCGAGATGTTGCAGAACAAGAAAAAGCCATGATCTATACTGCGGTCGTTTTCAAACGGGGCTGAGTATACCTACTAAATATGGGATTTTCATTTTGGAGTAAAACCTGTATTTAGTAGGTAGAATTATTTTGCAACAACTCTTATACTAATGCTAGGTGGTCTTTGCACTTTCCACTTCCTAGCTGCACTTATACCATTTTAGATATTTACTTAGAGGTTTCTTATGCCCATTTATGAATATGCCTGTCTAGACTGTCGAAAACGTGTCAATGTGTTCTTTCGTACTATCAGCGTAGCCAGTGATGATGCAGCCCGATGTCCCGAATGTGAAGGTAATCGACTCCGGCGTTTGGCTAGCCGAGTGCGGATGCTGCGCTCTGACGACAGTCGAATGGACGATTTGGCTGACGATCCCTCCATGCTATCAGGCTTGGAGAATGAGGATCCCCGTGCGCTGGCCAGCTTTATGCGCCGCATGAGTGACGAAATGGGTGAGCCCATGGATGCTGAGATGAGCGAGGTAATCGATCGTCTTGAAACAGGAGAAAGTCCCGAATCCATTGAATCATCCATGCCCGAACTTAGCGATACCGATACGTCAACCGTGTTTGATGATTGACATTGACAATTGATGATTAACGATTGACAACGAGGAGTGGCAGTATTGGCTAGCGTAATAAAGACCAGCCACCCTGCCTCCCTTTCACCCTGTCACCCTATGCTCTCTGAGACTCACTCCGATCTGTCGCTGGCGGTGGTGTGTAAGAAAGCGACGAAATTTCGGCGTACCATTCAGGCGTCATGGCTACGTTCAATGCGTTCAATGACCCTTCGAGCTGATCCAGATTTCGGGCACCAATGATAGGAGCCGTAATCGCTGGATTGGCCATAACCCACGCCACCGCTAGGGATGCCGGATCCACGCCCCGTTCCGAGGCATGCTTTGAAAATCGCTCGGCTACTTCATAGTAGAGATCTTCGTAGTAGCGCTTCTGGTACATCGGGTTCTCCATCAGGCGTCCTGAGTCTGGTCTCTTGGATGATGTATATTTCCCAGTGAGCAATCCCCCACCTAGCGGGCTGTACGGAATCACCCCAATGGACTCAGCTTCTGCTAAGGGAAGAATCTCCACTTCAACCTGTCGTTTGGTTAGATTGTACATGGGCTGGATACACTCAAAGCGGGCCTTTGCTTTACGCTCCGAAAGTCCGAGCGCTTTGGCAATCTGCCAGGCAGCCCAATTCGAGACAGCAGGATAGAGAATCTTACCTTGCTGCACCAGGCTATCCAACACATCAACCACTTCCTCAATGGGCGTATCAGGATCATATTGATGAACGAAGTAGATATCAATGCGATCCGTGTCTAGACGCCGCAGTGAATTCTCTACCGCTTGGGTTAGATTGAAACGTGAAAGCCCACCAGAATTGACATCCTTCCCCATTTGGCCAAACCCCTTTGTGGTAATGACCAGCTCATCTCGGGAGCCTTTCATCAGCTTACCCAAAATCTCTTCTGAGCGACCGTTTGAATAGACGTTGGCAGTGTCAAAAAAGTTGATTCCTGCATCACGACAGCGTTTGAACATGGCCGCCGAGGTCTCTTCATTGGCATCGCCGCCAAATGACATCGTGCCATAACAGAGTTGAGAGACTTTGACTCCAGTACGTCCTAGTACTTTGTATTCCATTGGTTTTCTCCTTGGTGAAATGTTTGTTGTAGTATAGGAAAGTATAAAAATCGACCCCGAAATATGGCCAAACTCTAGCTGAATGCTGACGGCTGATTAGCTGAATGCTTTTTTATATGCAGTAATGCCAAGGGCCTACAAAGATGGGGTCTCATACAAAACCCTTCCTGCAACCCGCATCTCTACCTCTACTAGATACGCTTGCAAACCCTCTACATTGACCTTCATGCCTAATCCTGGTGCATCCGGAGCGTGAATCGCTCCATTCTGATCCCTATCTAGATGATTCTGAGTGATATCAGTAGCTAGCGACTTCAGCTCCACGGGATATTCGCAGAGTTCATCCGATTTCAACCCCGCGTAAGGCTGAAGAGATGCACTCAACGCCAGATGGGATGTAAAGGTATGATTGACGTACGTAACACCCCGAGAATGCGCATAATCTGCTACCTGCTTGGCTACACTCAATCCGCCGATTCGACCTGCGTCAATCTGGACAAAGCCAATGCCCGCATAATCGATCATGTGTTGAGCCACGTAAAAGTTATGGCTGCCTTCTCCGCCAGCTAGTTTAACTGTGGTACAGCTTTGAGCCAATGTATGATAGGCACTTAATGCACCAGAGACAAACGGCTCTTCCAGCCACGTTGCCCGACACGCTTCTAAAGCTGGGATACTCTGTTTGGCCCGCTCAACATCGTCCCGCCAGACTGTACCGATATCAATCAGCAAGACTGCGTCATCCCCTAGCCCTTCTCGTGCCGCAACAAAGTGATCTGCATCTGCTTGGACGCTGCCAATCCCGATGGGGCCCCAGCCAAATTTGGCTGCACGATAGCCCTCTGCACGGACTTGCTGCCCCTTGGCAAGCGTCTCCTGAGGTGTATCACCAAAGAGCATCGATGCATATGGCAATTTGGGATAAGTACGCTCGTAGCCAAGCAATCTCCAGGCTGGCTCACTCAACTTCTGGCCTAATAGATCCCAAAGCGCCATGTCAACGCCCGACAGAATATGGTCGGTCTGCAGAACATCCTGGCTTTCAGCCCGTACTAGATTGCCGATTCGCCAAACGTCGGCTACATCATCTAACTTCTGTCCTTGCACGGAGACCTGTACTGGCTTGCAAGCACTGTGAGACATAGGCGCAATCCAACCGGCAATGCACGTTAGGGGCGACGCTTCGCACTCTCCCCACCCTTCGTATCCGCCTCCCCGTACTCGGATCAGCATGGCATCCTGGCTACCGTCGCCGATATCGAGCACTTCAGGCATGGATAAATAGAAGAGATCGACAGATTCAATCCTCATGATCACTTGACCTTTTGGAAGGTGATCTCGTATGACCAGTGGGCATGAAAGAAAGGCGGCTCACAGCGGTCATCTGGCGTTGGGCAGATGGCATATTCATGGTCGGCTGGTCCGAGCTTGCCAATGATATCTGGGATATGGGGTTTGGCCGTATTCATCTGATTGGAGATTTGGCTGGTTACAGGACCGCTAGGAATCGAAGCAACGGTCAGTTTGTAAGGTTCCCAAAACATCTCAAACTCGGTCCTCCCTGGCCCCTTATTGCCTGTCACAACGTTAAAGCTATCGGCAAGCACATCTTTGACAACGGCCCCGTCGATTCCATTGCCATTCTCATCAAGCACAGTAATAAAGACCATATGTTGCCCCCCGTTATTGAAGATGCCTCCATTGTTTTCATCAAAACCGCGTACGTGGTAATGGACAATATGGAACTGGGCGTTGGGGTCAAAATTGCCGGCTGTACCACCTGAGTCTGTGATGACTGCTGGAGAGGGCGGTGCTGTGGTTGGCTCTTCTGTTACCGCCTCTTCAATGGGTGGTGGCGTTGGTTCTGCCGCAACCGGAATGGCAGTCGGTACAGGTGTAGGCGGGGGTGGAATATTCGCTGCAACCGGCACTGACTCTGCATTTTGGGTTTGGACCAGTGGCCCATAGAGCCAACCTGGCTCCTCACCACTGAAACAGCAGACCTGCCACCAATCTCCCAACTCGTTACGCCCCATGAGTGGAAACTGTTCATTGGCTGTTGCACTGCCCACAATGTCGTAGGCTGTGCTAGGGCCGCGACGTACATTGACAATTTCACCAATAACAACTGCAGATGGTTCTGTGGATAGTTCGGCTGCTAGGGTGGATGATTCCACGCTACTATTATCTGTCACTGGCTGATCGGCATTTGGTAAACTCTCGTTTGCTGACTCATCTTCTGCTCCTGATGTTGGGCTGGCCGATTGCAACAGCGCCCCAACCGTCTTCACCCCAGCCGATTCACCTTCATTAGCTTCTGTTTCGCTTGATTCGTTACTATTCGATGGGCCTGTGTCTGACTCGGTTATTATGGGCGAATCTTCGCTTAGCTCAGCCTGAGGAATTGGTATATCTGTCGGTGTAAAGGTTGGTGCCGCTGCCCTTGTTGGGGGAGGCTCATTGGGTTGCTCTGGACCAAACAGGCTGCCACAACCGCTACTCCCAATAAGGATGCTCAACAGTACGAAGAGTCGTAAGTAGGTTGTCTCGATGAATGGTCTATCCGTCACCATATCTCCTCCGTCATGAGCTAGTCAGTTGCTTAGCCAGGCTGAAGTGTTTGCTAATAACTGCGCAATTACTTTGATTTAATCTATACCCAGTAGTCCGCAATGACGCTCGCTGATATCATTTCGAGGCACCTACAGGTTTCGCTCCTTGCCTTTTCCATGATACTAGGGTACCCGCGACGAGAAATCTTTCTCTGGTTAAATGGTCAAGATTTCTCCTCATACTTCCCTTTGGCTCCGCTCAGGGCAGGCTCAGAAATGACAGATTGCGGTCTACTAATACAAAATTCGATGACGCTTGCTCTGCAATAATTATCAGCAGATCGTAGTCATTCAATGGCCATGCCCACATGCGGCACGAGGCGTGTCCACTGCGATCTACTGATAATTCTATCACCCATCGAACTTAACATACTAAATTCTATGGTAGCTCCGTTGGCAACCTAACGGATTGATTGAATTGCTCATGAGGTTTCTATCGATGTAAATGTCAACGGTTTGTCCAAAGGACGATCTGGCTTTAAAATATCAGTAGTTTTCACTGATCAAGAAGCACAGCTTAGGATGAAAATGTTTCGCTGATCCATCTGAAACTGTATCCTATTTTCAGGGCAAGATGCTACCATCTGTAACCAAACGCAACCGCACCATAAGCATGCCCTCGTAGGTCGAGAGGTGTGCCTACTGCACCGTAATCTACTATGGAATGAGCCGTAAATAAATTGCGCGTTTCATTCGGGGATACCCCCGTCAAATGACCAACTCATTTAATACTCGTTCCTAACTGTCAAAAAACCATCGGATAATCCTTCATTCAATTCGTAACTTGGTAAAGATCCCGCTGATAACCCTAGCTAAAAGCAAGATTTAGCCATATGACTATAGAGCATCAAGAATCTGTTACTACTTCAGAGCATGTAGTTGAAACAGACGAAGAAAATGATAACTTTCAACTCATTATAGCCATCTTCATAGCAATCGTCACATTGACTGGTGCTGTAATGGCATGGCGGGCAGCCAATATTGAACCAGGCCCTAAAGAGCAAGCAGGGTTGCGGGCCGTCCTTAATTTGGAGACGACTCGGCTCATCAACAACTCCGCCTTGTATAAGAATTTACGTGCCTATGGTGCCTATTTCCTCAACGATGAATTACAGTACCAACTTACCGAGGCCCTGGCCTTTGCTCTACCTGAAGAAGAGCCATTGCTGCGACAAAAACGCGCCCAATCAACGGATTTGGCTGCTGTTGGCCGCCGGTTTTTTCCCCAGAGGTACTTGCGCAGCGATGGAAGCTACGACAGCCAACGGCAACTATCAGAAGCTTATGCTCAAGCAAATCAATCATTAGACCTTGACAGCCAATTCTATTTTGATCAAGCCAATGCTGATGATAGCAGGGTCTACTCCATTATGCTCCTGATATTCCTCTTGACGGTCTCTCTATTTTGTCTGACTATTGCGGAGGGACTGCATCCAGAGCGCAAGATGCTGAGGCTAACCATTGCCTTGATTGGCTCCCTGCTTTTTCTTGGGCCGACAATCAATTTTATTTTGACTGAATTGCTCTAGTTTGCTAAGGGCATAGTAGAAAACAGATCCACCGTGAGTGAGTCTATGAACGAACAAGCGACCAAGAAATCTGGTCCATTATTTTCTGGGGATCCATTTGAGCGGATTGTAGGCATCCTTATTGGTTTGGTTACCGTCTTAGCCGGGCTAGTCGCCCTCCTAGAATTCTCTGCTTCGGATGAAAAGGGGGATGCTACACTCCTAGCCCAACAATATGTTATTCAGGCCATGAGCGCCAAAGCCTCTGGCGAAATTGAGGTGGGCTATGCTTGGTCGGATGCGTATCAGCGTTGGCTGGAGTGGGATACCCAAAGCCTATTTGCTGAACTCAACGAAGATTTCGCAGGTGCCGTTGCCTATCTAAGAGTACGAGAACAAGCCAGGGCGTTGAGTCCTTTGCTGCAAGAGCCTTACTTCGATCCCGAGCTGGATGACTTTCCCAACGTACGCGCCTACGAATCGGATCGTTATCTTGTTGAAAGCACAATTTTACTAGAACGATTCTCTGCCACGTCCCTCTTAGCTGAGGCGTGGGATGAAAAAGCAGATAATTATGTCTCCCAGTTGCTCTTCTATGCTGTATCGCTCTTCCTCTACGGCCTCTCAACAACTATTGTCGGACGAACCAAATTTATCTTTGTGGCCACAGGAACTTTCATTGCTATTAGCGCAACGATTTGGATGATCGTCAACTATCGTACGCCAGTTGAGATTTTTCCCGATGATGCGATCCTTGCCTATTCTGATGGCGTTGGTTTGGCTCATCAGCACGAATATAGTGAAGCAGTTCAATCATTTGACCAGGCGCTCTCTCTAGCCCCAGAATACGCTGATGCACTGTTCGCCCGGGCAAATGCCTACTTTGCACAAGGGAACTTAGAGAATGCTGCCTCAGATTATGCAGCGTCGATTGAGGCTGGGCAGGGCACCGTGGCTGGGCTGTGGAACTTGGGATGGACTCACTATCGATTAGGAGACTTTGAGTCAGCCATTTCCGCAACCCAATTCGCGATAGATAGCGATCCGTCTCAAATCGGCCTCCATTTCAATCTGGGAATCGCCCTATTGTCCAGTGGGGACGTGGAAAGGGCCAAAGAGGTCTATGCAGAGGGCCTCCAGGTCGCCACTCAACAAGTAGTCGAGAGCCGGAATATGGGCGCAGAGCCACCATCCTCGCTATGGTGGTACCTTGGAGGGGCTGCAGCTGACTTGGATGCTCTCTTGGCCTGTTTGGTTGATCAAGAGTGTGAACGTACCCCCCCTTATGATCGTATGGCTGACAACGGTGGCGTGATAGATTCCATCATATCAGCAACGACGGCTATCCAAGCAGAGCTCAAAAATCTTTCAGTAGCATTAGAATATTCGGACGACCTTTCGAATAATCTGTTGGCCCAATCTAGTGATACCCAATCTAGAAATGATAATCGTGCAGTGGTTGACTCACCAACGTTTAATATCATTTCATTGGAAGAGGAAGATGAGCTAGGTGGGTTAGGTGGTGGACTTGGCGGACTTGCTGGTTTGGGTGGGCGCGGTGTAATGGCCCAATCAAATCAAGGTGAGGAGGTTGACGTTAATGTGGTCCGTACAAATACAGAGGCTGCCAACGATGTTACAATTCTATTTGAATATCAGGGGATTGAAAAAGGGCAGCTCTTTGTCATGAAAGTCTTTCGCAATGGCCGGGAAGCCACTGACCTACGTCGTGTGGAGATATGGGAACAAGGTGAAAGCGGGACCGCTGAATTTACATTAACTGAAGGACGCCAGTTCGCCTTGGCATCGGGAAATTACAGTGTAGAAATCTATGTGGACGCCCAACTCCTTCAAAAAAGCAATTTTGTTTTAGATGAAAATCAACAACTGTTAAGTGAATGAACAATCGAGGTCCTGAAATGTTCCACAACCCGTTCCGCATCCGTATCCGTAGAGCACTTACACTCACTTTATTCTTATTCATCGTCGGTTCTCTTCGCTCATCATCTTTTCCCTTGCAATTGATGGCCGCGTCATCCAAGGCCCCCACTGCCCAAAATGGCGAAATTCTTGTTGAGAGCGGATACCTTCCGGATCCGAATGGCTTTCAATTCGAAAATTACGGCAAGCAGTTTCCAGAAGGTGACTTGACTATTCAAGAGCTGCAGGAGCTATTTGGCAATGAACAGATCTGTAGCCGCATGGATGGTTCAACGTGTGTACCCAATCCCGAAGCACAGCTCTTTAAGCGCATGATGAACAAGTACATGCAATCTGGCCACTGTGTGGGATTTACGGTTATGGGGTTTCGCTTATGGGATCAACAGTTTGATGCCAGCGAATTCTCTACCCAGGCTCAATTGACCTATGACATTCCTCAAGAGGTCTCGATTATGCGGCAGATTGCTGCCAACTACACGCTGCAGTTCGTGCCAGAGGTGATCGAACAAACCGTTAGCGGGACTCCTGTTGAGGTCGTGAATGCGCTATTGGCAGCCGAAAGCACCGAAGTTGAAATCGGCATTGCGAATCGTACGGGTGCTGCCCATTCACTCATGGCTTTTGGGCTAGCAGATATGGGGAATGACATAATCCATATTTTGGTCTATGACAATAACCACCCGGGTCTAGAATTGTTTGTGGAAGTTGACATGGCAAGAAATAGTTGGCGTTATTCAATGGCGGCCATGAATCCTGAGGAGGATACAGAAGTATGGGAAGGCGATGCAGATAGTAAAACCCTCTTATATATTCCGCTTTCGGCTTATAACGTTACCCCGCGGACATGGCCTTTGAGCCAAGAACAAAAAGAGAATAGGGGCCGATCGACCATAGTGTCCCTTACTGGGGATGGTGACTTTCTTGCTCAGGATAGCAGAGGGCGAGCCAATGGCGTTTGGGCTGGCGTCTACTTCAACAATATTCCAGGGGGCAAGACCATCCCAGCTCGTGGCTCTCTCTCAGGAAAGGGAGCCTACGTCGCTCTGCCATCGGAGGGCGAACTTTCTGTGCTGGCTGGTAACAGCAACTTTTCTCAAGATGAACCGGGCATTTTACAGGTACTGACACCAGACTTTTCTGTAGCTTTAGAAGGGCTGGCTTTGCAGCGCAATAGTCAAGAATCCCTCTTCTTCTCTGAAACTGAGCGGATGATCAAGTACACTGCAGGCAGTGACCAAAAGACAACAATCAAAGTAGCTATAGACAATCCGAATCCTGACGAAGAAAGCCCAGAAACTTTATTCGTAATTGGCAATATCGACTACACTCCGAGCAGCGGGCTGACCATTACCGACAATAGCCAAAGAAGCTTGGCCATTGAGAGTGAGGATGTAGCTGACGACAAGGTGACGCTGATTGTCGGTCGAGTCGATTCATCGGGGCAATCTGTCTTTGCTACCAATGATCTCTCTTTGCGGCCAGGTGGTTCAGTCAATCTGATATTTGACAGCCAAGCTGCGGGCCAACCGTTAGAGGTTGACATTGATCCCGAGGGAGATGGCAGCTTTGAAACCATTTCACTGGAGAATGAGTTTCCTCAAGCCGTTTTGGAGGATGCTCGGAGCGCCGAAGATATCATTATCCTTATGGATGAGTCCGCTGCATACCTCGGCCCGGCCGATATCAATAACTTGATGGATGAATTGGGAAATGTGCCGTTAGATGGCGATGACTTTGGTCGCCTCATCTTTAGCTTTGATGAGTTTGGGCTGGATGATCGGGAGATTATTCGTCTGATCCAGTTGACCGGCCTCTCTCCAGAAGAGATTGCTGAATTTATCTTTGAGCTTCGGCTCGATGAGGATGAGCTGATAGGTTTCGTCCAGTCCATCGGTTTGACAAATGCCGTTTATGAAGATGTATTGACTTGGCTTGCTGAGCTGGAAGAAGTTCATCAACTGCTGGTAGAGATTGACTTTATCGATCCGACCCCAGGTCAGGAGGCGGAGGTCATATTACCTTACTTTACCGACTCTAACTTGTCACTACGTCAGCAAGGAAATTTGTTGGAGCGGATTCTGTCCCAACAGACGGTGAACATCGAGCAGGCTGAGCAAATTATTTTCGATTTAAATCTGACCAGTGGCGATGAAGCCCTAATACGCGAGGACCTACTATTGCCAGCCACCCCAGATGAGACACCTGCTGCAGAGCCAACCCTAGCTGCAAGGCAAACACCAACGTTTACGCCAGATGCTGATTCCGAACTTGACGATACACCAACGCCAACGCCAACACTGACCCCGACGTCTGTCCCCGTCGTATCATCTTGCCAGATTGTATCGAGTAGTTTGAACGTGCGCCCTGGGCCAGGGATTGAGTACAATCCGCCGGTGACCTCCTTGCCAGCCAGCCAAGCCTTGATTCCCGTAGCGCGCAACCCCCAGAGCACGTGGGTGCAAATTGAAGCTGGGAATGTCGTCGGCTGGGTGAGCGCCAGTGCGCAATTTATTTCTTGTACGTTTGACATTGGTACTCTGCCCATTGGTGAAATTCCACCCACGCCTACACCTGCGCCTACGCCCACAGCCACTCCTACGATTATCTCTTCTGGTGATGGGGAATCCACTGGCAGTGAATCACCCGGCTCAGAATCCGTTTCCGAACCAGAACCATCAACGCCTGATGAAGTAACCGCGGCAGGCGCACAATCATCAGATATTGAACTGCGGACCACTCGTCAGGAGATTAAACAGTGCGAGTGTACCGAGATCTTCTGGCGTGCCGAAGGTGTACAGGCCGTCTATTTTCAAAATGAAGGCCAGGCGGGTGTCTCGAGTCAGCAAGTATGCCCACAAGCAACGGAAACCTACACATTGCGCGTAATCAATACCGACGGCACCGAAGAGGTAAGACAACTCACCATTGATGTGATCCCAGATGCGACTTGTGTAGAACCGACGCCCACACCACGACCTCAACGGCGTGATGAGAATCGAAACAACGATAATAACAATAGAGATAATAATGACAACGAAGAAGCAGAAGAAGAGCCTACAGCCACGCCAAGCGACGTACGTGGCGGGGTGGAAGATTCTTCTTCCGGCTCTCCATTTGAATCGCCGCTTGATACACCATAGAATTAGTCATCAGCAGTCGTTTGGTTGTTTATTTATTTTTCGTGATTATCAACAGATTAAACGGATTCTACAGAAAAAAAGGAGCCGAACCAATGCAAAGCACAAATGGCCACCAATCCACAATTCAGCGCAAATCCCTAACCGAAGAGCAGGTCAACCGTTTCTGGACAGATGGCTATTTGACTATCGGCAAAGTGCTTGAGGATGATGAAATTGAGCTGTTACGCCAGGAGTACGATCGCGAGTTTGAGTTGGCGCGCGGTGGCCACGGCAACTTTCGTAACCTTGCCATCGATGATACTGACGACGTGAATGCCAAGAATGAGGCCGAAACCCAGATGCTCCAGATTATGCAGGTGTGTGAGCGCAATATTCATTTTCGCAAGCTACTCTATGATATACGCATTCTGGATCGAGTGGAAGATCTGATTGGCCCCAACATCCAGCTCTTTCATGATCAGGCGCTCTTCAAGCCTGCCCATCACGGCGGTCCCGTTCATTGGCATCAGGACAATGCCTACTGGCAATGCTCCCCGCCCAACCTTGTGAGCTGCTGGATGACCCTGGATGACGTAGATATTCATAATGGGGCCATGCAGTTTCTCCCAGGGACCCACTTCCGGGCTGAATCTCATGGCCAAGCCTCAGAAACCAATGCACTCTTAGATATGGGTGAGCAGATCGATGACAGTCAGGCCGTGGCAATTGAACTCCCGGCCGGTGGTGTGACGTTGCATCACTGTCAAACCCTCCACTATACTGCGCCCAATAGTACAGAGCGCCAGCGCCGCGCCTTTGCCATTCATTTTATGACACCTGGCACCAAATCGTTACGAACTTTCGAGTATTTAGATGTCTCCTTTGCCCGGCCAATTTTGCGAATGCGCGTTTAGAGAGGACGAGGAGATGAGGAGATGAGGGGTGGCCAGCTAAGGGTCACTTAGTTGGTAGTAGTTCGGTCAGCTTGGCTCTTTGGAAAAAGCGTCGGTAAGCTCGGACTTCGGCAAGCTGTTCCTCAAGCTCTGCTACTAGAATTTGGGGCATATTGGCTTCCGCCTCACCATTTCCCTTTGAAATACGAACGGCATCATCGGTCGCCCACTCATTCAAAACAATCAACCCTTTGGATTCAAGTAGGCGCAGGGTATGCCGAATAACGCTCGTTGTAGTACCCAGGCGAGCCGCTGAATTGGTCAATGATAGCTCCCCTTGGCGGTTCAGGACATATTTGCACATGCCCGCAACATGCCGCAATACGCCATCTAAGCTGTCATCGGTACTTCGCTGGCCACAGATATAAACTTCATGAGGCGTCACTTGCTCCACCAATCCCAGCAGAACTTCTGCCGACGGGGGAATAGTCCAAAGCACAAGAGTGGTTGCCTCTACCTGTAACTGGCTTCGGGGTGCATAGGAGACAGGGTCGGGTAGATTGATTCCTTCTGCATACCACGTCGCTTGGACAGTAGATGGAAGGGATTCATAAAGAGAGGGATGATTCATAAAGAGCGTAGATTGCCGCTCTTGGCTGCCCATGTTGGGGCGTTTGTCTATAATCTGAAGGGTAGCTTTGGCATTTAGATCAATATCGGCAGCATCCAAGTAGGTGGTTCGGCTGGCTACGTACATCAATTGTACGCTACGCTCTCCACGAAACTCGTTGATATTCAGCGTATATACGATATCCAGCGGCTCGGGTGGGAGTTCAATATCGCCACTGTTGAACCAGAGCACAGGCAGTGCTTTTCCATCTTTGGTCTGCTGGACCTCAAATTTACGATGATTGCCCTCCCGACCAATTCTCTGATCTTTCACCACTCGCACGCCGCTACTGATGAAATTCGGTGTAGGGTTCCCGTTCCCGAAGGGAGCTAGTCTCTGTATCTGCTCCACTAATTCGAGATTGATCTCATCAATCGTCAGCTCAGCGTCAATGGCAAGCTTCGGCGGGCCGTCATCAATGCGATGCAGCTCGATCTGGCGATCTAGCTCTCGACGGAACGCATCAATATTTTCAGGCAAAAGGCTCAACCCTGCTGCACCAGGATGCCCGCCATGACCGATTAGCAGATGACTACAAGCAGCGATCGAAGCTCCAATGTCAACCCCAGGTATGCTCCGGGCGCTACCACGAGCCGCTTCTCCCGGTGGATTGAGCATGAGCACAACTGGTCGATTGAACTCCTCAACCAATCGCGATGCAACGATTCCTACAATGCCAGCGTGCCAAGCCGGGTGACTTAGGACCAGCCCATTAAAATCCAGGAGTTCTGGCCTGCGGTCAATCATCTCCAGAGCCGCACCGGTGGTCTGGCTTGTGATGAGACGCCGCTGTTGATTCAGTCGCTCCATTGTGGCCGCTAATTGACCGGCACGGATGGGATCATGCGTCGTTAACAGTTCAACCGCAACGGTGGCATCCTCTAGCCGACCCAAGGCGTTCATGCGTGGCCCCAATTGAAAGCCAATATCATCTGTTGTGATATTGGCGGGCACTACTTTGCCCACGTCCATTAGGGCCAAAAGACCCGTCCGTTGGGTGGTACGTAATTGGTTGAGTCCTAATTGGAGTAGATAGCGGGCGTCATGAACCTGCTCGGCTACATCCGCTACAATGCCTAAGGCAACTAGATCCAGGAGTTCATCTTCCGCTCCCGTTATGTCTGCCAAGGCATAAAGCTGCTGCATCAGTTTGTAGGCCACACCCACGCCAGGAAGGGTACGTAGCGGATCATCGGCAGGCTGAAACTTGGGGTTGACGATAGCGTCAGCCACGCGCACGCTGAGACCTGGCAGATGCAGGGGATCCACGCCCCATAGCGGATCAGTCGCTGGGTTGATTCCTTCAAACTCGGCAGTCAAATCGTGATGGTCGGTCAGTATGACGGTTAGACCGTGCTCCTTGGCCATTTGAACTGCTTCTGCCTCAGCAATTCCCGTATCACAGCTGAGCAACAGATGAGGTTTCCACGCTGGATCGTCTAGCCATGTCTGCAAAAATGCGGGTTTGATGCCGTGGCTTTCCGTAAAGCGATTGGGAACATGAAAGCGAATCTGTTCTGACTCACAGAGCTTCAGCAAGCCCGCCACGAGAAGCGATGTGCTGGTCTGGCCATCCACATCGAAATCTCCCCAGACCAAAATATTCTGCTCGGCTTGAATCGCATCATAGAGAATTTTGGCCGCCACCTCTACCCCGAACAACTCACTGGGTGCCGCTGGAAAATAGTGACTGGGGTCTAGAAACGCTCGTGCCTCAATTGGATCAACAATCCCCCTCTGAACCAAAAGCCGAGCTACCAGCGGGTGTCCGCCAACGCGATCAGCTAGGTCGGAAGGAATCGTAACGGGAGACGCAATGGCCCATTCAAGTTGCATAGGTCTATTTCGCTTGGACAATACACTTCGTCAGAAAAGTCGTATCCCGACTCTTGCCCCATCCACTCTGGGAAATTTCGAGAAGGGAGAAGATCCTCATCTTCATGGGGACAAGCTTCCCGTCTACACGGGAACAAATTTTTCTAGCTATCTATTTCAGTAGCTTCCCAGGTCGGATCCTTCCAGTGTACCACATGGCCCAAAAGTTGCAAGTCGTAACGACGCCAATCGGACTAGACCAAAAAGAGCAAGAAAGATACGTCATTTATCTGATGCGGGAAGATAGACGGGATGATATACTGAGGGCGATTACGATATTTCGTGTTTGATACAGGACGTCACAGCAGGACCCGTCAAAATGCGGGTCCTGTTGCTTTTTATGATATCAGTAAACGATACGTTGCATCTGTAACCAAGCACAAATGCAATGACATTTAACTAGACTCCTATTCATTACTGAAAAAAGGTATATAATGGAATATATGTAAAGGTGAAGTTTCTTCGGGTTCGTCAACCACATCTAGTGACAAAGGTGCGAGAACAGATATACTATGTAGCTGGCGACCGTTCACTCCGTCGTCTGCACTAAAGTATAGGATGCCATCCGAATAGGTGAGATCGCTTGGATTAGAACCTGGCATACCCGGATAGAGGTCGAAGAGCATCATGGTGCTCGATGCTGTACCGTCACTCGTCCACAGTTCCGCACCGTGGATGCCGTCATCGGCGCTAAAGTAGATGGAATCACCAACTCGCAATGGCGGTCCGATTTGGGAACCGTATGTTCCCAGGCGTATATCGGACACCAAGCTGGTCCCCTCTGCTGTCCCATCGCTACGCCATAATTCAGAACCGTTTAGACCATCATTGGCTCGAAATAGGACATAATCACCCATAGACGTTATGGCTGCCGGCAGGCTACTATCACTGCCTGGGTGAATATCTACCACAAGCTCTGTTCCCTCTTCTGTGCCATCGGTGCGCCATAGTTCTCGACCATAAGTTTGATGGTCAGCGCTGAAGATGACATAATTTGTACCAACTATTGAGCGGGTATTATCCGATATCGAGATTCCAGCAAACCCTTGTGGTTGTGAACCATTATAGAGTCCTGAGGCGATTACCTTTATTAACTCAGTCCCAGACTCTGTACCATCGCTTCGCCATAGCTCTCTGCCATCATAATCGTCCCCGTATGCAGAGAAGTAGAGATGGCCATCGTGAAAAAATAATGACTCCGGGTAAGCTGATGCAAACCCCTCGTGTATATCTTTGATCAATACCGTACCCGCTTCTGTACCATCGCTTTTCCACAATTCGTACCCATGCTCCCTATCGGTGGCCGAAAAGAAGAGGGTTTGGCCACTGGGATAAAGCGGAGGGAAATTGCTGATATTTATCTGTTTTATGGACTCTGTCCCTTGCACAGTACCGTCACTACGCCATAACTCATTATCCTTTGTGAAGTAGAGTAGGGAATTCAGCGCTGCAAGATTGTATACACGGCGATCCTCTAAAATGACGGTGTCTTCTAACGTGCCATCTGACTTCCACAGGACAGAATCGAAGATAAAATAAAAGGTACTCCCAACCGTCTCCGCGCGTATAGAGGGGGCATAGTACGAACTTTCTGGGTCAAACGATTTGATCCGGTTGGTGCCGCTGACGGTCCCATCACTCCTCCAAAGGCTATTTTGTATACGGTTGTTGACTTTCTCACTGCTGAAGAAGTTGATCGTATCATTCGAAGAGGCGAAGACGTCTAGATTCGTGCCAAGCGAATTTGCATCAATATCTTTGAACAAGGTAGTGCCGTCAGGTGAGCCATCGCTCTGCCATAGCTCCTTACCCACAATGCCATCATCCACACCAAATAGGACGCCATCGTCGATTGAGTAGATAGGCGAAGGATATGCCCGAAGGGTCGCATTATCCAACTCTGATGGCACAATATCTTTTATCATCCCCGTTCCTTCGCTTGTCCCATCACTATACCACAATTCATTACCGCTATCGCTAGAGGCTAAAAAATACGCATTGTCGCCTACCACCTCTATCTCTTGCAGATATGGGACTGGTGCATCAAGGGAGAATGTACCGTCTGCTGTGCCATCCGAACGCCATAACGTACGGTTATAGGATGTCCCCTGAAGAACTGAGCCTGTGAAGTAGAGCAGATTGTCTCCTGGGAACCGCCCATAAATACCTCCGCCTACCTCAGTTTGTAGAAGATGTGCTGTATTCTCTTCGGTCCCATCTGTATGCCATAAATTCCTCCTCAATCCATAGAAGAGCTTGTTATTGACTTCATTTAAACCTGTTATGGGACTAGGATAACTACTGGTAATTAGATGTGTTCCCGTTATCGTACCGTCACTTTGCCATAATTCCCCGCCAATTGTTAGGTAGTACGAATCAAAATAGAGAGAACCATTCGCTACAACCAGATCATTAATCTGACGTAGATGCTCACTGCCTTCATCAATGTCTATGGCGATATAGGTCCCTTCTGTTGTGCCATCTGTTTGCCAAACGTTGTATCCATTGAGTGGTTCAAATGCCGTAAAATAGAACTGATCGTCCCATACTGTAAAATTTTGTGGATTTGAATCCTCTACGCCCTGATTTATGTCAAGAAAAAGGTGCGTACCGTCTATGGTACCGTCGCTGCGCCACAACTCGGCACCATGTTCGGGGTCAGATTCTCGAAAATAGAGAACGCCATCAAAGACTGCAAAATCCCAAAAACGCCAAGCCTCACTTTGGAACGAATGGACCAGAAAGGTACCACTCGAAGTACCGTCACTTCGCCATAGCTCATACTCATGGTAGAAGGTATCGACTAAGGGGCCTTGGTCGACCACAAAGAAGAGAAATTCTTCAGATGCAGCCACAGGCGCGTCGTGATACTTGGTCGGTTCATATGGAGGGCGGTGTATAGGTTCATATAAACGAATATCTTTGACGAGAATCGTGCCATCTGCCGTTCCATCTGTCTTCCAAAGACCACCTTGTTTTCCTGCCAACCCAAAGTAGGTTTCACCTTTAAACTGAATAAAGCTGTGGGGTGATGAGCTGGCGGGGCCAAGGTGTTCGTCGGTCAATAGGAGTGGCGTCTGTTGTCCTATCTGTTGTGCCCAAGCAAGACCCGTAAACCCTATATACACAAAATAGGCACAGATGATGATGACGCGCAAAGCAAGGTAGAACGTTCGTATACTCATAATGGTTGCTCCTTTGGGTTAGGTTATTCCAATTTTTTTTGCTGCCCAGATTCATAGGCGTGGGCTTAACTAAAGAACATCAGTGGCCTGAATATTACATTTATGGGTTGGCCCGTTCTTCAATTACAATCCAATAACCTACCCGTGAGCAGCCTTTTAATATCGATGGTAGCAATCAATGGGCTTCCTCATACAACAACACATCTTCAAACGTCGAGTACAGGATATCAGATAACGTGCCGTTGGAGCAATCGACACGTATGTCGATTTTACTCTGAGAAATGAGAGCTTCTTGCCGTAAAAGCACAAACTGAACTGCTAAGCGCCTAAGAAAGAATCTTGCCTTTTATGTCGTATATATTATTGAGTAATATCTTCATAATTTGCAAGGAGAATTTTCATGTCAAAGTGGCTTGTAACAATCATACTCTCGTTGGGTATATTTGATATACTTTACTTCGGTCTTGCTTCTTATTCTGAATTCACTCTTTGGAACCTGTGGGGAGTCGCACTAATAATCGTCTTTTTCATATGGATGCTTTGGATGCTCTTTCGACCTGCTCCTGGATTTTTCTCTCGCTGGGCTCTCATTGGGGGATTGGTTTGGGCCATTTGGGATCTGCCTGAGCTAGTGCAACGCTACAGACGAACGGTTGCTGGCGAATCTGCACCGCTCATTTTTCAGCCGGACGATGCACTCTTGCCGAGCTTGTTCCCATGGGAAAATGTGGTTATGTTTTTTCTTGGCAATATGATGATTGGTTTCTTCTATGGGGCATTGGCTTGGCTTCTGTGCGCTCCCATCATTCGACACTACGCAAAAAAAGGGGCAGCGGAAACATCATCCGCCACCCCTACCGATTTAGATTTACCTTAAGGTCTTGAGGGCTGAGTAACCCATCCTACAATAGACTTAATCCTGAATCAACGGTAGGAAAATCATAGACTGTTGGGAACCCGTTGGTGTCTGGTCGTCATCTTCATCAGGAACCGTTGGGTTATCAGGTGTGCTGGTTGCTACGATAATGGTCCCCACATTGGCTCCATTCTCCTGATCCGTATAGGTAAATGTGCCTTCTGTATCGAATTGGACCTTATAGCTTTCACCGCCAACCAGAAGGCCACTGTCCCAGGTGCTGGTGCTCTGGCTTCCACTCTGCACCGAATCAGCTGCAACAGACATCACTCGGTGGCTGCTCAAATCCATATTGACCCACTCGACGATGGCTCCCGGTTCGACCGTCAGTACGGATTCGCCCAACCCTGCCTCGCTGATCTCTACAACATGATCGGCAGCCTCATCAATGATTGGGCTTAGGGGGACATCGTAGCGTACCAATTCATCCACAACCAGGATGTCTGCGCTGCGATAGGGTTGATAGCCGTCACGAGTGACATTGAGCTGATAGGTACCAGCGGGTGTCCAGAAACTGAAGTAGCCATCAGCCAACGTGCTTTGAGGATTAATCTGGCCAAAGGCTTCGGCATTCCAGAGGGTAAACGCTGAACCACTCTCGCCACTTGCTCCAGTAACTTGTGCTTCCATACAGGCGACATTGGCACCTGAGAGCAGTTGTCCCGTACTGGCATCATAGACGACGCCTTCTGGGTCGATGAGAACTATGCCACCGAATGTAGAGGTGGTCTCCTCACAGCTAACTGTTAGTTCCATGGCTTCGCCTTCAGGTTCCTCCGCCATGTCGCCTGTGGTAAAGCTGCCCACAAATCGATCCCGCGCTTCGTTGTAGCTCATTTCCACCATGCCTACATTGGGAATATTTAGGGTTGCAGTGGCTTCTGAATCGCTACAGCATAGCCTTACTGTGACCGAGTAGGATGTATTGGGCCGTAGATGGAGTCCCCAGCCATCAACATCAGTGCGACCTTCTTTATCCCGGGGACGACGGTCGTTGCCATTTTCGTCAACAAAGCGGATGCTGAGTGGGTCATATACTAACGTTGAATCCACGATCACCATTTTTGCACGAGAGGCCAAACTGACCACATCATCTAGTTTCGCCACAGCATGAATGTAGTGAGTGCCATCTTCCAGAGTCAGTGGATGCTGCCAATGTCCGTTCTGGTCAACGGCTACAGTGACTACAAATTCATCGTTGAGGTAGAGATCGACCAGGGCATTGGGACGAGCCCGTCCATGAACCTCTAGATCACTATTGCAGGTGGTTCCGTTGGCAGGCCAAGTAATAACCGGTGAGCGCAACCCCAACTGGGCTTTGGCTTGATCCTGATTGTTCTCCAAGTTGGCATCGTTGGTGGCACTAATCGTCACCGTATTGGTCACAACGACGGCTTCTTCATCGGGGATGATGTAGTTGGCGCGAATCATAATGTGTCCACCACGATCAGAGTCTAAATCACCCACATCAAAGGTAATGACCTGTCCATCCACCGTGTAGGAGATGCCCGCTGATGTGCGAATCTGCAGCGTATCTGGGTTGGCATCTAGCTCTGATGGCAGGGTATCTTGGATGGTCGTATTCTGGGCCGTGTCCATTCCCTGGTTGTAGTAGCGGATGTGCCAATGGGTTCGGCCTCGGATGTTCTCGGGATCGCCTTCAAAGTCTTTGCGGGCTGCACCTCGTTTGTGGACAACTACGTCTGCTCCATCGACCAACTCGCCTTGTTGAAACTTGTAATCTTCTGTCTCACCCAGAATAAAGGGCGTTCGGTAACCGCGGCCATCGCCGTAGGCCACATCGCCATCCATTAGGGCCTTGTTGGCCGGGCGTGTACTTAGCGTGACCCGCAGCCAGACTGGCTTTTCACTATACTTTTCAGGCCAAGAGACGATTCCAGTAGGTACGTTGATGAGGTGGCGGCCAGCGCCTAAGGCACTGGTGTCGATCTCATGGTCGATAACAATATGCTCAAGCGCCCGAGCTGACTCGTTCGTACTTGTCACGCAGTCGGTGCCATCCTCCCAATCACCGTCTCGGTTGCTGTCTAGCCAAATGTTCACATACCCTTTGCCTTCGTTGTGTTGTAGATATGCTACCGCGCGGGGTGAGATGGAAACGGCAGCGTCGATGGTGGTGCTTTGACAATCGATGAACTCAATCTGACGAGGACGCAGCCCATCATCATGACGATCTAAGTTCGCTTGGTCTCGGCGAGGCTCTAGGTTGTTGAATGGGTCCACATCCCTGCCAAGATCGGCTCCTGCTTCTCGGCTGACGTGTTTTCCTAAGTGGAACGGGCCTGGAAAGAGATGAGCAGGTCCTGATGGTAGTCCGGTTGCTGGATCAAAGACCGTTGGGAAGTGACCTTTGGTTCCTGCATAGGCATCCATATGGACCCCAAAATGGTTGCTGCTATCCGCTGCATCACCCAAATCCCGACGAAGGATACGAATGCGTATCGGACGTGGTCGGTGGATCTTCTCTTCATCCTCACAAGTTGATGACTCTTCATCAAGGACACAGAAGCCGAGGTCGCTGATGATCTCTAACTCATCTAGGTTATCGTTTTCAATCTCCTGTGGTGGAGTGACTGCTTGTGTGAAGGAGATGCTTTCACCTGGATCAAGAGTGAGCTTCTCCAAATCCTTAGTCTCAACTGGCGCGCCCTCAGGAATCTCTTGTGCTTCCTCTGTCTCATTACTGGCTGGCACGACGGCTTGATAGGCGCGTAATCCCAGTACAACTGGATCAGGGTTGCCGTTGGTAATGGTTGTGCGGACGTAATCCTTGTTGGGGTCCAGAGCGGATGATTCGTCACCGTCTGTGGCTCCTGCTGTATCTTCGCCTTCTTCACCTAAAGTCGTTCGGGTTACCTCGATGAGCGCAGGGTCAATATGGCGACAACGCAACGTAAAGGAGGCTGTCTCGCTCAGGTCAGGGCCACCAGTTTGCCGAACCTTGACCGTATTCTCTATCTGATGGGCCTGACCATCAAAACAGGGTTTGGCCTGCATGGGATAGGTAATTGTCAGTTTGGCACCTGAGGCCATCTGACCGCTCCAGACGATTTTGCGGTCACGCATGGCAAGCTGTTGAGGGCTAACCCGAGGCGTCTCTACAGTCAGTTGAGGACGACCAACCAACCGCATGCCTCTTGGTAGTTCATCGACCAAAGTAGCTTCTGCCATCCCGTCGTCACCTATATGAGCCAACTCAACTTGATAGGCTACAAGGTCACCTGGACGGACGGGATCGTTGGGTACACGAACTGATTTGGTTAGGACTAGCCTACTTGTACCGTCCTGTATTTCAGGGTTGTACTCCGAAGCTTCTATCGGGTTCCCCTGTGTGAGGTGCGGCCCATTTGGCGGAGCTGCAAAAAGTGCAGCAGTAGTTAAGAGAATCAGCGATACTGCGAAAGTAACGGATTCTAAAAGTCGGGAAATGTGGTAGGACATGCGTTAATACTCCTGTTTGGTCCAGACTATTCACCGCGCCGATTACTTGCATCCGGAGATGCAGGCTGACCAGCGTATGCGTGATGAATAGTCGGTTTACTTTACTCAGAGAAAGTGGAACGGTTTACTCAGGCTTCGTATAAACCAGCAGTTTTTCTTTCGAGAAGAAGTGTTGATTTATTACGACTGCCACTAGACAAGCGCTTGTGTGGTTTATTATATAGCTCTATGATGGGAATTACTGGCGTTCACAAGAGATTATCGTCTCAAATCGCCTCTTTATCTATGACATTGTGGACTCATTCGATGAGAGGATAAAACAACCCGAAAATCTAACCTGTTTCAACGGAATTTGTGTATCAGAACCAAGTTTATTCAGTTTCTGGACGTTCGCCAGGGGTATCACCTACGAGGATGCGATTGCTCGGGACAGTAGAGTGAACTTGGAAAGGCCGATGGATGGATTCGTTGATACATTCTATTGGATAGGTGAGAGCCAGATGAGGCTTACACAGCAAAAGGCCAGGCATGAAGCGACTTCATGCCTGGCCTTGGCGCTTTTTCAGGAGCGAATATTAAATTGCCTTGCCTTCACTCCGATGATATCAATGGTAGGTAGAGAAAATGAGCGTCAGTTGTATCATCTGCTGACAATGTGGCTTCGTTGGATTGGGCAACTGCAACACCTAATTCGCTTTGTGCCACGACCTGAAAATGGTACGACCGGTCAGCCAAAGGTGGTGTAAATGTGTAATTCGTTTGGGTCAGGTCTGCAACTTCTACTGTGCGCCAGTTGCCATCTCCTTGTCGGGCCAGAATCCAATACTCAACCGCGTTCTCCTCTGCCGTGTCACCCCACACCAGCGTCACACGGTCATCCAGCCTCGTAAGTTCCAAAGAGAGGGGTTCGGTCACTGTGTGGCGGACAATGATGGGTGGCGTGTAATGACACCAGTCGCCTACAGTCGGTTCCAGGTCATTGGTGTACCAAGCATTGATGAACTCATCCCACTCTCCATCCTGGATAAAGGCGAAGGTGCCGGTAATGCTCACGGTTTGGGTCGGCACAGGGGTCCATGTTGCCGTTAAGGGAGATTCTTCTGTGTAGATGCTGGCCCGCCAGACCACGCTGGCTGGCGCATCACGCAGCAAGGGTGCTAGAATGGTAAATGTGTCGTCGTAGTCCCAGATCGTCTCTGGGGCTAAGTAAGGGCGTCCTACCTGAGCATTGCCTTCGATGTTTTCTAAGGCTTGGATCACACCATCAGCCGCTGCCTCAACGCCACTATTGGCCGGGAAGAGGCGCTTTAAGTTTTGGGCAAAGGTGCCCGCACCCAACAGTTCATCAGGTGGCCCCAATATCAGATTCTGACGGCCACATTGGGTTGTGTCAACGTATTTGCTCTCCAATGATGCTTGGAGGATCCGAGCATCCTGACCCGCGTTGGTTGCATCCAACAGCGCCATTCCTAACGTACTGACCGCATCCGCCACTGCTTCAATGTCATCTTTTGAAGCCCAGAAGATGGCATTGGGGTGGTGTTCATTGAGCGAATTTTGGTATATGTGGATGATGGCGTTGGCCATCTCTTCCGTGGTCTTGGCTGGCGTCAAGAATGGCAGATATTGATGATAGGGTGCTGACAGAAAGGCATAGCTTGGGGAACTGACAAAAACCTGAGCCGTTTCACGCATTTCATAGAGAACATCTAAGTTTCCCTGGAAGCACTGGTCGAAAAAGATCAGATCAAAGGGATTCTCTCCATTGTCTGTTGCTTCGGCTAGAGCATGCGCGAGATCCAGCGTGCTCAAAAAACCACCATTGTCTGTCACATCACCGGGCGTAGCGTGAAGCCCTTTGGGCAGCGCGGGAATGCCCCCTTCTGGGAGCAATGTCTCTTCGGGTGCTTGACCCATCTGCCAAGTAAATTCCGGTGTCCACCCAACACCATGCCCCATGATGCTGACTACTGTGCGACTTGCCGGATAGAGGGTACGGGCATTCTTCAAGAACCAGGCTAACACGGCAGGATCGGTCGTGTCTAGCTCATTTGTACCCCAAGTACTCTGGATGGCGGAAGATGGGGTTATCTGACCCTCTGAAATGTCAAGCAAATTTGTGTTCTGATCTCCTGCCTGGTCAGTTAGCATAAGAACCCGCACATTGGGGTTTAATCGGCTACCATATTCCAGCCGCCGAACCACGCTCGGTACATAGGGTGATAGGTCATTGTCTGCTGGGAAGTAGACTAGCAATAAAACGTCATCATCTGTAGACTTGGTGGTGGAAACTGTGAATTTGGCATCACTCCACTGCTCATTTTCTTGCTGAGCGTGGGCAGGGGTGTAAGTACGAATGCGAATTGTATACATTTGGCCAGGTGTCAGACCATCAAGCAGATAGCTTCCACTGCGCTTATTTGTAGTCGTTCCATGAACCGTAAACGGCTGGTTGTGTCTCGAGGTATAGCTAATTTCATAATAGCCACCATCTGCCGTATAAGGAATCGATGTCCATGAAAGCTCAATGGTATCTGTCATAAAGCGGGTGGGTTTGAGATCTGTTGGTGGAATGGTTTGGGTTGTGAGCCATTGAGGGTTTAATTGATCCAGGCACTCTTTTGCTCGTCTATTAGCTGCCGTTAATTGATTGTACTCAACGTGCACCACCTCAAGTGTCTCGGCTAAGCGGCAGATAGCCAATGGAATAGTGCCACGAAGTTGATTATCATTGAGAACCAGCTCGTTCAGCATAGGTAGAGCAGCAAACCTGGCAGAGAATTGACCTGATAACCGATTGCTGGCTAAGTTGAGCGCTGTCACATGTTGCCCTTCACAGGTCACGCCATACCATTCACAGGGCGAAACCGTTTCGTCGATCGTCAGCCAATTCGTTCGATTATGCCACTGCTCTCCATCTGTTTGCTGATAGAGAGCAACAAGCACATTACACTCTTCTTCTGAAATTCGGGTTACGCCTGTACAGAGAGCTTCACTAGATGGCTCTCCAGAAAACGTGACGTCAGAATGCTCTGACGGTAAAGCGTTGGTAAGCACGAGGGCAACGGCGGATTTTGAGCCTGATAAAAGGAGGAGAACAGCCAAAAGAAAATGAAGGAAAATTGGGCTGAAATTGACTGTTGATACTTTGGCTTGTAGTTGGTGTCTTTTGTTCATGACCCGACGGAATTTATTGCGCAGCTCTATATTTCGCGTTCCTGTAATTCTCATACCCATAACTCGCAGCTCTACATTTCGTATACGCATATTTCGTATGCCTAAATAATCGCCAATCACAACATACTCCCTTACGCTGACGAGGATTGACCTCGGACTGAAAAGATAAATATACTCAGCTCCGTTTGAAAACGACCGCAGTATAGTAAATAAAAGTACCTTATCATACCTTACCCAAACAACACTGGCATGTGCAAAGCCTTTTCGTCTCAAATCGTCTCAAATTGCCTCAAATGACCGAATCCTTAGCATCCCTGACCCCTACGGAATTTTCCAAATTAGTAAATGCTGCCTTTAAGAACTACAACAGTGTATTGGCTCTGGCGCGTTCCCCTTTAGCCAATTCCTCTTTGGTTTCACCCCTACTAGTCTTGGATGATGTCTCTCCCACGGCCAATGAAAGGGGCAATGCCTTACGCATCTTACTACTATGGGCTGTCAATCAACTGGCCCCTGACTCACTGCATCATTCTAGCAATCAGGAGCGCCTTTTTGATGATCCAACCTGGCGCGAGCCACACTGGTGGCGTTATAACATTTTGCGACACCGTTATTTGGAGCCACTACACCCCGACTACTTTGTAGAAGGTGGACGTTTTACGGAAACGCTGATGGCGCTGACGGGTATTCCGAGTACAGATACATTTTTTGATGAACGCAATCGAGCCATCCGCGAGGTCTCCCAATGGCTACACCAACAACTACAGCATGGCCAAGCCGATGGTGAATTACAACAACTGTCCCTTGAGGAAGCATATCAACCGCTAATGACGCAGCGGATCCCCAAGACTTTACTCGATATTGCTGCCACGTTTGATGACGTATTTCCACGTTTTCTGCTGACGCGAATGGCACAGAACGAAAACCTTTCTGAAATCGACTCCTCCTTGAATTATCTCATCTCCCATCGGTATCTGTTGGTGGATAACGAAACCGCAAATCTGTGGCTTTCGCCCGTCCTTCAACGATATGTCTATGTCCGTTTGAGTCAAAGCATTCTGCTTGCACGCCATCATGCCGCTGCTGGTTATTTTGCAGAAGAACAGGACGTGTTACGTGCCGCCAATCACTACATCTATGCCCAATGTTGGTCAAAGGCAGCAGAAATTTTGTTGGAGCATGCCACAGAGTTAATCAATGAATTAGAGCTTGACGAGCTGTCTATTCTATTGCGGAAATTTGAAACTGCTCCATTGAATGACGACTTGATGCTGGCAACATTGTGGCTTCTATGCGATGTTTTCATAAAGAATGGTCGAAAAGACGAAGCGCTGGCTACTTGTCGACGTCTCTTAAAGCTGAGCAATACCCTTCCTGAACAGGCTCGTATCTATCATCGGATGGGGAAACTCTATGAGAAGCATAATCAACTTCATGCCTTGACCTACTATCAGCAAGCATTTGAACGCTATGACATAGACGATTCGGGCTTGCTGGATCTTTTGAAAGATCGCGCCTGGTTTTTCATTTTACGTAAAGAGTGGCAGAAGGCTGAACAAGATCTGGTGCTTTCCCTTCAACGGCTACCAGACGCAGCGAAAGAGAGCCGAGCCGACATATTTGACGCCCTTGCCAGCTTGTATGGCGAGCAACAGAAACACGATCACGCGCTGAAATATGCACAGAATAGTCTCGGCCTGCGCGAAGAAATTGGCGATCTTTCTCGTGTTGCCAACTCATTTATTAATATGGGGCTGATCTATAGCAGTATGGGGGACTATCACCATGCCATTGCCGCCTATGAGGAAGCGATGGTGGCATATAAAAAGATGGGAAACCAGGAACTCATTGCCACTGCCCTGCTTAACATTGGTATGGCATATCATTTAAGCAAAAATCTGCCAGAGGCAACTCAATACTACCAGCGCTCTTTGACAATTAGCAATGAGATTGGTTTCCCCCTGGCGGAAGTTCGGGCACGGTATAATTTAGCAGAGGCGCTTGCGGAATTGGAAAATGGCCCCGATGCCTATCATCACTGGAAAACTGCTTATCAGCTGAGTGAACGGTGCGGATTTGATGACGAACTTGTTGATTTAAGAAAACTTCAAGCCCAATTACCGGTTCTGCAACGAACCAATCAATCCACTGAAACCTATACTGTAACCTATGACGTTGCCAACACGCCATCAACCGCTTTGCTCGAACCAGAAGAAAAGTCCATTCTCCAACTCGCTAAAGACCAAGGCCGCCTTACTGCAAAGCTCCTCATGGAGACCACCCATGTTAGCAAAGCCACAGCCAATCGACGGCTGGTTCATCTTGTTGAGCAAGGACATCTGCAGAAGTATGGTAAAGGACGAGGTACATATTATGCACTGACTCCGGCCAGTCTTTCAACCAAACGCTCTGGCATGCCTTCTGAACCGAGCGAGCAGCCATCAAATTTTGTCAACTGGCAAGACATTCAACCGAACCTCAAAAGACAAATGACGAGCTTAGCGAGAGAATTCTCTGTAAATGAGATAGGCATTGTTCAAGTTGAGCAACCAGAAACAATGCCTATTCGTCTCTTGATTCGCTTTCAGAATGAGCCGGAGCTAGCTCACTTTTTTGCGCTAGAGCAGCATCTCATCAGCAGTTTGGGGGTCGAAATCGATTTGGTTCCAGCAAATAGCCCAAGAATCAATCAATTTGGGAACTGGGTAGACGCTGTTTGCTGGGTTGTGAATGATGAACCTGAGTTATTGGCAAGCTCCCTCAATACCAATATCTGACTCGGTAGCCGCCTCAATCATTGCCTCTGCATCTTCGGTGAGAAGAAAACTCTCAGAGACCAATTGTTCAGTGAACTCCGCGTACTGCCGTATATACTCGTCATGGTCAGGAAAACGAATCGATCCGTCGGCCAAAGGTGTACACTTGAGATCGACAAAGCCTCCCATCATATGAGGTGGTTCAGGCATAAGAACTGCGTCTGCCGCGATGAACTGACCACGCCCAAGGGCTAGATCTGGCAAGCGAATACCACCCAATGCATTCAAATTTTCATCCCGGGCGATTCCTGTGGCTTTCTTATAGACCGAATCGATTTCGTCTTCTGCTGCTCTTTCCAAGTAAACACTGGCTGGCGGTTCAATGCCATCAACGACCCACTGATCACCAGCAACAAACATAGCGCGAAGCACAGGGGACCAATCTAGGGGTGTTGTATCAGCAATGGATGGGAATGGACTTTGAGGTGGCCCAACAAAGCGAGCGCGGGTACCTGGCGTATCGGCAATGTGTGGTCCACCGGCGATTTCATAGAGTCGATAGGTAGAGTGACCCAGATCGTCAATGCGTAGCCCTGCACCATTGTATTGGAATATGTCCGATTCTGTTGTGAGCGCAAGGACTCGACCACTGTTCATCGGCGGCATGTAATCTTCTAGAGTCGCTGGCGGTGGGCCAAAAGGCAAGGGCCATCCTGTCGCCACAAAAAGAGATAATTCAAAAATGCTTTGGCCTTCATCTGAGAGAATCAATGAATGAAGTGGATTTACTGTTGCCGCCACGCCAGTTGCGTATAGCGTATTGGCTTGACCGACAACGGCAGATAGAGCACTATTTTCTCGCAGCGCCTTAGCAAAAGCAGCCACAATTTCAGCTTCCATCCCAGCCTCACCGCTAAACTCCGCACAAGGATGTTCGGGCACAAACGGTGCCGACTGTTGAAGACAGATGCCAGCGCTGCTAAAACCCTGACCAAACAGGAAATCTTGCGTGAGATAATCATTCCGTGCAATGGCACCACCAATAAAGTGGAGCGGTTCGAGGACAACTCGCCCGTTGGTATCAATGGCATCAACAGGGGCGATAATTTCGAATGGAGCTATGTATGGACCGGATGCCCCACTGCCTTCTACGGTACCAAGAGTACGAAAGTATGCAGTGCTACCGAATGTACCATGAATGGTTGAATCTGTAATGGTAACGGGGCCATTTTTTATAGGAGCTTCGTGGACGAGAGATGGTTCTTGAGGTGTTTCTATGGGCGAAATGGGCTGGCAAGCAATCAAGAACATCAAGTTACTCACAAAGATTAGACATAGATATTGAATGGGTCGTCTACCTTGAAACACAGATTTTCTCCTTATTTTGTTGCAATCTAATGGTTTATACCTTGCTGGGTCATTAGTTTTTGTCTATTCTTCTGCTAAGTCTTTAAGAAACCAGTGCACCACCTCCATTTCATAAACCGTATCAGCTTGGGACATTTGATTCTCTATGAACAGAAACAGATCATCTAAACAGGTAAACCGATGGACCTCGCTGGTTTGAACACTTTCAATTGCTGCACGCCACCGAAGCTTACCTTCGTCATACTCCCGCCAGAGCCTTAGCAGGTAGGAGCGATAGGGGCGCCATGGAAATCTGTTCATAAAAACAGTCTAGCCATGAGGCGTTGATAGGGCGTGAAGAAGTGGCCCGAACAGCGTTGAGAACGCGTTAACACTGAAATTGCTTGGGTGTATTCATGTTTAGAATAGAGAGTGCAACGCATGGGGTTATGGAACTTAAGTTGGCTATGTGGCTTGCTGCCCATGTGTTACACTCTCAGCTATACCCACCGATTTGTCCCCAAATTGCTTTAACTCATTGGGTAAATGTCTAACTATTGTTATAATGAAATGCATGTCTCAACTCATATTGAATTTATTCGGCGCGTTTCAGGCCCAGCTTAATGGACAACCCATAAAGCACTTTGAGTCAGACAAGGCTCGTGCTTTATTGGCCTATTTGGTCGTTGAGGCCGAGGAACCTCATCGGAGAGAAAAATTGGCTGGACTCCTATGGTCAGAGGTGCCAGAAAAGAAGGCGCGGGCCAGTTTACGACATGCGCTCAAAAATTTACGTGATCTTCTAGGTGACAGAACGATTGAGCCGCCTTTTATCGATGCGGATCACAAGACAATTCAGCTCAACCCAAATGCAGACTATTGCTCAGATATTGCCAAGTTTGAACAAGAAATAGCTCTACTGAGTGGAGCGCAGCCGAAAACCGTAGATACCTACTTAATTTGCTCTTTACAGAGCATAGTCGATGAGTATCGTGGACCATTTCTGCAAGGATTTTCGTTGCCCGATTGTGTGGAATTTGAAGAGTGGGTTCTGCTAACGCGTGAACGATATCAAACTCAAGTGCTGTCTGTCTTACAGCTACTCGCTACGCATTTCGAGGATGAAGCCGCATATGACATGGCGGATCGGTATGCTCAAAGACAGCTCGCAATCGATCCATTCCAAGAGGCTGTGCATCGTCAGCGGATGCGCGTTTTGACCCTCAATGGGCAACGGACTGCCGCTATATTGCAGTATGAGACGTGCCGGGCGCTCTTTGCAGATGAACTCAATGTTGAACCAGCAACAGAAACGGCTAAGCTGTACAAAGCGATTCAGGTTGGAAAATTCGGCTGGGGCCAACCACCAGTAGAGGAGCAATCGCCGAATCCTCAAGCTACCCTTGCAACCGCTGAACAGCTAAATTTACATAACTTGCCCGCTTCTCTTACACCTTTTGTTGGGCGTTATGCTGAGCGACTAGCTGTTCAGTCAATTCTGTTGAAAAAAGATGCGCGGTTAGTTACCCTGGTTGGGACAGGTGGCGTTGGAAAAACTCGGCTTGCGATTGAAGTTGCTTACAGTGTCTTGCCAAACTTTACAGATGGCGTTTACCTTGTTGAACTTGCCAAGCTGCGCTCGCCCGATTTGGTTTTGGAATCAATTGCCCAGGTTGTAAACGTTCAGGAATCTGGAAGCCGATCCCTCAAGCAAGTGCTCATCGCTTTTCTACGACAGAGAAAGCTGCTGCTCCTCTTGGATAACTTCGAACATGTTTTGGCGGAAGTGACATTGGTTTCCGATCTACTGGCTGCTGCCCCAAACCTGAAGGTATTTGCAACAAGTCGTGAGCCACTCCAGATCTATGGTGAAACCCAATATGCTGTAGAACCATTATCTCTGCCAAAAGAGGGGAAAGAGCATTCATCAGAGAATCTTCTCAAAAATGAATCCATTCAGCTCTTTCTGCAGGGAGCGCGTTCTGTTAAACCCAGCTTCCCTGATGATGGAAAAACCCTTAGGGCTGTTGCTCGAATCTGTGCCAGTTTAGATGGCTTGCCACTGGCTATCGAATTAGCAGCAGCTCGGATTAAGCACCTTTCGATTGATTCACTTGAGGTGCAGTTCTGTAGAGAAGAGCCAGGTAAGCTAGCGTTGCTGAAAAGTAATTTGCGTAACCTCCCATCGCGTCATCAAACCCTTGCTCAGACAATTGGTTGGAGCTATGAGCTATTAACAGAGGTTGAAAAATTGCTCTATCGGCGGCTATCGGTCTTTGCTGGCGGGTGTACATTGGAAGCAGCTAAGGCTGTTTGTCGAACTGACCACGAAGAGATACCTAACGATGCTGTTCAGAGCGGCTTAATGTCGTTGGTTGAAAAGAACCTGCTGAAATGTCAGCAGGAGAAACTTGCTATACCACGTTATAGCCAACTTGAACTCATTCGAGAATATGGTTTTCATCAGCTTACCCAACACGATGAAGTTGATCGGATTCAGAATCGACATGCAGACTTCTATTTGGCTACCGCGCAAAAAGTAGAGCCGGAATTTGCGGCGGGCAGCAGTAAAGGCTATCAAGCGTTTATTACGATTGAGAAAGAGAATTTTTATGTAGCATTACAGTGGGCTATTTCAGCCAACAAACCTGAATTGGCATTGAGACTTGCAAATGCTCTATCGGCTTACTGGATTCAGAGAGGTGCCACAGCTAAAGATCTCAAGTGGATCAAGCAAGCAATTCAACTTGCCTACCATGAGCCACCGACAGCCCAATTGGCCGAGGCCGTTTTATATGTTGCCATTAGAACAGAGCAGACGGGAGATGTGAAAGCGGCAAAAGAGTACTTTGAGGAAGCGTTGAATCTGAGCCGTCAGCTGAACAATCAGCCTCGTATTGGTATAACGCTTGCACTGTTGGGAAATGTACACTATCGATTGGGCAATTACGATGAAGCACACACGTTACATGAAAAGAGTCTTAAAATCCGACGAGAACTCAACAATCTGTGGGAGTTGGGGATGCTATTAATCAATATTGGGGGCCGTTTAACTCAATTAAAGGAGTTTGCCGAGGCTAGAGCGTATTTTAACGAGGGGTTGACGTTACACCGTAAACTTGAGAATCCTTACGGACTCTCACTGACGTTAAGGCAATTAGGGCTTCTAGACATGCTAAATGGAGACATTCTGCGCGCTCACCAACTGATCAATGAGGCCCGCCAACTTGCGCAAGAATATGACCTTAAGAGCATCTATGCCGGAATCTTGTGTGCGGGAGCAGAATTGTCATTGGCTGAGTCAAACCCTGTTGCTGCCCTGGAAGAAGCCCAGAAAGCATTGTCGTTGTATGATAAAATTGGGATGCGTTCCTATTTTGTAGAGGCATTGTGTCCTTTGGTTGCTGCACTCGCCACGCAAAATCAAGCTACAAGATCATTACAGCTAGCTGGTGCAACAACCAAATTCTATCATTCGCTCGGGTACGTGATGCCGCCGCTTCAGCAAGAAAAATTTGATGCTGCCGTTGCGCTGGCTAAGCAGCAAGTAAGTCGCCAAGCGGGCGACAGGGCTTGGCAAGCGGGCAACGCTATGACGGTTGAACAGATGGTATTATTTGCCCTGGAAGTGCCATAATCCGCCCCTTGGTACGACTATGTTGGTCCGACTTCGGTTGTGCTTTTGGATTATTCTCGCTCCTCTGTCTTCTTTATCTCTGCTAAAGGAATATAGAGCAGATTCGTCTCTCCCAAGATGCCAAAGAGTGAATAGCTGCTGATTTGAGCGGAAAGTCCTCCCGAAAAGCGCACGGCTGATGGTCTCAGTTGCCGTATTGATTTGTCCGACCTGACCGACAGATAGATAGATAGATAGATAGATAGATAGATAGATAGATAGGACGCTGACAACGAGCAGAAGTAGCAAATTTATGCCAAAGATGTTCATTGCTGTGACGAATACAGTTTGCTTCAAGTGCAAGGACCTAATCAAGTTCTGATTAACCGACCTCGTCAGTGCCGTTGGTCTTGTGACTGTCTTTTACTGAATCAACGGCAGATAGAGCCGATTCCCTACCTCTACCTCAATCACATAGGGCAGGGCGGCTAGGCCATCCTCATCTTGAGCGTGAATGACGATGCGATAGGTGCCGATCTCATTGAATCCGCTATAGCGAGCGGTAAAGGTGTCCCCTTCTCCGGTTGGGTCGAGGAGCAGCTTTTCTAGGGTTTCGGCCACAAGCTCTGGGCCGGGGGTGGGCGGTTCGTAAGAGGGTGGGTAGATGACGGCCCAAGCTCGATCGATGCCCATGTTGTCGCGGATATCTGCGGTAAGGATGCCGCTACGATTGGTGAGGGTCTCAGGACCCTCAACGCTAAAGATGTGGGGGGACCACCTATCGCCGGGTAAGGTGCCTGCATAAGCAAAGCCCCGCTGGGCGGCAATAGTAAAATCATCATCTTCGCCCGGATTGCGATTCCCATTGGCATCGATCCAGGGTTCCTGAAACTCTTTGCTATTGCCCACATACCGTTTGGCATCCAGATAGCTCGTGAAGAGATTGCGTCCCAACTCTAGGGAGACAATCAACTGGTCCGAGAAGAAGGCCCCAGCATCGGTGACGTAGGCATCCCAATCCACGTTGGTCGACGTGATGACGACCCGCCCAGTTTTGCTGACCGACTTGGCTCCTTCTATAAAGCTGCCAGAGTGACAGGCTTCCACAACCACGTTCACGTTGGCCGTGGGGACGGCTTCTTCAAAGCTCGTCAGCCATTCGTCCAGCTGATCCGGGGCCAATCGTTCATTGTTCAATTCATCGATGAAGAGCAGATCTCGGTCCCCGTGATCAACCAGGTAGAGGGTGAGGGCCTGATTTGCACCAACCGTCTGAGGTGCCCATTCGGTGATGGCCAAGCGTAGATTGTCCATAGTGGCTGAAGCATCCCGCCCGGTTCTCGGTTCCGGGGCCAGATAGTAAATATCATTGGCATCGTAGCCGTTGGCCTCAAAGAGGCGGAAGACATTTTCGGCAATGTTGTAGATGTTGCCCTGCAAGCGGTCATTTGCCTTATAGCGCCCCGCCAGGATGATCACGGCTCCACCCTGGGGTTCTTCAGACAACTCGGTGACTGAGAGTTCATAGCCCACATCATCACCTGCCACAGCCGCATCCACATTGGCCAGCTTCAGATAAAAAGAGCCGCTAGATGGAGCCGTAAAGTCAAGTCGTACGCCGGGCGTAAAGCGCTCATTCCATTCGTCCTCGGGTAAGCTGTCACACGATGAATACATTTCCAGCGTAACGTCGGCTTTAGATCCTATAGGGATTCGAGCGTCTATCCGGTAACCTCTGTTTGCCTGCGCCTCAAACTTGACCCAGTCCACGTCCCCTTGACGATGGACGGTGTGGGTCTGGAGGGAGCCGTCTGAAGGAATTGCGTTGGCGGTTGCGCAGGTGTTGTTCGGTTCGTGAATATCACCTTGAGGAGTAGGAGACGATGTGGCTGTTGGTGTATTAGTCGGTGTAGCCGTAGGCGGGTTAGTTGGCGTGGATGTTGGTGTATTAGTCGGTGTGTTAAAAGGAGGGGTGGGTGTTGACAATGAAACAGTAACACCCTCCCCAAAATCGCTGGTTAGATCATTCTGTTGGTCATCAAACGCGTTGCTATCGTTTTGACCGTTGTGGGCTGGGGTGAAAGTGCGCACAGCAAACGTGTATTGGATACCAGGCGTCAGTTCCGCTATGGTGATATTGTCAATCGTCTTGTCTGAGGTAGTTGCAACCACATTGTAGGACGCACCACCATTGGTGGAGAGTCCAATTTCGTAATAACCACCATCAGCTGTGTACAGAATTGGCTCCCAAGTCAGACGGGCTGACATTAATGAGAGAACAGAGACCTGCACATTGGCTGGAGGAATGGTCTGGGTGCTTTCCCAAGTACTGCTTCTGTCGTTTAGACAGTCTGCAGATTGCTGGTCTTCCGCGCCCAATCGATTAAAATCGATGTTAAATTCAGTAATGTTTGGCCATACAGAAGGACAAACGAGAGGAGATGGTATCTGTCCATTTAGTTGATTGCTGTATAAATGAAGTCTGGTGAGATTAGAAAGTTGACCTAATTCTGCTGGGATAGAGCCACCTAGCTTATTGCTGTGTAGATCAAGAAAAGTAAGGTTAGAGAGTTGACCTAACTCTGGCGGAATAGACCCACTTAGCTTGTTGAGATTCAGGTCAAGTGAAGTAAGGTTGGAGAGTTGGCCTAACTCTGCTGGGATAGCCCCACTTAGGTCATTGCCTACCAACCAAAGAAAAGTTAGATTAGATAACTGGCCTAATTCTGCTGGGATAGCCCCACTTAAGTCATTGTGATATAACCAAAGTCTGGTGAGATTAGAGAGTTGACCTAACTCTGGCGGAATAGACCCATTTAGCTGATTGCCGTTCAACAAAAGAAAAGTTAGATTAGATAGCTGACCTAGTTCAGCTGGAATAGACCCGCTTAGTTTATTGTCGAACAGAACAAGTTCAGTGAGATTGGAGAGTTGACCTAATTCTGTTGGGATGGACCCGCTCAGTTCATTGATAAGCAGAACAAGTTTAGTGAGATTGGAGAGTTGACCTAATTCTTCTGGAATAGAGCCTCTTAGTTGATTAGTGTTCAGATCAAGCTCGGTGACTCGGCTACCCAGGCAGCTAACTCCATGCCAGCCACAGGGGCTGTTTGTCTGTAACCAACCACTATTGGTGCGCCAATTTGACCCATCCGTCTCACTATATAACGTCACTAGAACGTTACAATCGCCCACATCAATTCCTGTTGCCGCAGCACAATCATAAGGCGTATCCCCTTGCCGATCTGCAGAAAGAGTCATCGCCGAGGTGGTGGGCTGAACAATCAGGACCGTGAGCACGAAGAGCGTGAGCAGCATGGTCATCTGAAAGATAGTCACCTGTAAGACGGGTTGGGTGCTATGTGTTGAGTGTGTTGATTGGGGCAGCATGGGAAATCTTCTCTTGTTCTCTTCTTTTCGGTGTTTACACTACAACAAATGCTGATCAGAGCCAATTTTGCGTCCCGCATGTTATTCATCCCCTCATCTTGTCATCCTCTACCCTGGCTAGCGGATGGGCATAGAGCACATACGCCAACCAGGTCGAATTCCAGGGCTGCTCATTGCGCACTGCCTCTCTGGCGCTGCGGAAGGCTTGTGCAATGGGCATGCCTTCTTGGATGAGCTGGTTGTAGAAGGTCTCCATGAAGAGAAGGGCCAGCCGGTCGTCTACTTCCCAGAGAGCGCCGACGAAGGCACCGACGTGGGCGCTTTGGATGAAGCGCTCGGCCCAGCCGCCCAGCCCGGTAAAGCTGAAATCGCTTCTGGCTCCGTTGCAGGTGTTGAGAAAGATCAGGGGGCGAGTACGGGAACCGCCAAATTGGGCCAGAAGATCTTGGGGTCGTATGGTGCCGTTGGTCAACTCGATCTCGGAATTGTTGATGTCGCTGGCGTTGACCGTGCCGTGACAGGCAAAGTGCATCAGGGCAAAGTGCTCTTGCTCAATGGCATCCAACACCGCCGATTGGTTGCCCAAAGTAGGCTGCACGTCCATTGCTGGGTGTGAGATACTGAAACCCTGGAGCACCTCCAGCTCTTTGGGGACAAAGGTTAGCCGACTTGACTCCTGGGCGATGGGGTGCACTTGGCCAGCGGGAAGCGCTTTGATCGGGCTGGGACCTGGCAACCAGCGGGCCAGATCAAGTTGTTGACACCAGAAGGGATCCTCTTGCCGCTCGCCGTTCTGGAACCGGTAGGGTTTAACCATCTCCCATGGGATCCACGGCTCGTCAGAGGTGATGAGCAGAGAACTCACTTCCTCACGAAAGGTCCAATAACGATTTTGGAGACCTTCGGGGATCAGTTCATCCCACAGTCGGCGTCCCATGGCGTCTAGGCTCCGCTGATCGTAAGCTTGCTCCTCTTCGGCTTTGTTGGGTTTGTCCGGGGCCATGTGGTTTAGCTCTTGGTAAATGCCCTGGAGCTTCTGGCTAGGCGTGCCGTGGAGCTGAATCTCACCAACCATGGTGTTGTGATAGCCACCATGGCTCTGGATATGAGAGCCGGAGCGCAGGGTAAAGGTCAGCCGGTAGTTGCCTGCTTCATGGCTACATTTGATCTCCAGCTCCAGATCGAGGGAGGCCTCAGTCAGGGCAGTTGGCGCAGCAGGCAGACGATTCATCGGTCCACGCTGCGGGAGCAGCCTCTTCCCCGTAATGATCTCCCCATACTCGTCTAGTGTCTCGTCGGCATACCTCTCCGCTTCGGGCATGCGGACCGCGGCCAGGAGCTGCTGGATATTGACTCGATGGTGGGGGCTGTTCTCGCAATCGATCTCATATCTGCCCACTTCCAGGCGGCTTTGGAGGCTTTTAAAGAGGTAGAAGTGGGGTTCACTCAACCTAGCACAGCTTTCACAGCTACAGGGAACCTTCTCATGGACCTGGAGCTTGCTGCCGAAGGTGGCGTGAATCTCCTCGACCTGTTGGCGGACGATGGCCAGCAGTCCCCGCCGGTCGCTGCCCTCGAGCCGAATGACGATCCGGTTCCTGGCCCGCTCCTCCCGCACCAGTGCCCGGGTGCTGCCCCAATCAAAGAGCACGCCTGAATACCAGCGCACCTCCTGGTAGATGATCTGGTGTAGCCGCACGATGAGGCGGCTCAGAATGCCCCGGGGCATAAAGTCGTAGGCGTAGACGAAGAAGAGGTTATTCTGCTCGCTGCGCCAGGGAATCTTCTCCTGTGGGAAATCGCCAGGCAGAAGCTGAGGGGTCAAGTAGTCGCCGTTGAGAAGCTCATAGGCCAGCTCAAACTTGCACATGAGGTCAATCAGCTTCTGCTGCATCCGGCGGTAGGTGGCTTCGCTCCAGATGGTGCGCAGATCCTGAGGAGAGAAGCGACCCTGGTTTTTGATAATCGTCTGGTTGTCCAGCACTCGGTAGACCGCGTCGGTGACCCACTCATGGTTGAGAAAGAGGGTATCTTGCAGCCGCAGCTCATCTTGAAAGTGGAGAAAGGCGCCCAGTTCGTGAAAGACCCGGGAGATGACGTCAGCCACCGACTCATCGAGACCGTGGCTGGCGCAGATGTCGTAATAGGTTTGAATGGGTATGTAGTCTTTGTCTACCTCTGCAATGGCTCGGCGAATGCGGACCCAGGTGCTAGGCAACTCCATGCCCAGCTTGCCTGCTTGGTAGAGATTCTGCACGATCTGAACGACGCGCGTCCGTAGCCGTTCAATGCTCGCCTCTTCCCCATCCTGGCAGGAGGCCCGCTCTTCCCCGTGCTCAATGTTCTCAAAGTCCCGATAGTAGTCAGACATGGGCAGGTAGACAGCTGGCAGATCGCTCTTGTTCTGCACCACCAGAAGAGGGCTATTGCCGCCCAGTAACTGCACTGTGTTGAACCAGTAGTAGAAGATGTCGGTGCTCGTATCTTCATGCTTGCGGGCCTCTACCACAAAGAGGTAGATGGCGCGCCGGGTGAGAAAGAATTGATGAGTCGTCTTATAGATCTCCTGGCCGCCAAAGTCCCAGACGTTGAGGCGGAAATCCCGCTCCAGCCCGCTCTCTTGGGCTTATCGTTACCCATAAGTGTAGAAGGGGGTATAAGAAAAAAGGAATATATGATAAAGTAGGAATCATCGAAGGGAAGCCCTGACCAAGGAAGGATAAAGCGATGATACCCGAAAGCGAACAAGAGCTGTCTACATCA
>JBCCHB010000080.1:0-71451 GCA_039028975.1 Chloroflexota bacterium
TAGGCGCTAAGGCAATAACATCGACACAAAATTGTGGATGTTGAATCCAATGAGTTCGCCTGTACGCCGAAGGCCCTAGATTTTGCCGCAGCCTTTTTGCGCCGCCGTCCTGAGCATCCAGCGAAGGCGAAATCTAATTAGATACTTAGAAGGCCACGCCGAGTCAGTTCTTGAATAATCTGGTTTACTATATCATCTACGCTATGGACATCGGTCTCGACCACAATTTCGGGGTTTTGAGGCTCTTCATAGGGAGATGAGATGCCTGTAAAGTTAGGGATCTCTCCGCTGATGGCTTTGGCATATAGGCCCTTGGGATCTCGCTTTTTACAGATCTCAATATCGCAGCTCACAAAGATCTCAAAGAAACGCCCTTGAGGAATCAGTGCACGAGCCACATCCCGATCTGCGCGGAAAGGCGAAATAAAGGTACAAAGAGCTAAATTCCCATTTTCGAAGAAGAGATTGGCAACTTCTCCAACTCGGCGAATATTCTCGTTCCGGTCTTCTTCGCTAAAGCCAAGATCACCATTGAGACCATGTCGCACGTTATCCCCATCGAGCATGACCGTTTGGCATCCAAGGTCATAGAGCCGTTTCTCCAAAGCCTTTGCCACAGTAGATTTGCCAGAGCCAGATAGACCAGTAAACCAGAGTACAGCAGCGCGATGTTCATTCTTACGCTCGCGCATTTCTCGGGTAACACCAAGTGACTCCCAAACCACATCACTGGACTGCTGACGGGTTGGCACGGCCTCAGGTTGCTGGCTAACGTACTCATCCAAATTTCTTGCACGACGGCGAATCATGCCGGCGGCAACAGTTACGTTGGTGCTGGGATCAATGAGAATAAAGCTACCGGTATTATGATTATTGAGATAAGGGTCAAAGTAGAGTGGTTGGGTGGTTGTGATCCGGACACGACCAATTTCATTCAGTCCCAAGGTTTCAGCTTCAGAATCACGATGCAATGTGTCCACATCAATCCGATAGTTCAATTCTGAGACAAAGGCCCTCAGTTGACGAGTCGTATGCTGCAAGATGTAGGGCGTGCTAACATTCATCGGCTGCTCATTCATCCAACAGAGAATACATTCGAGTTGATTGGCTACGTAAGGAAGATTTTTCTTGCGCACGATCATATCGCCGCGGCTGATATCGATCTCATCTTTCAAGGTGATCGTTACCGAGTCACCCGCAGCTGCCACAGGCAACTCTTCATTTAGGGTGACAATGGATTTGACTCGGCTCTCGATTCCCGAGGGCAGAATGACAATCTCTTCACCGGGGGAGATGCTACCTGAGCTGACCTGCCCAGCAAACCCACGAAAATCCTGATTCGGTCGCAATGCCATTTGAACGGGAAAGCGAAAATCCACCAGGTTACGGCTGGCTCCTACACTTACGTTTTCTAAATGGTGGAGCAGAGTGGGTCCCTCATACCAGTCCATGTTGGTGCTCTTATCAACCACATTGTCGCCTTTTAAGGCAGAAATAGGTAGGAAGATCAGGTTCTGTACAGAGAGCTTGGCGGCAAAATCGGTATATTCGCTAACAATGTCTTGATAGGTCTTTTCATCGTAATCGACCAAGTCCATCTTGTTGACGGCTACTAACATATGGGGGATCTGGAGCAGCGACGCAATAAAGCCGTGGCGCTTAGACTGGGTGAGAACGCCTTTGCGAGCATCAATTAAAATAATGGCCAATTCGGCAGTGGAAGCCCCCGTCACCATGTTACGAGTATACTGAATGTGACCTGGTGTGTCTGCAATAATGAATTTTCGTTTGGGTGTCGCAAAGTAGCGATAGGCAACATCGATCGTAATGCCCTGTTCGCGCTCGGCCCGCAGGCCATCAGTCAGTAAAGCTAAATCGACCTCTTCGTCCCCGCGTCGCTTGCTTACTTCTTCAATGGCATCGATCTGATCCTCAAAAATGGCCTTAGAATCATAAAGCATGCGACCGATCAATGTGCTTTTGCCATCATCTACACTACCTGCTGTTGTAAACCGTAATAAGTCCATTAGAAATACCCCTGTTTCTTCCGATCTTCCATGGCCGCTTCCGAACGTTTGTCATCTGCCCGTCCGCCTCGCTCTGTCACTCGCGCGGAGGCAACTTCTTGGATAATTTCATCCAATGTACTAGCTGATGACTCAACGGCACCTGTACAAGTCATATCACCAATTGTGCGGAAGCGGATCAATCGATTGTCTACCGTTTCGCCAGCTTGGGGTAAGACAAAGTCAGACATACCCAACCAAACACCATCTCTTTTGACTACATCCCGTTTGTGGGCGAAGTAAAGCGAAGGAAGTTTGATCTCTTCCATCTGAAGGTACTGCCAGACATCCATTTCTGTCCAATTGCTGATGGGAAAGACGCGGAAGTTTTCTTTGGGGTTTTTGCGTCCGTTGTACAAATTCCATAATTCGGGACGCTGATTCTTTGGGTCCCACTGGCCAAACTCATCCCGATGGGAGAAGAATCGCTCCTTGGCTCGGGCTTTTTCTTCATCTCGACGTGCGCCACCCATTGCTGCTTCAAACTTGAATTCGGCCAGGGCATCAAGTAGCGTGACAATTTGCAAACCATTACGGCTGGAATTGGGACCTGTCTCTTCAACAGCACGTCCTTGATCAATAGAATCCTGAACGTAGCGCACAATAAGCTGTGCATCAATCTCTTGAACCATATTGTCCCGATATGCTAGTGTCTCGGGAAAGTTGTGTCCAGTGTCTACATGAAGTAGAGGGAACGGAATTTTGCCTGGGTAGAAGGCGCGCCGAGCCAAATGCGTCAGCACAATCGAGTCTTTGCCTCCTGAAAACAGAAGAACGGGGCGCTCGAATTGGGCCGCAACCTCTCGCATAACGTAGATAGCTTCTGCCTCTAACTGTTTGAGATGCGTACGAACGTATGATATCGACATATTTTTTTCCTGATTCAATTAGTACTTAATGTACATCATACAGCTAATGTACTGGTATTGATTTTATACTGCGGTTGGGCATAGATAAGAAATCAGCCTCGAACAAAACTGTCGATTCTCTATACTCGCCTATGCCGGCGTTGAGTGTATGCAGTTGAGCATATGGCACATGAAGGCCAAAAAATATCTTTCCTAGCTCAGTTGCTCTACATCCATAATAACGAAATCCATTATAGCGTATTCAGTTCAAACAAATTTAACAATTAGTTGACAGGGCAAGCGTATCACACTCTATGGGCAAAAACAATGTTACCTTTTTCCTATTTTTAGCAGCAATTACTAGGATCTCGTATAGTTATGTAGCACAAGAAAAAGCCAGGGATTGGCTAATCCCTGGCTTTTAGGAACGGGAATTAAAAAACTTGAGCACTTGAAGGGGCTACGCCCGATTGAAACGCGCAAGTTATTTACAACTCATTCCTTAATCTTTTTGAAATTGTCTACCGCCAGCGTTGTTTGAAAACCGAAGGCTGGTTCCCAAATAGATGCTATAGAATACCCTGTTTGAAAACGACCGCCTTACAATACGAATACCCGTTAGCTTTCTATGTGCTGTGCGTTGCTCAAATCCACTTCGATAATTGCATAATCAGCCCGGCGTATAAAGGCTACGAAGGCAAAGATCCAGAACCAAGGGCGATACTTAGTACCAACAAGCTGCCGATATCGTTTTGCTAATTCTGGATCATCCAGCACGATTGCTTGCGCCTCCACCCAATCACCTAGCGGTTTGCCTTGGCTATCGGATTTACAGACATTAACACGACTATTGTTGCGGAGGCGCTTGATCTTCCAGCTCTTTGCATCCGTCCACATATAGAGCTTACCCTTCTCACAAGCTTGCCAAATTGGCGTTTTGACACCTTGTCCATTTTTGCGAAATGTCTCTAGTGAAACATACTGAGCATTGCAGATCTCATCAAGCGTTGTATCGATTTGACTCATTATCTCCCCTAATCTGGACAAGCCAGCTCTAATATAGTTATGATGGCACGAAGTTTCAAGAAGAAAAAGAGCGAATTGTCAGCTTGCACATACTTGCTGCGAGCAGTGATAAGCCTTGTCACTCTGTACTGCCCAATCAATCATTCAACCCAAATAGTAATCTTAGGTAGCCATTGAAAGCAAAAATTTGGGCCGCCGTCAATACATTATTGTAGCCATGCTCAGTCGAGCATAATGTCACTCTGATTGGTTACAGTCACAAGCGGCGGAACCCAAGAGTCTCTCATCGACATTGCAATCGACTCACACTAAATTCAGCTCCATTATAATGGATATTTTATGGTTGGGCATAAGTGTTCTTGGCTGAGATTGGTTAGGCCGACCGAATAACTTTGTTGACCATATCCAATAGAGCCGTAATCTCATAGGGCTTGGGAAGAATTTGATATGTATTTGTCGTGGACAGGCGATGGGGAAGGTTAACTGTTGCAAATCCCGAAGAAAAGATGATGGGAACGTCAGGCATAATTTTGACCATCTGTAGATAAGCATCTACACCATTCATGCCGGGCATGTGAACATCAAGGAGAACTGCATCTATTGTTAAGCAATGCTGTTGGAAAAGCTTCACCCCTTCCAGACCACTTCGAGCCGTTAGTGTTTCGTACCCTTCGCTCTGAAGAATCTCAGCAGTTGAATCCAGAATGAATTCCTCATCATCAACCAAAAGGATTGTTCCAAAATGATCATCCAACGGAGAATGAATAGCCATCTCATGCTGTAATGTTGATTGTTGAGTACTAGCGAGTAAGTGTACAAAAAACGTGCTGCCGATACCTACCTGGCTAGTTACATGCAAGCTACCACCCAGCGCTCGTACAATGCCAGAAATTGCCGATAGCCCAAGCCCATGACCAGACTCTTTGGTAGTAAAAAATGGATCAACGATCTTTTCCAACGTAGCGGTATCCATTCCAGAGCCATTATCTTTCACAGATAAGCTGATATATTGGCCAGCCGGGGGGATATCACCTGTAAGAGAAACTAACTGATTCCCTGATAGCTCCTTCGGATCAAAGACTTTCGCTTCTGTTGCAATGATAATAAGTCCTTGGTCGTGATAAATGGCGTCTGAAGCATTAAGTACTAGATTCATCAACACCTGTTGTATCTGTCCCCGGTCGGCCTCAATTAAGGATAGGGGATCGACGAGCTTGAACTCCATTTTCTGACTATGTTGGGTTAACGACTCGAGAAGCCCTCTATTCTCGCGAATCAGCTCGTTCAGGTTGAATGGTTCGATTTGAAAGCTAGAGCGACCAGCATAAGCAAGCAACTGCCGCGTCAAGTCTGCTCCACGCTCGGCAGCGTTGACTGCCTTTACAATATTCTGGTATGCTCTGTGAGTCGGCTCTAATTTATGCAGCGCCAGTGTAGATTGGGCAATCATAGCAGTTAGTAGGTTGTTAAAATCATGAGCCACGCCTCCTGCCAGTAGAGCAATGCCCTCTTGTTTCTGGCGCTGGCGAAGGACTGCCTCGGTACGTTCTCGCTCGGAAATTTCTGCTACCAATTCAACATTTAACCTTGAGAGTTCTGTTGTCTGGGATTGTAGAACCTGTTGCGCCTGCTGTAGTTCGCTATTATTGACTTCTAGCTCTGCTGCTTGGTCGCGTATCTTCGATGCTCCCTCAACGATGCGGTTGACAGTTGTCCGAAGAAAAAGAGTTGCAAAGGAGATGCCAGTCAATAGGACCAAGAACGAATCGGATGGTGGATCCTCAAAATCTGTCTCAAGCCAGCCTATATACTCAACAAACCAGATAGAGATAATGACAGCTAATGAAAGAATGCCGAAGCCTAATGTCTCCTTGCTACCGAGGAAGACGCTGGAGAGAATAAGAAGCAATGGAAAGATCGTTGATGCACTATCGCGAATGCCTTCTTCATTGACAAGTAACGATGTTGTAACTGCACAATAGCCGATGAGAATAATGCTCATGCTAACCGTACGGACATTCCCTTTACGTAGTAGAAAATAGAGCGTAGCTAGGAGAAGTGCAGACGACGCCGTTATCCATATGGTGCCACGTTGCAAATCACTATTGAGGAAATAGCTAAGGGGAGTGATTCCACCAGCAATTAGAACCCCTGACAAGATAACATAATGAAGCTGGCTAGCTGTACGAGTTGTCTCTGGATCATTAAAGATGGGAGGGCGTAAAAAACGTGAGATAATGGCCATCATATCGACGAAAACTGACATATCTTAACCTAAAACGCCTTATTCATAACAGAAGCGACCTGGTAGTTTTCCGATGCCCAATCAGACAGACTAAACTACCGTTCTCAAACGGATATGATTATAAGCAGTACCTCTGACCATAATCGTTAATAGAAAAAGACTAATCCTCGATTATCTTCTGGTAGTTTCTACTTCAGCTGATCATAGCATACCAATTATAATACACTGAATATGGTATCTATATTAGCATAAAACATAATAAGTATGACAATGACGTACAATCTTTCATTTCCTTTTATTTTCTATTAATTGTGCCAACGTTTTCAAGGTGGTCATAAACTTAGGATAGATAATTATGCATATAATTGAGCCAAACCAACTGACGCTCCATGGCGCATTTTCTCGTGACATTGCCCCCGTTCTAACCATTGATTCAGGCGAGAGGGTTCGCTTTCGTACATTAGATGCCGCCTGGAATTTGGAACCGCGGACCTCTACTCACCATGATCAACCCCCTTCTCAGTTCTGGCCACGTCCGGCTGGGCAAGAGAATGGTCATGCGCTCTGCGGTCCTGTAGCCATTCGGGATGCAGAACCAGGTATGACGTTGGCTATCGCGATCGAAGCTATTCGACCGGGGCCTTGGGGGTTTACACACGTTGGGGGTTGGTCTCATACGGTGAACGGCCGCTTAGGTGTAGAAACAGAGGGAACGTACCTACTTTGGACACTTGACCCCGACACGATGCAAGGCACGAATCAATTTGGCCAGTCGCTCTCGCTACGTCCCTTTATGGGAGTCATGGGCATGCCACCTGCGGAACCTGGGCTGCATTCAACTGTCCCACCCCGTCGTACAGGGGGCAACTTGGACTGTAAAGAACTGGTGGTTGGCAGCACTCTCTATCTGCCCATTGAAGTGGTTGGTGGTCTCTTTTCTGTAGGCGATGGTCATGGTAGGCAAGGGGATGGTGAGGTGTGCGTCACGGCTATTGAATGTCCAATGGAGCAGGTGGATTTGACCTTTCATCTCCACTCTAACTTACAAATCACCACGCCTCGGGCAAATACGCCAATTGGCTGGATTACGTTTGGTCTACATGAAGATCTGAACGAAGCAACATTGATTGCGCTGGAATCGATGGTAGAGTTGATGGTAGAGAAATTCACCCTAAATCGACATCAGGCGTTTGGCTTGGCGAGTGTAGTGGTAGATATGCGAATTACGCAAATCGTTAACAAGGTACGTGGGGTTCATGCAGTTCTCTCACACGAGGCAATTCGGGAGCTTGGATTGGAGAAATAGGTCGTACCCAGAAAGGAGAAAAGTGCTTAAGAGAGATCCCAGGCACTTTTTCCTTTTCTAATTGTCCTTCATGAGATGGTTAACGTTGGACAACTGGCACAAAGATTTGATACTCGGCAACCAGACCGGACTTCTCAACATCTGGTTCCTCCATCGTTTCCAATGCTGTTGGTATAACCGGCGTACGCTCTGTAGCGACAGTCGACGCACCTGATGGCGCAAAATTCACACCATCAATTGTGGCTTCATTGAAAATTGCTTCCACTTCACTAGGGATAACGGAGTCCAACTGAACAGCGAACTGTACAGTGCGTGCACCTGATGCGGAAGCCAAGTCTCCTACATCGTAACGACATGCAGTCCCAGCGGCCACTTCGCCTTCTTCACAGACCCATCCATCACTACTCTTGGTAGCAACAAAAGATGTATAGTCAGGCACAACCTCGATGATAAAGACATCAAAGGCATCTCCAGGCCCCTCATTCTCATAGGTTAGCGTATAGTGAATGAAGTCATTGGGCTGGGCTACGTCAACATCATCCTGTTTGGTGATAGTGACCTTAGCCTTCGGTACCTGAACCTCAGCGCTATCTTCATCCTGAACGGTTAACCCTACAGGCGGGACCCCGGAGACAGAAGCGATATTGATGGTTGTCTCTTGGATATTGGGCATTTCGCAGTTATACATTACAATTTCACCAGCAGATAGGGTGCCCAAATCCCGGTTGCAGTCGGGTCCACGCTGATCTCGTACAGTGACGTTGGTCAGGGCCACGTCGCCCTCATTCTTGACTTGAATTTCAAAGACGGCTGTCTCGCCCAAACCGATCTGCTCATTCTGTGCAGTCTTGGCAATCTCGATAGCTGGATGGATGACATCTACTGCAGCATCGTCGCTGTCAATCAACTGGGTGTCAAGGACAGTACTGCCTACAACTCGGGCCACATTAACAAAGTCACTCTGAATGTTGGGAGCTTCACAGAAGTATGTGCGCGCATCACCTGGACCCAAGTCACCCAACAAACGGTTGCAGTCGCCACTTAGCTCGTCCGTTACGGCTACTTCAAAGAGAGGCGTGTCGCCCTCATTCTTAATCACAATGGTAAAGTACGCCGTGCCATCGAGTCGGACCATTTGCGTATCGGGCAGCTTTTGAATGGAGAGCGACGGTGCAATGACATCCACATCTGCCTCGTCCTCATCAAAGACGAAGATCCCAACAGGTGGTTTCCCTGTAACTGTTGCGATATTTGTGAAGTCCTCTCTGGCTTGATTTAGCCGACATTTATACTCAACATATTCATTCGGCGCTAGTGAGCTGAAAGTGGCGTCACATGTCGGCACATGAGGATCGGTCACCGTGATTTCACTTAATTCAATGTCCCCTGCATTCTTAACTCGAATAGTAAAGGTAACGGGTGTATTAACCAGAACGGTCTGAAGGTCGGGCGTTTTGCTGATCACAATGGCTGGGTGAATAACTGTTACCGCCGCACTGGCATCGTCGTTCACTTGGGCACCACCAGGTAAGTCCCCCACTACGCTAGCGGTATTGGTGAAAGAGTGCTCTGTCTTGGGCATGGCACACGTGTGGTTATGGCCAAGACCCGGAGTGAGTGTGCCAATGACAATGTCGCACTGTGGCGTTAGCGGATCAGTAACTCTGACATTGGAAAGGGTTACGTTCCCAGTATTCATCACTTCAATGGTGAAGTAGGCTGCTGAACCAGCAACGACCATAGGCGTATCAGGGCTTTTGGTGATCCGAATGTGCCCCACCTTTACGGTGGCTGAGTCGTGGTCTTCTACCAACATACGTGCGGGAGAATAGCCACTTACTTGAGCAATGTTAATCAGATCATCGGTCACATTCTCTAAGGTACAGCTATAGATGTGAATGGCGTCCACTGCCATATCACCGACAATTTGGTTACAGGCGGGTACAAGGGTGTCTGTAATGGTGACATTGGTAAGCGGTGTATCGCCTATGTTGGTGACTGTAATGGTAAATTGGGCCGATGATCCACTGGGAATAGTTTGGAGATCAGGCGTCTTTTGTATATCAATGGCTGGACCAAGCACAATAACCTGAGCTTCATCCTCATCTTGAACAGCAGTATTGATGGGTGATTTTCCAGTTGCCTGGGCAACGTTGGTAAAGCTTTCACTAGCCGCATCAAGCTGACACGAATAGGTCATGATCTCATTGATGGCCAAATCACCAATAGCGTAATCACAGGCTGGCGTTTGCTCATCTAGAACTGCCACGTCGGTTAGGGCCACATCGCCGCTATTTTGCACCATGATTGTGAAGAGGATAGGCTGCCCAACCTCCATCGATTGGGTATCAGGGGACTTTTGAATATTGATGGCTGGGTGAATGACAGACACGGCGGCTTCATCCGAGTGCTCAACTTTATCACCAACAGGTGGCTGGCCACTGACAAGGGCCACGTTGGTAAAGCTCCCCGTTGTCTCTCCCAACTGACAGTCGTAACCAAAGCTATCTTGTGGCCCCAACGTCCCGACGTTGATATCACAGGCGGGAACCAGTGCATCTATAACCATCACATTGGTCAGCGTCACGTCACCACTGTTCTTTACAGTAATCGTAAAGGTAATCGGATTACTGGCCAACACCATCTGAATGTCTGGCGTCTTCTCAATCGAAATAGCTGGACGAATAACGATGACTTCAGCTTGATCCGTGTCAGTAACAGGCAACCCTACAATGGGCTGACCAACAACGCTCGCCACGTTCGTCAATGATTCCTCAATTTCCGGTAAGGTACACTCATAGTGCTCAATATCGCCAGGCATCATGGTACCAAGTTCTCTATCGCAGGCGGGTGCCAGCGGATCGGTAACGGTGACGTTATCCAGTTGAAGGGAGCCAGTATTTTCAACGCGAATGGTAAAGGGGACGTCGCTGCCGCTAACGACGGTCTGAATGTCAGGTGTCTTCTGAATGTCAATAGCCGGTGGAACCATCTCCCAAAAGGAAACAAACCCCTGAAGAACAGCACTAATACCATACGGATCTTCTTCCGTGACCTTGGATTCTATCTGGAAACAGGCATAAGTATCGCCTGCCGGAACTGTGATAGAAGTTGTGTAGAGATCCCACTCAGGTCCAGGATTGTTATTGAACGGATCGTCGATAAATACCGAGCCTGGGGATGGGTTATCGGCATCGTCAGGAGTGATGCTACCTGTAGGCAGTACGCCGCTACCGGTCAGGGTCCAAAGGGAATTGCCCCGCATATCGTTATCAATACCACCTACAATCATACCAACTGTGAGGGCACGTTCTACGCTAGATGGTGTTAGCTCTTGGCAGTAGAGAGCTGAGTCAGGGCCAAGTTCTTCAGAGAGTTGAGTAAGGCGCAGCGAATCGAGTCCCCAATTCAGGTCGATCTTTTGGTAAGGGCAAGCCTCGTCTTCATAGACGACAAGCAAAGCCGCTCCATGATTTTCCTCGTTGCGACCATTGATGTTTAGCCCTGAAACGGTATACTCATTCAAGCCTGATTGGACAGTGGCCAAGCTGCTATCGTTGTAAAGATAGGTATGCCATGTCCGACTCCCATCTGGCTGGGCAAGGCTCTGATCTGCCGTTAACTCTACGGCACTGTACCCGTTAGCGGCTACATCGATTGTATCATCGCCTAGTTGAGGATTCATAGTGCTACGACCAGACCAAAACCAGTAAGCAGCCATAGGTGTCCCTGGGACATTTAGAGTAAAGTCATTCGTTAATCCAGTCAGCGTTATGGCAACCACAAGGGTCTCTTCGTCAACTACAGGGATCCCTTCGTCAACCACAGGGGTCTCTTCATCAATGACAGGTGCCTCTTCGTTCAGACTGACACCACCCAAAGCTGTACAGTAGTTTCCATACAGTGGAGAACCCACAATAGGTGAAACAACATTGGATGAGTCCAAATGAAGGGAATCGGCAGCAGATGGAGCTGCAATAGATGAATTAATAGAACCCTGAGCATAAACGGTGCTCATGGGAAGAAGAAGGAGCCCCATTATGGCTAGGAGTACCCATAAAATAGAGCGGCGGATTTGATACATCATGTACGTATAGCCTCCTGGTAGAAATACCAAAGTTCGAATCGCGTATTGTTGAAATTCAATACGCTAACTATACGTTTAGTATACGTCTATTTAACTAAAGGTTGGCTTACAAGGAGCTGTTGTCTTGTTTACGAAAAGCTGTCAATTAGTCTGCCAGAAAAGCCCTATCCCAATTCGTGTCCAATTTACTCTGGAAAATTCCAAGACGGTAGGCAGAACTTTTCTGGCCATCTATAGGTGCCCTATAGACTTACTACAGATGATGAGCAGCGCGGGTGGACCATAAGGAAATGTTAAGGCAATAGAAGTTACGCACTTAAAACGCTGTTTCAAAGTAACTGTCATCCGGTCAACTGCGTAAGCCCTTAAAGCCAATTGAATTGGGCAACATTGGCTGCCAAGGCGAAAACAATAGTGGTTTTCTCGCTGCCAGCCGCTCCATTAAGGAGGCTGATTCTGCTATTCATGCTATACTACCTACCCATTGTCAACGTGATGCATTTTCGACCGTCTTCCTAATTTGCTCACTTATGCTGCGGTCGATTTTCAAACGAAACTAAGTTGAAACGACTAACGAAGGTTACAAGGATTACTCTGGAGGAAATCAATGAAAGCTGCTATCTGCTATGAATTTGGGAAACCCCTTGTTGTCGAAGAAGTTACTTTGGAACCCCCTCGCTTTGGAGAGGTGAAAGTACGTACTGCAGCAGCAGCTATCTGCCACAGTGATGTGCATCTGATTCGAGGTGAATGGGCAGGTGAGCCTCCGGTGATTGCTGGCCACGAAACGGCTGGCGTTGTGGCAGAAGTCGGAGATGGTGTGACCTTGGTGAAGCCTGGGGATCACGTGGTTATGTCGCTGTTGAGATCATGCGGACGTTGCTTCTACTGTACTCAAGGGGAAACCTTCTTGTGCGAAGCAGACTATGCGCTGGATTCGGAGCCGCGCTTTCGCAATAGCCAAGGAACACTCATTAAGCATGGTATCCTCACCGCTGGCTTTGCAGAGTACACAGTTGTACACCAATCCCAACTCGTTCCCATTCCCAAGGAGATCCCCCTGGACAGTGCATCCCTGTTGGCCTGTGGCGTGATCACTGGTTTGGGGGCTGTCGTCAATACGGCTGGTGTGGAACCGGGACGAAGCGTAGCAGTCATTGGCGTGGGGGGTGTAGGCCTCAATTCAATTCAAGGTGCTGCATTGTCTGGTGCCTATCCTGTGATAGCCATCGATCTGCTTGACAACAAGCTAGAAGCCTCTCGGGATTTCGGGGCGACTCATACCATCAACCCCAAGAGTACTGACGATGTAGCCGAAGCAGTTCAAGCTCTGACTGGTGGACGGGGTGCAGACTATGTTTTCGTTACGGTAGGAAGCACTGTTGCTGGTGAGCAAGCCCAAACTTTGATTCGGCGGGGTGGCACCGTTACCTTGGTCGGCATTCCCGAAATCGAAGCGTCTCTGCCGATCCCGCCTTTCCAAACAGTAACTCAAGAACGAAAGATTATCGGCAGCAGTATGGGGTCAACTCGGCTTAGCGTGGATATTCCTCGTCTCGTTCAGCTTTATCAGGATAAGCAACTTAAGTTGGATGAGTTGATCACCAATCGCTATCCGCTGGAAGAGATCAATGAGGCGATTGAGTCTATGGAGCGAGGAGAGGCCTTAAGAAACGTAGTCATCTTTTAGCTTCCATCGTTTGAGCGGAGTTGGGCTGCCTATGCCGAGGATGAGTAGCACTCTTCAGTCGATTTGCTGTGGAATCCAAATCCACATCGATTTGCCAAGATTCTACAGGCAGCACCTTAACGCAATACCCGCAAGTCCTCTTCCCGACGAGTAATGCGACGGGTATCTAGATCTTCGAGGAAGGCTTGGGCATACTTGCGGCTTGTTTGGAAGAGGTCTCGGGTTTGAGCTAGGGTAATTGCACCATTCTCCTCGATAAATCTACGGATTTTGTTCTCCATCTCCTCAGCATCTTGGGCGCGAAACAGTACATTGCCCCCCAATCGGACCATTTGTCCGCTTTCAATGAGGTACTCCAGCAGGTTCTGCTCATCACCTAAAATACGTAAGGAATCAGCCATTGTAGGAGGGGAGAAGGGATTCTGGGCAAACGCGTTAAGGACTTCATCTATCATGGCCTGCTGCTGGAGGTTTAAGCTGATCTCATATCCATGCCGCCAAATTGAGCTATCATTGGCCTGAAAAAGCTCTTCTTGCTCTGTGCGTTCAATGATGGCATTGAAGGTGCGCACGGGGAGTTGAGGTCTGTCGCGAAACATTGACGCAAGGCTTGCGAGAAGTCGACTTCTCAGCTCCTCACGAGCCATCCCGCGACGGAGAGGCTGCTCTTTATGAAACAGCTCGACCACCGATTGGAGTTGAGCTGTGAGAGATTGCCAGACAGGTATAGCCATAAAGAGTCGCTCGGTACCCATATCCAACTCGATTAAGGCAGACGCCTCTTGTAGTTCGGTTAGGGCCTCTCCACCGATCTCTAAATCCAAACCACTCTGAGTTAAGAGTTGCTCTCGGCTTAAAAAGGGGAATCGAGCAATGGTCTGGAGCAGAATCTCGTCCGGCGACCCTTGGGCCAATACTCGTAACCGCTCGATGACCGACTCATCAAAGCGCCGCCAACGCCTTTGGGGATGGGGATTCAGGACAATTCCGCCGCCCAGGGTTGCGCTGGGAGACGGTTGCCGTAGAATGTAGCGGTCGCCAGACGTTAAAACACAGGGGCGTTCCAACCTCAACTGAAGCCAGCCCTCTTGCCCAGGCTCCAGCACCTCTGCCCCAAGGAGCCGGACCCGGGCTTTGGATTCGGTGGCCCCGCTAAAAAAGTCAACCTGCTGATTGTGGACCAAAGGCTTTTCGGCATCAGGCAGCAATCGGATGGCCACATCTGTCAGAACAGTGCTGCGTAGGGTACTTGGCCTGGCCACTACATTTCCCCGGCGTAGCTCGGTTGCCGCCACATTGCTTAGATTAATGGCTAAGCGACTACCTGGCTCCCCTTGCCAAATTTGCTTTTTGTGGGTTTGCAATCCCCTCACCCGGGCTTCTATACCTTGGGGTAGAATTTCAACCGCATCTCCAACGGTAAAAGAGCCATCGCTGAGTGTCCCCGTAACGACGGTACCAAAGCCGCTCAGGGTAAAGATGCGATCGATCGGTAATCTGGGGCGTGCTCGATTCCGGCGCGGCTCCAAACGGGATAACGTCTGACCAATCATCTGTTGCAACTCATTCAACCCCTCACCCGTGGTTGCACTAACTCGCAGAATCGGCGCATCAGCCAACCGGGTGGTTTGAAGCAGTTCTACCACATCCAATTCGATTAGATCAAGCCAATCCGGCTCATCTGCAACCAAATCTACCTTCGTCAAAACCACAATACCGCTAGGGACACCTAGTAGATCCAGAATAGCTAAGTGTTCCCTGGTTTGGGGCATGACGCCTTCATCAGCAGCAATGATAAGCATAGCGGCATCAATTCCACCGACGCCGGCCAACATATTTTTAATAAAGTCAATATGGCCAGGCACATCAACAATGCCAACAGATTCATCGATGGTCTGTCTGGATGAATCTGGCGCTGTTGATAGCTTTTGGTTGCTTTTCTTGGCGGAAGCTCCCTTTTTGGGGGAATTTTGCCCTGCTGGGGAAGGAGGTATCTCTTGGGGAATCGGAATATCGATCCAGGCAAAGCCTAAATCAATGGTCATTCCTCGCTTTTTTTCCTCTTGGAGACGGTCCGGATTAATGCCTGAAAGGGCCTGTACCAGAGTGGATTTCCCATGATCTACATGTCCTGCTGTGCCGATGACGCGCATAAGGGCTTATCTTGAATTCCCATTTGTTGGTGTCTCGGGAACTTCACCAGTAATGACACCAGGAACTCGGCGTACACTGTTCTGGCTGGTAATCAGCTCCGTATTGCGACGTTGTCTTTCCCACAACTCCTCCATCTCTCTCAGGCTCTCGTCTCGGTCTCGTAGGGATCCTTGTAAACCCTCAAGCATGGATTGAGCGCTCTCCAAGTAGTAATGGGTATAGGTCTCCTGCATCTTCCATAGCTTTTCAATTAACGTTTCGTGGACTTTCAGATCATGATGTAAGGGAGGGAATTTTTCAACAATAGAGTCGTTGTATTTTTCTTGCTCGCTCCAAAGATGCTCTCGCCGCAGTTCATCTCGCCGACGCCGTTTATCGTACTCTTCACGGAATTCATCCATTTCACGGCGAATTCGTTCTTCAGCAAGGCGTTGAAGCTCCTGCACCTGGCTCTGTTCACGGAGAATCACATCTTTAAATTCTCGCATTTCCTGTACAGCGCGTCGACTACCTTCGATCTGCTGGGTAAAGCTTTGGATGCGTTCATAGGTCTGGCCAATAATGGTTTTCTGCTCATCGATGACTTCCTGCCAGCGGTTTATCGTCTGCTCTCGCTCAACCAAGGCAGAGCGAATTCTTTCCATAAACTTTTGCTGTTCATCCCGCAAAATCTCTACTTGGGGTGGAATCTTTTCCTGAGCAACTGTAATTTTGCGGATGCTTTCATCAAAGACGGCAACGCGCCCTGTATGGGCTTCAATTCGTTTGAATAGCTCAACCGTCTCTTGTTGAAGTTGGGCAATCCGTTTGGTGTCGCTGGTTCGCTGCTCGGCCAGGAATGGAATCTGCCGTGTGCGTTCTTCGATCTCCTTGGCCAAGCTACCGATTTGGGCGCGTACCCCCATAATTAGATCTGCCAGACGTTCATCCTCAACAGAGCGAGTTGTCAATGACTCTTCAAGCCGGGCGATTCGGGGTAGCTCTCGGCGGACTTCACTGATTTCCCGGGATAGGGTTTCGCGATCGCTGAGCCTAGCCCGTTCGAGTTCGCGTTGGATTTGCCCGCGATTTTCGTCCCCCTTATCAACCAGTGCAATCAGCTCCTGGCGCGTATTGTCAATGATATTTTCAATGTGTTCAAAGCGACCCAGGTGACTCTGTTGAGCTGCTAATCGCCCTTCCAATTCCTGGATTCGGCGGGCCTGCTCAATGATATCCGCTTCCTGGCTTTCTACACGCTGTTGAAGCCGGGCAATTTCAGAGCGATCTCTACGATGCTCTTCATCCAGCCAAGTAACCATTTGAGCAAGTTGTGCAATATCCATCAGCCCCCACTTTATGAAACTTCATTCAACATCCAAGGTCAATCCGCTCTGTTCTGCACCGTCCCCCATTATGCTAAAGCGAGTTTGCACTACAGAATGGCGTCAACTGATTATACCATCAGACGGGGCTGCATCCAAGCGAAATAAAAATCTGGGTGCCTTTGGGTTTCGGGGCGAGAATGTTAGCCAGTCGGGTGCGACGCACTCTTGTACCCCCAAACTAAAACGCACCCAAAAATCTAGATGGCCAGAAAAACTTGCTCCCGTGAAGACAGGGATGTCTTCGCTTCTCAGAAAATCCAGAGTGGATGAGTCAAGAGTCGGGACAAGACTTTTCTAGCGAAGTATAAGAGAGTAACTCGGCGTGCAGAAAAAACCTGTGAAGATGTCCAGGTTTGACCTTGATCGTATTATGCGATTACAATAGTTAAACTCAGCCTCATTTGAAAATGAGTGCCTTCTATTATTTGGGTTAGAAAGATTAAGTGCTGATTTTCAAATAGAGTGCAATATAGACCTACTATTTATATTAAACATGATCAAAGTCTGAACTTATATACTCAAGCTCTGGCATAGATGATGCATTGCGCCCGTTTTACAAAGCAAAAGAACAGGCTCTATCTGAGTCGGATAAGATATTTTCACCTATGCCCAACCGCAGTATATCTGCACGAAATTTATGCATATTGGCGTTGATTCCAGGTTAATCTATCACCAGCCTTATGGGATAAGCAAGTATACACTGAACTTGCTACAAGCCTTTGCAGAACTCAACAAGACAGGACGCCACAATCACATTGATGAATCAATACCCACTGGTCTGTCACTTGACAAGCCAATTGAGTACCTGATATTTCAGCATCGACGTCATGTTACTCCAGTAATCAGTGAACCCCATTTTCAGCGCGCATCATTATATTCACCTGTTCACACACGTCTTGAGCAATTTACTTTGCCGATAGAGCTACGCTTTCATGATATCGACTTGCTTCACAGCACCGATTTTATTCCGCCATTGCGTTCACCCGTTCCAACCGTTATTACAGTTCATGACCTGGCTTTTCTCCATTGGCCTCACTTTTTAACCAAAGATAGCGCGGCTTATTACGGGCAGATTGATCGTGCCGTTAGTGCCGCCGGGCATATCATTGTACCAAGTGAGAGTACCCGCCAAGATCTAATCGGGCAATTTGGCGTGCCAGATAGTCGGGTCAGCGTCATTTATGAGGCCGCTAATCCTCAATACAAACCGTTACCCGTTGAAGAGGCCCGACGAGATGTAGTAGCGCAATTTAAAATTCCAGAGAAGTATATCCTCTTTGTTGGAACCATTGAACCCCGAAAAAATGTTGAAGGATTGTTACGCGCCTATAAGTATTTGCGCGAAAAATATGCAGTAGACGACGTGGGACTTGTCATTCGCGGCAGCTATGGTTGGCTATATGAAGAGACTTTAGATGTGTTGGATGAACTCAATTTGAGATCCAGCGTCTTCATTCTAGGAAGGGTTCCCGATGAGCTGCTTTGGAAACTTTATGTAGGTGCTCGTTGCCATGTTCATGCCGCTCACTACGAGGGGTTTGGCTTGCCCCCATTGGAGGCTATGGCCTGTGGAACGCCAACGATTGTGAGCAACGTTAGCAGTTTACCGGAGGTAGTAGGTGATGCGGCCCTGTTAGTGGACCCCAATGAATGGGAGGAGATAGCCGTAGCCATCCATCGTCTACTCAGCGACGACTCACTCCATGCAGAGTTGCGGGCGAAAGGACTCCAACGAGCAGGTTGTTTTAGCTGGATCAATGCAGCCCAAAGCACATTACAGGTTTACAGACATGTATTAGGCCAAGACGATGCTTTGCCTCTCCCCCAACACGATAAAGTCAACCTTGGGAACACCCTGTCTACGTCTTCTCAGTCCACCGCGTCTGAGCGGATCCCTCTCAAATGAAGCTGCTTTTTATTACGCCACAAGTGCCTTATCCCCCCCAGCAGGGAACAACCATCCGCAACTACAACCTGCTTCGTCACCTAGCGAAACGTCATACAATCGATCTCATTTCGTTTGAGTCCCAGGATGACGAGCTCACCGATGAAAATCCCCTCTATCAACTTTGTCGCCGCTTTGAAGTAGTCCCACAACCCTTGCGTACAATGGGTGCGCGTCTGCGCGATACCATCTTCTCTCCACTTCCCGATATGGGGCATCGATTAGAATCTGCCGAGATGCACGCATTGATTGAACGTTGGGTGGCCAATGCCGAGCCTGGGGAGTGGCATATTGTCCAAATAGAGGGGATTGAAGTTGCCCAATATGGTCGCCAGGTGCTAGAAGGGATGAAGTGTCGCTTTGGAGACCAGCCAGGAGCGCGCCCGAAACTGATCTTTGATAATCATAATTGCGAATATCTCTTGCAAAAGCGCAATGCACTCAATGATCTAAGAACGCCAAGACGCTGGGTAGGTGGGGCATATAGCGTGACTCAGTGGTTCAAACTCTGGAGGTATGAACGATCAGTCTGTCATTCGACGGACGCAACGGTTGCTGTTAGTGACGCCGACCAAAGTGCCTTGCAAATACTTGCCCCCCAAACCCGCGTAGCCACAGTACCCAATGGAATTGATATTGATAATCTGCCTGTTCTGAGTGGATCTTCTACTGTCTTATCTTCTTTGGATAGGGAGCTTTCGATTCTCTTTATTGGCAAAATGGACTATCGGCCCAATATTGATGCTATGTTATGGTTTGGTCAAGAGATTTTCCCCCTAATTAAGGCCGAGGTTGCTGATGTGCGGCTCAACATTGTGGGCTTAAATCCGCACACTAGATTGGATCCGCTTCGTGGGGATCCAGCCATATCTATCACTGGTAAGGTAGAAGATGTAACGCCCTATTTGGCTGCCGCAACGGCCTATGTTATTCCGCTGAGAGTAGGTGGTGGCACCCGATTTAAGGTATTAGAGGCTATGGCTCATAGCAAAGCCATTGTAACGACTTCGCTGGGTATTGAGGGGATTCCAGCTATAGCCAACGAGCATCTATTCATAGCAGACACACCAGAAGCCTTTGCCAAGGCAGTTATTCGTTTGCTTGAAGAGAAGGCTAGGGGAGAAGGAAAGCAAGGACAAACAATGGGAGAGAACAGTCGCAATCTGGTAGTAGAGCATTTTGCTTGGCAGCATATTGTTCCACGGCTGGAACAACTCTACCAACAGATTCGTATGGCTCAGTGACTCACAACCTTAAACAGAAACTGAGCAATCCAAAATGGATTATCGTCAATTGTTTACTTGTGATGGTTTATCCTCCTGTCACGCGGAAGCTACTAAAAACGGCATCAAATGAAGCATTGAGCGCTTCTTGCCTTTCTGTTTCAATGGCGGCCCCAATTACATAATTTTGTCCATCTTCATTCACAGCCACAAGTCGAACAAAGACATCCTGTCCCAAAAAAACGGCACGGTACTGTTGCTCATATCCATTGACAGAGCCAATTTGTACGTAAGTTCCTGCTAAAGGTCTCAATGACTGAAAAACCGTATTTCCCTCCTCCACATACTGATCAATGAGCGTCTCCAGCAAATTCCCGGCTTCATTAGCGGTAATCTGTTGAACAAAGATACGAGCAAAATAATCTACCGCATCAAAATTGGTTAGACTAGCCGAAGAAGATACTTTCCATCCGTCTGGGACATTGATCATATACTGACCATTAGAGGGGCTATACGGCTTAAGGACAATCGCTGTAAGGGGCTGCACGAGACTATTTTCTGAAGATGGCTGATTTTCAGTTGTGGGAGGCTCAGGTGAGCGGGGGGGGTTAATCGTTAGGACAATAATCACAATAAGTGCTGAAATCACTAAGCTCAGCATTGTAGGAAGTACGGCCCAGCCTAGCGCCTTGGAGGCACGATTAGAAGTAGCAATCACCGGCTGGCTACGGCGTTCTGTAACGCCTTCTGTAGGCTGTGGAGTTGTATGACTGTTGCGAAGTCCACGAGAATAGCCGCGGTTGCGCGTCTGTGGAATCCAAGATTGCCCTTCTTCTAGAGCATCGGAAAATGCAATTGCGGAACGATAACGCTTAGGAGGATCTTTGGATAATACGCGGTTCAGCGCATAGGCAATTCCAGGTGGAATAGAGGGGTTGATCACTTCTGGTGCTGGTGCCGGTTCATAAATAATTTTATATAAGAGAGCTGTCTGGCTATCTGCCTGAAATGGAAGGCGCCCGGTAAACATTCTATAGGCAATGACCCCCAGGCTATATACGTCAGCACGCTGATCGATATCCGTATCCCCCCGTGCTTGTTCAGGTGACATAAAGGACGGGGTTCCAACTGAATAGTCGGCCATGGTAAACACGGTTGTTGTCTCATCAGATACCAGCTGTCTTGCCATGCCAAAATCCGCAACGACTGCTCGATTTTTATCTGTGATCAGTATATTGTTAAGGTTGATATCTCGGTGGACAAAGCCCAAATTATGAGCATATTCCAGTCCTTCTGCAATCTGTTGGACAATGGGAATAATCTGAGCAGTGGTAAGTAGTTTGCCCTGATGATTCAGCTTATTGGATAGTGTATCACCATGAATTAGCTCAAGAGCAATATAAGGATGTCCATCAGCTTTACCAGCTTCATAGATTCGTACTAAATTGGGGTGGACAAGCTTAGCGGCATTCTGTCCTTCTTTCACAAATCGATTAAGATAGCTTACCTTGTTAAGATGTTGAGGCAACAACATCTTTAATGCTGCCTCTTGCCCTGTCCGAATATGCCGGGCACGATAAACAACCGCAACGGCACCGCGTCCAATCTGCTCTCCAACCTCGTAATCCCCGATTTTTTGAGTCACGATAGCCATGAAGTCTATTTTGAAGAAGATAGGTACGGCAAGAACGTTGAAATTGAAGGGTTCATCAATCGGGTACCGTTATACGTACCATCCCGCTCGTTGAAAGACCATGAGACTTCGGGGCTTTCATGAATAATCGTGAAGGCATCGCCAACAATAGGTCTTGTATTGGCAATTTCTGTCCATATATAGTCAGTTCCGTCGGCACGGGCTCCTTCAGTACTGCTTACACCATAGTGATTGTTCAGTACAGTCTGTTGAGCAGAGATAGTGTAGGTAAACGTTTCGGCGGCAAAAGGAGCAATGATAGGTAATGTCCACACAACTTCATTTTCTTCTGTCAAATCACCGCCACCTTGGCGATACGTAGCAGCAAAGGGTAGTGTATTTGTGACAACAATATTAGTAAAAGGAATCGCGCTTCGGTTGACCAATACAATCGAATAATCGAAAGGTGTATCAGGTTCTGCCTGAGCAGGACCGTTCAGACTGAGTTGGAACACTTTTTGCGGAGAGTTACTTGGCACTACGGGTGCGTGGCGCCGAAGCCTGTACGAGATCTCCCCTTTTGCTTGGCTATCTAAATCACCAATCTGCCAATTGATGCTATTTTGAGTAATTGTAACTGGATAAACGCTACTTGCCGAAATACTATTGCCGACGAAATCCAATCCTTCGGGAATTTCGCTCTCAATTCGCACGCTGGATATTGGTTCATCTAGCACGGTAAATTCAATATTATACTTTACTTCTTCACCAGGCCCGATCCACCCACTTGGCTCATGGCTGAATTGAACATCTATTGGGGGAGTAGGTGTAAACGTCGGCGTAGGTGTTGGTGTGTTTGTTGCGGTGGCAGTAGGTGTTGGGGTAGGTGTATTTGGAAAGGTGGAGCGATAGACCATAGATTGGACTGCCGTATCTACATATCCACCAATGGCAAAGACAAAGTCCGACCCATAGCGATTCATCTTGACGGCTGCAAAGCGATAGAGCGTACTCGGTAAGGGCGTTAATGAGATCCAGTTTCCCAAAGCACCATCATTGCCAATGGGAGCTGACCATACTGTCCCATATTCCCCATCTCTATTTTTACCCCCAATAACCAGGAGCTGACCGTCATGAATGACTGAGTCATGGTAGTAACGACCATCAATTAGGTCAGGCCCTATCTGCCACTCAGCCAAGGTGCCATCATCATTCACCGCACTGTAGTAGACGCTATCGAATGCGGAGTTGTCCGCCTGCCCTGAGCCACCGGTGATGTAAACAAACGACTTTCCATCAATAGTGGCTTTGGTTAGGCTAAACCGACGCAAGGGCTCGGGCAGACTAGGACCAATTTGCCAATCACCGAGGAGATGCCCTGTAGTCGGATCTAAGTCTATGTAATAGACCGCTGATAATGGTCTATTACTCTCATTGTCATATCCGCCAAAGGAGTAGAGCCGTTGTCCTATCACCACCGATTTGTGAAGCGTGACAACAGTTTTGTACGTACCCGTATCTTCCCAGCTGGATACTCGTCCATCATCGGTTAGAACTCCCCGCCAAATTGTGTTATTGGGTTTATTTTTATCTTCAGAGGCATTTTCATTCCATCCCCCAATCACATAGACAAATTGATTGAAGACTGCGAGGGAATGAAGATACAAGGGTTCTCTTAACTGGGACGCGGCAGACCAACGGCCTAAAGTTCCGTCGGCGAGGATTGGCGCAGAGTATACATCTTGTACAGATTTTCCCAGACTATTTTTCCCACCAAAGACCATTAGGTGATTCTTATAGATAATGGCATTGCGGTTTGCAATCTCAATGGGCAATGGTTGGAGAGCTGTCCAGCTCCTAATCTCGGCCAGAGGTTGGGTTGGGGACCCGGCTTGTAATCGATGAGGGCTCGCCCAAAGACATAAGGCAGCTATACCAATAAAAAAAGCGGCAATGAATGCTGGAATGACCAGCTCTGCGGGTAAAAACTTCTCCCTCGTTTGGGCGTCCTTGGTCATAGAACTAATCCTACTGGGTCAGTGTTTAGAATAACAAGATATACTGCGGTTGGCCATAGGTGAGAATAATACAACAGTATTTTAGACGAGTAGATTATTCTCACCTATGACAGAGCCAAGTATAACGATTAGGCCATGTGAGACGTGCCGAATCATTTACGAATTCATGACAGAATGCGATCACAATCGGCTATTGGCAACAGCCGATTACGACTTAGAAGCTACCTTAAAGTAATGACATCTAAGCACTCTTTTTCAGACAACTTCTTACAAAAGTAGACCACAACGATTCAGGGTTATCTCTAATGGATATGAGCGTTACGATCGACTGACTATCAAAAACTCAATTTTTTGGGGCTACCTACTGAGATAGATATGGCAGGAATATCATTTTACGCAGGCTAGGATTTTGGACCCCTAGTGCCTGAAATACACTTGTGTTTCCATCATAATCCCAAGAGATACGAACGTTATTATTTAGGATGGTAATCCCGTCTCCATCCCCTGTTGGTGGCAGTCCATCAATCGTTGTCGTCAAGGGGATGGTGCCGCTCCCCTTCGTGATGTCTGGTCCACTTGGTGGAGGTACAACAGCCTCAACCGCATACTCGTGAATGACAAATGTTAAGTTACCGCTTAGGGTAAAGTTGAACACTAGCAGCCCCTCGGGTAATGTAGGCTTTTCCCAAATGATCGTGTCATTTACCAAGCGACCACCATCACTGCTTGTTACATATTCGGCCTCCTCGGGCACACGAAGGGTCACAATTGTATCGTCTAAATCAATTGAGTCATTTGTGACCGTGAGCGTATAGTTGAGCTGTTGGCCAGATGAGGCTGACGACGGCCCATCTACATGAATAATTAGCGCAGGATCAATGGGGCCAGGTGTAGGTAGTACCCGACGGACTTTGTACGTAATTGATCCTGAATCTGAGGCGGTTAGATCATTGAGAACCCACTGGATTGTTTCACCGGCCCCTTGTCCGGTAACACTAGACTCATTTGGTATTGAGGAGCCCGATATGAATTCAGTATTGTTTGGGATTGTTGCAGAAATAATGGGGCTTGCGGCTGTCCCGGGACCTTCGTTACGGTAATTGAGTACGTAGGTAATCTCTTCATTGGGGGCAATCCAATGACTGGGCGAGTTATTCACATCAACATATACGTTAAGCTGTGGCGTTGGCGTTACAGTTGGTGTAGGTGTTGGCGTTGTTGTCGGTGTAGAAGTGGCTGTTGGTGTTGCTGTAGGTGTTTGTGGTATCGCTGAATGATATACATCGCTCACCAAAGTTGGTGAGCCGTTGGCTCCTTGGCCACCACTGAGAATGAAGAGATAATCTGATTCAAGCCGCTTGGCAACTACGGCTGCAAATCGAAAGAGTGCCTTTGGCATAGATGGTAATGCCTGCCATGTGCCCAATGTGCCATCGATAGAAATAGGAAGTCCATCAACAGAACTACGATCTGGTCCATTGTTGACATTCTTCCCACCCATCACGACCAGCTTATCATCATGATAGGCTGCTTGATGGTAGAAAATGGCCTGTGGCATTGCCACTGGTAAAAGAGTCCACTGACTTAGAGTTCCATTGCTCTGATCAACAGTCGCAACATAGATACTGTCAACGGCACTATCATTAACATCAATCCCGCCCGTAACGTATATTTTATTCCCTATGCTGACAGCAGCATGTCGGCGCACAGCAAATGGATAAGCTGTTGTCGGAAGCCATTCACCTAAGGTGCCGTCTGGATTAATGTCGGCAAATTTGACATCAGCTATCCCTTTGCTGCCAGGAACGCCAGTAAATCCGCCGATGCTATATAGCCGATTGTTGACGATAACGGTACTATGCTGATTGACCTTGGTCGGATAGTCTGTAGCCTCGCGTTGCCACGGACCTAGTTGTCCACCCGACATGAATTGTGCCCGATAGACATTCGGAAGCATAGTCTCATTCCCTTTCCATCCACCTACCAGATAGATGTGGGTATCAGAAGCACTTACGGAATGCAGATAGACTGGTTCATCCAGGGGGCTGGTTGTCCCCCAGCTGATAATTGTACCATTGTCGCCGATTGTTCCCACATGGACAACATTCGATGTAAATGGGTCAATGTTATTGCGCCCACCGATAAGATAGATGTAGTCGTCGTTGCCATCTTTATCTTCGTCATAAGCGATTGCATTTGTACTGGCTAATGCCGCGGGCAAAGAAGGTATGTTTGATGACCATCCTGTGATAGGCGTATGGGACGATGACAGGCGTGATGAAGACCAGGCGGTTGGGATAATCAGGGCCATAGCGGCTATAACCATGACCATGATCCAAATGGCACGAAAAGTATTGGGCTTGATCTGATTTTGAGCAGATCTGTTTTCGGTAATTTTCTCTTCCTCAAACTTTCTCATTCTTACTCCCCTGAAGTATCGCCGCCCCCACTTGAATCTGAGCCAGAGCCTGATGATCCCCCACCGCTTCGGTTATAGCGGATCGTACGTCCTTCCCCGAACGACTGGATCCGCTCGTAGGGATCAGTACGTACAAGAATGACTCCCCATAAGTAATCACCAGGTTCAAGTGGATGGTCGGCATTACTGTCCAATGTACTTAGGTTGACATCAACACGTCCGTCTATGCTTGGCGCAGCAAGGCCAAACCCATTGGCTATGGGATTCTGACCTACTTGCCAGAAAACAACCTCTAGTCCAAAGCCTGGCTGCAATGCAAAGCCGGGTGACCATTCAAATCGCGTCCGACCTTGCACATCAGCTCCTGGCCCTGGTGCCGTTAGTTGCACGCCTCCCTGTGGAACGGGCGTCTGAGTTTGCGTGGCTGTCGATGTAGAGATGGGGCGGGATGTCGGTGTATCTTCCGGTGTTGGTGTGTCTGGTGACGTTGGTGTAAATGTTGGGCGAGCTGTCAATGTGGCCGCAATTCTCGTAGCCGCTTGCTGAATTCCAAACTGTCGAGTTGCAGTGCCATTGGGCGTTGGTGTTCTAGTTGGCGTTTCTGTCGGCAATGCAGTAAGCGTCGCAGCAACGGATGTCTCAAATGCTTCATATTCTGACGTAGCAGATGCAGCCAAATCTGGTGTAGGTGTTGGAACTGGTGTATTCGTTGGTCTTGTTGTCGGTGTAGATGTCTGTGTGACGGTGGGTGTCGGAGTCTGTGTATTTGTTGGCATAGCTGTCAATGTAGCGGCAACAGATGTATTAAGTGCATTGGCTTGCGCAGTACTCGTCGCCTCTTGGTTCGGGGTAGCAGTATGGGTTGGCGTATCTGTTTTGGTCGCTGTTTCCGTAGCTGTAGCCGTTTCGGTTGCCGTCTCTGTGGCTGTAGCCGTTGGTGATGCGGTATTCGTTGGTCGCAATGTTCTCGTTGGTGTACTGGTTGGGAAAGCAGTCAAGGTTGCAGCTACAGAAGTAGCCAAACGGTTGGCGTCGGCAGTTTCAGTTGCATCTCTGTTCGGTGTTTCTGTAGCTGTCGGCGTTCGTGTCCGTGTTGAATTGGAAGAAGATGTTACCGCCAATGCAACGCGCGTGGGTCGCTCGGTTGGGAAAGCCGTTAGGGTCGCCGCCACTGACGTGGCTAATTCTTGAGCAATGGCCGTACTGGTAGCCTGCAGGTCCGATGTTGGTAAAGGCGTTGCGGTTGACGAAGGCGTTAAAGTTGGTACCGATGTTGAGGTAGAAGTAGGACTTTGGGTACGGGTAGGGCTTCGAGTACGGGTAGGGCGTGGCGTTCGCGTTGCGGTTGGAACGTCGGTATCGGTCGGTAAAGCCGTCAGGGTTGCGGCAATCGATGTAGCAACTTCGTTGGCGAGTTTGGTGGCCGTGGCCTCCTGATCTGGCGTAGATGTGGGGGATGGCGTTACTGTTGGCTCTTCTGTTGACGTAGCTGTTGATGTAGTTGTCGCTGTATCTGTTGGGAAAGGTGTCTCTGTTGGTGTCTCCGTTGGTAGAGCCGTCAAGGTGGCTGCTAACGATGTAGCGACCTCATTAGCTCTTGCCTCTTGGGTTGCCTCAATATCTGGCGTTTGGGTTGCGGTTGGCGTCTCCGTCGGAACAGGTGTCTCTGTCTCCGTTGGAACAGGTGTGTCCGTGTTTGTCGGCACGCGAGTAGATGTTGGTGTATTGGTATCTACAGGAACTGTCTGTATCGTAGTCGGTGTCTCGGCCACCTCACTTTCGCCGCCGGCCCGGGCCGTCAAGGTCACAAAGATAGCATTACGAACTGCCTCAGCGGTCTGCTGTGCTGGAGCAAGTTCCGTAGTGGACACTGGTGATGAGGCGTCATTATCCGGTGGCGTTGGGGCCTCCGGTGTCTCTGTTGGCTCTGGCGTCTCTGCTGATTCGGGTGACCCGGGCGTATCTGTTACAGTCGATGTCTGAGATAAGCTGCTTGCGATTTCAGTGCTAGACGATTCTGTTGGCTGCAACGTTGCTGTGTCTGTTAATGATAAGGTTCCCATAAGTGGCCCCGTAATTGGGAGAGAGGATGTAATAACACCTTGTTCTCCCTCTTGGTCTGGGCGTTCAATCGTTAACGCGGAAGATCCGTCCACCGTAACAACTGCCGACTGATCTTCTGAGCTTGCTGTGGCGGTCATAGCGTCACTAATAGGGCTCGTCTGAACCTCTCCAGGCTCAAGGGTACTAGGCAGAGGTATTTCACCAGCCACACTAGTTGAAGTCACTATTGGTAACAACGCACTCAATTCTGGCATCCTAAAATTATCTTGCGAAAGGAGCCAAAGAGCGATGCCCGTAACAACGAATAGAGCAATCGCTGCAAGCCATGCAACGACGGGGATTCGCCTACGGGACGTCGTTGTTAAGGCAGCGGGCGTATTGCTTTGGCTGTTCCAATTAAATAGGACAACCGTTGCATCGTCTGCACCCTCGCGGCCTGTTACAAGATTGGTTAGACGATAGGCCGCTTCTTCTGGTGGATTTTGGCTGATGACGGCTTGGATTTCTTCATCACTCAGAACATTCCAAAGCCCTTTACTACAGAGGAGAACCGTATCTCCGTTTTGCAGCTTGATGCGATCAGAGGTGGGGACAGAACGGATATCAACAAAGTTACTAATGGACCGATCATTGATCTCCTGATTCACCCGAATCGTTGATTCTGCACCGAGGTTACGTATAACAACATCGCGTTTCGGATGGCTAACAGCTTCTTCAAAAGTTAGCTTATTTTCTTGAAGGGCTTCATTTGTCCATGTATGATCGGTTGTTAGCTGCCAAAATTCGTCATTTCGGTTGAGATAAACCCTGGTATTTCCAGCATGGGAGAGGTAAAGTTCATCTTGAACAATGGCCACCGCCGCCACGCTCGTTCCCATCCCAAGCAAAGACGAATCCTCAGTTGCCCCTCGGAACACATCGGCATTCGCTCGTTGGAATGCCTCTGCCATCCTTTCTTGAATTGGGGTAGACTGTAGCTCGCTAATGACACTGTAGATCTTCTCTACAGCTAATTGACTAGCTACGCCCCCAACACCATCATGACCCAGACCATCGGCCACAATGGCAACGCGGATAGGAACGGATACCGATGATTCTATATCTGGGGTATAATACGCAGGGAAGATTAAGTAGGCATCATCATTTTTTGTACTTTGCGAACCAGGTTCGGTTGCATGCCCAATTTGTAATCTGGTTTCTGTAATTGGCAGCATTCAGAAGACTCCGACCACGGAAACATAATTTCCGATGTTTAAGAATACATATTTCGTTTAAGTATATAAAAGCGCTATCAACTATTCGCTCTCCAGCTAAGCCAGACTTGTCAGAGACAGCTTGATATTCGATCACAACACAATTATATAGAGCAATGAATCTACTGCAAAAAGGACTAACTAGTGGAATTGTGAATGGTGACGAATTTGAACCGACTAAAGTAACGTCTTTGCTAAACTGCATTGATATACTTCGTTAGAAAAGTCTTGTCCCGACGCTTGTTCAATCTGCTCTGGATCATTCGGCAAAGAGAGGGCAGAACTTTTCTGGCCATCTATCAGCTTAGTAGAAGGTCTGTAGACCGCACTGGATGGAGTGTACAATTTTTCGTGAGAGCGGATCAACGTTTGAGGGTGTCTCCTCCGCTGCGATCTATGGATTACGATGTTGACTTTTTAAGGTAAATAAACCTTAGTAATTTCGTTCAGAACTCTATCAGATAACATCTGATAGGTATATTACAATATGATAACATTTCATGTGAAAAATAAGGAGACCCATAAGGATGCCAAAAATTACGTTCATTGGTGCTGGTAGCTTTGGCTTCACCCGTAAATTGGTAAAGGATGTACTTACCTTCCCCCTATTAGAATCTGCTGAAATCTGTCTAATGGATATTGATGCTGAACGGCTGGACTTTGCCAATCGAGCTATCAATCGCATTGTTCAGGCCGGAGAATATCCCGCAACCGTGTCCGCCACCATGGATCGCAAAGAAGCCCTACAGGGGGCTGATTATGTGGTTGTAACAATTTTGGCTAGTCCGGTTGATGTTTGGCGACACGATATTGAAATTCCCAAAAAGTACGGTGTCGATATCAATGTGGGAGACACACGGGGTGTTTCTGGGATATTCCGCGTGCTGCGTACAATTCCACCTATGCTGGATATTGCCAAAGATATGGAGCAACTCTGTCCTAATGCTCTAATGCTTAACTACACGAATCCAATGGCCATGTTGTGTCGGGCAATGGAACGGGAGACAGACATTCAGTTGACGGGGCTCTGCCATAGTGTCCAGGGTACGGCGGAGAAGCTTGCTCGCTGGATTGGGGCACCCATGGAGGAGATTACCTACACATGTGCTGGCATCAATCACATGGCTTGGTATTTAGATTATGAATGGAATGGCAAAGACGCCTATCCGCTCATTCATAAGGCGATTACCGAGAATGAAGAGATCTATAATGAAGAGCAGGTCCGCAATGAGATGTACTTAGCCTTTGACCACTATGTTACCGAATCGAGTGGACATAACTCTGAATACAATTGGTGGTTTCGCAAACGCCCTGATCTAATTGAAACATACTGCACTCATGGCACAGGATGGAACCCTGGTGAATATGCCTACATCCTAAAAGCATATACCGACCGCAAGGACAATTGGCGAGAGACGATTCAGGAGTGGTTCGCTCAAGATACACTTGACCTGGAGCGGGGACATGAATATGCCGCCTATATTATCAACGCGATGGAAGGCGGTGACCCGTTTACGTTTAATGGGAATGTTGCCAACAAAGGGTTGATTCCTAATTTGCCGCAGGATGCATGTGTGGAAGTGCCTGTTTGGGCTACTCGTAAGGGTTTGGAGCCTGTACACGTAGGCGAATTACCATCTCAATGCGCAGTACTTACAAACCTAAGCGCACAGATCGAGGAGATGACAGTAGAGGCGACGTTAACTGGGGATCGGCGTCTTATTTACCAGGCCATTGCCAACGATCCCTTAACAGCTGCCGTATTATCCCTGAGAGAGATACAGGATATGGTCGACGAGCTCTTCCACGTTAACGAAGAATATCTACCTGAAGTTTTTACGACGAAGCAATTTGCGGCTGCCTGATCCAGTCGCCCCTTTAGGTTATTCGCCTGCTTTATGTCCATTATGGCAACAGAGCAAGAGTCACACACTGATGCCCAGTTAGCACGGCTCGTGCGGATCTGGTCTCGTATGTGACTTTTGCCGAACTATCCACTATTAGTAGATCCCGTCTGCGCTACACTCACAGTATATTCCGTATTCCTCATGGATCTGCTCATTATCAATAGTTTTTCATGGAGCAAGCACCACAGAGGATGAAAAACTCCAATCCATCTAATCCGCGTCCTATTTCTCCGAGCAGACCGCACTGGGAATGGCCCGACAGAGTCGACTTTGGACTGAGCGACCAAACGACTGTGGACTACTGACTATCTACAGAAGCTAGCAAAGATGTAAGCCGAGCACCTAAGATGCCCACGTTTGGCTCGATGACCATACTATCGTGATCGCCAGGTACCGTGTAGATCTCTAGGTTCGGTAGAACGGCTTCCCAGCCTCGAGACGCGCCAGCATGTTGGTACATGCTCCAAGTATTACTGGCCGTAAACTGGGCGACTCTCCCCTCATATGGTTGGGGTTGATATATACTCAATGCCTGAATAAAGTGATGAACAAGATAGGCTTCACGGAACTCGATGGGAATGATATCATCTGGATTGCTTTCTACATAGGAAAGGATATTTTCTTGCTGAACCTCCTCTTCTGATTTTGCCCTCCGCTCACTGTAGCGTTTCCGTAGATACCGAGGGCCTTGCTGCAACAATTGATGTACGTGCTGATAAAGAGGCGTTCTTTGCGCCTCGATAGAGGGGTGAAACGTATCCAAAAAGACCACCAAAGCCACTTCCTCTTTTGCTTCTCTGAGCAGTTGAGCCATCTCTAAAGCAACGACACCACCACCTGAATAGCCGCCGAGTAGATAGGGTCCGCATGGTTGAATTTCTCGTATTGCGGACAAATAGAAGGTTGCCATATTGGATATTGAACGCAACGGTGAGTGGATTCCGTCAACACCCTGAGCCTGCACTCCAAAAAACGATCGTCCATGCCCAAGATACTTGCCCAATGAGTGAAGATTTAAGATATTGCCGCCAGCCCCATGAATACAAAAGAAGGGACTCATATCGGGGGCGCCGGAGTGAATCAGAACCAGCGGGGACCAATCTTTGGCCGATTGTGCATACTTGGAACTTACTTGGCTAATCGGATCTGTTGCGTCGCTCTGCGCAGAGCCAGCATAATTGAAATCACTATGCATAATACCGGTCTGTTTTACATCGATTGGATGAATGTTATTTTGCTGCTGCTTAGCGTTAATCAGCTGACTCAGTTTCTCGATCGTTGGCGCTTCAAAGAGAATATCCAATGATATATTGACCTCAAACATCTTCTTCATCTTGGCCAAAAGACGTACCGCAATTAACGAGTGTCCCCCCAACTCAAAAAAGTCATCATGGATACCAATCGGGCGTACGCCAAGAGATTTCTGCCACTGCTCAACGAGCTGCCGTTCAGTCGAATTTTTGGGTTCGATATAGTGATTCGTCAGATGAGAAGGTCGTTGGGTCTCAACGTGGGTACCGGTGCCATCCACCTGCTCATTCTCTCGCGCTCTAGGCCTTTGAGAACCATCCGCTTCAACAGCCTGTTGTAGTTCTGGTAGCGATAAAGACGAAGCATAGATCGTTGAGGGGCATCCTTGATTCAGAACCTGCTCGATGATGGCAACGCCTTCATGTGGCAGAATCCCTTGGGCCGTCATCCGTTCTAGAAGAGGGGGTGGTGAATCAGTGTGACGTGACGGAAGAGGTGGTCCTGACTGTAGCTCATCGGGGTTCACCCGTTTGAGGACGAAATTTTGAATGTCTGCAAGCACATCGCCTTGTTGATTGGCAATGGTAACATCGAAGGTTGGAAAATCAAGGCCCATAGAGGATTTAAGTCTGGCGTGACTAGTAATCTTAGGAGGCAAAGGATGATAGATCTTTAGGCTGCCATACGAGACAGGGACATAGACTCCCTCTGATTGTTGGTAACCAGGGATTAGAGGGAGCGCAAAGCTAGTAGCCAAATCGAAGAGTGCTGGATGCAATCGATACGCTTTTGTATCTGCTACAAAGTCAGGCAATAGCTCCAATTTCGCCACAGCTTCTTGAGCACCAAAGTGAATTTCGCGCAGATTCTTCCAACGGTAGCCAAAAGCCAAATAGCGTTCTTGGTGAGTCTCCTGTTGGCCGGGCCTATAGTTGATTTGCTCATGCCCACAACGTGCCAAAACTGTAGAGATGTGAAACGCATCCGGGCGTGACTCATTGAGCGGCAACACCTGAGCACAAACATGTTCTACCCATTCTCCCCCATTTAGACTGCTCTCGTTTAGGCTGCTAACTTGGATCGTATACTCATCTACTTGGCTCTTTTTAAGGGTCAATCGAACTTGCCTGGTCTCTTTCTCCAGAAGCAATATAGGGGACAGAAAGAATAGATCCTGAATCTGGAAAGCGTCAGCCTTACCATCTGACACCATACCACTCTGCTCTACGACCGCTGCGATCATTTCAATATAGCCTGTTCCAGGCATGACGGCTGTATGTTTTTGAACACTTTCTACATGGAGGCCTTTAAGACGATGTTCATCCAACAACCAGTTGCCATTTGCCTGATACGTCGTGATATAGGTTGTCTCAGTATCACTCTTGGCGGCAAGCTGGTCGAGAAGTGGATGGCTTGGCCATCGCACAGCAACGGATTCCCAATGACTTTTGAGCAGCGGAGCTTGGACAGTTGACTTTTTGTAAGTAGACTTTTTGGTAATTGGCTTGTGGAACGCCCCAGGGCGATCAGCGGCTGTCATGCCCATGTTTTGCCACATTCCCCAGTTCAAGGCGATTATCTTGCACCCCTCATCGTGGGCTTTTTCAATGAGCCTCTTTTTGCCCACCACCTCATCACTAGGTAGATAGGGGGGATCATTAGGCCCTGCCTTGTGTTGGGCATATGCATTCAGAAAAGCGTTCGCTGCCACATAGTCCACCTGACCTGCCGGAGCCAGAAAGGTACTGGTGGAGGAAAAGAGGAGGATAAATTCGAGCGATTCTTCATGTAACGCTTGGCTCAGGTTAAGGATTCCTCGAATCTTGGGGGCTAGCACTCGCAGAGCCGAAGCTCCTTCTTTTAGGTGGATCGTCTGATCATCCAGGATTCCCGCAGCATGGAACAGGCCGTGGATGGCCCCCCATCGCTCTTTTGCCTCCTGGAGTGCTTGGGCTACCTGCTGTTCATCCTCTACATCGGCACTGAGGACCAAGACAGATGCCCCTAGCTCTTCTAAAGTCCGTACCTGAGCTATTTTTTGACTGATAGGATGGCTAAAGCCATGGGTGTCTAGCCATTGATCCCAATCAGACGGATAAGGAAGCGGTGTACGGCTCATAAGAACCAAACGTGCCTGGTAAGTCCCTGCAAGATGGGTAGCGACGGTGTACCCTATTCCACCCAACCCACCTGTGATGATGTAAACACCTCTTTGCCGAAGCATAGAAGATACAGACGTGCCTTCAGCGGACAGGTTAGATTGACCCAGCCTGGCTGGTGAGATATGGGCCGCCCATGCTCCTGTATCACGAAGGACAATCTGATGCTCTTCTGGTGGATAATGAAGGATAGAGAGAATAGGAAGAAGCTGACTGCCATTGTGAATACATCCCTTGCCGGCTTGACTAGAAGCAGGCATGATTTGCTGCCATAGCTGTGCCCCCATTTGCTTAACACTTCTCCATAAGCCAGCCTGAAGGGGTGGCAGTTCAATATCAACAATCTGACAAGAGACATTAGGAACCTCTTGGGGTATGACCAATGCCGGGCCAATCAAGGTTGCCTTTTCAGGTGCATAGACCACTTCTTTTCGGCCCACTGCATAGAGTCCGTTGGTAATCATCTGAATCCAAAGAGGGTGTTCCCAAGCCATCTCCCCTATGGCCTGGGCCAAGTAGAGTAGGTTCAAAAAGCCTAGCTCTTCACAGCCTTCATACGCCTCAATTAGTGACTGGCGCGAATCGTGCTGGTAGAGGGTCCACAAATGGATGATCCGTTCAGGCTGGAGGTTCTCGTCATCTAGGGACTGGATTAAGGAGATATAATGCTCTCGTTGTGCGGGCTGTAGCCTGTACTCCTGCGAGGTTACTTTCTGATAATTGTTGTCCATGGTGACTCGGACAACCGTTTTTCCTTCCCGTTCTAGCTCATTACACAACTGTTGGCCAATACCAACCCGATCCAAGAAGATCAGCCAAGTTTGAGGGCCGGTTGACTGTTCGTCCTCCTTTTCACCTATACCCATTTGGTTAAACCCTGTCTCACTGGGGATATGCCTCCAAATGGGTTCATAATACCAATCTGATAGCTTGGGTTGCTTCACCAACCCTTTGGTCAATATCTCTTTGGTCGATAACTCTTTAGCCAGTTGCTGCTGAGGAGCAGGGGGCTCTGAACCCCCTCTCACAACAGTACCCTTGTCCGGCTCGAGCCAGTATCGTTGATGATCAAATGCGTAGGTTGGCAAAGAGATACGTCGCCCTTTCGGGTTAAGCTTAGACCAATCGATCTCAACACCTGTTGTCCATAGTTCACCGAGCGCCAAGAGGGCCTCTTGACGATCACAAATAGGCTCACGCTCGTGCCTCATGCTGGAGAGTGCGACATGATGTTTCTCTCCTTTTTGCTGCCGGAACAGCGAAGTGAGGGTATGGCCCGGTCCTACCTCAATAAATGTTGTTGGGTCGTCGCCCATAAGGGTCTGCAGCCCAGTGGAAAAGCGCACTGTCCTTCGAAGGTGGCTGACCCAATACTTAGGATCAGTTGCCTCCTCCGCTTTGATCCAGTGACCTGTTACATTGGAGATAAAGGGGATGGTCGGGGTGCTTATAGGAATCGTCCGGAGAACCTCTTCAAATGGGGCTAAAATGGGTTCCAGCAACGGCGAGTGGGCCGCTACTTGGATAGGCAAGCGTCGGGCTTCGATCTCGCGTTGATTCAACAATGCCTCAAACGCGTCGATCTCTTGTCGTGAACCAGAGACCACGCAGGAAGTGGCACTATTGATAGCTCCAATAGATAGCAACGCTGGTAAAAGGGCTTGTAGCGTCGGCTCATCCAGATAGACGCTCAGCATGGCTCCTTGAGGCAAGGTTTCAAAGAGTTTGCCGCGCAGGGTTACAATGCGAAGTGCATCAGCGACCGAAAAGACGCCAGCCAGACAAGCCGCCGTATACTCGCCCATACTATGACCAATCAACGCCCAGGGCTGAATACCCCATGAAAGCCAAAGTTGGGCTAAGGCGTACTCAGTGATAAAAAGAGCTGGTAACGAATAGGCGGGTCGGGTCAACTGCTCCCTGGCCTCTTCTCGTTTCTCAACAGCCGGGTAAAGAAGCGCTTTGAAATCTAGATAGGATCCATCGATCGGGGATACTTCTTGCGCTGAGATTTCTCGTGCTGAGATAGTCTGTAGAATGCTCAAACATTGATCAACGGCTTCTCGATAGACCGTTTCCTGCTCGTACAGATCTTGGCCCATGCCAGGGTACTGGCTGCCCCCACCTGGAAACATAAAGACAATCTTTGGCTCTTTCTCAGACTGAACGTGTTCACGAATCTGGTGACGCGATCGGCACTCGATAGCTTGGAGAATCTCTTGATGATTGCGGCCAGCTACCACCCGACGAAGCTTGAATGCCCGTCGCCCCTGTTGTAAGGTAAAAGCCACGTCAGCCAAATGAGCGTGAGTGGAATGCGCCCCGAGGTCGGATGGATCCAATTTTTGCCCTAAAAAAAGATTTGGAGATTTAGATAGAATCGCATGAGCTTTTTCATCCTTCGAAGGGTCATTTGAGCTATAAAAAGCTTCCAGGTAATCAGCTAGGCGCGTCGTATTGTTCTCGAGAGAGGTAGCCGTCAAGGCAGAGAGAGGGAGCAGGTAGCACGAGTCCCCAAACTCTCCAGAGGGGACCGTGGGGACCGTTGTCTGAGGTGGTTTAGTTGTAGATGATAAAGTTGAGAGATTCTGATACTCTTTGGATGGCGCTTCCTGTAGAATAACGTGGGCATTGGTGCCACCAACACCTAGTGAACTGACTGCTGCTCTCCTCGGTATATCTGTTAGCGGCACCCAATTTTTTGGCTGGGTGTTTACGTAAAAGGGGCTTTCTTCAAAGGGAATATGAGGGTTAGGCGTTCGGTAGTTAAGGCTAGGGGGGAGTGTCTGATGTTTCAGCGCCTGCACGGTTTTGATCAGGCCGATAACGCCTGCCGCCGTATCCAAATGGCCAATATTGGTCTTGATTGAACCAATCGCACAGGTGGCTATTCCTTTGGTAGATTGGCGAAAGGCGTCAGTTAAGGCTTGAATCTCAATGGGGTCGCCTAATGGCGTACCCGTGCCATGAGCTTCCACAAGTTGAATCGTGTCTGCTTTGATGTCAGCCATATGGAGCGCTTCACTGATGGCTAATGTTTGCCCTTGGACGCTGGGCGCTAGGTAGCTGGCCTTATCTAGACCATCATTGTTGATGGCCGTACCCAAAAGAATCGCATGGATAGGATCCTGGCTGGCTAGGGCATCTTCCAATCGCTTCAGCAAGACGATTCCTACACCACTCCCAAAGATCGTGCCATCTGCATCTGCATCAAACGCGCGGCAATGCCCGTCGGATGAATAGATCTCCCCTGGCTGGTAGAGGTACCCCTGTCGGTCGGGGAGCTCGATTGTTACGCCGCCCGCTAACGCCATGTCAGACTCGCCCAAAAGTAAAGACTGGGCCGCAAGATGAATAGCAACCAACGATGTAGAGCAGGCTGTCTGCACATTAATGCTGGGACCAGTGAGGTTAAAGGTGTATGAAACCCGGGTCGTTAGAAAGTCTTTGTCATTGCCTGTATGACGTAAAAGAAAGTACCCTTCGGATTCGAGCAATGACTGATTAGTCAGCACATGGGTTGGGAAATAGGTGTTGTGACCAGAGCCACCAAAGACACCGATTCGTCCTGGAAACCGTTCTGGATCATAACCACCGTCCTCCAGCGCTTCCCAGGCACACTCTAAAAAGTGACGATGTTGAGGGTCCATCACCTGGGCATCCACAGACCGAAGCTGAAAGAAGCCTGGGTCAAAGAGATCCATGCCTTGGAGAGGTAGTCCTGCCTTTACATAGTTTGGGTTGCGGATTAGGTCTTCCGGCACACCCGCTTCACGCAAAGCATCATCGCTATAGCGTTGAACAGACTCAACACCATGAACAACATTATGCCAAAGCTGGTCAGGTGTTTCTGCGCCTGGCACTCGGCAGGCCATGCCAATGATAGCGATCTCGTTGCCGATGTAATCTATATAGTCTGCCGAATGATGCTCGATACTTAGTGGGGCACTTGCTTGTGCCATGCGCTACTCCTACTAATTACCTGTCCGTGCCTTTATCGCCGTCTGCGCCCGAGGATTCGATTGCCAAGGGCGTGTTTACGCAAGGCGGCCCTATCTAAGGCTTGTCGCTGAACGGATGTGATACTGCTCTCCTGACTCTGTAGAAACCCGCAGAGGGAACGCACTGTGGTATAGCGAAAGATATCCGCGATGGTCAGTTGGAGATGCAATTCGTTGCAAAGTTGGCGATGAACTTGTACAGCAAGAAGTGAATGCCCACCAAGAGAAAAGAAGTTGTCATCAAAACCAATCTGCGAGACGTTCAGATATCGTTGCCAGATGTTGATAATCTGCGCAGCTTGTCCATCTACTATAGTGCGGCCGTTGTGAGTCGATGCCGAGTATAGCTGCTCGGGTCCTTTCGTTTGCTGAGCAGATTGAGGTGGAACGCTCCCATTCCATGCGGGTTGGCTTGCTGTGTCTATTCTAGAAAGAGCACCAAGCTCAGTCCCATACTGAGGATCAACTTTTTGGTTAGAACTGCTTTGTACAGGGCTGTTTTGTATGGCATTGTTGCCTATTGGTGCAGGGAATGCCGCCCTATCCGTCTTTTTGTTTGGCGTTAGCGGAAACTCATCCAGCCAGACAAAGTGGGCCGGTATCATATACTCTGGGAGCGATGATGTGAGGTAGGCTCGTAACGTCGTATCAGAGGGAGAGGAGTCAACGGGTAGCGTTTCCCGTCCCTTTTTGGGAAGCAGATAAGCGACCAATCGCTTATCATGAGGTACATCTTCGCGCACAATCACAACGGCATCTTGAACCGCCTGATGCTTACTTAGGCAAGCTTCAATCTCACCCAGCTCAATACGATAACCCCTTAGCTTTACCTGGAAATCCTGACGGCCAAGAAATTCAATCTGCCCATCGGCTCGGAAACGCGCTAGGTCGCCGGTGCGATAGAGTTTGTGATTGCTCGTTTGTTGGTACAAAGTAGCAGACGGTGGGTGCGCTTCCAATCGGTTAGTGTGTAATGAAGCTATTTGAAACGGCCTTGCTTGAAGTAACTCTGCTTGAAATGGGTCAGCAATAAATCGTTGGGCCGTCAGCTCAGGCCGATTTAGATAGCCTCTAACCACCCCATGCCCGCCGATGAGTAGCTCACCTGGCATCCCGATTGGAACGGGATCGAGTGCTTTGTCCACAATATAGAGCTGGGTATTTGCAATCGGCTTACCAATGGGAATGGCTGACTCCGCAGAGATCACCGGATGGGTTGCAGACCAAATGGTCGCCTCCGTAGGACCATACATATTGATCAGGTGTCCATTTATGTGAGGTAGCAGGTCGTCGGCCAATGATTGAGGGAATGCTTCCCCCCCAATAAGACAGGTTTTCAGGCAACCTAATGCGTCTGTCATCGTCTTGTCTGCCATCAGCATTCGCATCATAGAGGGTGTACACTGAAAATGGGTCACATTGTGCTGCTGAATCAGCTCTGGAATAGACCAGATGGCGCGTTGAGATTCTGTTGAACCATTTTTATGTTGATTAAGAGCCTGTTTCTGGATTGGATGTTGGAAGGGGTAGTGGGCTGCTATACTGCGGTCGCTTTGAAAATCGGAGTTTTCCGCCGCCTCAATAGGAGAGACCAAACTCCGATTTTCAAACGAAGCAGAGTATAATTGAACCGCTTGCAGGCTCTTCTTTTGCCCTCCCCGCTCAAAATCTTGCGTAGCCGCCACTTGCATCTCATCGCGAATTTCGTTCTGAATTCGACCTAATAAGGGAAGGGAGGCAAGCACAAGCAGGGTAGGGAGTCCAAAGTCAATCTGACAGGCAATTTCATCTACCCCGCAGAGAGCCAACTCTTTCACTATCTTACGCACTTTGTCTGGCGTGCCCAGAAGGCTACTCTCTTCAAAATATCGTTCAAATGCATGGGCAAGTAGCGCGTCCATCTCCTCGTGGCTCAGCTCTTCTTCATCTAGCAACTGTATGACTGTTTTGCCCGTTTCAGAGGCCCGCTGTTGAAAGGTAGGAAACGTCCAAGCCGCTTTCTGAATTAGAAAGAGAGAGGAGCGAAGATAGGCAGTCAATGGACCTCGTACTAAAGACTTGACTTCATCCATATCTTCGTGGATAAAGGTGTGGAGCATAAGGGTCACGTGCCCCTGGCCCGGATGCCCTTCGGCCTGCCATGCATCACGGTAGATCTGAATTTTGCTGGCCACTTCGCTTTTACTCTGGCCGAGAAGATGGGTCAGTACATGATAGCCAAGTCGTCCTGCTTCTCTAAATGTTTCTGGGTTTCCGGCTGCCGTAAGCCAAGTAGGCAGCTCGGGCTGAATCGGCCTAGGCAATGTGCGGATCGTTGCTGGACCATTGCCACCCTCTAACGTGACAGCCTCACCGCGCCACAGTTGACGAACGGTTTCGATCTGTTGCAACATAATCTCTTTGCGGTTGGCAAAGTGGTTAGGCTCCAAAACAAAATCATTGGGGTGCCAGCCGGCGGCAAATGATAGGCCAATGCGGCCCTTACTAAGATTATCGATGACGGCCCACTCTTCGGCCACCCTTACAGGATTATGCAAGGGCAAGACGCAACTCCCTGCCCGAATCTGGATATTTCTTGTCACCGTAGCCAGGGCGGCACTAGTTATAGCGGGGTTTGGAAAGACTCCACCAAAGGCTTCGAAGTGTCTCTCTGGCGTCCAAACCGCCTCGAAGCCATGGGTATCGGCAAATTTTGCCCCCTCCAATAGCAGCTCATATTTGTCTGCTTCTCCTTGTTCGCTCTCGTCACTAGCAAAATAGAACAGGCTAAAGCCGATGGGGTTGACAGAGTGGTTCGAGTCAAGAGTCGGTGTAGGGTCGACTGAGGGGTCTGCTACATGCTCTGCCATGTGCTCTAATCTAGGTGCTGACAAGTTGTCTTGCAAGAAACTCTCATCATCTGCATTTTCGCCATCCTCTCCATAGATGAGAACGGTCAAGCCGCGGCAAAGAGTCCATAACAGCTCTAAAACGGATATATCAAAAGATAAGCTGGTTACAGCCAACCAAACATCACCCACCTTGTGAGGGATCACTCTGTCCATCCCAACGAAAAAATTTAGGACATTTCGTTCTTCTACCATGACACCCTTGGGTTTGCCAGTCGAACCGGAGGTGTAGATGATATAAGCGAGAGGGGAAACTGATATAGATGAGGAGACAGATGACGGAGAAGTGGGAAGCGTATCCTCCGTTGAATGGCGCTCAATGGCGGGCCAGCTTTTGTCAATCAACACAACTGTTGTGGATTGATTTTGTGGAGAGAAGCATTCAGCTTGGTTGGCAACTGCTCCCCCACTTTTATATCCTTGGATAGCTGCGTTTACCTGTTCTTCGAGCGACCGTTGGGTAATCAGAACCGGTGCGTTGGCATCTTCAATCATGAAGACCAACCGTTCATGGGGAAAGGTTGGATCCAGTGGCAGGTATGCGCCCCCCGCTTTCAAGATACTGAGCAGGGCAATGAGCAAATGATGGGACCGATTGAGACAGACCCCGACGACAACTTCTGGACCCACCCCCAATGTCTGTAGATAATGGGCGAGCTGGTTAGAGCGGTCATGCAACTGCTGGTAACTTAGCCCAATGTCATTAACGATTACAGCATCCAGATGGGGCGTTCGACTTGCCTGTTGGGCAAAGAGCTGGGCAATTGATGTATACGCATCATATGCCACCTCGGTTCTGTTCCAGTTTCTCAGACATTGACGGTCCTCATCATCCAAAAGCGAGACATCCTGCCAACGGATGTCACCCTGGGAAGATACAACCTTGGCAACAAACGCCTCAAAGCGCCGCTGCATAGAATGCACAAATTCCTCTCTATATTGGCTAGGTGCATAACACCAGAGTAGCTCTTGACCGCCCGGTGCAATTTGGATCGTGAGGTCACTGTAATGAGAGGAGAATTGCGACTCGCCTAATGGTTCACCTCCCATTTGACCATCATCTCTCTCCATTGTGAATCCATCAGTGAGTTGCTCAATCGAGACAGATAGAGGCAGATGAATCCCTGTCTGACGTAAATGAGAAAGTTGAGGATAGCGCCAGAAGATGTCGTTGGCAAAAGGTTTTCGACTCTTATTCCTCTTGATCTCCCGATATGCATTCTCAATGGCCTCCCAAGGTGTGTTGCAAGGTCGTACGCGTAGAGGAAGGTACTGGGCAAAGTGTTGCGCAAAGTGCAGATTTGGCTGAGTGGGAATAGATGAGGCAAATTCTGTGGCAATGTTATTTACAGCTATCTCAGTTGAGGGCAGTTGGGGATACCGAAATGCTATGTGGCCAGATGCATGGCCAGCCAACAAACCCAGGTAGGCCACAAGCAGCGACGCCACAATCTCTTCCGGCTCAATGTTTGACCAAGAGCCTGCTGAAACAAAGTCATTATTGATCAAACAGCGAGTATCAATAGCCAGTGGCTGGTATAGCCGTGCTGGCGTCAGTCCTTCTGTTGGATGTGGATGGCGGACTTCAGATTCCTCTGTCTGCTGTGGCCCATAGGTGATTGCCAAATCCTCTAGCTTCAGAAGCTCGTTGAGCCACCTAGTCTCATACTGGGCAGACGCTTCGTAGCGGGTCGTCAACATTTCCCGCTGAATGTCTGTCAGTATGGGTAAGCGATCACCAACCGAAAGTCCGTACCGTCTACTCAGACCTATGCCATCCAAAGTCTCATTGGCTAGCGTTATGAAGACAGGGATCGTAACATCTCGGGTTTGGGTCCCAACCGCAAGCCCACGGCTGTCGATTGCCACAATCGTGCCAGGTGACTGTCCGCTAGATGAATCGGCTATGTTGAGTTGAGGAACCAGAAGCACCTCATCTTGGAGAAGTAGCTTAAGATGAGACAAGGGATTGGTGTAGCCGTTGAAGGTCAGCCCACGACTCAAGGCATAGATAACTTCGGCTGATTCGGCCCAATGAATAACCGCCCCGGCACGAGGTCTATTGTATTTTGTAAAGGGGCTTTGGCAAAGCCGCTCTTGCTCTTTGGGCACCCACGTCTCGTCTATAAGCTGGGCTACCAAGGTTTCAAAGGAGTCGATACCTGCCTCAAAACAGCGTACATTTAAGGAAAAGGCTGTCTCGCCTGGTTCGAGAGGAAACAGCTGCTGATGCAAAATAGGCCCCGTATCAATCTGCTCGGTCATTAGATGCCAAGTGATTCCATGGTGGCCTTCCTGATTGATTAGCGCCCAGCTTGGGGTGTTCAACCCTGCATAGTCAGGTAATGGACCGTCGTGGAAATTGATGGCCCCGCGACCTGGCTGATGCAGGATTTCGACGGGAAGCCGCTTCAAATTGGCTACGCTAAAGAGGTAATCATAGCGATACTGATGAAGATTCGTTGCTAGCGCTTTGTCATGAGGTAGTAGGTCGATGCCCTGCTGTGTGGCCCAATCACAGATGCGTGGTGAGGATGAAACAATAGCAAGAATTTCGATAGAATAGCGCTGGGCGATTTCAGCGCACTGGAGAAGAAGAGATTCTTCGCCAATGAAAATGCACTTCAAGCTTCTGGGGGCGGAACGACTCATAGTTGACCAAGGTAACGATTATTGGGTATCAGTAGACTGCAATGTCACTCTGAGGAACCGAAGAGTCCCTTATTGACATTACCCTCTGCGAAGTATCAGTAGACCGCAACGGTTCAGTGAGCACGCCCACGTGGGTCACGAGACGTGTCTACTTCACTGCGGTCTAATGAATATCACTTACTATACTGCGGTCGTTTTGAAAACAGGAGCTATCCGAGGCTCTAACAGAGTGACCAAATTCTTGTTTTTAAACGGAGCTGAGTATAGGTAAGCCGGATAAGTCGTTCTATTATATATCACGATCAAATACAAAAGCTTACAATTTCGTTACCCTTTCCTTTCCTCATTTGTCTACTCGCTAGTACAGTGTAACATAAATGATTGTACAGTGATCGTAGTCATCGTTGATTTTGGGAATTGCCCGTATACCCCGTCAACTCAACATAGCCGTGTCCACTTATGGGCGCACCGTTGTGGCTACCTGTTATAGATGTGGCTCCTTCATAGTAGACAAAGCTGACATCCATCTCCTGATCGGCAATGAGCGGTTCAATCAGCAGCTCAAGATTGTACTCTGGGAAAAGTACTTGCCATTTAAAAGGGTAGGTAATTTGGGTGAGCGGACTGGTCCACTCATCCAAAACGGTTAAGGTAAAGCTGTTGGGGCCAAGCGAGTGCTGTTCGCCTGACAGTAGACCAATGGTTCCATCAAAGACAGCATTCGCCTCCAGATTGGTTGCATTGAGGCGTTCTCCTTGCGCGTTATGAAATTCGCCAAACATGATAGCGGTACCGTCTTCCAAGGTAACACTAAACCAATCCCAGCCAGTAATGTCACCGTGTAATTCACTTGTGCCAAACTCATGGTCCATCCAGCTCTGGCCGCTCACTTCATACGTCTCATCATTTATGCGCACCGTGCCGACCGAATCCATTTGGACCAAACTATAGTAGTAATTTGCATTGCCTTTCTCTGGTCCTTTTTGGCTCAACCCTTGGTCGCCATGCAAGAGCATCCGATTTTCGGTCATGGTTAAGGATAGGGCAAAGGTCTCGCCATCTTCGGCGACGGCGGCGTTCAGTTCTTGAAGACCAGGTTCAACCTCCTCAACGCTCCAGCCATCCAGCCAAACCTGATAACGTGGCTCACCAATAGCTCCTGCTAGCTGATTATCCCCACGCCCATATCGTTCAAAGCTCACATGCCGGTTTGCGTTCACATCTGTAATCGCAAAGTGGGCCATAAAGATCTGGTTGGTGGACAGCTCGGAGAGGCGATCCTCAGCTTGTGGTGTGAGTGCGCTCCGAAAAAATGTGAGCTGGTAGCCAAACTGATTGTCTTGCTCTCCCTTTAGCATACCTGTGTAGTACCACCACTCTGTCTTGTATTGGGGATGGGGACCGTGATCGGCAGGAAAGGTAAATGGGTAGGGTTCTAATGGACGCTCAAATAAGTCTCCGCCTCCTAGAGAAAGCGCTTCCACAACATTCGAACTGGCCAGACGACCTGATGGCGGGTTGCAACTGACAAGCGATAGGGCTAAAATAAGGAGTGTAATTGCCACACCCCACCTATGGTTAGAAGTTGTTTTGATAAACATGTGATTGACCCGAATAGTTAAAGCTTGACTCATATTGGATTCCAAGGATCTCGGAATAACAGCCCCATTAATTATTTATTATTAATTATTGGCAATGTCAACGCTAGATTTTGGATGTGCTTATAGAGCTTTGTTAAAAATTTCACAAAGGCTTCTCCCCACTATATCGGATGATTGGTGTCGGTTCTGTACGCTTTCGGACAATCCGCCGGACAATCCGAATAGCTGACCTCCCCCCCAAATTTCAAAGAGAACCCCAGTATAAACAATGAAAGGAACCACTAATGAATCTAATTACTGTCCATCGAAAGTTCGAGCGGCATTGGCCACTTGTTGCCGATCATCTTTACCAACAATGGTCGGCTCAGGGCGAGACGAATATCTTGCGTGTGAAGGAAGAGGACGAGCGCCCATTGAGCGAAATTGCAGGCGAAATGCAGCTTGGGTTGAGTGAAGTGAAACGTCTCATCTGTTTAGGCGTACCGCTTAAGGCCGGCTGTGTGGAACAGTTGGTCTCTTTGCAAGAGACGGCGCTGCCTGGCTCCTATCGTAGCCCCTTGTTGGAAGATGCCGTACGTGATCAACTGGTTGCACGCAAGATACCGATCTACAGCCATAGCAGCGAAGGCTTCTGGGGCCAGTCCGTTTCTGAGTTTGCCCTGGGCTTAACCATCTGCGCGCTGCGCCGCATCCCCCAGAATTATCATGAAATGCTGACATCTCACGAAGCATGGAGCCGCTATTCTCCCGCTCGAAACCAGGGGCCAGGGACGCTGGGTGCTCAATTTAGCGACAATAGTGACTTTACAAACGGTACGATCTGTGGCAAACGGGTCCGTGTGGTGGGCATGGGTAACATTGGCAGCCGATATGCTAACATTGTCAAGGTGATGGGTGCCGATGTGGCGGCCTATGATCCATTTGCGGCAGAACCTCATTTCCACCGAACAGGCGTTCGCAAGGAATGGCGACTGGAGGAATTGGTCAAGGACGCGGAAATCTTTGCACCCATGCTCCCCTTGTCAGATGCAACTCGAGGATTGGTCACAGCTGAATGTATCGAGGCGCTCCCCAAAGGCTGCTTGGTTGTCTTGGCAACCCGAGCAAAGATCTGCGATGTGGACACCATTCGTCGTCGCGTCCTAGCCGATGAGTTATCCCTGGCCGCGGACGTATTTGATGTGGAGCCTGTTCCATTGGATGATCCGCTGCTGGGTCGTCATAACGTGGTTCATACTCCCCATTTGGCCGGACGAACCAAAGATGCCAACCACCAGTGGGCTGACGATCTGCTAGTCCAGTTTGAGCCAGTGAGATAGAGTGCAATTTTGAGTGTATGGCCATTCCACAACAATAAATCAGCCAGATAGCCGTGGAGATAGCATTCTCTAATGCGACCCCTCTCGAGTGACCGGCGTAAGAGAACGCCTACTCCTCGTATACTTAGTTTTTGGAGTTGTTTGAGCTTTTGCGGGGTGAACCTGAAACATGGCGATGTTGTAGCCCGTCCTTTTAGGGCGGAGACTCAGGCATACCGGATGCCTCTCGCCCTAAAAGGACGGGCTACACTCAACCCTCCCCACAATTCCTCAGAGAACCGTTTTTTGAATGGTCTAAAATCACCCTGCCATGTCCACTCATCACTGATTTCTGACCGGTATTCAGACGATCCCTCTATCGTCTCTGGATAATTCTAGAAACGTTCATATTCCGTCGAGTACTCAGATTCTGGGCGTGCTATCGTCTCGGGCATGAAAACTTCTGTATCCTATACACCACTATCGTATGCTCAGTTGTTCTTTGTTGTTTTCCTGTCGACGGCTGCATCATTCTGCTTTCCCCAGGATGATCTGCTTTCGGCGCTATCAGCAGCTTTGTTAGCGCCCGAACCTGCGACACCGACTACAATTCTGCCCGGCTTGGATTATGCCTACTATGAATTAGACAATTCTTTGGAAAGCACAATGCCCGTTAAGGAAGGCGTTGTGGAGGCGTTTGATCTATCACTTCGCCAGCAAAACGCCAATTTTGCCATTCGATACAGTGGATACATCTCTATTCCTCACCAGAGCACCTATCGCTTTCAGATTGCCACGCCAGACAATGTACGGCTTCAGCTCGGTGGTGAAACGATTCTGACCTTTAATCCTATGGTGGATTCGGCCCCAAAAGAGAGCGATAACCTTTCGCTGCAACCAGGATACTACGCGTTGCGGGTTGACTATTCTCGCGGTGCAGAGATGCAAGAACCAGTCTTAGTTATCAGTTGGTCCAGTGGGCAAATGGACCAACAAGAGATTGCCAATACCTATCTCTATCGGGATGCGCCATCTGACCAGCCTGATCTGACACCGACCACATCTCCCTCTGCATCTCCCTCTGCCACCCCAACAGTAACTTCCATGGCTGGAGGGAGCACAACCATTCTGCCTACCTATACACCTACCAGCCCAGTAACGAGCACAGTAACCAGCTCACCAGCTACTACTTCCACCAGTACGCCCACTAGTACACCCACGGCTACGCTCCTCCCTAGCAAGCTCTTGCCAACGAGCACGCCAACGCTTCTCGTACCCACCACGACAGCGACATCGACGCCTGTAGCAGCGTTGGGCGATCCCTCAAAACAGCTCTACTTGCCATCCGTGCAGTTGCCTGTAAGTGAGGAAGCGTCTGTCTACTTTGTGGGTTTGACCAGCGGTAGTAGGGTGGTTTCACCGTTTGAGGTGACCATGGGGGCAGCCAACTTTCGCATTGAACCCGCAGGGCTTTTGCGGGCAAGTGCAGGTCACTTTCATTTGATGGTCGATGTTCCTTGTATTCAGCCGGGCCAACCCATCCCCTCGGATAACCATCACCTTCACTTTAGCGATGGCGCCAAAAGCGTGACCTTGGAGCTGGCGTCTGGTCTCCATACTCTTTGTTTGCAGGCGGGCAATGGTGTCCACATTGCTCTGGATGTCACCCAAGAGATTACGGTGATGGTGGAAGAGAGGAGCATCGATCCGGCAGTCCGCTTTGTTGCACCAGCCAGCGGAACGGTTCTCAATGGGATTGTCAATTTGGAGATGGCCGCAGAGAATTTCGTCATCGAACCCGCCGGGGCAAGCCTACCCGGTCATGGTCACTTTCATGTCATCGTAAATAGCCCCTGCGTGACCCCTGGCAACACCATTCCCAGAGATGCTGTTCACAATCACTTTGGGTTAGGTCAACATTCTGCTTATTTGGAGTTGGAGCCAGGTGTTCATCAGCTCTGCCTGCAGGCTGGGGACGGGTTCCATACGGCGCTGGATTTGACTCAGCAGGTGACAATTACGGTTCAGGCTGGGCGGTAGAAAGCGGATAACTTTACATGGCCAACCCGATTGCATAGCTCCTGTTCAAAGTTCTTTGGTTTTTCATTAGAGGATGCGGTTCAATCTGAGCTATTGTCTTTATGATAGCTGCTTGATTAGAGTGATATTAATTACTTTTCTTCCATCTTTTTCCCAAAGTTCAAATTCAACATAACAGCCATCGATGTTTGTCTTAAAAGTTGGGAATTCTAGCAATTCGTTTTCAACAGGCTCTGCAAACTGGCTTGGGGCTTCGTGTACTGCTAGCTCCTTGATGCCTTCATTGACCTTTGCCGCATTCCCGCCCTCTTTTCTTAGATCATAAAGATTGCCCGCGGCTTGCTGCGAAAGTCTACGTTCCCAAGACACGGTCGATCTCCTCGCCCGATACATAGTTGCCTTCTCTCATCTCCCGAATGGTTGTATTGATTCGGTCGGCTTCGATTTCCTTCATACGTTTCCATTCATCGTAGTTGACAAGAATGGCGGCATTCCTACTATACCGTTGGATAATGGTCGGTATTCCCTTTAAAGCGTTTTCTAGCAACTGTCCCCATGCCTTATGAGCTTGATTGCTCTTCATTGTCTGGATTGTCATAAAATACCCCCTATCTATGTCGAAAGTGTCGAAAGTGTCGAAAGTGTCGAAAGTGTCGAAAGTGTCGAAAGTGTCGAAAATCAATTCTATCATAGGCCACAGCTTTTGTCGACCGCGTAAAATGCCCAAACGCTTCAAAGAAAGAAATTTTTCTTCGTTCTCCTTATATTCCCTGGGATAAAAGGCCTGACCCGGCTATTCCATTCCGTCTACATACAGGTTTCTAGTAAAGCTTGGAACCAAATAACCTCCTAAGGATCGAGAATTAAATAAAACGTAATGGAAGATCTCTCGGGTACCCGAGATGACAGGACCGAAGTTTTCGGTTTTATTTGATCTTGATTCCTAAGTATCACCTCTATCACCAAACCTACGCAAACCCTACGAATCGCTCTGTGTCTATTGGCATGTTTATAAGTGTTGGAGTACAATAGTAGCAGGAAATTATGCGTGCGAATCCGCTGCACATTTCCACCCACATACGACTCGTATTCCTGCCCTGTTTTGCAATGCATAGAATTGCTTTATTTTGTGTACTCTATAATTGACGATCGTAAAGCGCGCAACTTCCACAACTGTTGTTCCGTCCTCACTCGTATTCAGTATAATCAGTAGAATATAGCCAATTTTGAAGGAATATCTTCTTTCTCTGACATTTACATTTATATTGTCGTTAGGGAAAGATGAAGATCATCTGAAATGGTTTCAGTCTGCATGAGCATTCTTGTCTAACCAAAACGAAGTCAGTGATTCCATGAAAGTTTGTGGAGAACAGGGATTAGAAGATTTCGCAGATTCCAGAGCGAAATCTGTGTAATCGGTGTAATCTTTGTTCTAATAGCTTTTTCAGTTTCGCTTGTATCATAGGAGAAACTATGTTGAAAGATAAATTTTGGTACGTTTTGAGCGGTGTATTGATTGCCTTTCTGGCCATAGGGCTTGCCCTCTATTCGCTAGCCCCAGCCCTGGCAGACGATATCTTTATTCCCTTTACAACGGGAACAGATCGAGTAGAGTCAGAGTCAGTAGAGTCAGAGTTAGTAGAGCTTGACTCAATAGAAGCTGACTCTACTGACTCTGAGCTAGCAGTCAACAGTTCTGATGCAGCTGAGAACTTGAGCAGAGATGCCCCAACGTCTGAGAATCTCCATCCAGGGTACCCTGCGCCTGATGAGCAAGTGGCGGGGGCAACGGCTACGCCCATCCCAGAGGGTTATGTCCGTCTCTCCGAGATCTCACCCATTGCCACAGAGTTCATGGATGAACTTGGTGACGTATGGGTTAATCCCGACCATATGGTCTTCATCGGGGAGACCACCCCTGATCCGGCCCCAACCATGGATCTGGCTGAGTTTCAGCGGCAGGATGAAGAGATGCGCCGCAACGCACCGCCAGCTGAAATTATATACGTTTCGGGGCCTGAAACGGCAGGTTCGACGATAGATGTGAACGGGCAAGAGATAACGTTACCGTCGGATACCTATGTAGCTGCTTATATTGTTAGCGGAACGTGTATCCCTATTCCGGATGATCCTCATCACTGTGGAGCTTATCCGGTTTACCACTTGCGGCAAGGGGAAGATCGAGTGTTTGTTGAGAAGAGTACTGGAAAGATCCGCTATAGTGGCCGGCAAAGTACAGAGCAACGCCAGAGAAGCCAAGAAGCCTTTCGGTGGCTAGAAGAACAACTGCCTGATAGCACGGTAGTCGTTATTCATCGGCGCAAAAAATCAGATGTTATACGCCTAGGGAGAAATGGAAATGAGTAAGATTCGATATTTCATACTTTGGCTCAGTTCAGAGGGAGCAGGGGTAGCTGAGCACCTGCCCTGAAAAAGAATAAAGATGAAAATCTGTGAAATCTTCTAATCTTTGTTCGATTTTCATCCTCTGTTGCGTAACCCGTTGCATGTGGAGCTTCCTGGATTATTCTCCATTCGGTATTACAGAGCATGAAAATGTCACGCTAATCTTCCTTACTGCGTGATTCATCGATGGTCAGAGTACGTGGTCACTACCTCATCACAACAAACTCCACTCCCTCCACAAAGAGCTCATTCGCTCGGTCCACATCAATTGTCACAACAGATGGCACCCCCAACTCCTCTAGGGCTGGCACCGAAAGTGGGATAGACAGGGTGGAACGCTCCTCCATGGCTGGCAGCTCGATTACCTCCCCAGCCACCAAAAGATGTGCCACAGCGTCAGCTTTTGTGCGATATTGAATGGTCAATGTTGCCGAAGTGGGTATGCTTTCGGTTGAACCCCAGTTGAGCAGAAGTTGGGCTGGTCCGTCCAAAATTGAGCGGTAGCGGGTGCCATCTCGCACAGCCTGCAGGGGTCCCCAGTTGAGTGGTCCCAGGGCTGGATAAGGTTGTCGGGATGTTGTTGGCACCTGGGGAACCTGGTAGACGGTGATTCGGTCATCCTCAAAGAAGGGTGCTTGGTTGGCAAAGACTGCTTGGGCTAGGGTGGTGGTGTATTCTCGCTCTGCTCCACCAGGCATCTTGTAGCGATCCAGGGTGACATATTTGACGCCCACATCCTGCAAAACCGTCATGCCTACCTGGGCCGGATCCACCTCCAAAATGTCTGGTCCCAAATGACGCCAATGCTGGAGCAGGGGCAGGCGTTCGGTCAAGGTGCGGGGATCGTCCCGACTGATGTAGGCCACGGTAAGCGGGCGTTGGTGAATGGTCTGGTAGAGCAGGTAACCGGGTCGATCATAATTCATGGGCAGATTGAGCATGGCTCCTTTGTCAGTCTCGCCATCTGCCAATCCTATTGCTAAATTGTGATAGATGCCTGGTGTATCGGGTGGACTCATCGGATAGGGCACCACCCAATATTCAGCTAGCACCAGCATGGACAGCAGAATCATCCCAGCTATTCCAACCCGGCTTTGCCCCCTGGCCTCCGAGCGAACCATCAACCTAGAGAGTCCCACCCCAGCCAGTACAGCCATGCAAAGTTGCACCATAAGTGCGTAGCGGCTGACGCTACGGCTGATTTCCATAAAGGGTATCAGCTGATTCAAGATGCCGAAGAGAGACCATCTCCCGTCAACAGAGAGGGACGAGTCATTAGATAGGACATCAGAAGAACAATTCTCCGGCCTTGGCAATCCCTCCGCCAGATGAGAGGGAATGTCACACCAGGTAATGTTCCCCCAGTGAAGTACAGGCCCTAAGGCCATTAAGCCAAAGAAGAGAACTGACGCAGCCCAAAAGCCAGCCCGTTTTCGGTCCAAGAGAAGCCCAGCCCCTGCTAGGACCAAGGCCACATAGCCAATTCCGATGGTTCGCTCGCTGACTGGCGCAATCTGATTGCCAATCCAGCCAAAGCTAGCCTCCCGAAAGAGGGTGTGCAACCGATTGGGAATCAAGAAGTCCGCCAAGCTGGCGCTGAGCATGTAAAAGTCAGATTCGGGTCGGACCATAAAGCTCGATTGGGCAGCCGTGCGGATCATGGGGAGTAAGATGGGGCTGAGCAAGAGCAAAAAGAGTAACCCACTGACGAGTGGGGGAAGGAGCCATGTCTGAAGGATAGATAAGAGATTCCACTCGCCAGCTCTGAGTGAACGCATCAGCTCGCTGGCCACGTGCCAAAGAAGGAGCAACCCTGTAAAGAAGAAGAGGTAGAGGACAAAATACCAATCACAGAGTCCACAGAGAACAAGGAAAAGACTTGCCAAACCGGCGCTAGGTAACCATGGTTGTCCGGTGCGCTTCTTGTCCAGCGAACGCAGCAGGTACAACACATAAAAGGGGATCCACTGGAGGCTCATCACCTGCATGTGCCCCAACAGGTGAGCCATGTGAAAAGGAGCAAAGGTAAAGATAAGGCCCGCTAGAAATGGAGGTAAGGTCTGGTTGAGCCAGGAAGCAGGGGTATCTCTATTTTGCCGAGCAGTACCTTCTTGTTGCGCAACACCTTTAGGGCGTAATATCCATCGCGTTAGCAGATAGACACCGAAGCCAGCCAGCGTCCAGCTTAAAAAGACCACCGCATTATAGGCCACCAACAGACCTTGACTGAGTTGCAGAGGCAGTGTTACAACCCCGTTAAAGGGATTGAGGGTATGAAAGTAGAGATCGACACCGGTTGGATAGTAGAGCAGGTCGGTCTGAAAGGGAGACTGGTTCTGGTCGATCAGAGCTACTTTGACCCACCAGAGATTCCAGTAGTTCTGCCAACCATCAAATCCATCACCAGGAATGGCACTATCGATATGGAGGGGCAAAGGCCAAGTCATCATCCCCGTTAAGAATAGGTAAAGAAGGAAGACGCCTCCTCTAATGCCCGTTCTACCTCTTGGGACAGATGGATCCTGCTGTGGCCGATTCTTCACCACAGCGTTTCTAGCCTAGCCCCCACTGGGCCTTGGCAGCAGCCAGCAAATTGGTCATTAAGATGGCGTTGGTCATGGGGCCAGTTCCACCAGGGACAGGGGTAATCAACCCGGCCACCGTGTTGGCGCTCTCTGGCTCAACATCTCCCTTTAGCCCATCGTCGGTATAGGATGTGCCAAAATCGACCACGACAGCACCAGGCTTAATCCACTCTCCTGTGACCATGTGGGGACGACCAACGGCTACACAGAGAATATCGGCCTCCCGGCAGACTGCGGGCAGATCCTGGGTGCGGCTGTGAGCAATGGTCACCGTGCAGTGACGATGGAGGAGCAACATAGCCATGGGCTTCCCCACAATATCGCTACGCCCAACAACGACTGCGTGTTTGCCTTGGAAGTCGATTCCGGCCTCTTCTAGAAGACGAATGCCGCCAGATGGTGTGGCAGGGGCAAAGTAGGGTGAGCGTTGAGCTGCAAGTCGACCGGCATTGGTGGGGTGTACGCCGTCCACATCCTTGGCTGGGGATAGATGGACCATCAGTTTATCATCATCTATCTGCTTGGGTAGAGGCTCCAGCACCATAATGCCATTTATTTGGGGATCTTCACTCAAGGATCTGAGCACACCTTCGGCCTCTTCTTGAGTGGCCTCAGTAGGAAGGACGGCGGCCTGAAAGTCCACCCCGACACTGGCACAGTTCTTTTCGATGGCCCTGGCGTATCCAGCGCTGGCCCCATCGTCACCAATGCGAAGAATGGCCATTTTGGGTGTCTGATTCTGCTGAGCGGTCAGCGACTCGACTTCTGCCTTGATGGACGCTTTCAATTGTTTTGAGAGGCTTCTTCCATCCAGTTTTTGAACATCTAATTTTTGTGGGTCAGACATGCGCTATACCTCGATTCCCAATGTTTGACTACAAGCTGCTTTGGCTTCTTGGAGTAGAGCCGTTGCGCTATCTGACACGGATGTGGCACGCTCTGTTCCGTTTGTGACGGAGATCTCATCCTTGATGAATTTCAGGTTAACCTTTACGTTGATCAGCGCGCCTTGTATAGCCGCATAGGCTAAGTATGCGCCAGTCGCGGCATCGCTTACCACATTGCTGTTACCTTTGCTCCCAACAGGAATGGACAATTTGAGGACATTCATAGAGGCTTCCGCAATCTCTAATGAAACTTCGTATGCTTTCTGAAGTCCGGCTTGGATAACAGCGGTGCGGGCCGCCTTCTCTTCGTCTGTCGCTTTGGGCAATCCGTAGCCAGCCACAACACTGTTAAACGCTTCTACATCTTTGTCAGCCAATGTAGTCAATTGGGCTCGCAATGCTTCGCACTCGGTGAGAATAGCGGCCATCTCCTCTTGTACATCTGCGTATTTCTTTTTGCCTAAGGTAAAATGGATAACCATCCCAACCAATGCTGCGGCTTGGGCACCTGTGAGCGCCGATGCTCCACCCCCGCCAGGCGTTGACTGGTTCCCTCCCAGAGCATCCAGAAAATCTTGTATCGTTATATCCGCTGTCTTTGTCATGCTGAACCCTTCTCTGCATTGATGCTCTGCTTGTAACACTTCGTTTGCTATACTGGCTCCGTCTGAAAACCATACTTCGGTACCTCCGGTAGAGCTATGGAAAAGTACGATTTTCAAATTGACCGCAGTATAGTAACGTACTATATCATACCATTGTATGATTGGGTGCATAAATTCACTTTGGTTCCAGGTATGCTCAATACTGTAGTCTGATGCCTTAATTTTTGCTAAGGTTGTAGTGAATTTTGCGCGATATTGGAAAACCATCTAGTATTACGTGATTGGTAAAAAGCGCATTTTGCCGAATTTATATTGGGTATAGGAAGCCTCACATAAATGGCTAGAAAAATCTCTCGCCTCGTCAAAACGGGACTTGTCCCCACGAAGATAGGGATGCTTTCTTATCTTGAGCTTTCCTAGAGTGGATTAGTCAAGAGTCGGGACAAGACTTTTCTAGCGAAGTATACAGCGCATTTTCCACTCTTTGAGGCGTTTCTTTTTGGACCTAACAGGGTCTATATTAGATAGAGAGGAAACTGTTACTTTATCCAGAGGCTAAAAGTATGGTAAAATTTACGAATTAAAATACCGTTTAAAATGAAGTGCCTGAAAAGCACAATCGGTCGATCTCAATCGCACAAAAGTTATTTTGCCCGCTTAGGCTTAGGCCGAACTTACTGAACTTGTGAAAGCATTTGGCGGTTGGACATAGATGAGCGCGACTCGATGTAACTTTGGCCAAGTCGCCATTTTATTCTCTATGCCAGCTTGTCTACGCCACACCCACGCTGTAGCAAAACTATGTTAGATGGAGATAGACTGACAATGGAATTCCAGGATAATGGAAAGCACCCTATTTAGTATGAATGATTGGGATGATTCTGTTGAAGATGAAATCCTGTTTGAATCGGAGGAGTTTTCCGGTCGAACACAAATGGATGCAGAGGAAGGCGAGTCTGACATAGCTGATGATCTACCTCTTTTGCCACTGCGCGGTGTTGTAGTATACCCCAAGATGTGGTTACCCCTTCCCATAGGTCAAGAACGAAGTATCCGCCTCGTCGAAGACAACCTAAAAACCACCCGAATGCTTGCGTTGGTTACCAGCAAAGACGAATCGGTGGAAGAGCCAGGACCGAATGAAATCTATCAGATTGGGACGGCGGCTCAAGTGCATCGTGTCCTCAAAACGCCTGATGGGACCATGCGTTTGCTGGTACAAGGCTTGGAGCGGGTACGCATCACTGATTACCTCCAAACGGATCCCTACTTACGCGCACGGGTCCAAGTAATTCCAGAAGAAGATCTGCACATTACCGAATCTGATGACTCTTTAGAGGATCAAGCATTGGTCCGGGCTGTACAGGAGCTCTTCCGCAAACTGATCGATCTGGAGCCTCACATGCCCGACGAGTTGACGATCATGGCCGTCAACGTAGAAGATGCCAGAGATTTGGCATATTTGGTCGCCAGCAGCATGAATCTAGACACAGAAGACGCCCAGGCTATTCTGGAGATGGATTCCATTAAAGATAAGCTGATCCGCTTGACTTCTCTCTTAAAGAAGGAAGTAGAGGTCTTGGAGCTTGGCCGAAAGATTCAATCTGAAGCCCACGGCGAGATGGAGAAGATGCAGCGCGAATTCTTCCTGCGCGAGCAGATGAAGGCCATCCAAAAAGAGCTGGGCGACGAAGACGAGCAGATGGCCGACATCCGAGAATTGGAAGAGCGGATTGCCGAAGCATCTATGCCCGAAGAGGCCGACAAAGAGGCTCGACGTGAACTAGACCGGATGCGCAGAATGCCCATCCAAGCCGCTGAATATAGTGTGATCAAGACTTATCTTGATCTGATGGTCAGCTTACCTTGGCAGCAGATCACCGACGACAATCTGGACATTGATCATGCCCGTCAGGTGCTGGATGAAGATCACTATGGGCTACAGGAGATTAAGGAGCGTATTCTCGAATTTTTGGCCGTCCGTAAGCTACGGGCAGAGCGGAAAGCTGAAAACGAGGGTGACGAAGAGGCTATTCAGGAAGAAGATGTTCGAGACAAAATCCGTCGAGAGCGAGAGGGCGTTGTCCTATGCTTTGTAGGGCCGCCCGGTGTTGGAAAGACCAGCCTGGGCATTAGTATTGCCCGAGCATTGGATAGGAAATTTATTCGTTTAGCCTTAGGTGGCATTCGGGATGAAGCCGAAATTCGCGGTTTCCGCCGCACCTACATTGGTTCCATGCCGGGTCGAGTCATTCAAAGCCTACGCCGGGTTGAAAGTAAGAATCCGGTCTTTATGCTAGATGAAGTAGATAAGCTGGGCAGTGATTTTCGCGGTGACCCAAGTAGTGCCTTGCTGGAGGTTCTGGACCCTGAACAGAATCGAGAATTCCGGGACCATTATCTGGATGTCCCTTTTGATTTGAGTCAGGTCATGTTTATCACAACGGCCAATGTACTGGATACCATTCCCGGCCCACTACGTGATCGGATGGAGATCATTCAACTCTCCAGCTATACGGAAGAGGAAAAGGTCAAAATTGCTGAAGGATATCTGGTCCCCCGGCAGATCAAGGAAAATGGACTACGAGATGGGGAGATTCAGTTTTCTGCCGAAGTTCTACATCGGATCGTACAGAACTACACTCGAGAAGCAGGTGTACGTAATTTAGAGCGGGAAATTGGTAAGATTTGCCGGAAATTAGCCGCCCAGGTGGCGGCAGGAACCGCGGCTGAAGTGACTGTTATCGAAACCGATGAGCTACAACCCTACTTAGGTAAGCACAAATTCCACAGTGAGGAAGTGGCTGAACGGGTTGAAGTGCCAGGTGTTTCGATTGGGCTTGCTTGGACCATGACTGGCGGCGATATCATGTTCTTTGAGGCGACTCGTCTTCCCGGTGCTAAAGGGTTTACCCTAACTGGTCAGTTGGGGGACGTGATGAAAGAGAGCGCTCAGGCTGCTTTAAGCTATGTACGCAACCGGGCGGAGTCCTTAGGTATTGATCCAGACTTTTATGAGAAGGTTGACATTCACCTACACATACCTGCCGGTGCAATTCCCAAAGATGGCCCAAGTGCTGGTATCACCATGGCAACGGCCTTGGCAGGTCTGTTAACAAGACGCCCTGTCCGCTCCAATGTGGGAATGACAGGTGAAATTACGCTACGTGGGAAAGTTCTACCGGTTGGTGGCATAAAAGAAAAGGTGCTGGCCGCTGCCCGCTTTGGCTTGAACACGATTATTATGCCAAAGCGCAATGAGCCAGATTTGGATGATGTACCAGAAAGCATTCGGGATGAAGTGAATTTTATTTTGGTTGAGAATGTGGATGACGCTATTCAAGCAGCACTTGAAGAGGGTGCACCAGTTAAAAAGGCGTCGAAAACCAGGAAAAAAACGACTGGAAGGGCCAAAGCAAAGACCACTTAACGAATGTTGTCAAAACACGGAGGGAGCATCTTACGATGCTCCCTCCGTTTCCAATTTTGAGAATGTGTTTTTGCTTCATTACACTGAGTCGCGATGACACAGAGATTCACCGAGTTTCATTGAGATATTTCTTCTCTATTGAGTCTTTCTCTGTGTCGCTCTGTGCCTCCTCCGAGAGACTCTGTGTAACGCTCAAAAACACATTGATTGAGACGTTACGCATTATATTGGTTGATTATTTGACGTTCAGAGATACAGCGATAATTTTACTCATTTACAAAGAATTCCTTTTGCATATTATCTGAACGCCAGATCATCTTTGTCTGAACATTGGAGATTTTCGATTTATGCTCAGCTCTGCTGGATATATTTTGATTGGGTATAGATGGGAATATACTGCTCGATTAAGGAATGAGTCGTAAATAATCTGCGCGCTTCATTCGGGTGTCAACCCGTCAAATGACCAAATTCTTTAATTCTCGTTCCTAAAACAATATCGAAACTGTTTTAACCTATATCCTACCATAGTATATCCATCATTTTGTATCTTTTGATGGAGCGTTTGAGAAATATGGTTATCGCAACGACTGATTATAGAGTCATTACAATTTTTGCCGTTCATAACCATTTAGGAGTGAACACTAAATAACTTGCGCGTTTAAATGACTGGCTAACCTGCTTCTATGTAGTAGTTTCGTGTGAAGATTTGCTGGTCATTTGTACATTGATTGTTCTTCATTCCTAAATTCCGCACGAATAGCGCGGATTAAGACAAAACGTCCATCAACTATTGACACCCGCCAGAGCCTATCCATCTTATTCATTAACAAGAGAATGCTCATTTAGATGGCCAGATACGAAGGTACGTCCTTGTAAAACAGAGGGCACCCCGAATAAGACCGTAAGCTTGTATCGCAAAGACGAGGACGGTTGCCTTTTTTTGCGATCATTAAGTTACGGCAAGGAATTTAGGGGATACGTGAGTGTATGAGCAATCGTTTTTGACGAAAGATATCCGAAGGAGACCAATGGAATGACAGAAAGGAATGAATGTATTAGAAAGTGACAAATAGACGAACTTCGAATGCTCCCAATGAAAAGGGAGCCGATAAGAAGCAGAGTGAATCCAAGAATAGCTCAAACTCCACTAGCCGTTCTCGCAACACCCGTGGTGGTTCTAACCAGAGTCGCCGTGGCGGACGGCGCACATCCCGCTCACGAAATTATACCCAAGACAATGGCCGAAATAGTAACACTCAGCAGGCCAACCCCACAGAGAACACCGAAAGTCAGGGCAATCAAAATAAACAGTGGTATAAGGCCGATCTTCATCTGCATACTATGGCCTCCAATGATTATGAAGAGCCAGATGCTACGTATCTTGACTGGATACGGCGCGTAGCAGAACAAGAGCTTGATATTGTAGCGATTACTGACCACAATACGGTTGCTGGAATTGCAGCAATCCGTAAAGAGATTGAGTGGCTGACCATGCTGGAAAAAGATGGGCGGTTGAAGAAAGATGAAGCAGCAAATCTAGAAGAGTGGCGTGCCTTTGCAGAGAAAACACTGGTTCTACCTGGCTTTGAATTTACGGCCACGTTTGGCTTTCACATTCTGGGCATCTTCCCGCCGGAAACTTCTGTACGGCAGTTGGAGCATGTACTGTTAACGCTCAACGTGCCGCCAGATAAGCTTGACATTGGGTCGACCGAAACGGGTGCTAGCGCAGATGTGTTAACGGCGTATAAGGTGATTCATGAAGCCGGCGGCTTGGCCATTGCGGCCCATGCGAACAGCACCCATGGTGTAGCTATGCGGGATTTCCCCTTTGGGGGACAGACGAAAATTGCCTATACCCAGGACCCTTTGCTTGATGCCCTGGAGGTCACGGATCTGGAGAAAAAGCGCGGATATACGACAGCTCGCTTCTTCAATGGAACCAAATCTGAGTATTCGCGACGGATGCACTGCATTCAAGGCAGTGATGCTCATCGACTGACATCGAGCGAAAATGGCAAACGGTTAGGCATTGGCGAGCGAGCCACTGAATTTTTGCTGGCCGAGGCTTCTTTCGAGGCGCTGAAAAATATGCTGCGCAGCAATGACTTTCGAGCCTCTCGCCCAGCGCGGCCCAAAGATAAGCCTTTTGACCCCGTGGAAGATGCCCGTGAAGAAGGCCCAGGTATTGCCATGAGCTTTCACGAATCTGCCAGCCAGCGCGGTGGTCGCCTAACGACGATTTTGACCGATATCTGCGCATTCGCCAACACGGTGGGTGGCACACTTTTCATTGGGGCAAGCTATGGTAAGCCCAAGATTAAGGGATTAGACGATCCTAAGACTATTGAAGGAGAAATTCGGGCTGCTTTAGACGAACGTATGACGCCCCCTCTACAAGTTCAGTTTGACACGCTTACAACCCAAGATGTAAAGGTGCTTCGTCTTACAACACCTAAAGGCAAAGAACAGCCTTATTGTTTGGATGAATTCAAATTCTACATCCGTGATGAGACCGATACTAGCCAAGCGGTACGTGATGAAATTGTGGCATTGGTTCTAGCTGTAGAGGCAGAGAAGCGATCTCAAGGTGGGCGCAACAGAAAAGGGCAAGGGCCAAATCGGGGGGCTGGCCATGACAATTCTGGCAAAAACAACAGCTCAAATCGGAATGACAAAGGCTCATCATCGGGTGCTACACCGGTCTCCAATAAGGGTGATAAGGATGATGCCTTTTACCTACCCCAAATTGGCGTAGAGGTCATCGATAGCAATAAAGGAAATGGAACCCACAGTATTCGGGACATGCGGAACGGCAACATTATCAAGAATGTAACCCGTAAAGGATCCCGGAAGCTATGGAACTATGCCATTCAACAACACGAAGATCGGGCCGTTGATTTCAATAAGATTGAATGGAAGGGTGATATAGGTCTAGTCCATGTGGATAGACGTGCAGGCAAAGTCCGTTATGATGTGGCCATTCGGGATAATGGAAAGGTCCGCGTCTTCTATGGTGTTACTGAAGATGGTATGGAAGGGCGGTGGTCAGTCTTTATTCAAGATGATGAATAGCGCATAGCTCTTACTCATTCACTTTTTCCATGATTGCTTCTGCTTCTTTACGGGCTATTCCGCAGGCCATGAGTCCAATCACATTCGCTTTTTGAATGGATTCAATTGAAGGGTATGTAGAGAGGATATGCTGCTGTTGCTCATCCGTAAGATAGTCACATTCGGCCAACATGGATCGAGCAAGGCACCACTGGCGATAATTGAAGAGCATCTGTTCAAGGTAGCCAGGTGTTTCCATATTTGTGCCATACATGGCCATTCCAGCATCCTGTATCTGGCGAGCTAAGTACGCATCGTCCCAATGGTAGTCTTCTTGGAGCTGCTCTAAATGGCTAAGCACATGGGTACGCATAGTCGAACCGCGTACCCAAAAGTAGGATACGAGCGCAAAATATGCGTATAGGGCATCGAGCTTATCTAGCGGGCAGTGGCCATTAAATTCGTCAAGAATTTCGGTGATTTGGGTATGTAATTTAGAGAGTGCATTGATGGCGTGATTCAGGGAGCCAGTCTTTAGTGCCATGCGGCCAATGCGTAAGAAGGCTTTGGCCGCATCATTGGTTGGCTGGAGTGTGAGTTCGTCATATCCCTGCATCATCTTGGACATAACGCTTGGGCTATCCATGGTAAATGCCTGCAAAAATACCTCTTCCAGCTCCTTAGAGATGTCTCGAATACTAAAGTCCTTCACATGCGCTTCGCCTTTGGTGCTATAGTAGGCTCGCTGAATTATCTCTTGCAACAACTCCAGGGCCACGGCGATATTTTGCTCATTGCCATCGGCGATAATCTGCCGAACCGTTTGAGCTAGTCCAGCCCAGGACTCTGGCGTTAGATCCAGAGAAAGTAACTTCTCAATTGTACCCAGAACGGCCTGCTTATCACTCCCCGGATCGCAAAATTCTCCTAACTCTCCTAAATTGTTAAACAGGGCGCTGTCGATGCGTCCTTGGTTTGCCTCGGCCTGATTGCGGCACACTTTCCCCAAATGGAGGATTACTTTGTCCCTAGTAAAGGAGGTTAATAAGCTAATAAAGAGCGCCGTCGTAATGACGTTGGCGATCAGAACACCACCGATCCAATACGCGGCATTGTTAACGAAATGACCTTGAATGGCGCAGAGGACGATTGTGGCCCCATTGCTGCACGTAAAAAATGGTGGAATCAGATAGCTAAGAAAAAATATGATGGAAAGGACAATTAAGACAACCACAAACTCGGGTTGGAGGATTTTACTCGCCTTGATTTTTTGGGGGCCAATATTGAAGACATAAGCATACTTCTCCCGAATGGCTCGGATGCGAGGCGGAACATTAATAATGATGGAAGGAATGCTGATCCCGAAGACCAGGAGCCCAACCAGTGATTCAATGAAAGATGGAATCGCCGAAACAATAGGGCTTGGCTCCATCGTCCCTCCTAACATAGATGCTCAGGTTATATTTGGCTCTGTCATGGATAAGAATAATCGACTCGAATAAGACCATGCCGAATTATTCTCATCTACGGCCAACCGCGGTGTATCATGAGCAACAGATGGAACAACCCCCCCAAATTTTGCAGAGTAAAGATAAAGGAATCTGAGGAATCTGTCGGTGAGAATCTATATATGAGTGCATTCAAATGAGTATATTGAATAGCCCCTAGCGATAACTTCCCAGGATGTCCTGAACCAATTGAAGCAAAATATTGCTTGGCATCCCTGCTTGCTTCTGGCGATAGTTGTTTTTTTGAAATTCTAAAGTCGCCAAGCCATCCGCAACGTCATCCCAAGGATCAACCGAGAGAATACCTACCTGATGAATTGGGGGTGGGGGTGGGATCGCCGGTAAGAGTATGGTGTGGCCATTGTTGCTTGGGCAATACAGATTTCGCAATAGGTGTAGCCCCAACCGCGGTGGTTCCATTAATTGCCCCAGTTTTTGGTCAAGTGAGACCCACTCCTCTTGCTTGCCAGGTGGCAATCGCAGATCAAAGATCAGTGCATCATACGGGCGTCGCTTCAAAAAGTGAATTGCTTCCGTCGCAGTAATGGCCAATGTTAAATCAATCCGTGGGTTCATCACAACAGGGGCTGCAATATACTGCAAATTGTACGTAGCATCGTCCTCAACCCAAAGGACATAGTTCTTCTTCGGCATAATTTTTCTTCAATACAATTTTATAATTTTTATACAACAGTATTGTATCTTCTCAATATTTGGAGACCGCTCGCAATTTATAAGGCAATATGTATCTTGCCATTGCGACTTACCTGCTTTATTGAGCGCTTACATATTATTCAACCAACGGCATCATAACAATAGCCGTTGTTAAGAAAGGATCCATTCCGTCGGCTTCGCCACCGGGTGATGCGGGGCGGCTCTCCAATTGAACGGTTCCTTTAAAGCGCCTTAGGGTCTGTTGAGCGTCAGCTAAACCGATACCGGTTCCCACACGCCCTTTGTCTGTCGAAACGCGGCTGCGATAGCCAAAGCTAAAGATCAACCCAGACTTTAGCTCATCAGCTGGAATGGGTACACCATAATTGACTATCTCTAACCGTAGATGGCTACCTTGGACGACTGCTAAAATATCGATCCAGATGCCTGCGTCCCTAGACCAACTATACTTAATCGCATTATGCAACACGTTGGTGATGACCCGTAGGAGATCTCGATCGACCGCAAAGACCGTCCCTCCAGCAATATGACTAACGGGTCGGAATTCGACCCCCCTGCTTGCAGCAAAATCATGCAAGTTGCTCATGGCTTGCTCTACTAATGGCCAAAATTCAAATTGAGACCGACGTGTCGGTGTAGATTGGCCGGGTCCTGTGACAAAGGATCGTAGGCTGCGCAGCTCATGTTCCATTTGTAGAACATCGCTTATGCGTTCTTTTAAGCGAGCCAAAGCATAGACGCGCATGACGTCAAATGCATCTTCCCGGGCATGTTTAAGCGGTTGCCGTGGCATGCTGTACTGCTCTTGTGCGCTTCGGCAGTCCATAATTAGACCGTGTGCCATATCCCGAATGGCTTGTGCACGAAACGCCGCCAAGATGTTTGGGGCATGTTCAAGTTGTTCGAGCCTCTCTTCAAATGGCTGGCGAAGCTCCTCCTCTCGGCCGGAAAGGGCCTCAACGAGCTTTTCCGTACTGCGCTGCAACTGGCCGAGCGGTGTTTCCATATTCTCCAGTATCAATTCTGTTGTGACCCGAGGCAGCGTAGCAAAGGGATCAACGCCAAGGGCTGCCTGGGCAGATTCGATATCACTCTTGATCGCTATCAACCCCGTGGTAAAGGTATGAAGAACATTCCCCAGATCATTGCGCAATCGCTGTAGTGGCTCGTCTTTACTCAAATCTCGTACTACGCCAATCCGGCTAACGAGCGCTCCTTGCTTATTTCGTACGAGGTTGATATTGGTCTCAACACGGAAACGCCTATCATCCAAGCTCTTTACTTCTACTTCTCGGTTGCGAACTTCTTTCTCCTGACCGTGTTCGAGACGTTGCCAAAATTCTTCATAGTCCGCTGGATAGCGGTAGAGCTGGTGGATCTCAAATCCGACAGCATGGGCTTCGCTGTCAAATCCAAACATCTCAACAAATTCTTTGTTGCAGTGGGTAATCCGTTCACAGCCATCCTTGATCTCTACTGCATAATACCCTGCGGGGAGCGTATCGGCAATACGGCGCTGTATCTGGCGCTCCGTTACATCAATCACGATTCCTTCACGTCCGAAATAGTCTCCGTCCGGGCCTTGGATTGCTGATGCATAGATAGAGGCCCAGAAGTGTTCGCCATCAGGGCGTTTCAATTCAATTACACGATCATGGATGGTTCCACAGGCCATGATGGTGTCCTGCAACGCCTTGGCATCTTCTTCATGGACATAAGCAAGACTGACCTTCTTCCCTTGAACATACTCAAGAGAGGGGTAACCGTGGAGAGCCAACCATGCATGGTTAGCATAGTCGACCTTATCTTCGGCATCAAGGCGATAATACCCGATAGGTAGCTTGGTCAAAAAATCTGACCAGTGGGTGTGGGACATCTGATGAATCTCCCTTTTCAGGCTTTCGGAAATCTAGCGATGGTTGTATAATCATATCAGCAAATTAATCTAGGGAAAAAGAATGACTCTTCAAGATCTCGTGGAGAACTTTACCGATGTTTGAACCGAGTACCCTCCTGCGGCCTCATATCGCAAAGTTACAAGAATATAAGCCTATTCAGCCCTTTGAGGTTTTGAGCAAACGACTGGAGCGCCCTGCCGGCCAAATTATCAAGCTGGACGCCAATGAAAATCCATATGGCCCTGTACCAGCCGTAGCTGAGGCATTGGCCGAATATCCTTATTATCACATCTATCCTGATCCCCAACAAACAGAATTACGCACACTTCTCAGCGAATATATAGACGTTCCAGCAGCCAATATTCTTTCATCCCACGGGGCAGATGAACTGCTCGATTATCTCTGTCGTCTCTTTTTGGAGCCAGGTGATGCAATCATCAACTGCCCACCGACTTTTGGCATGTACCGCATTGATGCACAATTAGAAGGGGGGCAGGTCATTGACGTCTGGCGTCAATCGGATCATGCCGTCAACATAGAGGCTATTATCGAGACGATCAACCAACATCCACAGGTTAAGCTTCTCTTTTTGACCTCGCCCAATAATCCATCAGGCACATGGTTACCTGACAATGACCTAATTCGTTTGCTTGATTTACCGCTCATGGTAGTGCTGGACGAAGCGTACATCGAATTTGCCGATTTGCCGAGTCGTGCCAAATGGGCCTTGGAGCGACCAAACTTATGCGTTCTACGCACCTTCAGCAAAGCCGCCGGAATTGCTGGCCTGCGGCTCGGCTACGGGATATTCGCAGAGTGGCTGATGGAAGCACTCTGGAAATTCAAACAGCCATACAATGTAAACGTGGCAGCCAGTGTGGCTGGTATTGCCAGCCTCCGTCACGCTGATCAGATATTAGCGGTTGTTGAAAAACTCAAGAAGGAGCGGGTTCGGCTCTTTGACAAATTAGAATCGCTCTCTTTTTTGAAGCCCTATCCGACCCAATCCAACTTTATTCTTTGTGATGTAGTTGGTCAAAGTGGCGCTGAATTAAAGGCGAAATTAGAGCAGAAAGGTATTCTTGTACGCTACTATGACAACCCTGGCCTGGAGAACTGTATCCGCATCTCCGTTGGACGTCCTGAGCAAACGGACAGACTGATGGAGGCGCTTCGGTTGGCCGGTTAGTCGATGGGCCATTTGGCCGCTTGCTTAGCTGACTGACTAGCTTACCAATGAGAAAATTAATGACCAAGCGATCTGACTACCCATTCAGCTATACATTGCGCGTACGTTACTCGGAGATCGATGCCCAGAGTGTCGTTTATAATTCGCACTTTGTTACCTACTTTGATATCACCATCACCGAATATCTTCGTCACCTCAACTATGACTATAGCATTGAAGCGATGAGGAAGACAGGCAAAGATTTCCACACGGTGAAAGTAGTGGTAGATTACGCTGCCCCAGGCTTCTATGATGACCAGATCCATGTACATATTCGAGCCGGCCGTGTAGGTCGCAGCAGCATTCAATGGCAGTTGGCCATCTTTCGCAATGATGAGGACGAACCCATCACAACTGGTGAGGTGGTCTGGGTCTATGCCGATATGGCCGCCCATAAATCAGAGCCATTACCAGAGATATTGCGGGAAATGTTGTTAGAGGGCTAAGGAACCAGAGTTGTTTTTTAAGAGAGATATTGAACAAATCATTCTATGGCAAAAAAAGCACAAAAAAAGAAGAACAAAAATAGGCCAAACCGTCCTAATTTATCCCCATTGACCATGTTGCGTCCTCGTTTGGACGGCTTGATCAATAATCCAGGGTGGACAGATAAGGAGGATGAGGAGATCATGGCAGACTTGAATGCCGTTGTGCGTGGCATCGAAGCTGCCGACTACTTACCTGTACTCCTCCGTGCCGTACAAAGCGCGCCTGAGATCGTACACGAATCCCTCAATCGATTGCTACCTGGTTGGATTGACACGAACCAGAATAAGGATGTCTTCCTAATGCTGTTGGAAGAAGAGAGCATTGCCCATGAAAATATTGATCTAGCTAAGGCTTGGTTGATGCAGATGGGTGTTGAACAAGAGCGCTTGAACAAGGAGCAAGATTCGACATTTTGCGATGCATATTTTGGCATTGATGGCTTTCCTTCCCAAGCATTTCTTATCATTCTATGGTACCACAACCGCACGCGCAGCAAAGTACGCGGTATTAACTTTTTAATTGATTTTAACCCGCCCTGGGAAGGCTCAATTAAAGATGGATTCGTTCTTCCTCAGCGATCCCATCGTGATGCTATTCATGAGTTTGTGGACATATGGGATGAGCGAGAGTTGACTATCACCCAGCTAGATGGTGCAGAGGCCAAGGCCAAATTTATCGAGGCAATATATCATAATCAAGAAGCAAATGTCCGAATTCACAGAGATATTGCCAACGTGCGTGAGCTAATCATCAAGCATATCTTCTCTCTACCCGATTTGGAAGAAACGCCCTCTTTGACTGTGGCCGATTTTGACGCGGTCTGCAAGAAAGGCCAACGAGCCGAACAAGCCATGTTCGTCGAGCAGAACTTTGGTAGACGGATACGTACAGAAGATGGCAAGGAAGTTGTTGTGGTAGGCGATCCGTGGGATGAGGATGAATATTAGATTATAGTTTAGACAGAGAGCGCAGGGTATTATCATAGCTAAGATGACTCGAACGGCCATAATTGAACGCAAAACCAAAGAGACAGAAATCCAGCTTGAGCTTGATGTAGATGGCCAAGGAAAAGTTGATATCCAGACGGGCATTGGCTTTCTGGATCATATGCTTACCCTCATGGCTGGACATGGGTTGATGAATTTGCGGGTGCGTGTAGATGGTGACCTACATATTGATGAGCATCACAGTGCAGAGGATACATTTATCTGTTTAGGTAGAGCGTTCGATCAGGCATTGGGGGATCGGAGGGGAATCGTTCGGACTGCGCATAGTTACGTGCCCATGGACGAGACCTTGGCTCGGGTTGTACTCGATCTCAGCGGACGCCCATACTGTTTATTTGAGGCAGATTTTGCAACACAAAAGGTGGGAGATTTGGGAACGGATCTTATCTTCCACCTGTTTGAGACGTTCGCATTCCATGCTCGCATGAATTTACATGCGCACATTCTTTATGGCAGAAATGATCATCATAAGGTAGAGGCGCTCTTTAAGGCCCTTGCCCGAGCACTGGACGTTGCTACCCAGATTGATCCGCGCCGACAAGGGGTGCCGAGTACCAAAGGAACCCTAACAGCATAGCCGGATTTAAATGTCGGTCGTGTATATATTGCGTTTGGTCATAGATTGATAATAATACAACAGCATTTTAACCAGGTAGATTATTCTCAGGTCGTTTCACGACTGTAGCCAAGCGTGCAGCAGGCGCAAAGCGCCTTCTACGACAGAGCCAAGTACAAAGTAACACCGCTACCCGAGAGAAAAGTGTTACTTTATGCGAAACCTGAGTATAAATGGCGAAGCAAAATTTACAGAATACACTCTATCAACCGTGCTCTATTTAGTTGCCACGCCTATTGGAAACTTAAGTGACATTTCATTACGCGCGCTGGAGACTCTGCGAAAGGTTGACTATGTGGCCAGTGAAGATACCCGCAAGACTGGGCGTCTTCTCAAACACTTCGATATCTCCAAACCTCAAATAGCCTTTCACGAACATAATGAAAAGCAAGCCGGTGCCCGAATTCTGGATCTTCTTCAGCAAGAGATAGAGGTGGCATTAGTAACGGATGCAGGTACGCCAGGTATAGCCGATCCTGGCTTCACCCTGGTCCGTAGCGCCTATGAAGCAAATCTTGCCGTAACCATGATTCCAGGAGCCACGGCCTTGATTATGGCACTGGTGCTTTCTGGTCTACCAGTGCATAGCTTCACTTTTCGGGGATTTCCACCTCGCAAATCGGGGCAGCGTAAACGCTTTATTGCAGTTGATCAACAATCACCTCATACCCTTATCTACTACGAAAGCCCCTACCGAGTGGCTGCGTTCCTTACGGATGCACTTGACATTTTGGGCAACCGTCCAGCAGCTGTAGTCAATGATTTGACCAAACTATATGAACATGTCCAGCGTGATTCTTTGGCGGAGTTGGCCGATTACTATGGGGACAAACAGGAAAAAGGTGAAAAGTTGAAGGGGGAGTTTGTTGTTGTGATTGCAGGATACATAGAGAAGAGCAAATCGTAAATAAAGAAGGCTACACAATAGATTCGTTGTGTAGCCAAATGGAAGTATTACTTTAAGAGTATTAGACTCTATGCAAAATGTGAATATAGTCCGCCAGAAAAGTTTTGTCCCGACTTCGATCCTTTTTACTTCGAGAAATTTCCCAAAGAAGAAGACAAGATTCTCCTAGCCATCTATAGAGTGCAACGAAGGCAGAAATTAGTTCACATCAAAACGCCATTACTCTTAAAGTAGGCGAGGTCATAGGACGGGTTCCGGGACTGCCTCTCTCTCAGCCTCAGGTTCCGAATCCGAAGAAGGGTCGCCACCAATTTTCGTTACGTTGGCAGCAGCTGGACCCTTAGGTCCTTCTTCTAACGTATATTCGACCAGTTGACCTTCCGTAAGGGTCTTGAATCCTTCCGCTTGAACAGCTGAATAGTGGACAAAGACATCGGCACCATTCTCTTGAAGAATGAAGCCGTACCCCTTTTGGTCATTGAACCATTTGACAGTGCCTTTTTTGCGCTCCTCCATCTAAATACTCCTTTTCTTTCAACTGACAGTAGGGCATTGAAGCGTCTCAATTTAAAAAGCCGACTACTGTCCTTACAACATTTTCTCGCGAAGTGATTGGGTTTTTTAGAAAGATATCGTTATGAATCACCTCTATTCTACGATATCCTCAATTAAATTATACTTTACAATTGGCCTTTAGGTCAAGCCCCAAAAATATTGTCCGCCACGGCTATCTGACAAAGGTCCATTTGTAGCCATAATTAATAGACAGCAATCAAGGATATATTCCGTAGTTTCAGGTTGTCACAACGAAACCATATTTACCTACTTTATTCTAGAGTTTTTCAGAAATAGATTTTCTTCAACAGATCCCTCATCTGGTCGTCATGTGAGATTATCTCCAACCGTTAAAGGGCAGACGGAGGCAGAAAAAAGGGAATCGGGATGGCCAAAGAGCCAAGTCAGCCAGAAAACGGATAAAAAGAGAAAATCATAAATAAAGAGAGTCTACGCGTGA
>JBCCHB010000081.1:0-70739 GCA_039028975.1 Chloroflexota bacterium
CGTACTTTGGCTTGGTTGAACCGCTATCGCTGCCTTAGCAAAGACTATGAACGCTGCACCAAGAGCAGCGAGGCTGTCATTTACGCTGCTTCTATTTCTACTATGCTCAACAGGTTGACATAAGATATTCAAATGCCCTCTAACCGTGGACTCCCCTGTGGCCGATACCGCGACCCTGCTCTTGCGGCTGCAAAATGGCGCACAAGCCCTCGTAACCACTCACTGGAGCACCGCCAACCACGATCCAGAGCGCTTCAATCGGCTGGAGATTTACGGCACCAAAGGCACTATTGTCGCCGCGCCTATTCAGGCCAAAGATTCGGCGGGTACGCTAGAAGTGATCACGGCGGATGGGACGCAGGAATTTGGCATTGAGCCTAGCGGGACGCGACCTCATGTAGCATTGTTGGAGTCATTTGCCAAGTCCATTAGGAATGGCACACCTGCGTTAATCCCAGGTAAAGATGGGCTTATGGGATTGACGGTGATCGAGGCAGCAGTTGAATCGGCAGGTAAAGGGCACAGAATCACGTTGAAGGGTTAACGTTCCATATCAAATAAGTCAGCTAGACCGCAACTGTTTTTGGAGCGAAGGCCCGACTCTCATCGTGCTTGAGTATAGGTGCAATATCTAAACTAAAGTTGGCAAAGATGGCCATGAGCAGCTCTTTCCATTGCCCGCTCATACTTGTCTGGCGCAACGTATAGCGGACAGTTTGGTCATCAAGATATTCTACAAGTGGGGCGGCTACCAAGTCGGTGCCAAATTGACGGGAAAATCGGACTGTATAATAAAACCCTTGCAATACATCCGAAAAGAGATGGCGTTCTGCTTCTGTTAGAGGACGCCCAAATTCCACAATATGGGAGTGAATAATTACACCATCTTGCATCTGGCTTTGTGCTTTTGTCCCCAGAACAAGGTCGTCCTTCGTATATTGTTTCTTGCTCATCACACTAGATCCCCCCTGAGAACGGTCGAAACAGAGCGTTTTTATTCACGAAGTCAAATGAATCTGGATGAAACCAGATCTGTTCACCCTGAAATACAACGTTAATAATGGGTTTCTGCACGGCTAAACCTTGTTCAAATAGTTAGCTCAGGCACTTACTATTTACATTGTACACCATATGAACTGATTTCTAAAGCCTACCTCATCTTCTCACTAACCAAGGAGAAACCAACATGTACATCGGCTCCCAATTTCGTCATCAAACCGACGAAGAGATGCAGGTTCTTGCCCAAATGGGCGTCAAAAATGTTGACCAAACCCCGTCCAAGCCTTGGAAAGAGTGGTCGACGGCTATGCTGATCGAGATGAAGGAACATTGGGCCAAACATGGCATTAGCATGGAGATGATTCACATCCCGCTGGGGTCTCGTAGCGCCTACGTGAACGAAGCCGGGGCCATTTTTCTCAAGCCAAGCGACGAGCGCGACCGCCAAATCGACTGGATGAAGGAGACCGTCCGCATGGCTGGCGAGGCGGGCATTCGCGGCCTCAACTATAATATCACGATCCTGGGCCATCTGCGCACGCCGTCCAAGACGGGCCGCGGTGGGGCGACCCTTTCGACCTTCGAATTGGACAAGTTGGACCAATCGCTAGGCGAATTTGAGGACGGACCGGCGGATGAGGATGAGATGTGGGAACGTATCGACCACTGGCTGCGCGAGATCATGCCCGTGGCCGAAGAGTACAAAGTGCAGATGGCCTGCCACCCGTCGGATCCGGGCATCGGCGTGGGCAAGACCTATCGAGGTGTGGCTCGCCCGTTAGGCATGGTGGAAGGCTTCAAGAAGCTCATCGATCTCTACCCCAGCCCCTACAACGGTCTCAACTTCTGTCAGGGCTGTATGTCCGAAGTGCTGGAGAACCCTGCTGAAGAGATCTTCGACGTTATCCGCTACTTTGGCGAGCGCAAGAAGATCTTCAACGTCCACTTCCGCAACATCAAAGGCGGGCTGGGCAACTTTGTCGAGGTCTTTCCCGATGAGGGAGACATCAACATGATTCGGGCCTTGAAGGTCTACAAAGATGTGGGCTACGAGTATATGATCATGCCAGACCACGTCCCCAGCATCGGTGGCCCTGAGCCACGCAAGGTTGGATTTGCGTACACGTTTGGTTATATCCATGCTGCCCTACAGGCGGTAGAAGAGCTGTCAAAGTAACCTTTGTCAGAAAAGTCTTGTCTCGACTTTTGTCGAACGACTCTGGAAGATTCCGATGGGGAGAACGGAACTTTTCTGACCATCTATGAAGGACGGACGATGCGTAGCATCTTCTTTTGGGAGGCAGCGGGTCTATCGTTAGATCAGGCCAATCCCTATGGCAGATTGTTGGCTCAGGCCATGGCCGAAGTAGGGGTCGAACTGCTTGCAGGGCACCCCCATGAACTGACCAAGGAGTGGCTTTACCAGAACCAGGGTCAAGTAGATGTCCTGCATCTCAACTGGCTCGACCACATGTATGATGCACCGGATCTGGCGAGCCGCGTCGTCCGCTGCGCAGAAGTGCTTGACAACCTGACACTCGCGCGCACCCTCGGCTACAAGATTGTCTGGACTGTCCACAATCTTTATCCCCACGACAGTGAAAATCGAGAGCTGGATCATCTGGCCCGGCTTGCCATCACCCAGCTGGCGACCGCCGTCATTGTTCACTGTGGCCATGCCCGCGCGCTTGTTGAGCAGCACTTCTACCGAACAGATGGCGTCTTTGTCATTCCCCATGGCCACTTTATCGATCCCTATCCCAACACCATCAGCCGAGCGGAAGCACGTCAGCAGTTGGATATCGCGGAAGATCAATATGTCTTTTGCACCTTCGGCAACGTCCGCCCTTACAAAGGCTGGGAATCGTTAGTGGAGGTCTTTTCTACCTTGCCTGGCGACCACTTAAGTTTGCTGTTGGCGGCAAAGGTCTATTCGGAGTATGGGGAGGCATTTGTTGAGACTGCTCAACGTGCCGATCCGCGCATCATTGTCTCGCCCTCCAGCTTCTTTGCCAATGAGGAGTTCCAGCGTTATTTCAACGCCGCAGATGTGGCCGTCTTTCCCTTTATTGATGTGTTGACCTCTGGCTCAGTGATTACGTCCCTCTCATTTGGTGTTCCCGTGATTGTACCCGCAGTTGGTTGCTTGCCGGAGCTAGTTGACGATGAGGTTGGCATCCTCTATGATCCACAGCAGCCTGACGCCTTGATGGACGCCATGCTTGAAATCCAACAGCGCGAGCTGGCCTCCCTTCGTCGAGCAGCTTATCAGCGAGCGCGGCGTTTGGACTGGGCGTCAATTGCACAGCAGACGGTGCAGGCGTATCAACGGTAGGCCATACTATAGCACCTGCTGATGCCATCCCTTCTATACCAGAGTGACCTTCATCAAGTGTGTTATAATAGAGCAAAGACTTTCTGCGAAATTTTAGTCCATTCCCAAGAAAGATTATTGTAATGCTGAGATTCCCGTACGCAATTCGTGAATTTGACAAAATAATTGAAGGTGAATACGTCTATCTCGACCGCACCCACTGCATTTCCATTATCGAAGAGTGGGGATACGAATTGATCTTTCTGCGTCCACGCCGTATGGGTAAAAGCCTGTGGCTTTCTACGCTCATGACTTATTATGATGTGGCAAGGGCAGACGACTTTGAGCGACTCTTTGGTCACCTAGCGATTGGCAAAAACCCAACACCGCTGCACAATCAGTATTTGGTCATGCGCTGGGATTTCTCAACCGTCAAATCTCACGGTACTGCCGAGGCGATTGAAGTTGCCCTCAATCGCCACATCAATCGCCGCATAGAGCGTTTTGCCTTGACGTATCAGGAAAGACTAAATTCATCTATTCATGTCCACGCTGATGATGCCCTCTCTTCCTTGCAATCTCTGCTTGCCAGCACCGACAAGGATGGATACAAAGTCTATCTTTTCATCGATGAGTATGATAACTTTGCCAATGAAGTGATGATGAGCGCGCTTCATGACGATGATAACCGCTACGAGAGTTTGGTGACGGGTGAGGGAATATTCAAGACCTTCTTCAAAAATCTCAAAAGCCTGGGTTCTGGGGATGGGTTGGATCGGGTTTTTGTGACAGGTGTATCACCAGCTGTGATGAATGATGTGACCAGTGGTGCCAACGTCTTTGAAGATATCTACTGGTTTCAAGAACTGAATGACCTCTGTGGCTTTCGTGAGAGCGAGATAGCCGATATGTTAGCGCAAGTACTCCAGGAGCGAGGGCTTCCCGATGAAGAACGGGAAGATAGGCAGGCAGAGGCGTTGAGTATGATGCGCACCTATTATGATGGTTCCTGGTTTACGACCGAGGTCTCGCCACCGAATAAAGTACATCAAAATGGTCAAACCCTCGAACCAACCGTGCAACCGGTAGACCTCATCCCGCCCTCCGAGTCTCGCCTCTATAATCCCACGTTGGTCTTCTATTTCCTGCGCTATCTGCAGCGGACAGGTAAGTATCCAGATCAGATGTTGGACTCCAATCTTCAGACCGACTCCAACAAGCTCGCCTACATTGCCCACTACGGCATGGGTCGAACGGTGTTGGTGGATGGCTTTAATCAGCAGCAGGATATTAGGGTTCCTGAGCTTAGCACCCACTTTGGTGCAGAAGAGATGTTACAGGAGGACATGCTTGACAATCGGCTGGCATCCTTGCTCTGTTATTTGGGCGCATTAACCATCAATGGAAAGGCCGATGACGGGGATATCCTGCTCACCATTCCCAACCTCGTCATGAAGAACGTCTACGCCGAACGGATCCAGCAGATGGCCATTCCGGATCCGGTGACGGTCAGAGCCGCCCAGGACGCGGTCAACACCCTCTTCCACAAGGGCCAACTCCAGCCTCTTTGTGATTTTTTGGAAGAGAATCTCATGTCCATCTACAACAACAGAGACTATCCCCAATTCAAAGAGTTGACACTCAAGAGTCTCTTCATCGCCCTTCTCTACCAAAATAACCTGTACACCATCTATTCGGAACCCACTTTCGGGCGCAGATACGGCGATTTATTACTGTGGCTGAAGCCAGATAAGCGCCAGAATCGCTTCTTTAACCTGCTCTTTGAATTCAAGCAGATCCAGTTGAACAAACTCATCGAATCACCAGGCGACCAAAGTGGGAAGTCGAAAAACGTGCCGCTGAGTGGCAAAGAGGTGAAAGCTAAGGGCCAAGCCGAACTGTTAACGATCCCCGCAGTGCAGGAAGCAATGGACGAAGCCAAAACCCAATTGCATGACTATCAACACTATTTGCAAGACCAGTTTGGAACAGGGTTGAAGTTGCGTTCCTACGCTGTGGTAGGGGTAGGTTTGGATCGGATTCTGTTTGACTCCTTTGAACTACCGGAGAGACATGAGTGAATTCCTCACAGGTAAGGTGATTCGATATGTTCCTACCCGAAAAAGAATGGCAGGCGATCCAGCAGCGGGTCGCCAGCAGTGACATGAGCGCCGCTGTGGCACGGTTGCGTCATGAAGGTGCAACTTTCCTAGATCAGCCCCTTCAGGTTCCATCGGCTCCTGGTGGATACTATCACGATTACTTCTGCCCAGAACACGGTGTTGAACTCGTCTTTGATCCCACGTTGCCATCCAATCATCGTTGCCCCGTCGATAATGAGGCGATTACCGGAGAACGCTTTGACGCAGCGTGGCGCTGGTTTGTTAACAACCGTCTGGCTGAGGGGAGCTATCGCCTAGCGGTCCTTGGGCGGCTGGAAGGAAATCCAAATTATCAGAAGAAGGTTGTACAGATTTTGCTCGACTATGCTGATCGCTACGCCAGCTATGCACTCGTCCCGCGGTCTGTTGCCAACCCCGGTGTTGCCACGTACACCACCCTCGATGAATCAGTCTGGATTTTGCCCCTAGCCTGGGCATTGGATGTTGTGCGCGATACGCTCTCCGCTGCTGAGCAAAGTACAATTGCAACCAAGCTCTTTACACCAGTGGCCGAACATCTAGTCAGCCATCACTTCAACGGGATTCACAACTTTGCTTGTTGGCATAACGCTGCTATCTGTACCATCGGCCTTCTGATTGAGCGGGACGATTTGGTTGACTTTGCCATTCACGGTCCCTACGGTTTTGACGTTCAGTTGCGCGATGGCGTTCTCGACGATGGCCTCTGGTTTGAAGGTTCGTTTAGCTACCACTTCTATACGGTTGCCGCGCTTTTATCGCAGATCAAGGCGACCATTCATCGTCCTGACGTGGACCTGCGCGGCCGCCCCAAAGTTCGCAAGATGTTGGAGGCACCCATACTATGCGCCTACCCCGATGGGACCTTGCCCGCGACCAATGACTGCTGGTACTTCACCGGATTGATATACGAGTGTTGTCACGGCGTGCCACCTGCACCGGCCTTCTATGAGATTGGGGCAGCCTGGTATGAGGAGCCTCTTTTTGGTCAAGTACTATATCGCGCTTATCGGCATGGACCACGCGATAGCATTGACGCGCTTCTCTATGGTCCAGACGTCTTGCCTGCGGAAGCGGTTGGGCCACTGGCCAGCCTGCATCTGCCAGCCTCGGGCTATGCCATTCTGCGCGGTCGTCATGAGTCTATCGATGAGCAACACTATCTATTGCTCAAATATGGCCCTCACGGTGGTGGTCATGGCCACCCGGACAAGCTCAACTTGATTGTGTATGCACATGGTGAGAGATTGTCCCCCGATTTGGGGACGCCGGGCTATGGTCTGGATCTCTTTGAGAGCTGGTATCGGCAGACAGTATGCCACAATACGGTGACCATCGATGGTATATCCCAACCAGAGGGGGCTGGTCAACTCCATCGTTTTGACGCAGAGGGGTTATATCAGGTGGCGGATGCATCTGTGCACTGGCCAGATCCTGGACCGTACCAGGACGTGACCATGCGGCGGATCATTCTGACGCGTCCCGATTATTTCATTGATCTTGTTCTGGTGACCTGCCCTGAACCACGTCGCATTGACTGGATCTATCGTAATGTCGGTGAGCTTGAGTTTGGCAAAACCGATAGCGATACAATGACAAGTAGCTTTGAGTGGAAACCATCCGCCGCGCTGGATCAGCGTGGACAAGGCTATGCCCATATCTCTGCCGCGCAGGAAATGTCAACAGACGACGACATACAGGCCTGCTGGCAAGGTGAAAGTTGTCGTATGCAGCTTCATATGGCAGGTCTGCCCGGCACGCATATTACAAAGGGACTTGTGCCGGGCAATCCGCCAGCCGATCAACATGCCATAATCATCAGTAGCCGACATGCACAGTGTACCGTGTTTGTCTCCCTCTTTCAGATTGTAACCGAATCGTCGCCCAACATTGAAGTTGACTGGCAAAGCCGTGCAATAATGGCCACCGGACAGATAGAATTTACGGTCTCAATTGATAGGAAAATAGAACGATGGTTGATTCACCAATCCACTACGCCAGCCTTGCAACGTCCGGCAGACGAGACGGCTGAGACGATGTTCACCTATTGTCTCAGAACGCATTAGAGAACCATCCCAATGCCTGTGTTGGTAAGGACATCGTGCGCGCGCCCGGAACAGTTGCAATGTACATAGACCGAACCATCGATCACAAGGCGTTGATTATCGTGATACTTTTCCGTCCAGTCGATGCGATTACGTCCCCAATAGCGTCCTAGATGTTGGCGGATCAAAACTGACCGGCCACTTGGTTCAATGAACGCCTCAACGAGCTCACCTTGTTCGTTGGGATGAGGAGGTATCATGTCTAACACGCGGAGACAGCAAAAGGTATTGTCGCCAATGGTGACATCGTAAGTGCCAGCACCGATGCCTTGACCATCAGTGATTTTGTATGACTTATCGGGTTGGCGTTGGTATTTCCCATCGTCAACCAGACGGCGTTGTTCACCCACACCCCAACCGTCCGTAAAGTATTCATCCTCAAACGTCCTGTGTAGGGGTTCGCCCCCGCTCAGTTGAGTCACTCCAAGCCACTGTGTCTTGTCAGGATCCAGCTTACAATAGAAGTGGCTTGGCTGGGACATTGGTTGTATTGGTTCACCAAAAGTCCATTCATTTACTGCAATCTCTATGCAATCAATTTGATGAATTTGGGCCGGACCCGTGACTGCCATATTCACAACAGAATTGAGTTCAAGCGTATCGACCTCGTAGAAGGCGCGCATGGTGTGATCATGCAGATGAGGAATGGCCGACCACCACTGCAACTCTGGGCAATCGAGTTCAGTAATCGTTTTGGTACTCTCTGTGATGGCAATAGACGGTCTGGTTAGTGGAAACGGATGCTCAATGGTCATTGTAGTTTCCCTTCATTTCCATTCCTAGCAGATTCTATACTGCGGTCGTTTTGAAAACAGGTGTTTTCCCAAGCTCTACCAGAGAGACCAAACACCTGTTTTCAAACGGAGCTGAGTATAGTTCGAGCCACTAGCGCAATTTGCGGTGGCGACGATTTACCAAAGGGCGTTATCGTAATACGTTACGCTTTCTCCCAGCGACTAGGATTGAGGCCCCGTGCTGAATCAGCCATATCGACGGGTTTGTTGCCACCATCAAAATTCCAGTGACGGGTATTGGGATCGGCAAATAAGGGGCGTACGCTATCCGGCAGTTGCGCCAAGTCTGATTCTTCCCACCTTGCCACCTCAGGGACTGTCGGGCCAGCCCATGCCGGGCGATACGCGATGGCCAACATCTCGCGCGGATGATTGCCAACATTCGGGAAGTTGCCGTGAAAGACCTTGTGATTAATGAGCACCGCCGACCCCGCCGTGGCGGTTACCATCACCTCTTCGGGGTGAGATGTATACCGTTTGTAGGGGTTGGCGTCTGCGTGCATGCTCAGGTGCGAGCGCGGCACCACGCGGAAGGGCGCTACCTCCGGCGTCAAGTCGTCCAGATAGTAGAGGACGCGCACCATAAAGGGACAACTACCTACGTAACCAAAAATCTGTGACCCGTATGGTTGCCCGTCGGTATGGAGACTGATGCCAGGATGGCCCGGTTCAGAGCGAGCGTAGGCGTAGCTCGTGAAGATGATTTCATCACCAAAGAGGGTCTGTAAAAAGGCGATGGTCGGGGGATTGGCGATCAACTCGGTAATCGCGCCGCCAACAAACTGCACATTAGGGCAGACCTGTTGATGCACGCTGTAATCGACGGCAAAGGTATCGAGTTGTGCGGTTGCTGCTTTTAATGTGGCGATCTGTTCAGGCGTGAGCAGGTTCGGCAGGACAAGATAGCCCTCAACTTCGATCTGTTTGATTTGCTCGCCTGCTGTTAGTGTAGACCAATCACGCTGGTCGATGTAGGGGTGGTGCATAATAGAGCCTCCATACTGCCTGTTGGGTCCTTCTTCATTCAGAAACAACCATTGTGTTGTTACGCTGTTGGTTGAGTTTTGTGGCAGTCGTTCACTCCTCCACGTAGGCTGAGCTTGTCGAAGCCAGGTTTCCATTCGACAAGCTCAGGGAACTGAACGATCACGTTCTGTAAAGTGGTTATGACTAAGCCAAATCAGTTGCGACCTTCTGGAAAATCGCAATGGCGTCATCAATTTCCTGGCTACCCCAGTTCTCATGGAACATCAGATTGAAATAGCATGCCAGCATGGCCTGGGCGTTGGGGCAAGGAAACTGCTGGTTTGGATCGCCCTGATAGTCGGGACTGCTCCAGGGATAGCCACTCGTGCCGAAGACAGCTCGATTGACAAACCAGTCGTGGGTATGGGGCAGACCGCCCCGATAATCGGTCAGTAGCGATAGCCCTTCCGCGGCCAAAGCCTCGCAGAAAGTCTCCTTTGTGCAACCGACGCTATCCGTATGAAACTTGATAGGCAAGAACCAGTGGCTTGATTCATATCCAGAGCATGAGGGCGGCATGGAGACCGCGGCCAGAGCAGCAAGCCCTTCCCGTAGTTGAGCCGCGATGATCTGCCGCCGTCGTACAATTTCAGGCAGCTTACGTAGCTGAACCCGACCAATGGCTGCGGCCAGGTCATTGAGATTGAAGTTGAGCGAGGCTGTGATATTGGTAGAACCTGGAGGCAAAAAGAAGGGCTTGCCGCGGTCCGACATACGGCGCACTTCTTGATAGAGATGCTCGTCTTTGGTAAAGACAACGCCCCCCTGTGGCCCCGTGCTGTGGTGCTTGCCGCCCATGGTCGAAATTGCCGTGATATCCCCAAACGTGCCGAGCAACTGTCCGTTGAGCCGCGCTCCGTGGGCCTGCGCGCAATCTTCGATCACTGGAATGTTGTGCCGCCGCGCGATTGCCATGATCCCCTCCATATCGGCTGGATCGCCAGCAATGTGGGGCACGATAATGGCGCTGGTGCGTGGTGAGAGCAGCTCCTCAATCTGCTCTGGCCCCGTGTTGTAGCTGTCTGGCACAGAATCGGCGATCATAGGGATCATATTGAGCAGTGGAATGGGCATCATGCCGCCAGGATCGGTAAATGGGCCGATGATCACCTCGCTGAAGGGTTCCAATTGGAGGGCTTTTAAGGCGACATAGACAGCCGCGGAACCAGAGCTAACTGCGTCGGCATAGCCACCACCCATATAGGCAGCGAACTCTTGACAGTACGCCGTTTCTTCCTCACCATCATAGCCAGGTAGGACCCCACTTTCAATCACTTGATGGAGAAATGCCTCGACCGCGGTCATTTCTTCTGTGCCGATGTGGCCGCGGTTGGGAAAGGGGGTACTGCGAATTTGAGTTGTCATGAGATTGTCCCTTGTCCCTCGTCGTTATCCTCTCGATGGCTCGCTCATTGCCGTCTTGGACTTTTCTACTTCCGCTGCCAGGTGATCCTCATATTCGAGAGGTTGTGCCATGTGAACCATTCGCTCAGGCCCTGCTGTACGCATCATGGCGTCGCCATAGAGCGAATCAACCCAGAAGCGGGCAAATGCGCTGATCTCGTTACGCAGCAACGGGATTTCATTGGGTCCATAGCGCGCTGTACAGTTGATAGTGAACATACGCCGCCGATTGCCGCCACCCCAGGCACTATGTTTGGTATTCTGGTTAAAGACGGCCACGTCACCGGGTTTGCTCACCAGGGACACCGCGGGGATCTCCGAGCCATGCAATCCTAACTTCTCCTGAGAATGTTGCAGCATCTGTTGGAGCGACTCTGCATACGCGTCGCCATAGCGATGGCTGCCCGGAATGACGCGCAATGCGCCCGAGTCACTATCGACCGGATCGAGATAGAGTGCCATTTTGAAGAAGACGCGCGGCGGCTTGCCTCGCATCTTGCCACTCCAATCGGTGTCCGAATGCCAGCGTGTGTCTCCTACATAGAAGTTCCCATCGCTGCCCAAATAATTGTAATCTTCTCCTAACAGACTTGTAAAAATGCCATCGATCCGTGGATCGTCGAGCAAGTTGGAAAGAACCTCGCTTTGATCGATAAAGGGAACGATACAGGAGCGTGCCGTGCCGTCGTGCGGCTTGCCATCGTGTCCACCACCGTGGCTGGCAAAGACCTCCTCAAAGGCAGTGGTGATCTGTTCGATCTCGTCATTCAACAAGCCAGGAAAGCTGAGATAGCCAAAGGTATCTATAAAGGCGAGCTGTTGAGAAGTGAGTTCTAGTTTTGTCACCGTATTTCTCCTTTTAGCGTCCATGGTAGATTTATTCGATATCCAGCCTGAAAATACGCCGTGCGTTCTGGCGGAATACCAATTCAGCCTCTTCTTCACTCTGGAGCGCATCCATGTATGCTCCATACTCAAACCAGGGTGCAAATAGCGGTTGATCCGTGCCAAAGAGAATGCGCTCCGCACCCAGAATATCCATGGAGCGGCGAATACACCCAGCGGTGATCTTGCTGCTGCAAAATTCAAAGTAGACATTGGACAGATCGACCACCTGTTGAGCACCTGGTGCGTCATCGCCATGGGCCTTGATGATGAGCAGCTCTGGGTTACGCAGTGCGGCCTTGCGCAATCCGGCATAGGGTGAGCCATCGTCGTCCATGTGAATCTTGACGGGGCGGCCAAACTTTGCCACTTCGTCAAGCAGATCCTGCATGCGTTGGGTGGCCATGTTGCCGCCAAAGGGACAGTAGAGCTTAACGCCCACAAAGCGAGAATCTTGGAAGTAGTAGGCCATTTGCTCAACTGAGCCTGGGATATCTCGCGGGTCGCCCACCACGTAACCGCGCAGATTCGGGTATCTATCGAGGAACTTCTGAGTGTCGGCGTTGCCTTGGCGCATGTCGTAGTTGATGGCGTTGTAGGAGGAGACAAAGGTCAGCTCGATGTTGCAACGGTCACTCATCTCTGGCACGTTGGTCTCGGTGCGCGTGGTGTGGGGCTGGGCCACGTGGAAGCCAGAGACGTGGGCGTGGATGTCGATGATGGGCTTCTCGGGCAAGTCTGCTTGGGTGCTGATCAACAGTGGCTCGACAGGCAATTCTTCGATGTCCATCTCCAATAGGCGCAGTGCGTTGCCGCCCAGAATGGCCTGCTTCATCTCATCGGAAATATTGGCCATCAGCACCTGATTGCGCAGGCCCCGAATCGAAAATTTTGGTGCGTTGGAGCCATAGAGCAGCCGGTCGCCAATCCCAGCCTCCACCATTACCTCCAGCCCATTGGCCAAGCAGAGCCAGCGGATCGCAGCATAAACATTGGGGTATTCCTCCATGACGGTGATTAACTCACCCACATATCCGTAGGAGACTTCGTTGAGCACCGCCTTCACATTATGCCGCTCAGTGATGGCCCCAATCTTGTGAATCCAGGTCTGGGCCTCCGCGCCAGCGCCGTTGAAATCGACAATGATGGGCAACCCCGCCTCGCCAACGGCCGCCGCCATCTTCTCAAATACCAGCGTATCTGGCGACCAGCCTTGAGGACCGGGCGCAAAGCGCATGGCCACACAGCCTCCATCAATGCAGGTTCGCAGATCGTCCTGCCAGTTGAGGAAGTGTCGCGGATCGAGGGTGCCTACCGGCAACAAACGGGGATGTCGCGCCACGACTTCGATGGTCTCGGCAATGGCTTCAGAATTGACCTGATTGACCAAACCGCGCCGCGAGGTGGTGATCGTCAGTGTGGTATTGTGCGTCTCAGTCTGCTTGAGCAATTCGGTCAACGTTGTATCCGGTTCGGGGATGGGATCAACGCTGAATTCAGAGATAAAATCGATGGCATACATCAGGTTTCTCCTTGACTTAGGTTTCCCTAAAGGTTCAATAACCGTCGGGCGTTGCCGCCGAGTACCTGTCGCTTGGCCTCGTCTGAAATCTGCGCAGTAATGATCTTGCCGATCTGCGCCCGCGGGTCCATTAGTGGCAAATCCGAACCATAGACTACACGGTCCGCGCCCGCTTCTTCGACCAACTGCTCGATGACACCCGGCGAACGGTAGGTGGAGCAGGTTTCCAGATAGACATTGGGGTAGGTCTGTGCAACCGCGATGGCCTGCTCCCGATAGGGCGGAATGTTCCCCGCATGGCCAGCCACAAAGTTGGCGTTGGGAAAGCGAGGAGCAATTTCAGCAATGAGCTGTGGTGACGAATGGGCTTCTGGACCCGTATGAAAGAGAACGGCCAGCCCGCGTTCGTTGGCGAATTCGTAGATTGGGTGCCAGATCGGCTCATGGAGATCCCACTCAGTGTAGGGAGGATAGAGCTTGATGGCCACAAAATTTAGCTCATCGATGGCGCGGGCCAACTCCGACACCATGCGCTCTGGCAGCTGCGGCGAAACATAGGCAAAGCCAACAAAGCGATCTGGGTGTTGGGCAATAAAGCGAGCCGTCAGATCATTGCCGGTTGTGCCATCAGGGTGAAAGATATTAAATACGCAGGCTACATCGATCCCCACCGCATCCATTGCGTGGAGCACCTTTTGGGGATCATCAAACATGCGGAAGCGATTCCACTGGCCCACATGTCCGTGAAAATCAATGACTTGGGTATTCTCGATCATGCGCGCCCTCCAAGCAGCTTCTCCAGATTTTGCGCGCAAATCAGCGCCAGTTCTGATGGGTCCAGGTCAAGATGGTGCAAGTAGAAGAGCATGGCCCCCATCGCGTAGCGGGGATACCAGGATCCGTAGAGGAATCGTTTTACACCGAACTCTGAACAGAGCGCCTCAATATCGCCAATCGTTTCGTAGCGGCTCAACTCCAGGTAGGCATTGGGCAACGCCTTTAGCAAGGGGCGAATCCAGAGCGCATGCATATAGTGGGCACCCACAATCACGCTCGCCAGATTTGGATATTCCTGAAGCGTGGTAACTAGGTCATCCGCATCCGCATCGGGCAGTGGGATCCAGATCGGGATGCCATTCTCTTCAAGCCAGGAGAGCATAGAGTCGTAAGCCCAGGGGCTAAAGGGCAGACCGATGAGGCTGGTGTCGTGAAGGCGTACCGAGGTCACGCGTCCCTCTTCGTGCAAGGCCTGAATTTGGGCCAGCGATTCTTCAGTGGGCAGCACCGACCATTGGGGGACCAACCGTCCGTCCGTTTCTAGCCACGCTTCGAGCATCTGGTTGCCTTCGGTGGGGCTGTTCCATTCGGTCAAGGCGTGATAAACCAAGGCGCGGTCAACGCCGTGGCGATCCATTTCGGCCAGCAGCTCGGCACGATTACGAAACGGGGCCGGTTCATCGTGGCGGTCGCCAACGCGGACATTGGCGTCGAAGACGGGGATATCCGATCTAAAATTCAATGAGTTCACGGGTTGGCTCCTTCTAAGTGTCTATCTGAAAAGTTCTGTGACGATACAACCTTGCTCGAGTAGTGAAGGGACTCACAACCACTTTTCGGATAGGCTCTAAGTACCAGTGCATGTATCAACCGCCTGACCGACAGCCTCGATCAGCCCATCAACATGCTCATGCTGCATTGGCAGTGAAAGCGCGTTCATGGTAAGACCCTGACTGAGGAAGTAACCCTGATTGAGCAGCGACAGAAAGAGCTGGTGAGCCATTGCGCCATCATTATGACGTGCCCCCACACGGAAATTGACCAATGGTTGATCCGTGCAGTAGATGCTAAAAAGCGAGCCGATGCCCACAGCCTGAGCAGCAAAGTTTTTGCGGGCAAAGAGCTCATTCAGGCCGGTGCGCAGTCGGTCGCCCAATCGATTCAGATGCTCAAAGGCGGCCGGCGTTAGCTGTTGAATGGTGGCCAGCCCCGCGGCCATCACAACAGGATGGGCGCTAAATGTACCGCTTTGGAAGAAGCCGGTTGGTCCTTGGCTGGTGTCGAATAAATCCATGAGTTCAGCCCGCCCACCGAGTGCACCGACAGGAAAGCCGCCGCCCACCAATTTGCCGTAGGTGGTCAAATCGGGCTGGATGCCATAATGCTCTTGAACGCCGCCGCGACCGACTCGAAAAGCGACAACCTCATCCAAAATCAGCAGCAGATCATTGTCGTGGGTCACCTGACGCACAAATCGCGCAAAGTCGTCGCGCACGGAGAGTATCCCCGCCTTTGGATCAAAGATGACACAAGCCAATTCGTCCCGATGTTGACGAATGAGGGTCTCAGCGGCCTCTTCATCGTTGTAAGGCAACACCACGACCTCACTGGGCGCATTGGGCGAGATGCCCCCTGCTGTAGGCACCGAATAGGGAGCATGGTCAGGTCCAGCCTTTTCCAGCGGCGGTGCCACGCTCACCTCGACCAGATCGTGGCTGCCGTGGTAGCCGCCCTCAAATTTGGCGATCTTGGGTTTGCCGCTAAAGCCGCGAGCCAGCCGAATGGCATGGAGCGTGGCTTCGGTGCCGGAGTTGGCGAATCGTACCCGTTCCAGTGACGGGACCCGGTCGCACAGTTCTTCAGCCAATTCGACCTCAACGCCTACCGGCGCGCCCAGTGCAATTCCCCGCGCCAGTTGGGCCTGGACCGCCTCATTGACTGCAGGGTGGTTGTGGCCCAGTATCTGCGCCGTGTGATGATTGGCAAAGTCTACAAATTGACGTTCGTCGATATCATAGAGGTAGCAGCCTTCGCCCCGCTGCATGGTGAGCGGATAGGGCTTGTAGAAGTACGCGCCTTTGGCTCCGCCGGGCATGGATTTGCGATCTCGCTCAAATTGTTCAAGCGAACGGGGGCTTTCGGCGCGGTATGTTTCTTCAACTGAGGATATTGCTGTCTGCATATTGTTCACCTACAGATTATCTGATAACCACTTCAATGCACCTGGAGTCTCTTTCCAAAGCTGAATCGCACTTGCGGCATATTCGACGGCTTCACTCTCCCCACCCCATTCAATATACTCTGGCCGCTGACGTGGAAGTCCCTTTTCGCCCAGCAAATAAGCTGGAACAAATGAATTCTGCTCCAAAGCTGTGGCTAGCTCGTCTCTAGCGATCTCCCGGTCTCCAAACTGCCGAAATGTCCACAACGCCCGCGAGTAGTGCCAGGATGCCATCGCATCATCGTCAAATTGATCTAGAAGCTCCTTTGCTTTGTCGTCTTCCTTTGATTCGAGCAAACAAGTCAGTAAGAGATAGCGCACACCCTGATTATCTCCAGGATTCAGACGCAACATCTCCTGATAGTGTTCAATCGCATCTGCATGTTGTCCTAACGACCAACAGCAATCGGCCAATCCCATTCGAGCACGCATATAGGGTCTTGTTTCCGTAATTCCCCAGAAGTGACCTTCGTTCTCTTCGAAAAAGTCAGCACCCAGCGCTCGTTCTCCGGCACGGACACCGTCCGCATATAGCTTCTTTGCATCCGCAACGCTTCCGGCTGTCTCTTCCGCCAACAGAACATAGGCATCGACACAATCGGCATCAATCTCAATCGCCTGCCGAGCCAGTGCCACCCGTTGACGAGGATCCTCAGTTTGCCACGCCTCGTACATAATCTCTTGGGCTTCTTCTTCTGGGGTTTCAGGTACAAATTCAGGCGCTTTTCCCCCAACAAGCTGTGATTGTAAGAAGGCATTGATCTCGTCCACAGAGTCGAAATCCTGGCCTTCGAGAAGTTTGTTCACGCCGCGCAAGGAGCGCTCCATGTCCATTCGGGCAGCCTGTGGATCGACGTCAGGCTTCGTGTGTTGAACACGCGGTGCGTTCGAGTGTTGTCTTTTTTTGCGCCGGGCAAGCTTTTGCTGGCGTCGATTGGCACTCGCACGTTGATTTTTCTTTTTTGCCATGATTTTCCTATTTAAGGATCGCTTACACTCTAGCGCTAAACCCAAAAGCGCCTATCATTCGCTCTTTAGATAGTATTCGCGGTCGACTCCGGTCAGCGGTAATTGCACCCACGCTCCGTTCCGCGCATAGGAGATGTGAAGCCAATAAATTAGTTTTGGTCAACTCTGGAATTCTGGAAGGGGGAAGAATAACTGGAAACGAGAGATGTAGTCTAACATAGGTAATTTTCATATGCAATAGCTAATTTTTACCTTGAACGACGCTCGCGAAGTTGTTCGATTACAAATATCGTTCACTTTATTTGGGAGGAGCTTTACCTCAAGCTAATTTGCCAGTACAATAATGATACTTCTCATAGCAGATAAACCGCTATTTCGCCATAGGAATATAGCTCATGAACCCAGCCAGCATCTTTCAGTACATCGATCCCGAAGCGATAGCCCGCGATACCCTCGATTTTGTCAAAGTGCGCAGCGAGACCGGGGAAGAAGGCGCGGGGAGTGAATTTTTTGCCGATCTACTGCGACGCGAGGGCTTTGACGTGACTATGGAAGAGATAGAACCGGCGCGCCCCAATGTCTATGCGCTGGTTGAGGGATCTGCGCCTACCGCAGCACGTAGCTTGCTCTTCAATGGCCACACCGACACCATCCCCATTGGGAATTCAACACCGCCAGGTCGCGACGGTGACTGGATCATTGGGCGCGGTACCGAAGACATGAAAGGTGGCTTAGTGGCTATGGTGCATGGAGCCGCGGCGCTGCGCAAGGCAGGCGTTCGTCTTGCCGGCAATCTCTGGCTCACCGGAGTGATTGGCCACGAGACACCCGTGGGCAAGAAGGAAGGACCAAAGCGGCTGATTGAGCATCTACAGGCGGGCAAAATTGAGACGGGTGCTATCATCATCGTCGAGGGGCCTTGTGCCATCTGGGCAGCCAGCTTGGGTTCGACCATCTTCCACATCACCGTTTCGACCGATCGTGGCCCCATTCACACCATCAAAACCCAATATATTGAAAACCCAGCCTACTGGGCTGGTCGCCTGCTCACCGAATTTCAGAAGCTGGAAGAAAAATTTGCCGCGACCACCAGCCACCCTCTCTGCGGTCGGGACCAGCTCAATGTTGGGATGGTCCATGGTGGCGACTGGTTTAATCGCTTGCCTGTCGCCATCAAGGTGACCGGTACTCGCCGCTGGACCCCCGGCCGCACACTAGACGATGTTAAAGCGGAGTTGCAAGCCCTCTGCGAACAACTGGCTGATGAGTCGGGGCTGTCGTTTACCCTAACATTGGAAGAGGCCGCAGCCCGCGAACCCTTTGAGACGCCGCCCGATCATCCAATCGTCAGCGCCTTACAAAACGCAGGTCAGACTGCTTCAGGATCCCAACCCGAGCTGATTGGTATGGGGCTGGTCGGTGACGCCAACCTCTACGCCAATGATGGAGGCGTCCCAACCGTCTACTACGGTCCCGCCCACGAAACGGCTCATTCGGACCATGAACGTGTATCGATCTCGCAGCTTGTCCACTGTGCTCAGGTCTATGCCTTGACAGCGGCTCACTATTGTGGTGACGCATATCAGAGAAGATACGATGGCGCGTGAGTTCATAATTTGGGCCCTATATACCCCCATATTCACGACCATTTGTAAGTTCCGCGCTTAGCGCGTCGTCACAAGCATCCTGAGGTTAGGCGCAGCCCTTAAGAGAGCGACAAGTAGTTCTGCGCTATCCAACAGATGCTCCAAATTATCGATCACCAACAGCAACCCCTTTGCCTTTGGGTAGCTGGCAAGCTGCGTTTCTGGTTCGCCAGCACCTTGTAGTTGAATATCCACCGCATCCACAATCGTGGAGACGACATTCTCTATCGCGCCAACCGTCTGCTGATTGTTAAATCCGATTTAAGACTCCTTAACATAATTGCGATATTGCAGAACGTCTTTACTTGTCACAATAGGCGAGACGTATGTGAAGCAATGCGATTCGAGCACTGCCTGAAGTCACAAGGAGCGTGGTTAAAAATGCGGATAAATTGGGCCAAGTCATTACGGAAGTTCCATTTCTGGGGGGCCGTGCTTACAGCAATCCCCATATTTATTATCATTGTGTCTGGAATTCTACTGCAGATGAAGAAGGATAGCGATTGGGTACAGCCACCAACGCAGAAGATGAGCAAAGAGCCACCGTCAATATCGGCTCAGGAGATCTTAGCCGCGGCTCAACAAGTGCCAGAAGCGGAGATCAATGGCTGGGAGGATGTTAAGCTGTTCGACGTACGCGTGGGTAAAGGAACCACCAAGGTTCGTGCCAAAAATCGCTGGGAGGTCCAAGTTGATCACCAAACAGGTGACGTTGTTCAAGTTGCTTATCGCCGCTCCGATCTGATAGAAGAGATCCACGATGGTAGTTTCTTTAACAAGATAGTCAAGTCATGGATATTTTTCCCAGCAGGCGTTGTTCTTCTGATCTTATGGCTAACTGGGGGATATATGATTGTTTACCCTTATTGGAAAAAGGCTCAAAGAAATACCAAGCGGGCAAAGACAAGCCGCCCCATACCAGCATAAGCGCCAATAATTTATACAGAACAAGGAGTTACATATGAAAGTTAGCGAACTAAGTAGTCTTACCATTGTCATGATCGTGTTGTTTGTGATTACGATTGCAATTTTAGGGTTGTCTGTACTATCTATTGCAACGATTGCCTAAATTTCTGGGTGCAGCAGGATCTGATCTAGTTATTAGCCTGTTTATCAACTTATAGATAGCCAGATGTAAGATCCGATTGACCCAACTTTTCAAAAGAGGTTTTTATGTTTACACGAAAAGATCTAGTCGAAGCAGTAACGTATATTGTGGTGATTTGTCTAGGAGCAGGAACGGCTTCGTATCTGTTCTTAGCCTTCATGAGTGGGATTTAACATATATGAAAATTAAATGGAGTCAGCCATTACGAAAATTTCACTTTTGGGGTTCGGTGGCCATCTTTTTTCCTGTGCTGGCACTCATTGTGTCGGGGCTGATCTTACAGGTCAAAGGGGAAGGTGGATGGGTTCCGCCTACCGTATCGGGGCAAGGAACATCGCCGACCGCGACGTTCAGTGACATCTTAGAAGCAGCTCGCCAAGTGCCAGAAGCGGAAATCAAAGAGTGGGGGGATATTGATCGGTTACAAATACGCCCCGATAAAGGCGTTACCAAGGTCCGTGCGGAAAACGGTTGGGAGGTGCAAGTTGACCACGTGACGACTGATATTCTCCACGTGGGCTATCGTTGGGTTAATGTCGTCGAAGAGATCCACGACGGCTCGTGGTTTCATGACAACGCCAAGCTGTGGGTATTCCTGCCGTCGTCAGTCATCCTTCTAATCTTATGGACGTCGGGCATCTACTTGATTGTTTTACCATATTGGACTAAAGGACAGCGAAGCCGAGCAAAGGCAGTGAAGATAGAAGCAGCGACATAGTTTCCGCTGACAGGACGATTTCGGGACCCACGATATTCTATGTACCACCAAACGCCACCGACCGACCCATTCGGCTTCGCTCAGGGCAGGCAATGTCAGGTTGGGCAAGAGTCCCGAGTTTACATTTGTCCAATGATTTGCTCAAACCGACAACCCAACCTGACATGTCTCGCCCCCACAATGCGCACGGCTGAAACTGCTTTCCTCTCCGGTTGCCAACCGTAGTATCTGACAGGTTTTGCCCTACCCTGCGACATCCTGCTCCTAAGCTCAAATATACCGCCAATTTTTCGGGAGTTGCGCATGCATGTAACGCATCGTATAATCGATAGTTACCAATCGCACTGAATCTTGGAGCCTTCTTCATAACCCAATTCGACCAACTTCGTGACCATCTCTTGGGGAACCGAACCCATGCATTTTCAGGACTTGGATGTTAGCCAATTACCGCGTTCCAGTAAGTCAATAACATGGCTAGCGATTGCGCCGCGGGTCGATGGTGGCACATGGCGGTTGCCTCTTCTCAACGTCACAGGTGCGACCTCTGGTCCCGTGCTAGTGGTTACAGCAGCAGTTCATGGCGACGAGTATGAGGGCGTAGAGGCCATTCCCCAGGTCTTTCAGCAGGTGGAGCCGGATGCATTACGCGGCACGCTGGTGATGCTTCCCGTTTGTAATATGCCCGCCTACGAAGCCGCAACCCGCAACAGCCCTATCGATGGTCTGAACTTGGCCCGCGTCTTCCCTGGTGGTCAACATGGTACGATAACTCAGCGCATTGCCTACTGGATCACACAAAAGCTGCTCAAGCCCGCGAATTTCTTTATCGATCTCCACAGTGGCGGAGCCGTTGGCATGATTCCAACCCTCATTGGCTACATCCATGATGAGGATGAATTGGGACAACTGTCACAAGCGGCGGCAAGAGCCTTTGGGGTACCTGTTCTCTGGGGCCATCCCCTACCGCTGCCACCAGGGCGCACCATCTCTGCAGCCACAGAGTTGGGCGTGCCGTCTCTATACAGCGAAGCGCCGGGCGGTGGCTATGCACGCCCTGACGATGTGGCCTGTTTTACCCAAGGTGTGATCAACGTCATGCGTCACTTAGAGATGCTGGACGGCGAACCGGAGCCACGCCCAACAACCCACCATCTAGTTGGGGACGGCAATCTGGATAGCGTCATCTCTGCACCGGTAGCAGGCTTCTTCCGCGCCGAGGTCGAGCTACTCGATGAGGTGGATATAGGGCAGCGTTTGGGGACCGTACGCGACCTATTTGGCGCGGTGCTAACCGAGGTGAAGAGCGAGCAGGCTGGTGTTGTGATCTTTCTGCGCCGTTTGCATCGCGTCCATGTAGGGGATAGTCTGGTTCATGTAACTGGTAAGTTAAGTTAAGGATTCCCTATTATGCCAGTAGGACCACAAGAATCAGCCGAGGTCGCTCAACGAATTGTAGGCGAGGGTTGCCGCACCATCAAGCTCAAAGCGGGGCATGACCGGCTGGCAACGGATCTGGAACGGGTTCGATTGGTGCGAGAGGCTGTTGGTGCAGACGTGCGCTTGACCGTGGATGCCAACGGCGGCTGGTCGGTCAACGAGGCTATTCGGGCGTCGCTGCTGCTGGAAGAATATGATGTTGCCTTCGTGGAGCAGCCGGTCCATCGACTGGGCGCAATCCCAAAAAAACGGTTTCGGCAAAATGGGGCTAAAAATCGCCAATTTAGCACCATTTTCGAGGCGAAATGCGCTCTAAACTGGGTGAAATCATCGCAAAATCAGCCCGACCGTAAAAATGGGATTGCGCCCCCATCGACTAGACATGGATGGCTTGGCGCGAGTGAGGAGTCAGACCCGGTTGCCGATTATGGCAGACGAAGCTATCTTTACGCTGCAGGATGCGCTCAACTGTATTCAGAAGGGGGCCGCCGATATCATCAGCGTCTATCCAGGCAAGCACGGCGGCATCCTCAACACCATCGCCATTGTGGAGATAGCCGAGGCCGCGGGCGTCCATTGCGCCATTGGCAGCAACTTGGAGTGGGACATCGCCTCTGCTGCCATGGCTCACGTAACTGTCAGTCTGCCCAACATCCCTGTCGAACGGTACGCCACAGACATCATCGGACCGCTCTTTCACATAGAGCATGCCCTGGAAACCCCCATCAGCACCCAGAACTGGCAGGTCACCGTTCCTCAGGTAGCCGGACTTGGCGTGTCGCTTGATTTAGAACAGTTGGAGGGGCTGCGCATTTAATGCTATTTCTGTTCCGCACGCTATGACGCCATTTCATCCAGTGGATAGATGGGCCGCGGCAACTGTTGCCACTCAAAATTGAGCAGTTGGGACATGGTCGCTCCAGGCGTATCGACCCGAATGATCTCGGCAATCAGGGATTGGTAATACTGCCAGTTGCTTGCTGTCTTTAGCACAACCATTTTGGCTTGGGCTGGATCCAGCCCAAAGTGCTTATAGACTATGGGATGATTCCCACCCACGCCCCGTTCTTCGCTTACCACAATGTGGATGGCACCTGCTTTTAACAGGACGGCTCGCCCCATGTCGAACGAGTCCTGACCAATAACTTTGGCCACGATGCGCCCACCGCCGATCTTGACCACCGTGGCCGTCACCCCGACTGGCTGCCCAAAGGTAGGATCCAGCTTCCCACCGAGCATAACGGTGATCTCACTGCCTTCGCCGGCTTCAATGGTCGTGTCAACCGCTTCTTTATCGACCATAGGCACAAGTGCCATCTGCGTTACCTGTTGGCGCAACAGCTCCTGGAGGATGATTGTGCTGTCGCCAGTAGCGCCACCAAAGACGCTGTCGCCCGTATCGGAGAGGATGACCAGCCCTTTGTCGGCGGTGACGGCGCGGCGAACCGCGTCAGCCGGTGAGATGCTCTCAATGACGCAAAGCTGGTCGCGCAGGCCCCAGACTTTATTGGCCAGTTCGGCAGCCAGAGATTCAGCCAAGGGCAGATCGTTGTTGGTCACCACCGCGGCGGCGTAGCCACCCTCGGGTACATCCAGCCAGGGCTGCATGGGGAAGGTGGAAGCAGAGACAACGCCTGCGCGCTGCTCCATCTCGCGGGCTAGGTCAAACCACTCCTTCATTGGTCCCTTGCTGGTTAAGAACTGCTCTTGATGGGTGATCAGCGGAATCTTTTGCATGGCCATTGTCGGCTTGATCTCCCCTCTAAGCAGAGCAAAAAGCATCTGTGCCGCCTCCCGTCCCGTGTCGTATGGTTCATGGGGCTGGGTGCGATGAGCAACTAGGCCGTCCGCATGATCGACCATCCGTTGGGTCAAGTTGGCATGGTGATCCAGCGCGATGACGATGGGAACATTGTCACCTAGCACCTGACGGCTAACCGCGAGCAGGTGTCCTTCCGTATCTGGCTCACTGACCGCCTGCCCCGCACCGTGGAGGGAAAAGAAGAAGGCATCAATAGGCAGGACAGCTTTGAGGGCAGCCACTAATTTGCCCTCAAAATAGGCGAGTGTATCGTCGGTAATTGGCCCGTTGGCACCGGCTATGGCCCGAAAGAGAGGCAGCGGCGTCCACGGCACGCCAAACTCGTTGGCCCCATCCATAAAACCACCAATGGCCCCAATGCCCTGGACCTTCTCCAAAACCGTCTGACCTTCATAGAGACCGTAGAGTTTGAAGGTGTCGACCGTAGTGACGACCGGGCTAAAGCTGCTGGTCTCTTGGCTAAATTCTGCTATAGCAATGCGCATGGGTTCTCCAATGCAGATCGTGAATCGGCCTGTCCACTGGCGCGATATTCACCATCTATCATTCAGCTCGAATCTCATTGCGCAACACATCACGCGCCGCCTCCAACATCCGATCCAGATCGTCATCGCTGTGCATGATGGAGAGGTAGATCTTCTCAAAGGGTGAGATGAAGAAGCCGCGCCGGATCATCTCGATGCCGAATGTATAAGCTTTGGCCCGATCGGCGTAAAGCATGGATTCGTAGTTGATGATTGCGTCATCCTTGGTGAAGAGCACCTGCAGTACCGGCCCTTCTCCGCCAACCTTCAGCGGAATCGAAAACTCCTGCCCCATTGACTCAATTTCTCTGATGATGCGGTCGCCCATGGCGTAGAGCCGCTCGTATGTGCCTGCCTTTTCCAGTTCGTTGAGCGTCGCCAGCCCCGCCGCGGCCGATAGGGGGTTGCCGTTGAAGGTGCCCGACGCAATGATGGTCTGCGGATCAGCTGGATAGGATTCACGGCGCGGATTGGCCGTCTCCAGCAGATCGGCGCGACCACAGATGGCCGCGCTAGGATAGCCACCGCTGATGGTCTTGCCAAATGCGGCCAGGTCGGGCACGACGCCGTATCGCTCTTGCGCACCGCCCCACGCAAGCCGAAAACCAGTGACCACCTCGTCGAAGATCAGGACGATGCCATGCTTCTGGGTCTGCTCCCGCAACGTTTCAAAAAAGCCGGGGCGCGGGCGGATGCAGCGCTGAAGCGGTTCGACCACCACCGCGGCCAGTTCATCGGAGTGTGCTTCAATGATCTCCATGGCTTCTCCTGCATTATTGAAGGGCGAAACCAACACGTCGCGTGCATAGGCTGGGGAAAGACCCGCACTATCGGGCGTGGAATGGGGGTAGTCGCTGGGTGTGGGTGGTCGGGCGCCAAAGAGAAGACCGTCACTCACGCCGTGCCAGCCGCCTTCAAAGCGCAGAATCTTGGTGCGGCCGGTGAAGGCACGGGCCATGCGCACCGCGTAGGAGACTGCCTCCGACCCGGTGGTGACAAAGCGGATCTTCTCGCCACAGGGGGATCCCTCCACAATCTTTTCGCCCAATTCTATGATGGGCTGGTTCAGGTTGAAGAAGGTGGTCCCCTTTAGAGTCTGCTGCTGCACAGCTTCTACCACCGCGGGATGACAGTGGCCCAGGATCATGGGGCCGGATCCCAGCAGGAAATCCACATATTCCTTGCCATCGACATCGACCAGTTTTGTTCCCTCACCGCGGGCGAAGACCATGGCCACGCCTGGCGGCAGGTGAAAGGCACCCAATGTGCCGCCCGAAAAATACTGTTCTGCTTTTTCTAAATATGCTTGCTGATTCATTTTTCTCCATTTCGATTTGCAGTGGCTAGTCATGGCCAAATCTACAGCTAAAACTCAGCATCAAGAATCTGGTTCAATGCTCGGCAGCCCTGATCTTCGACCACCACATCGATTTCAAAGCGAGTGCCGCCAAAATCAAATCCATGCAGATCAAATTTCACGGCCAGGGTCATGCCCGGCTCCAGCAGGAAGGACGAATCGGCGTCAAGATTGGGCCACTCCACCACGTTAACGCCCACCCCGTGGCCGACCGCACGCATCCCCTTTGCATAGAGGGTAAAGTAGGATTCGTACCCTGCGCCGCGTGATTTTTCTAGAAAGTAATCGTAAATGACGTGGGCTGGCTGCCCGGCTTCCATGGAATCGACCACACCCCGCAGCGTCTGGCAGCTAAAGTCGAGCAGGCTACGCTGTAGATCGCTGATGCGGAAACTTTCGTCTTCGCGAAAGATGGTAATCGAAACATCGGAACAGTAGCCACGGTAGAATGGGTTCACGTCAATCAAGACCGGATCACCTAGGGCGATCATCTTATCGGTGGCGCGCCAGGTGGGCTTATGGGTGTTGATGCCAGATGAAAGGATGGTTGCACTGCCCAACTCGGCCCCACCCATCCGCACCACATGTTCCGCGGTTGCGGCCAACTCGATCTCGCTTATTTCTCCTTCTTTTAAGCGCTCTAACGCAGCAATGATGCCGGCGTCACCCAAATGAGCAGCTTTTTCCATGAGCGCAATCTCTGCTGGGTGCTTGGTGCCACGCATCTTGTTCAACAAATCGTCAGCGTAGACAAAGTCGCTGTCGGCCAAGGCCGAGCGCAGACGACGATAGTACTTGACTGGCAGCAACGCCTCGCCCACCAGCCCCACCTTCAGCTTGCGCCCCTTCAGTCCATTCTGCTCGCGGAAAAATGCGTCCAATTCATCCACCGGACGGATATCCTCAATCCAGGTAATGCCCTCCGCGGTCTTGGCATTGATGGCCCCCAGAAAGAGGACGACGTCACCATCGACAGGCACATAGACCCCTTGCGGTGATTCTTCAATGACGTTGATGGGGTAATAGTCGGAGAGGTAGAGGGTGCTACCCGGTCGATATTCATCGGAAAAGGCAAAGAGCGCATCCAGCCCACGTTCGGCGATCTGGGCACGGATCATCTCCACGCGCTGATGAAATAGCTCAAGCGGTAGCCCTGTGTAGCCCTTCCGCGTTTGTTCGTTCATTGAAGCCGCGCCCCTTTCATTGCGCAATTCGATGATCTAATGACTTTGCTCGACTCTGATGAATATCAAACCTTATGACAAGCCAACTTGATATGTCTCGACCCCACAATTCACATGGCTGGGGCCGCTTTTCCCTCCAGCCGCCGGACTACTGGACTTTAGTTTTACAAGTGGGCAAGCACTTTCTGCTGCAAATCTTCAGGCACGTTCTCGTGCATGATCACCTGCGGCCAGAGTTCCACAGGCGGTTTTGCAATCACATGCTTCTTCAGCCGCAGATTCTGTAAGTCATCGTATAGATACTGACGCTGCCCACAGTTTTGGGCCTCACAACTCATGCGGATAAAGGGTTCACACTGTTTCCAGCGGCAGGTGCGGCCTAGATAGTTGCCATGGGTATCGGCCAGAAAGACCTCGCCTCCACGGTTAAAGCCTTGTGCTCGCCCCGATAGCTTGCGGCCAAGCGTAGCCAACGGCTCTAAATCCATTTCCTCACTAATCGTCACGAGGAGATCGGCGTCATCGGGGTCTGGCTCGTCTGTAGTTAGCGAGCCGATGAGGGAAATACGAGTGACGCCAGCCAGTTGACGAGCCGCGAGGGTAAAGCGCAGCACTTCTTCGAGCAGTTTATGACGCGGCGTTGGTCCAGACGGCTCAGCCTCTGGAACGTACTTCGGTGTGTGGATGGCCTTGATGCCAACAAACTCAAGCCAGACGCGAACTCGTTCTCGTTCTCGCTCACTGCTAAAGGCAAACCATCGTTCCCGCGTGCGCCGCTCGTGGCTCAAGATATCCTTGAAGCGTCGAAAAGCACCCTTGCCCTCAATTGCCCGCTGCAAATGAGCTTGAAGCCGCTGGTCTTCCACGGTTGCGATGAAAGCCTCCATGTCTTTGTAGCCTGCATGGGCGTCCTGCTCTGGCAATTCAATGAAGCGCTTGCCAAATTCAGCTTCGATCTGATCGGCCAATAGGATCATTTCGTGCTGCCATTCTGGATAGTCACTTTCGGCCAGGAGCGCCGCCAGATCGAGGGGTTCATCGCTGTCGAAGTCCGCATTTTCTTCGTAAAAGCGCTCGACAATGATTCTCTCTTCCTCGCTGATCGTGACGACATCTCCCGTCTCAAGATCGAGAAAGGAGCTGAGTTGCATCATGGGATCGTGGCCCATCGCATCGGCAATCGCGTCTAGGTCGAGCTTCAATTTACGTAACTTGGTGGCCATTGGACTCTTCCCTCGTGTTCGGCAAACTCTAAAGCTCTCGCAGCGACAGAAACTTAGAAATAGCATCAAATTCAAAGCCAGTGTGCATTTTACCCGCGTTATGCATTGCCTGAATATCACCAAAAGTGTACCAAGCGATGTTTAGAATTTCATTTCTGTCATATTGCAAGTTTCTAGACCCATCGTATTTGGTTGCCAAGACCTTTTGGAGAGACCCGCGATATGGATACTCACCGATATCTTGCCACTCTGTCAAAGAAAGCCCAAACTCTTCACACATTTCGCGTTGTGCTGTTGTTGCAAAATCTTCACCGTTATCGATTCGACCGCCGGGTAAACCCCATTTGCCGATAGTTTGTGGAAGAATGTTATTATGAATTGCCAACAGAAAACAATTCTCACTAGACAGGATACACCTAACAGCACGATATTCCATGACAGCTCCTTATGGAGTAAGGAAAAGGAATTCAATGAAGGTACCGATCATGCCAACGACTCCGTTGGCTCTGTACCAATGTAGGCTTGACAGTCAATTCGAATGGCAAAAAGCTCGGCTTCGCGCATCATCACTTCGATGCGGATGGGTTTGCCGACAAGCTCACTTAAATCCGTACGCTCCTGCCATTGAGGTTGGGCAAAGAGGTGATCGCCATTGATGGAAATGGCTTCATCTAGGGTGTAGCCGGGAAGCGGTTCGCCTGTTTCGCCATTGAGGATCTGGACGCGTACCGCGGTATGTCTGCTTGTGCGCAAATTGAGGCGCAGATCGCCAGATTGGGGGATAATGGTCTTGGTTTGGAGCAGGCCATCCTTACCCTTTGTACGCAGCGAGCAGAAACCATCGAGCCGCATCTCATAGAGGAGCAGCCCAAAGGCCCCGCGCGTATCAAAGCCAGCCTTCTGCATGTCAGGGTAGGAGGCGTGTTCACCCCAAGAACTGTGGGCAAAGAAGAGGATTTTTGAGTCTTCACTCTTCTCTTTCCCCGTGCGCAGCATCTCCATGCCGTAGATCTGCCCTCCGCCCAACTCGCCAAAGTCACGTGGGGGCAGGAAGGGCTCACGTAGTGTGCGGTACCAGTTGAGACCATTGTAGCTATAGGTCAGATGAGTTTCCATGCAGCCTGCCATCTTGATGCGCCCCGGCTCAAAGAGATCGGTGCGAAAGATGTGAAGCTGGCCGATGAAGAGATCCTCATATGGCTCGACTGGCATGGAGTAAAATTCAGTACCGGGCGGGTCAAAGGCATCGGGCTGCAGAATGGTGACCGCGGGTGAGAATGTCTGCATATCCGGCGTGGTCACCACAGAGATACGTCGGTCGACGTGAACGGGGCGGGTGATAATCTCGAAGAGACCGGCGGCCTCGTTCCAAATCCATCCACACCAGGTGTCTGCTTTGGTCTGCTGCCACACGCGCGTCTGACCGATATCAAAACGCATTCCATCCTGTGAAAAGCCCACGATGCTCTGGTTCTTTTCGCGTATAGGGTGAAAGGTGGACATGAGGTAGCCATGATCGGCCAAGGGCGTGCCAGCCAGCGAATGTATATAGACGGGCCAGAAACGCTCACCCTGCTCATCGACTACCACCCGCTCGAAGCCCTTCCAAGCTGGTTTGGTAGCGACTTCATAGAGCGGATCATCCCATTCCGCGGGGTCATCGGACTCCAGACGAATGGAAAACGTGCCTGGGTCCGCTTCCGGCGGATAGATATCGACATACATGACATACTTGCCCACTCGCTCATCCCAAGAGGCTGTAACATAGCCCCCATAGCCTAGGACATGAGGGTGATAGTCCTCGAAGACTTCCTTGATAAAGCGGGGCTTGCTCCAGACCCGATCCAGGCAGATCTGCTTTTCAATCAGCCAATTGTCCAAGAAGAAGATGGTTTTCATTTGTTCTCTCCATATAGTACCCAACTGGCAAAATAAGCCGGTGCCCACTTGCGCGCTAGATAGAACGTTTTGTCCGCATAGATGCCATGAGGCAACCCCACTTCGGCCTGAATCCACGACTCCGCTCCTGCCAAGGTGGGGAATTCGGCGATCCACAGCCGTCGCCAGGCTGCTTGCATACCGATGAGCCGAAATGCCTCCAAACGATGCAGACCATGTTCCTCAGCAATGGATTGACGCAGCATGGACAATTCGCGCTCGCCTCGTTCTTGTGGCGTCAACATGGCTGCTTCTGGCTGCCAACGCTCAAAGAGCAAGACCACTATCGTATTTGCGTCTACATCTAGCTGCGGAATCTGATGGGGATCGGCCGCTTGAGGAATTACAGGCGGGAGCGGATTTGTCACCAGATGCTTAAACTGATCTACCGCCCATGATCGCGCCAGCATGTATTCGTAGTAGCCATAGGCACCATAGGGCGGTGCCATTTCGGCTTCGATCCACACTTCTGCACCCGTCAACGTGGGGAATTCAATTGCCCAAAATCGCACAAAGTCCCGCTCTGGGGTAAGCAGCCGGAAGCCTTCTAGCCGCATCAAGTTGGTTTGGCGGGCCGTGGCTAACATCAGCTCTACATGCTGCTGCTCGATGGCTTGCCGTTCTGCTGGCGGCAATTTTTGCCAAGTAGGCAAACGTCCGCCTTTGTAGAGGACAACGATACTATCAGTGGAACTTGTCGAATGGTTCGTCATCTGGGTGACTCACTCACGAATTTCGTTGCTCAACACGTCGTATGTGCTTTCGGGCATCCGATCTAGATCGTCATCGCTATGCATAGTGGAGAGATAGATCTTGTTGTGATTTGGGCATGAATCCACGTTTCCTACATATTCGAGTTCAGGATCTCTAGCATGGCAGTCATCTGGCCGTTAGCAAAGGCCCGGCTGCGGCTGTTCCATCCACCGTCATGGCTCATCACAGGTACGTGATCATCGATCATAAACCCTTGGAAACCCATATCCCGCAAGCTCTTCATCACCTCGAACATATTCAAATTACCTTCACCGATGAATCCCTCCCGAAACTTGGGTACACTACCGACTACGTCCCGAAAGTGGACGTAGAATATCTTCTCTTGTTCGCCAAAGTAGCGCAGCCCCTGCAAGCACTCATCCGGACTCATCTCTGACCAGCTTCCCACACAGAAATCCAGTCCATGCATAGGGCTATCCCCGAGCTCCATCGCGCGTTTGAACGCCTCAAAACTGCGCATGATCCGAGCCACGCCACCGAGAGACGGAACAGGCGGATCGTCCGGATGTAGAGCGAGTTTTACGTTAGACTCTTCGGCAACGGGCAAGATCGCCTTGATGAAATACGTGTAGTTGGCCCACATCTCGTCGTCAGAGTAGGTGCGACCAAAGGCAAGGGGCGCGTTTTCGGCCAACGCTAAGTCGAATGCAGTGACCTGTACGCCTCCTCGACCGCGAGCCGTACGCGACGTGCGCCAGACCCCGGTGACGACAAAATGATAACCAAAGATTGGAATGCCAGCCCGCCCCATATTGCGGATTGTAGTTTGCATATGCTCCAACTGTTCGTCCCTACCGGGAAGCCCTAACATAATTTTGTCGTAGAACTTGATGGGGACATTTTCGATGGCGTTCAATCGCAGCCCTGCATCCTCACAGCGGGTGCGCAACTGCAGGAGGTCCATATAGTCCCAGTGAGTATCGCCGGGCAGATGGGGCGAGCCGTGGAACATATTGAACTGGATATCCTGGATGCCTAATTGCTTCGTAAACAGAATTACCTCATCGGTTAGCTCCTGCACCTGTCCGACAGCGACACGCATGGGAAGTTGGTCAAATATGTTTGTGGTCATGGCATTTCCCTTTTAGAACAAAGATTTTGCAGATTACACGGTTTTCCCTTCGGCTGCGAAATCTGTGCAATCCCTGTTTTCTTAAGACTTTTTCGGAATCACTGGCCCATCATTACGCCACCAACGCACCTCATTGCTGCCCCGCTCCGCCGCGGCTACAATATCCAGCCGACCGTTCCCAGTCAGATCGGCCACAATTACCTGATTGGCGTTTACCCAGCCATCCTTGAGCAGCTGCATATCCCACGGCCCACGCGGATCGCCCCGATGCTTGAAGAGCGCCACGCGTCCTGTATCGGCCCACGCGCTAGCCACCACTTCGATCTGACCGTCGTTATCCAAATCCGCAGCAATGGCTTCAAACGCGTTGGGGAAATGTTCACAGATCATGTGCTGTTGCCATCCGTCCACCGTGGGATCACCACTATTTTCATACCAGACGATCTGGTGAGGCGTCTCGCCTTGGGTATTATGTTGATGGTGGGGTGATAACATGCCTAGTGCCATTACTACATCGAGATGGCCGTTGCCCGTTATGTCCACCGGGTGGCCGTGAATGGGCTGTTGCGGGGTGGCAATAGTATGCTTGTTCCAAGGCTGGTTGACCGGATCGCCTGGGTTCTGATACCAGACGACCTGATTGCCTTCACGGGCGGCACCAAACAGGTCTATCTTGCCATCTCCATCCATATCGACCGCGCAGATGGCGCGGGTCTCGCCAATATTGGCTTCAATGGTGCGCTGGGTGAAACCACCCTGTCCGTCATTCTCGAACCAGTCAAAGCGATTGCCCTTGCGCCAGCTAGAGGCTGCCACATCCAAGTGTCCATTGCCCGTAAAATCGGCCACGGCCACATCATAGGCCCCCGGCAAGCCGCCTTCAACCATATATTCATAGCGCCAATTGTTGCGGTTACGGGGATCCCCCTCAAAGGCAAAATAGAGCAACGAGCCCTTGAGGTTATCCACAATCACAATCTCTGGGCGGCCGTCCCCGTTGATGTCGGCGATCTCATGACGTTCCAGCCATTCATCGGTACGCTCGTGGATGATGTGCTGGGTGAAATTGCCCTGGCCATCGTTCTCGAACCAGTAGAGGCCCACAATGGTATCGGCGGCGACCAGATCAAGCACGCCATTGCCAGTCAGGTCCGTGGTGGAGATGCCAAAGGCGTAGTTGAAACCGCCCATGACGAGATGTTCGGTGAAGTTGATGTGATGTGCCATGATTTTTTTGTAGTATAGGAAAGTATAAAATCACTCGAGTAGCTTCGCATAGCCAGTTCGCACTCAGCGGTTCTGGGACTGAGTCACGGACTCCGCGGGTGAGGTTGGGCGAAGCCCTTTTTTATGGTTCTCTCTTCATTCACAATTCGATATAGTGTTTAATATTGCATCCAAGCAGCTCTACTTCAATGTGGTAGCCATAACCCAGAACGGCTGCTTCCCGACCGCGTAATCTTCCAGGGCGTGCAACTCACCGGTTGTCGTATCCACGCGATAAGAAGTCATGCTGTTGGCAGCTTCCCCCGCACAATATAGATAAGTCCCCGTTGGATCAAGATTGAATGAGCGAGGGCTGGCTGGAACCGCAAAGTGGCCAAATGGCCTGAGCGCGCCACCCGCATCGATAGCGTACCCCACAATACTATCGTGACCACGATTGGAGGCGTAGGCCCACTTCCCATTTGGATGCACCTCCACATGAGCCGTAAACCCACCCTCTGTATAGTCTGCCGGTAAGGTTGAGATGTGTTGGAAGCGCGTGAGCGTGCCCTGTTTTGCATCGAAATGATGGGCGGTTACCGTGTTGCCCTGCTCATTGATGATGTAGGCCACATCTTCTTGGGGCCGAAAGCAAATATGGCGCGGACCCGTATCGTCGTCGGGCGGTGCCAGTTCGGCAGGCTCATTGGGCGAGAGTCGCCCCGACTCGCTATCAAAGCGAAATTGGCTGGTCTTGTTGGTTGGGCAGACATGGGGGACAAAGACAAACTGATCTTCGGACGTCGCCAAAACTGCATGGGCTTTTTCCCCAGTATCGACATACTGCACAAGTGTCTGAATTGCACCATCTGCCCCCAGCCGATGGACGGTGATTCCGCCCCCGCCATAGTAGGCGGTCAGGAGAAAGCGACCCGCCTGGTCGGTAATGAGGTGGGCTGGCGTCTCGATCCCTGTGTCCACTTTATTTATGAGCGTCAGATCGCCCGACTCTTTATTGAGATGAAAGCTGACCAGCGTGGTTGACTCTACATGTGCGGCGAGCATGACACTGCCCGACGGATGCATATAAAGGGCACCGACCGGACCATGAGCATTGCTAGTCGACCGCAGTTGGAGCGCGCCGGACTGAGGATCTAGATCATATAGTTTGATCTGCTCATCGCCAGTCAGCGCGACAAAGAGAACAAGCTGGTCATAATTGGTCTGTATCATCGTTTAGCTCCTATGGTAAAGTCGTGTAGTCTTCACTAGTATACCCGTACTACCTGACCACGCTCCCGTTCCAGGCGCGCCAATACTTCGTCGACCACCACCGGATTGGCCGGCCACGCTTGGGGGGAGATGTGCGATAGCCGCAGCAGCAGGCGCGCCAACTGGCCCACATACTCCTTCAGCTCTCGCGGGCGCACCTTGTCGATTGTGTCGCCTGCCTCATGGTGAAAGTCGCTGTCGGGGTGACGATCCGCAAAGCGCCAACGCCAGAGAAATGCGGCGTCGATTCCGGCGCGGATAAATGGGTAATGATCCGATGAATAGTCCAACTGAGCCATGACGTGACATTTGAGACCGTCGCCCATTGCGTTGAACTGCTGTTGGATCAGCGAACGTAGATGGGGGAAAGCGAGGACCAGTCCTTTGATTGGACCAGTAGCCAATTCATCCAGGTTGATTGCCAGCCGCGGTGCGGGTTCGGGGCCATAATGACGCGTCACATAGGCATAGGATCCCTGGAGCGTCTGCTCTTCGGCGCTATAGGTGACAAATCGGATGGTGCGTCCCGGCTGTACGCCCAGCTCGCGTTGCAGTTGCGCCAGAACGCGCGCGGTTTCCAGTACGACGATTGTTCCGGAACTATTGTCATTGCCGCCAACCGTACCGTAGACGGTGTCGTGATGACCGCCCAACACTAGGTGCTCGTCCGCCCACCGCGCGCCGGGCAATTCGGCGACCACGTTGTGAGCTGGTGCGCTGTAAAACTCGCTCTCCACCAGTAGACGCGCCGAGCGCCCCTGCTGCGCCCGTTTACGTAGCAGCGCGCCGCCTTCACGGGCTACTGCTACTGTGGGCAGCGGATGCTCATCGGGGCCAGGATCTATCCAGTCACCGGCGCTGTGATATTCGACCCGCCCGCCTTCCTTGCGATCCGTTACAATGGCAGCCTGTGCGCCGGCCTGCGCCAATCCACTTAGCCGTCCTGAAAGGGGCTGAGGTGGCGTAAATGGTTCAAACCCCAGCGCCGTCACGGCAATACTGCCGGGCAGGCGCTCGCGCTGCTCTGCCAACTCGCGAGGCGTGCCAAAGCCCACATCCACCAAATGTGCAGTCAGTTCAAAGGGGGGACAACGGTTGAAGGGGAGAATCGGCACAGTTTGGTCATTTTCTATGATTTGCGCAGAGGCGGCAGACCAGCGCCAGCTATCCAGCTGATACGCTTCCAGCGTGGCGTTAGCCAGGCCGCTTTCGGAAAGCTGGTCGCGGAGATAGTTTACCGCCCGCCATTCGCTTGGTGATGAAGCCCAACGCTCTCCAATGGTGTCGCAAAGCATGGTTAGGTGCGCATCTATACGTGACCCGACCCATGCTTCACCGACCAGAAAACGATCTATTTGGTTCCAGTCCAATTGCATAGGTATCTCCTATTCGTATCCGCCGCAACCAGATCGAGCATGCCGTTGCCTGTCAGATCCGCGGTGGAAATGCCATAGGCATAATCGAAGCCGCCCATGATGAGATGTTCGGTGAAGTTAATGTGATTCATCACAGTATTTGTTACAACGCGTTCAGCGCCTCCCGCAACGCTGGATCCAGACCCATCTGCTCGGCTTCGAACGCCTGATCGATGTGCGCTAGCTTGCGTGCGCCAACCAATACCGAGGTGACGCCCGGTTGGCCGATGACCCAAGAGAGAGCTAGATTAACCATGCTGCGTCCGGTCTCTGCGGCTTGTGTGCGCAAGCCCTCCATTCGTCGCATAGAGGTCGCCCCGTTGTAAACATCCCAGTGATCCGGCATGATGTCAAAACGCGTTCCTTGGGGCGCAGTGCCGACGGTGTGGTACTTTCCCGTCAGGAAGCCAGCGCCCAATGGACTATAGGTAATGGTGCCGATCTCTTCTTCGGCACAAAAGGGCAGCAGTTCGGCTTCAATGTCGCGCACGGCTAGATTGTAGTTGGGTTGGATCGACTCCATGCGTGGCCATCCACCCACCTCAGCTTTCCACAGGGCTTTACAGAGCTGCCAAGCCATAAAGTTGCTACAGCCGATATAGCGCACCTTCCCTTCTTTCACCAGCGTATCGAGCGCCTCTAAGGTCTCTTCTAAGGGAATGTTTGCATCCCAGGCATGAAGCTGGTAGAGATCAATCACGTCGGTCTGCAGCCGCTGTAGGCTGGCTTCTGCGGCCTCAATCAGCCGTTTGCCCAACGGCGGAATGGCCTTGGTGGCAAGTACGATCTGATCACGTTTGCCGCTCTGCTTCAACCACTGACCGACCACTGATTCCGATTTTCCCGCTGAATAGGCCTCTGCAGTGTCAAATAGATTGATGCCGCGCTCAATCGCATGATCCATGATTGTAAACGATGTGGCTGGTTCGATTTCACGATCAAAGGTCACGCAACCAAGTGCAATAGAGCTGACCTTCAGATCCGTTCGGCCAAGTTGTCGATATTCCATAAGGGTCCTTTTCTCTTAAAATTTAAGGCGCTTAATGGATGCCAAGGATCAGCTTGAAGCCCCAAATTAAGTATTAATTATTGTATATTCAGAATTAATTATTCAAGCAGTGCCTAACTGAACCATTGTCAATAGTGAATACTTAACAACGAATAATTAATACTTAATGCGGCTGTTATTCCCAGTTCCTTGGAATCCAATATGAGCCAAATGGAGTTAAGTCGAGTATTCGATCCGCACTTCATCCACCATGACATACCCTTCCGGCAAGGCTGCGTGGTCCACCGGATAATCAACTTCAGGGCGACGATGGTGGATGCCATCTTCCTCTGGGGTTAGAGGCACGATATTTAGCGGATGGAGCAGCAAGATAATGTCGATATTGACATCCTGCAAGACATCCTCGATTTCTCCCCAGGCGTAGACGTCCGTATTGTCGTGGCGGGCACCCAGGCAGGTCCACTGCACTGAATCGGTGGTCAGGGTGATGGTCTGCACTGACCAATCGGGCGTAACGTCAAAGGGTTGACCATGTAGCACAAAGTTGACGGCTTTGTCACCAATGCGGCTCTGGCAGTGGAGCACCAATTTGGCACCGCGCAAGTTCACCTCCCCCTTGAGCTTCACCGTGAGCCGAGCGTTGCGTAGGTCGGTTGAATAGCCCCCGTCGATAAAGCGGTTTCCGCCCATCAACGGCAGGTACGCAGGATCTGCATTGGGCTGGGGTGCGGTGAAGAGAATGAAGAGGAGATGGAGATAGCCACCGCCTGGAGGGGCATGGTTGGAGTCAATACCCCAGGGGCTGCGGGAGATCAGCGCGTTGTCAACAACCTCCGCTTTGGCTGGTTTACTGTGACCTAGCCAAGCCATCCAGCCGCCGGGGCCAGCATTAAATGTCTCCTGGTAAACTGTCTTGCCCATAATAAGCGAATACTCACTCTTATTTATTCATACAAAGGTGCATTAGGTAATGGGGTACGGGGTGCCACGGGGCAATAAATGTCTCAACAATTTTAAATCCCACCTTCTGATAAACATGTACGGCCCGTCTGTTTTTGACCTCAGGATCAATAAGAACATCACTAACGTCTGCCAAGTGGGTGTTGATAAACTCCACGATCATTTTAGTGCCGAAGCCTTGCCCCAAGTAATCTGTTTCGCAGATGAAGATATCTAACGAGATACCTTTCTTGCCCGAAAACTCAATGGAGGAGACCCATTCATCGCTTTGATCCACCTCAGACGTTAGCAAATACCCAAATGGCGTGCCATTATGAAAAGCAATCCAGTGTTGACGGTCAGTTGCGCCTTCAAAAGATTGCGTCAGCGAGTCCAGCGTGTTTTGTAAGCCTTCTCCATGAAGCCATTCGCTAACGTGGGGGCGCTTGACCCACCGCTCAATCATCGGTTGATCGGCTAGACTAGCAACCGCGAACGTAAATCTGTCTTTCATCATTGGCTTTCAACGTACATGACCGCCTGGATTAGCCTCTTGATCACAAATTACCGTCACATTTGGATGAAGCCAAAGGAAAGAGGCTGGAAAGCCAGTAGTAATTCTGCTAGCCAGCAATTTTTCTAACAACATCCGTTTATGTCTACCGTTGACGAGCAGAAGAATCTGGCGAGCCTGCAGGATATTGGCCATGCCCAGAGTGAGTCCATAGGGAATTGCTACGTCCGTTTGCTGCGTCATGGGATGCTGAAGTGTGGATTGGGTTAGTGTCGCTACATGGGGAAATGGATTGAGCCATTCGGCTGGCTCATTGAAGCCAAGATGCCCATTTGCGCCCAAGCCCAAAATACACAGATCGATAGGGTCAACCTTCTCTAACGCCTTTTGGATCCGCAGACATTCTTCCTCTGGTGTTGGTGAATCACTCTGGAACGCCAGATATCGTTCACTATTAATTCCAAGTGGCTGGCATATATGTTGCTGCAGATAGACTTCGCACGTCGCCGGATCGTCCATGGCTAGCCCGCCCCACTCATCCAATTTGATGATGCTTACTTGAGCAAACTGATCCGATTTAACGTTTTTTGGCGCGGCCAAGAGTTCGTAGGTACGGGTTGGCGTGGATCCGGTTGCGAGACAAAGTGTTAGATTTGGTTTGGCGCGCACGGCATCCACAACCAAGTCAGCAGCTCTTTGACTCAATTCTTCATGATTTGTCGTGACGATAATTTTCATGTCACTCAAACCAATAACTGTACAGCTGTGCATTGTGCAGAAGAACTCGCAACTGAATCGGTCCACCCGAAGACGAAGGCATCCCGTTATGCCCTTGCCAATTCACGGCTAGGCGCACATTATCGTCGCTTATGGGTACACACTCACCTCGACCAAAACCTGGCACAGGTTGACCTGTAGCATCAATCAGCTCACAAAATACTTCGCCCTTGCTCGCGTCAACGTTCAGGTAGAGCTGCTCTCCTTCCCAATGAAAGGCCTCTGTCGTAACCGAGCCACCATCTTCGTCAGCATCTAGCGATATAAAACCGTCCCGTCTTAGCGTCGCCAAACAGATAGCCGCGCAATCTGGATCAGGATTCTCTGGCGGCCAGCGAAATTTGATCCCAGTATAATAGAACCAGAGTTCATCATCTCGGATGACGGGCGAAGACGGCCCCAAGATTTGCAGCGTGTCATAAGCACCTGCACCTAACGGCGAAGAATCGATGAAGGGCCGACGCTCTCCTAATCGATCCCAGTTGCGCATATCTCGGCTGCTTGCCAACTGGACGTGGTGAAACCCGTCATGATTGCGCCCTTCCCAGGTGCGCCCCACGTGGTGAAACATAGACGCGAAGCCAATATAGCGGCTCTCGTAACGGGAGATGGCGAAGTTATAGACATCAACGCCGTATTCCTCTGGATGATTGACAACGGGCTGCTGCAGTGCGGGGTTAGCCAAACGATTGATGATCACCTCGCGGGCTAGCTGTTGGTCTTCTTCATCGGCATGAAAGACCAGCTCGGGTTCTGTCCACTGGGCAAAGTCCTTGCTAGTGAGCAGTGCATGGGAGCGACCATAAGGCCCCCGGACCTTGACCGTGGCGATGAAAAGCTGGTGGGCTGCATCAAAGCTAAAATTGGGTTCGTCGCCGGATTCAACGAATGGAACGTCAAGCAACTTCCAGGCAATGCCATCCGGAGAGGTGGCAAAGGCGATGGCGTGTTTGGGCAGTAAGGTAAAGAGAATGCCTTTGAAGCGACGACTCGGATCGGGATCGTTGCCATCATAGACCACGCAAGGGATTTCGCTGGTGCGATTCTCGCCCATAGAAACATAGACCGCGTTGTTTTCCCGCGAACCTTGCAATGACAGCTGGCCCACATGGGGCTGGGACCAGTTCACACCATCGCGGCTTTCGTGTATCTCAGAAAAACCCGCTTCATCATGTTGTTTATCCCCGATGGTCCAAAATTTCCACACATTTGTCTCGGGATCCCAAGCCGGAGCACTGCGGGTTTGAGGACGATAGACGGCACCATAGGCTGCCCCGGTGGCCCTTTGAGTAACTGGGTTACGACGGATGACCGCGCCCTTCTTGTTGGGCTGATGCATGGTCCGCCGTAGGTTTTCCAGTTGCGCGATATCAACATCATCCAGGAAGAGTTGGCGTTCTGCCTTTGGCAAACGCAGTGTTTCTACTGTTGTCATAGAGATCCAGCCCGTTTCTAATCTAATCTAATCTAATGTCATACGTGGATCAAAGGCATCGCGTAGCGCGTCACCGAAGAAGTTCATGGAAAGGACGGCAAAGGCAATGGCGACAGCGGAAGGAAGCCAACGCCAGAGCATCCCTTCCAGGACGGGCAACTGCATGGCGGTGGTCAACGTCTGTCCCCAGCTAGGCGTCGGTTGTTGTACGCCCAGGCCTAGGAAACTTAAGCTCGATTCAGTCATAATCGCGCCGGCTAAACCGAGGGTGGCCGCGACGACCACGGGGCCGATAACGTTGGGCAAGATGTGACGAAATATGATGCGACGGGTGGGTACACCCGTCGCAACCGCGGCGACGACGAAGTCTTGTCTGCGTAAGCTGAGGAACTGGCTACGAATCAGACGCGTCATGTCGGGCCAGCCAAAGATGCCGATAATGATCATGATATTGAAGATGTTGGGTGGCAAGACCGCAGCAACCGTAATGATCAACAGAAAGGTGGGAAAACACATAATGATATCGGTGAAGCGCATGATGATGTTGTCAATCATGCCTCCCATGTAGCCGGATATGCTACCCAACAGCAGGGCGATGGTTGTGTAAATACCCACGGCCACAAGGCCCACTGAAAGCGAGATCCGCGCGCCATAGACCAACCGCGCCCAAACATCACGTCCGATAGAATCGGTCCCTAGAATGTGTTCTGAACTGGGCGGTTGGTTCCTCATGCTTAGCTCAGTGACAACCGGATCTTTCCCCGCCACAACAGGCGCAAAAACGGCCGCTATCAGCAGAAGCAGAAGCATGACTAAGCCAAGCATGCCCAGTTTGTGACGCCACATCCGCCGCCAAAATCGACTTTGGCTCGAGTCGCGTCGAGGTGCTTGCAGCGTCTGCCCAAGAACCGCCTTGGTTGCGCCACGCTCGCTCTGCTGCTCAGGCTGTTCTTTCACTGTCATGAGTCTTAATGTCCATATACAATCCGTTAAGAAATTGGGCATGGTTCAATCGAGATAGGATTTGGTTTACAAATGGTGGTAATTCTTGTCATTTCGAACGGAGAGAGAAATCTGTCGCTTTAGCCGAGAGACGTACAAGATTTCTCCTCGTCCCTCGTCGAAATGACACGTTTCACAGCACCAGAATTGTAAACTTGGTTCCCTCGCATCTGAACCATGCCAGAAACTGATAGCAAACAGCGGTACAACCAACCGATTACTGACTACCGATGACTGATTACTGATTACCGTCTGTTCGTCTTCCTACTCGTAGCGAATGCGCGGATCCACGAAGGCATAGGTGATATCCGTAAGTAAATTACTCACCAATACGACTAGCGCAACCATGAAGTTAACGCCCATGATCACCGGGTAGTCGCGCGCGAAGACGGCTCCAAGGCTATAGGTCCCCATGCCCGGCCAGGCAAAGATGAATTCGATAATCACTGTTCCCCCAATCAGATTGGGAATGTTCAAACCGATGATGGTGATCACGGGTATCAGTGCATTGCGTAGGGCATGGCTCAATAAGATGGCTCTCTCGGCCAGCCCTTTGGCCCGAGCAACCGTGATATAGTCTTGGCGTATGACATCTAACATGCTACCCCGGGTGTAGCGCATAAAGCTGGCGACGCTGCCCAACCCCAAGACGGCAGCCGGTAGGATCATGTGATGGATGCGTGTCAGAAACGTTGCCGCCTCACCATAATTTGTAATGCCAGACGTGGGGAAGAGTGGGAATTTGAGCGAAAAGAGATAGATGCCGCCAATGGCGAAGACAAAGCCAGGGGTAGATATCCAGAAGAAGCCCAGTAAAGTCAGTAGTTGGTCTACCCACGAATACTGTTTGACAGCAGCAATGATGCCCAAGATAGATCCAACGATGATACCGAAGAGCAGTGCTGTTGCCGTCAGTTGCAGCGTTGCCGGCAGACGCTCCAATATCTCATCCAACACAGGCGCGCCAGAGGTCAGCGACTGCCCTAGATTGCCGCGCGCCAATTCACGCAGCCAGATGAAGTAACGCTGATAGGCTGGCTTATTCAAACCATAGTTCTCGCGCATGGCTTCCAGTTGCTCGGGCGAAAAAGATACGATGCCCGTAGTCGGCATCATGGCGTCTACAAAATCACCCGGCATCAACTCAGTGAGAATAAAGGTGACGAGCGTTAACCCCAGCAGGATAGGGATGGAAATCGCGGTACGACGCAATATGTAAGTGCGCAACGATACAACCTCTGCGTATTCGGTGAGTCGGTGATCGGTGAGTCGGTAATCGGTGAGTCGGTCGACTGACCTACCGATTACCGACCTACTGACCTACCGACCTACTGACCTACCAGCTTCCGGTCAATTGCCTACTCAGAAACAGACCAGTTCGCGGCATTGTTAAAGCCATTGTTAAAGGGGTAGAAGACATTCCACAGTGCGTCATCGTCAAAGCCGCCTACGCGTTTGTTGACCGCCACGATGCCGGTGAATTGAAGGAAGGGCATCATGGGCAGCTCCTCATTCAACTTGACCTGAATCTCCTGGTGAATAGCTTTCCGCTCATCGTCATCAACCGTGACAGCCGTCTGGTTGAAGAGTTCTGTCGCCTCTGGATCACCCCATGGGGTCCGGCAGCGCTCGGCATCGGTAAAGAAAGAATTATAATCTTCTGGGAAGGCGAAGCCCCAACCCTGATAGAGCATGTCGAAATCACAATTTTCCTGCGCAACACCCACCGCGGTCCCTTCCAAAAGCTGTAGTTGGGTCTTGACACCCACCTGGGCCAGGTTCTGTTGGATCGCGGCCATAATGTCCTGGTGCAAGGGATCGCCATAGTACCAGTTGATCTTCAGTTCTGTTTCCGGATCCCAGGCACCATCAGCTTCAGCGGCTGCCAGCAGTTCCTGAGCCTTTTCAGGGTTGTATTCGTATTGATTGAGGTCCGAGGCCAACCAGGGGCGCATCTCCATGTAGGAATTGTAGGGCTTGCACAGACCCGCATAGAGACCTTCACAGATCCCTTCCCGATCAATACTGTAAGCTAATGCCTGGCGAACCCGCTTGTCCGACAGCCGGTCCGATTCGTAGTTCAGCAGGAAGACGCGGATGTAGTTTCGATTGACCAGATGGACATCGATGTTATCCAATCCCTGCACCTGCTCGTAGAAGTCCTGGGGTACGTTCCAAATGTCCAGTTCACCCTTCTGCAGCGCAATAAACTGGGTATCTTCCGTGCCAAAGTTCTTGTAGAGAATACGTTCCACTTTGGGCGTCTCACCGTAATAATCGTCGTTGCGCACGAGTTCGATAAACTGGTCGCGCTCGGCCTGTACAAATTTAAAGGGTCCAGAACCGATGTTCAGTTCGGGCGTGTACCAAGATGGAGAATGGTGTTCCACAACGTCTTCTGGTGCGACATCACCGAAGATATGGCCGGGTAGGATCTGCAGATCTGTAGTAGCGGAGAGGTGCCAGCCAACAGTCGGCTGTTCCAATTCTATGATAACGGTGTAGTCATCGGGAACCTGCACGCCTGGCAACTCATCAGATTCGCCATCATAGAAGGCTTGGCCACCCTTAACGCTGCTGATCCAACGCTCGGGATTGATGTTGGTCGCCTGGGTCATGATAAATCGTATGGTCGCCTCTACATCGTGGGCCGTTACTGGTTCCCCATCATGCCATGAGGCATCGTCTCGCAGGTTAAATGTATATGTGGTGGCGTCGTCCGACACTTCCCAAGATAGCGCTAGATCTGGATGTGGCTCGTTGTTGCGGTCCAGATTAAATAGGCGGCTGTGGGTCAGCATGGCAGGCGTATTGCTGCTATACCCATATTGGTAGGTTGGCCGGAAGGGGCTATAGGTCCCCCATGGGGAAGCTGTGGCCAAAGTCAATGTACTCACGTCTTCAGCTGCTGTTCCCGCTGCCGCTGAGTCGCCTCCGGCATCGGTCGGTGCCGCAACTGGTGCGCAGGCAGCGAGTATCAATACCAGCAAGATACTGAGGCTAAACAGGTTCTTTGTGATGGATTTGGGATTCATTGGTTCTCCTTGTGTATGATTTTGTGAAGGGAAACAACTCAGCTGAACATCGACACAGCTTACGAAGTAGCCAAGATTTGGGCGAGATGCAGGTCTGCTATCCGGCAGCTACTGCATGACAGAATCGATACTTCAACACGTGCTGCGTCTAAGACGCGAATTACAGTTGTACAGATTTGGCAATCTCAAACAACGTGCGAGTGTGAATTGGGATAGGGGGAAAAAGGGGCTGAGCGTAGGTTATCACGAAACGATTAACGCGTCAAGGACGGAAAATTTGACGATAATCCATAAATCCCCACTCGATTAATCATGACCGACTCCCTTCAAACAGTAAGTCGCGCCCAGTGAATATCCATGGCCTGCGGGGTACCTGCGTAATGAACCACCATCACATCCCCGCTGGGCAGCGCTTCCGCATAGGGTAAGCCAAAGCTCCACAGCCCCATCTCTGCCAACAGTTCCCCGGTGCTATCATCTCGTTTAGCCGCTCCCTCTTGAGCATAGATGACCAGATCGCTGGCTGGCTCAAAAGGAGTGTCCATGCTGGGCGCAACCCGTGCGCGGATTGAGTGGCTTTGAAAGCGATCTACGTAGGCCAGCACCACGCGACCATCAGGCAGAACCGCGGGACGTCCAGCCTGATCGGCAAAGCCTAGATCTTCTGGTTCGGTCCAGCTTTTTCCGTTGTCATGGCTGATGCGGCGGTGGATGTTCAGGTAATTAGTGGTGTAGGAATCGTAGGTCCAGGCGAAGGTACCGATCTGCCCATTGGGCGCGACACCGCAGCGCAGATCCCAGTTAAAAATGCGGCCAGTTGGATCCTCGCCCGCGACAACCGGTTGAGCCCACGTCTGGCCCTGATCGGTTGAGTGAAAAAAGACCACCTTCTGCATCCACGGTGATGCATCATGGTAATGCTTGTTGGTTTCGATGCTCATGGCGACGGAGCCGTCAGCCAGCTTAAGGATCGGGCTTGTCAGGCTGGCGGGACCGATCTCATCAGGCATGGGCACCAACCGCCACGATGACCACGTCTTGCCCTCATCATGCGAGTCCGCCAGCAAAATCGACATGGGGACACATCCCTCGGTATCCTCATTAAAGAGGGGTGCATTCGGATAGGTGGTGCGGTCGATCCACATAGTTGCAAGCAGGAGGTGCCCGGGCGTCAGCTCGGTCAGATATGCGACTTTAATCGTGCCATCTTTGTTATCTAGCGTTGGGCTGGTTAATGGTCTCCAGGGATCGCTCCAGGTATGTCCGCCGTCGCTAGAGCTGGCGAATTCGACCACCTCGTCCGCGGAGTCTTTGGTTGATCCGGCACGCCATGTCGCGAGTAGCCTGCCATTGGAAAGAGTCGTTACAGTCGGGAAGGTTAGATTTGCGCGAGACGAATTGGGTTGGCTTTGGCTGAGGATGCCGGATGCGGCTATTTTCATGAGTGTTTTGATTCATTTATTGGTGTGGCGATACTATAGGTGTGACGATACCTTGTCTTTCAGCAGGGTTCGATTCTTACCGCTTTGATGCGGTTATTATAGTGATCGCTAATCAACAAAAGATCGTCGTAAAAACAAAGACCGTGGGGTTCATTTAAGCGTGCATCTTTTGCCGCACCGCCTTCTCCAGCATCGCCCGCATAGTCACAACCAGCGACGGTCTCTAATTCGCCACTTGCAGTAATGCGCCGAACACGATTATTCACCGAGTCTGAAAAATAGACGGCGTCGTCTGGGCCAACGGCCAGTCCATACGGCAAATTGATTCTAGCCCTGGTCGCGCTTGTGCCGTCCGGCGAGAAGCCAGCTTCACCGTATCCTGCAATGGTGGTAATGATGCCCCCTGTACTTACTCGGCGTACCACATGGTAGATTTTGTCTGCGAAGTAGAGGTTGCCCGCGCTGTCGAAATCAATGGCGGTTGGCGTACCGATTTTAGCCTGGGTCGCCAGACCGCCATCGCCTGAATAACCCGGTAGTCCTACACCAACCACGGTGGAAATCAGACCCGTCTGGGCATCAATGCGGCGAATACGACCCGCGCCATCGCCTACATAGACATCACCGTTCGGACCAACGGCCACGGCTTCGATCTGCATAAAGCTGGCCGAGTTGGCGGGCCCACTATCGCCCTTGTCCCAGCGGCCTTCGCCACCATCCCACGGGAATGTGGTCCCCGCAATCGTGATGATGGTTCCATCGGCTTCCACTCGTCGAATACGTCCGTTGCGGGTATCAGCAATCAACAATCGTCCGTGGCTATCGACAGCTACATCGTGGGGGTTCCCCAAATAAGCATCCTGGGCTAGACCGTTATCGCCGCCAAAGGCCCGCGCACCGTTGCCAGCCACAGTACAGATCAGACCCGTCTCAGGATCAATGGCTCGGATTCGTTGATTCCAGACGTCAGCGATGTAGATCGTGCCATTGGGACCAACTGCTAGGCCCCCTGGACCATTGAGGAACGCTGCAGTAGCGACCTCACCATCATGGACGCTGGTACCGCCCAATGCAGTCGTCACAATACCGGTTCGGCCGTCGTAGCGCCGTAGCCGCCCCGAACAATCCCCCCAGTAAACTGACCCGTCAGGATCAGCCCAAATCCCCGCTTCCACAGAATTGCATTGGGTCTGGGCACCCGGCAACCCCTCCTCTCCAAAGCCAGGTACACCGTTGCCGACCACGGTTGTCACAATCCCAGTGACGGCATCGACCTTGCGGACTCGGTAGCCATACTTCTCACCAACGTAGAGGTTGTTATGGGTATCTAGGCAGATGGCATCTGGCATCAGTGTGCTGGCCTCGTTTGCCGGCCCTCCATCTCCGGCCGAAGAGCGACGTCCATTGCCCAGCACAGTCTCGATGATCCCCGTGGCCATGTTAATCCTGCGAACCCGGTCGTTGGAGTTGTCGCAGACATAGAGGTGATGATAGCCCTGATCAAAGGCCAGATGTTCTGGATGGTGAAATGCTGCGTCTTGGGCTAGCCCGCCATCCCCATGATAGCCCATAAGGCTCAGCACTGGTCCACTGCTGGGCGCTCCGCCGGTCTTTACAGGGAGAGGGACCGCACTTTGGCCAGCAAAGAGGTCAATAAGGCCGGACCGTCCGTCGACGCGTCGAATGTTGTTGGCCCACTCGCTAGAGAGATAGACATTCCCTGCATCGTCCACCGCCACGCCACTGGTGGTATCCAACTCTGCCTCCAGGGCCGGTCCGCCGTCGCCACCGCGCCCGGTCCTGCCCGAACCAGCTACCCTAGTCACAAAACCTGTCTCATAATCGATACGCCGAATAACCTGATTTCCCAGATCCGAAAGATAGAGGTTGCCGTGCCGATCTTGGGTTAAATCGTGGGGCCAAAAGAAACGCGCTTCGCTGGCTGGGCCGCCGTCGCCTGCATTGCCGGGAATGCCATCACCTGCAAATGGGTGGAGGATACCTTCATGATCAATGCGCCACAGCCGATGGGCATGATAATCGACCACGATGAGGTCACCATCAGGACGACGCACCACGCCCATCGGCCAGCCCGCGTCCGCTTCGATGGCTGGAATGCCAGTGCGGTAGCCAATGCCTGCGATGGTAATGATAGTATAGGGTGGCAGTTTGTTTTTATCTAACATCCGGCTGAATCTGAGTCAATTTCCAGCAGTATTTCGATAGAACGATTTTCTTAAACGATTAGATTTTGGAAGATGGATGGACATAGATCGCGTGTAGATCGCAAATTATCACTAGCTGTGTATGGGGAGCCTGCCTGAGCGATATTCGGCTTCCCAGAGTGCAACCGTTTCCTCTATATACCGCTCGGCAGGTTGGTCTATACCGTGGGCTTTTATCAGTTCGGGAATCCACTTTTTGCCATACGCTACGTGGGTACGTTCATCAGCCATGTCGTACGAGATATATTGAATCGAAAGTGCGTCCTCGTGCTCAACATAGGCTTTGATACTCTCATGGCGATAGGGGAAAGCGTGAACCTCATTGCCCATGGTTAGTAGCGTGTACTGGGTGGCCGGATCGTATTGACTGCGCCATTCATAGATGAGCGTATTCTGAGGAACATCAGTATAGTCGAGCCCGTGTTGTTCGAGCCACTCGATACCTAGCTTACAATGGCGTACCTCGTCATAGCAGTGACGAGCGCTATCATAGGTAAAGGCCCACGGCATATTCGGCGAAAGATAGATGACCAAAGCCACTGTCTCTGCGGCCAGCATCTCCTGGCTATAACTCTCAAATTCAAGCTGACGACGGGTGGTCAAGTCATCACCACTTATACGCTGACCCGCGTTCCGATTAACCAGCGAAAACCGTTCGTCGCGGGCCGCTTTACGTGGAGCCACAAAGCGGGTAGAAATTGCTGGTGGTTGCGGGTGATTAAACGGGCGGGTTGGACCATCTTGTTTCTCCGTCCGCCCTGTAACGCCTCCCGCAGCATCTAGCAGTTCAGCCACATATGCTTCCCACTCGCCAACGGGGTGATGAGCAAGCGCTTCTTTGGCCCAACGGAGCTGTTCTTCTTTATCGATCAAGATATGTTTAAAGGCGTAGAGCGTAGGCGCATCCGGATTGGCAAAGGTCTGCTCCATATGCCAGCGGTAGGCTTCAACCAGCGCGGGTTTGATGATTCGAAAGAGACCCGCCAGCAGATCTAGCTCACTCGGGGCATGGATCGCTTCAGCCATTAGATACTCTAGAGCTTTATCATCTGGAGGTCTAAAGGCAGGCGTTTGGACTTCACGCAACCGCATATAGAGATGCTGCACATGCTGAGCATCTTCCCATAACAAGCGTCCCATCGCCAATTTCAGATCCATATTGGCCGTTGCCGGAAGCCAGCCTGCGAGGATACGCAGCGTCTCGTATTCGATAAAGCGATAACGATTTACCAATCGTTTATTCTGTTCGAAGTTGATAGATTGTTGTGGTGCTATTATCTGCATGGATCGCTCGATTACCATCTCTGGATTCAAAATGCTAACTTCCCATTACTAACTTCCCATTACAAAAGTACTGCAAAAGGAACATAAACGCAAAAAAGAAGATTTTTGATTCGTGTCACCGCCTGTATACATATGTCAATCAATCCCAAAGACGTCTCACTCATATTGTTCCTGCGTCTACGCGTTTTGGACATGGGATATAGATTATTGATACTAGCTGAACGGTGAATTGCAGTTTGTGAAATAGTGCCGCTCAGCGGCCGTAACGTTGGCGTAAACGCCTGCCTCGCAGTCACGAAATGGGCCTTTGCCCTAAGTGCTTGCGACCATAGTGAATAAATGAGTCGTCCTGCTACCTAGCAGACCTCAACCGGCTCAGTCCAGGTATGGCTCTGTCTGTGGTCTATCATCTGTCCAGGTCTTGGTCCTATCGTGGCAATTGGCCTCACAGCCAACGGTCCAAGCGAAGATGATGGAAATGAAGAGGTGACATCATCCTAAGGTTACGGAAAATGGACATACGGAACGGAGTAACCCGTCAATGACTCTCATAACAACGAGCAGGCAACCAGCCGCAAGTCATAGATGGGAGAGATTGTCCAAGAAGCAAAAGCTCAAGGTAATGCTTGGCAAACGCCGTTCTCGCCAGGGCTTCAAAACCATCATCAAGCCAAGCAAGGAGGCGCAAAAACGCCACTTGGTCGCAATGGCCGAAGTTATCAAAAACAATTGGACCAAGACGGCATATTGACCCTCTGCATGGTCGATCACGGTAGCCCTGAAACCTTCTATATCGATGAGTTGAATGGGCCGCGATGAGAGCGTTTCATAAATATTTGAGAAAAGTGGGGAGAGTGGCTATGACTCCCCAACGGTTTCGTTTAGAAGGGTAGGGTTATGGTAAAAGCAAGGTATGAAAAGTAGACAAGTGCCAAAGTTTGTAAGACCATTAAGTTGCTTAGACAAAAAGGCAATAAACTATGGCACCTACAACAATTATACCTCAAATCGAAACCCTACCCGAATCCTTCAAAGCACAAATAGAAGACCCAGCCGAGCAGCAAGTGGTTCTGGATGAGTTGCTGGCGTGGCTCAATGAACAAACAAAGTAGAAGCGAGAAGGGCATCCACTGGTTCGAATCAAGGAACGCTTTGACCTAAGTGAGATGGTGGCTGGTTGCCAAGGGTTTCACACGCACGAAATGGGCAAACCGGGTCAAGAAGCGACCTACACCATAGAACAGCTCTGTTGTGCCTTGTTGGTGAAATACGTTTACAACTGGTCCTATGCCAAGACAGCCTATGAATTGGCGAGCCAAGGCCCGGTGCCTTGGTTTGCCGAGCTAGCCCCATATGGACCGACCATCAGTTCAACGACGCTATGGCGCTTTAACCAGTGGGTGCAAGAGCACCAGCCACGTCTATTTTTCAACACCATCCTCAAACAGATTGATGAAGATTTCCCCGAAGAAAGGGAGAAGATGCAGGCGGGTGATACCTACGCCATGTTGGCGGTGGTCAACGCCCAAAGCCGCACCCAGCTCCTACGCACAAGCTGCCAAAATCTACTCGATGCCATTGAGTCTCCGATACCAGTTGTCTACCACATCCTCATCCCGACTGTAGACAGAGTTGCGCTCTTTGGTCAGGAGGATGACCCCAAAGAAGCCTGGTTGGAGATTGATGAACGCAAGGCCCTGGAAGTCAAAACGGCTCTGGCAGCGGCCAACTTTCTCATACAAGTCGAGAATGTGCTGAAAGGACTACCCCTCGCCACCAATGGTCACTACGCCGATATCCTCCTCTGGCAGTCAGTGCTAGACAAAGTGCTATACGATGAGTTTGAGCTAATTGAGGATGACTCGGGTCCATCCAAAAAGAGCCAACCCCAAACGAAACGATTCAAAGAAGCCAAGTTACTGACCAAAGCCCAACGCGAAAAGCGACGCAAATAAGGCACCTATCGCTACGGCTCCACCAAAGAACTAGAGGCTTCCTTCCGCAACCACGGCAAGTCCAACGACTTTGGCTACAATATCTCCATTGCTGCAACTGACAACTTTATCCGAGAGATTGCCGCTGCCACCGGAGCCACCCCTGACCCAACTGGCATTCCCCTCATGCTTGAGGCCCAAATGGAGAATCTTGGGACTGTGCCTGACAAATTTGTCTACGACAGAGCGGCTGGCTACCCCATCTATTTTCATCAAGTACATAAGGCCACTGATGGCAAAACCCAACTGGTTGCCCACCTCATTGAAACCGGTAAGAAGAAAGAGAAAGAGCTCTATGGACCCAAGGATTTTACGCTGGATGAGGACCGTGTCTTGACCTGTCCTGCTGGTCAGCAAACCTCTCATACCTCTCGCAGCAAGAACTCTGATGGTTGGGATTTCCGCTTTTCTGCCAAAACTTGCCAGGGTTGTGTATTACTCGACAAGTGTCGCCCTGATACCAAACCGACCAGCCGTCGTTCTGTCTTTATTTCAGACTATCGCTATTTTCAATGGGGGGTCCTTGCCTACGCCGAGACTGACCAATTCAAGGTTGATATGAAGTTCCGAGCCAACATCGAGCGCATCATTGCCGCCCTTGTTCGCTACAATGGTGGCCGAAGAGCCAAATCCAACGGCCTTGAGGCCGCCGACTATCAGGCTCGCTCCGCTGCCACCGCTTACAACCTCAAGCGCTGGCTTAAGCTCAACGATGAATCCTAAACTCGTCACCTTTTACCTCAGCCTCCAATCTCCCAGCTCATGCAGGCACGCTTGACAATCTAACGATTACTCGCAACTCCCCTGGCTACAGGTTTCCCCTGCCACGCCTCTGCTCTTTTTGCCCTCTGATGCCCGCTCTTTGGGACTCTTGACTCCCTATCGGCCATAACCTCACACTCTTTTGGCCTTTTCATTCGACTCTTGACAAAAAAACAGAGTTCTTTTTTCCCAGGCACACCATCCCTTATTTATGAAACGCTCTCCGCATAGGCCATACGGCAAATTGATTCTAGCTCTGGTCGCGCTTGTGCCGTCCAGCGAGAAGCCAGCTTCGCCGTGTCCTGCAATGGTAGTAATGATGCCCTCCATACTCACTCGGCACACCACATGGTAGATTTTGTCCGCGAAGTAGAGGTTGCCCGCGCTGTCGAAATCAATGGCGGTTGGCGTACCGATTTTAGCCTGGGTCGCCAGACCGCCATTGCCTGAATAGCCCGGTAACCCTACACCAACCGCGGTGGAAATCAGACCCGTCTGGGCATCAATGCGGCGAATACGACCCGCGCCATCACCTATATAAATATCATCGCTCGGATCAACGGCCACGGCTTCGATCTGCATAAAGCTGGCCGAGCTGGCGGGGCCACCATCGCCCTTGTCCCAGCGGCCTTCGCCACCATCCCACGGGAACGTACAACTGCTCTATCTCTGACGTCAATCGCACTTCCATTTGGCTGATTCGACCTTTACCACATTGGCGATTCTCTCTCCAATATTCTCTGACACATGCCAAGTGAGACGGTTGTCATCGAAAAGGTCCCATGGGCTTCAATTGGACCTCGCTCTGGTCGTGCGACGCTTGCCTTCGGTAGCAAACGACATTAGGTAAATTACGTATGCAGCATAACTCAGCACACAAAAATGCAGGGGAAAGAAAACTCCCGCCCCTGCCTGTTGAGTCAGATATTACGGTAAATACAGTCTAGCTACCATATAGCCCTGTATTAGGGAAAAATGCACTCCAGGCGAACCAGAAGTGGTCGAAGCTAAGGACTCGTTCAAGCTGCGTACCAGCCAGTTCCCCGTCCACAGCTTCACCAGTGATAAGCCACGTGCTACCAGTTTCCTCATCTGAGAAGGTGCCATCTTCATTATCAACGAAGGTTAACGTTTGGTCGCCCACCTGTCGATTGTAGACACCCACGCTACCGACATCACGACCGTTTTCGATGATGGACGAGTCAAGCGCACTCGCAGTACCATCCTTATGCAGAACGACAAGAGACATGTCAGCAACCTCATCATTAATGGCCCCTTCGTCGCTGGCATCGCTGAATGAGTAGGCCATAATTGTGCCGTCCAAATCTATGCCAACGACACGCTCAAGGGCAGCAAGGCGCTCATCAATCTCGCCAGAGAATAAGAATGGACGTGCAGATGTGTCATACCCTCCGTAGGGATTTGCACCATACTGTCGACGAAAGTCCGGCGTCTCCATAACCAATCCATCTTCGTAGCGATCGACGAAGTCTGCAAAGCTCAAAACCTGGCTTGGCAGGAAAGTCAACTGTCGTCCAGCATATTCACCAATAAGTCCCTCACCCGTAAACTGCTGCCACCACGTCTCTGTCTGGCGATCATACATAATCAGATCACTATTACGCAAACGACCCGTGGTACCAAAATCGAGAATTTGCCCATCGAATTCTCGGTCGAATACAATACTGGCGTTGCAGAGCGGACAGAAGGTCACGGAAACAGGTTTTCCCCCTACCTCATCATTAACAATTTCATGCCAAATTAGAATGGATAGCGGATAGGCTTTGGCTTCACCTTCATGGGTAAATACAATGACCGGTTCCTGCTCGCTGAGTCGTTCTGTTGCATCCACCGCAGGTTCAAATGTAGGATCATCGACGCTTGGGATTCCATCTTTCGGGGGACCCCCTGACAAAATTTCCGAATATTCAACAGTTCGTTGGCTGAAATCTGTCGTCCAGTTGGCCGTATTGAACGGTGGAGCTTCAGCAGGTAAGAGTTCAACATCAGTCGCTAATTCTGGATCGCTAGATTCGGCCTCCATCGATTCTTCTTGAGCCATACCTTCTTCCTGTGCAGGCTCATCGGCTGTATCAGATGATGCAGTGGGCAACATCTGCATCGTACAGGCCGCAGTCATAAAAACCATCACCACCGCCAAGACTAACCACTCTAAACGCAATTTTTGCAACACGGTTTCCTCCGTATTTATCATAGGATGTTTGAAATGCACAGATACTGTTACAATGTGCCACAAGATCATAGCACAGGATGTAGCATGGCCTACGCGAAGTGCACTGGAGGATTTTTATGGTTTATCACACCTACTTCGTCGATTTTCACCTGACTTTTGTACAATTGCACTGTTGCTCAAATGCGCATCTCCATAAGTGGTTCAACTCGCTGAATAGTGCAGCTTTCTTTTGCTGCCCGTATTGAACGACAGGGTGCACCAGAGCCACTTGAGTGAATCATGGCTGGTATCGACTCAATTTGGAAAGAACACAATTTCCGGACTACGTTTCCGCCACAGGCACCAACGATCCATCATCATATTTGGGTGTCTATGGCTATCAAATTCGACTAAGGTTTCCCCTGTGCTGTTTACTCATGCTGTTAACCCTTAAGTGCTCCGTCTGCCAGGCCACGTACAAAGTGCTTCTGTGCCAAGAAAAATACAATTGCAATCGGCAGTGTGGAAAAGACCATGCCCGCTGCAATCACGTTGAAGCTGCCATAAAAGGCCGAATTGAGCATGAGAATACCCAGCGTGATAGGAAAGAACTCTTCGCTAGTTAGATAGATGAGTGGGCGCAGGTAATCTCCCCACGTTGCCGCAAAAGCTGTTGTTGCAGCAAAGGCTAAGGTTGGCCGTGTTAACGGCAGCATGATCTGCCAAAAGATGCGAAATTCTCCAGCTCCGTCCACAATCGCCGCGGACTCCAGTTCCTGAGGCAAGCCCTGAAATGCCTGTCGCATGAGGAAGATGGTAAAGGCACTGGTCCAGACTGGCACAATCAGGCTCTGATAGTTATTTAATCCCAATAAGGCTTTTACGACCAGGTAAGTTGGAATCAGCGTCGCCTCGACCGGGACAATAAAGGTTGCCAGAATCAACCCGAAAATTAGATTGCGCCCAGGAAATCGCCAACGCCCTAGCACATAGCCCGCCAGGGACGAGACAAAGAGCATGGGCACAATCTCTCCGATTACGTAGATAAAGCTATTGACCAGGAAGCGCAGGAAGGGGAACTGATTCACCAATTCGCCAAAGTGATAGGCCGTTGGCGTCCAGCCACCGACCCAGGGTAGTAGATTAGGGGGGAAGGCGTATGGGTTCACCGATGAAGGCGAAATCGATACCGCAAACATCCACAGAAACGGGTAGATAAAGGCAATGCAGAGGGGTGTCATCACCAGGATGGTCAGCAGATCGCCCCAGGCAAATTTATGTCGAGTGGCTAAGGCCGCTCTAGCCATTGGCTGCGATTGGGATGTCGATCGAAAAAGCGCCACTAGCCTTGATCCCTCACTATTGATTTCTCTCAGAAATTTTTAGGCTCAGCCAGGTTAGCAGCAGGATCCCCACCGTCATTACCATGGCCATGGCTGACGCATAGCCAAAGCGGAAGTGCTGAAATGCCTGCTGATAAACGGTCAGCATGACGCTTTGCGTGGCCAATCCAGGCCCGCCATTGGTCATCACAAAGACTTCGCCAAAGAGCTTCAGGCTGCCAATGGTAGCGATGATTACGACCAGCGTTGCCATTGGTCGAATCTGGGGTAAAATCACATGCCAGAGCCGTTGCGTCCAGTTTGCACCATCGATCATAGCCGCCTCAACCAGCTCGGATGGCACGTTCTGCAAGCCAGCCAGATATAGAATGGCATAGTAGCCGCTCGACTTGAAGACCGTCACCGACATGATAGCCCACAACGCCCAATTGCTCTTTTTTAGGAACGAGATAGGTTCATATTCGGCACCAAAAAGCCCAAAGAGCCGGATGAGTAGCTCATTAACAACCCCATCGCTGCGATAGATATAGATAAAGACCGTTGCTACCACTACCATAGAGATAATATGGGGAAAATAAACCCCTGCCCGAAACAGACCAATCCCCTTGAATGCTCGGTTGAGCGGAAAAGCCATCAGCAGCGGTACCACCACCAAAAACGGAATAACGCCCAGCGCATACCGAAGCACCACCCAAATCGCGGCCTGGAAGATCCTATCCTCGAAGATGCGACTATAGTTCTCCAACCCCACAAAGACGCTGGGGACACCCGGCGTGTAGCGCGTAAAACTGATCCCGACGCCCCACAGCAGCGGGATTAGCAAGAAAACGACCAATCCTAGTAAAGCAGGTGCTAGAAAGAGGTAGGCCAAGTAGGTCCGCCGTTGCTGTAGGCTCATGCGGCGCCCTGCTTGTGGTTGAGTAGTGACAGCCATGGTCTGTAAGATGATTAAGTTGAGAGGTTGAATAAGACAACGAGGATGAGGGAATGACCAAGGATGCGGATCATCTCAACGGCGTTGATCGCCCGCTTTGCGAACATCTTGTCACCTCAATCATTCCGTCAACTCTCTGCTCCGCTCAGGGCGAGCCTGTCATCTTAGGAAACTCCTGCTTCCAGTGCTGCCTCAACGGCCCCGTTAATTTCCTCTTCCCACTTAGCGAGGAAGTCGGCTGTGGGCATATTGCCTTCGACCAGAGCTAGTTCATCGTTGGCGACAAGTTGCCAGACCTCTTCGGCTACAGTCGTCCAGTAGAAGACGGGCTTGCTCTTGGGTTCTATGGCAACGCTCTTCATGTCGGCAATACCGATATCGATGGACTTGCGGATAAGCTCGGCTTGGTAGTTCTCTGGCTCTTCTGCGGGCGGCTCGGTGAAGAATGGATCATCCAGCGCTGGCAGATAGGCTGGCGCAATGGCTACAGCTTTGGCAAAAGGCACAAAGTTCTCGGTGCGCACAACCGAGAGAACAAAGTCCACGGCCACGTCAGCATTGGGTGAGTCTTTGGAGATGACAAAGATCTGCGGGTCCGCGGCAATGCGGTTGGCACTACCCACAGCTGTGGGTATCACGTCAAATTCCCCTGCTTCGAGCACTTCATTTTCAGTACGGTTCAAAATCCATGGCCCGGTGTTGATAAAGGCCCCAATATCCTGCCAGAACCAGTCGATGGCGACGCGGAAGTTGGGGCAAGCATATCCATCTGGGCTGAGCATCCCCTCTTCGTTTAGGGCGAGGATTGTGTCGATATGCGCCGCCCACTCTGGCGTGTTGACCGCAGCAGCGGAGCCGTCTTCATTGAGCAGTTCCAGTCCCTCCTCAAAGGCCCAGGATTGGCTGTTCCAGCAATCAACCCATGGGAATACACCACTCCCCCACACCTCCTGCCCACTACGACCGATGTCGAACACATCTTGCCATGTGGCGGGCGGATTGGCCAGATCGACTCCGGCGGCTGCGGCTAGCTTGCCGTTGACAACTGCAGGACGAGCGAACGTGGTATACCAAGGGATTGCATAGTGGTTGCCCCCAATAGCACCCGATTCCCAGAAGCCACCAAATGCCTCTTGATCCTCTGTTGGTACCAAATCATCCAACGCCCGTACAGCTCCCAGCTCAATAAATCGTGCCATCTGATACATGTTGGCTGCATCAGGCGCATTGCCGCCAGCCAGCGTTGTCGCATACTTTTGGGCTACCTCGTTGCCCGGCACGTCAACCCAATCGATAGTAACGTTTGGGTTCGCCTCTTCGTAGGCATCAATGTACCCCTGCATAATCTCGCCAAAGGTACTCTTAAGGTTAATAGTCCACCACTCGATCGTAATTTCACTATCGCCCGTACCACCACCGGAATTTGCAGGTGTACCCGCCTGAGGAACAGCACAGGCAGAGAGGAAGTTTCCAGCTATAGCTGCAGTACCAAATAGGGTGGTACCCCGTAAGAAATCACGTCGGGAAAGGTGCTGTTTCATTGGGTTCTCCTTGTGTGGTATTAGTTTGAAAACTATCAGTGGAAGAAGTGCTTAGAGTCTATCCGAAAAGTGGTTGTGAGTTCCCATACGTAGTCGAGTGAAGAGATGTTACCACAGAGCTTTTTGGATATACACATAGAAGAGACAGGGTAAGTCCCTCATGAGAGTATAGCAGCAAAATTCGTTAAAGGGTATTCTGTTTATGGCTCGAATCTGGGCTGCCGACTTTGCTACCGATAATGGGGCGTGCCTGCCAAATGATACTCAAGCAAATGCCCTCTTGCCCCCGTATAAAAGATGCCAGGTTGCCCCTCTATAATTTGATAGAGATCGGGAATCGGTGGCGGCTCGAGATAGAGGATCCTATTCATGCCGATATCAAGCCGGAAGAGATCCGAATTGGTCACACCATAGATGTGGCCGTCGCTGGCTGCTGTAAGGTGAATAATGCCATACGTCTCTGGTACACCCATCAGTGGCGTCCCTCTGCTACGTATCCTCCAGGTTTCCACTACCTGTCGCTGATCACAGTCGAAGGCAAAGAGCACCCCTGCGCTGGTAGAGCCATAGATGAGGCCATTTCCCGAGCTAACCGCCAAAGATGTAACCGCAACCGCGTCGCCGTCGGGGATACACGTAAAGATACGTTCCTGCAACTGCGAGTCAAAGATAAATAGCTTACCTTGAGTCGTCGTTTCGATGCAGCCGCGTCCCCCACTGATGCTGGTACCGCCATAGACATAGCGATCATCCGCAGCCACACATTGAATGCTCTGTTCCTCATCTACAAAGACGTGGATCTCCTCCTTCTCTGAATCGAAACGAGCTAGTCCACCGCCTTGGATACCGTAATCGGCACGGCAGGCGATATAGATACAGCCATCGGGGCCAATTGTGTACTCAAAGGGACGATTCATGTTGGAGCCAATCTGACCTAAACAGCGAGGATTGGCGTCTGTCGCCAGCCCACCCACATCCTGTCGTGGATGCCATGGCTGGGCTGGATCATAGACAGCCCAATAGGCGCCTGTGTAAGAGCCAAAGTAGAGCTTTTCCTCGTGGGCGATCACGTCATAGACTTCGCCATTACCAAAGCCGACGCGGCCTAGATCTGCCAGGTTTCGAGCCCCTGGGTCAAAGCTGAAGATGTGCATGGAGATGATGGTGCTCCCGTAGATTTTGCCATCCGGCCCCTTGGTGAGACCAACTATATCGGTTGCCACCTTGGGCTGATATGCGAAAGAACGAGGCTCACCATCGACTGTATAGGTACCAGCATAGATATCGGCCTGGATGTCCCGGCTTGTGGCGTTGGTCGAGTCGGCAGGTTCATGCGGTGCAGAAGCTAGCAAGCGTTTCTTGCCTGTAGCTGGATCAAAAGCAATCCACTCTCCTGGACGGGTGCGGATCACGTTGCAGATGATTTCACCTGTTTCATTAAGCGAATGGGGACGACACCAGATCTGTTGATCAGCCACGATAGGTTCTGGCGCTTGACAGCCGTGATCATGCCACGTTTCAGTCTCCGGAGCAAAGCTAACCAGGTGACCATAAGGATGGGTCCCCAAATAGACGCACCCATTATTCCCCAACACAGCGCCCACAAAGCGTTGACCGTTCAAGGGCGGAAAGCCGTGATAAGCCAGCGTTTGCATCTCCGGTCGCCACGATAAGAGCATATTCCCGGGTTGATTGAGGCCGTGATAGGTGTAGAGCCAAAGACGGCCTGTGTGGGGATCGACCGTCCCATTAAACTCACGAGCACCAATCCGATATTCCGCTACGATCCCGCCTGCATCCACATCGATCGCAAAGAGGTTTGCTCCTTCCTGACCAAACTCGCCACCCCAGATCAGGTCTCGTTTCTGGACTGGATCGTAAGTAATCCAGGGCCCACCCATCCAGCCACCGACAACCGGACGGCCCAGGTCAAAATAGACACCCATACTTTTCTCCTGATGTAATTCGACTACTTCATGCGGAAGAACTCTACCTTCTCCTCATCCAACTCAACGCCCAGCCCAGCACCTTCAGGTGGGCGCGCCTCCCCTGCGATAATGGGCAAAGGCTCCGTCAATATGCCCTCTTCGTAATAAAAGGGACTCAGAATATCGCAGGGGAAATCTTCAGCCGCGATAGTCGTGGTCGCCATGCCTAGGTGGATCATGGCGGCGTTGGCTACCCCCAGTTCCAGGTTAGATCCAATGGTACAGACCAGACCTGCTGCTTCGGCCACTGAAGCAATTTGACGGGCCGAACTAATTCCCCCCCCTTTGCCCACATAAACTGACAATACATCTGCAGCATTGGCGCGTACAATCGCCATGGCGTCTTGCGAGCTGTAAACGCTCTCATCAGCCATGACAGGAATGTCCACTTGCCGTCGTACATCGGCCAGCCACGCGATATCCAGATCGGGTACCGGTTGCTCGGCAAAAAATATGTCGTGTTCAATCAACCGCGGAATAGTCTGAATCGCCTCACGCGGTGACCAACCACCATTGGCATCGACGCCCAGCCTCACATTGGGTCCGATAGCCTCTCGAACGGCTTTAACACGTGCCACATCCGCCTCTGGCTCAATCCCAACCTTGACTTTCATGGCGCGGAACCCTTACCTTGACTTTCATGGCGCGGAACCCTTGGTCCACAGCCCAGGCTGCAATTTCCGCAGCTTGGGGCGGCTCTAGTCCGGAGACTGAGTATTTGGTTGTGACAAAGTCGCGCACGGCTCCACCCAAAAGCTGATAAACAGGCAAATTGGCGACCTTACCCAGAATGTCCCAAAAGGCCATCTCCAGAGCGGCTTTGGTAAAGGGGTTGTTGGCAATGCTGCGCTGAATGAGTCGGATCAATCGCTCCACTTGAGTCGGATCTTGCCCAATGAGCAACGGGGCCAGATAGCGTTCGATCAAATGGGCAGAGGTGAATTGATCCTCACCACTCCAATGGGGTGTACAGGAAACTTCCCCCAGGCCAACCAGCCCTTCATCTGTATGGACCTTGATCAGCAGAAAAGGTGACTCTTTGTGGTAGCCGCGTCCACTGCGGATTGCCCGCGAATGGTTGATGGGGACCGTGACGGGTATGGTTTCGATTTGGGTGATCTTCATTTAAGAAATTGCTCCAATACATTGGCGGTGATACGGGAGACATGAACATCAACTAGAATTGAACTTACCCACGTAATGGAGCCAGCAGAAAAGACGGCCCCACCGCTCTCTGTTTTATAGGTCACCACCTGGGCGCCACCTTCATCGGGGTTTAATCCAGTCGCCAGCAATTCAATATTGGCGGGTGAGGAGGCGGATATCTTGTCGGTCTCATGTCCCGACGCGCCACCAGGCACTCGCTCGTGGAGACTGGCTTCGCCAAACGTCTCGTCATGGTGGAGGCGCGTTCCCCTAAAGGCCCAATGATCTGCATTGATGACTCGATAGGGTGCCGCGGTCATGATTCCCCGTGGGTCATAGACAATGCCCAGAAGGTTTGCCTCCGATTCGCCAACCCGGGCATGAAAACGGCTCTCAATAGTTGAGTTGTGTCCCCAAACACGCTCGTTGGCATTTTGCACGATCATGGTTTGGTCATTAGGAAACTCAACTTCAGCATTGATCCCATTGCCGCCTAGATAGAGCAATTTGCCGCCGCGGTTGTGAACCCAATCTTTCACGGCAAAATACATCTCTCGGGACCAATATTCAGGATGGGTAGAGATTATTAGCACCTTGTAGGCATCCAAATTAAGTGTGCCGTCATGGAGCTGCGTTTCACCGTAGAAATCGTAGGCAAAGCCCTCTTGCTCAAGCCATCCTAAAAAACGCCATTCTGCAGGCGCAATGTGATTGGGCGCGCGGCCAGCAATCGGATCTGTTAGATGCGTGGCCTCGGGAATGTGATTGATTGGCTCAGGTCGATCAAAGGAGAGAGGTGCGTATGTATCCGAATCGTAATGCAGATGGTTGGGATCGGTATAACGCTTTAGCTCCAGACGTGCGTTGACGGTTGGCTTCTCTGGCAGGGCGATTGGGCTCGCGTAGTTGCTGCGTCCGCCAAAATTGTTATAAGCGTTCCAGGTGATATTCGAGGCTAGGACGGCAATCTTAGCGGTCGGTTGAGAGGGGGCTACAATCCATGGGGCACTAAAAAAGCGCCCTGATGGCGTGCTGGCATGGAGATAGTAGAGCCCTGTTCGTTCTGGTGCCGTCAAAAACTGTAAATGATGGGGACTGGTGTAGCCAAACTTGTTCCATTGCACGCCGGTCTGTGTAAAATCCCCATCTGGCGTAATCTGCATGGTCGCGAGGGGGCCGTGCTCATCGTACCAGCCAATGAGCTGAATAAACTCTTTCGTTGCGCCATATCGCCACAGCTCTAGCTTGTATTCCTCGACCGAGTGAACGCGAAATTCGGCCTTTTCCCCACCCTTGACCCATTTTGGCCACATATAGGCCAACAGACCATCTTTTAATAGGCGAAAGTGATAGGGTTTGCCATCACTGATTGCCATTTTGACGCTCTTCTGACCATAGCCGTCTTTGTATAGCGTTACCCTCGCTGGGCTAGGTGCAACATCAGCATAAACCGCTCCAGTTGCGCGAGATGTCGCTTCAATCGATTGGCCATCGATTTCAAACTCCAGCAAAACTCCAGGTATAGCAACATACCGCTCATCACTAACGTAGCCAACAAGCATTGAGATCTCCTTTGGGTTTGAGATAGGGCTGTATACCTATAGAGCGACTGGCTACACCGACTTTGCCGACTCGTTCATAGCGCACAGAACTTGGGCTGTGGCAATGCCATCCTCGCTGGTGGTCAGCACAAGTTTACCATAAACGAGCGCATCCACAAAGAGGGAAATCGATTCCACATAGAGTCACTCACCCGCGAATCACCCGCCGGAGTGAAGCCGGTGATATCCCAAATGTGACTAATCTGCGTGAAGCTCGCGTTTTTGATCGCACTACCTTCGACTTCGACATCACTCCGTTTGCAATCAGGTATTTGCTTTCTCTGGTGGGGTTTGCGAAAATATTCGTTCCCAAAGCAAGAGTGGCATCATTGCAACCAAATCTGATCTTTTGTACAGGTACTACTCTGTTCCAACGATCAAAGCCACCGTACTGGGTACCAAGTATACTCGTTACTATCCCCAATTAATCTATGTAAATCAGGCAGCTATTCCCTGCTCCGTTTGGGAACGATCGTTTTGTTTTTACATCTGGCTTGCAGAAAACTACCGTTCTCAAAAGACCACGGTATGGCACCATCCAGCAGTATTTGTGGTTGTGATATACTGACTGGGCCTGCATTTCCCTTTGGATGCTCTCTGTCCTATGTTCTGATCACCTGATCCTACTATCCTGACCCTACTAATCGGAGAAAATAATGGTATCTTCATCAAATTTTGTTTTTGCCACCAATTTGGACACCCTGCAAGAAAACGGCTGCAAAACCGTTCATTTGAACGGTCATGTGATTGCGATTTTTGCCCACGAAGATGGCGTTCATGCTGTGGACAATCGCTGTCCGCACATGGGCTTTCCCCTTGATACAGGCACTGTGAATGATGGTATCCTGACTTGCCATTGGCACCACGCCCGCTTTTGCCTCAAAACGGGTGGCACCTTTAATCAATTTGCTGATGATGTGCGCTCTTTTCCTGTTGAAATTCGTGGTGAGAATGGCTCATCCGAGGTCTGGGTTGATGTGGGCACCAAACAGGACGAGCATGAGCGGCAACGCAAACGGCTGGATGTAGGCATGGAGCGGGACATTCCCCTTGTGTTGGGAAAAGCTTCCCTTACGCTTATGGAAGCTGGCCAAGATCCAACCGAGCCATTTCGCTCAGGTATTGAATTTGGTACCCGCAACCGCGACCAAGGATGGGGCCAAGGCTTGACCATGCACGTCTGCATGATGAATCTGATTCCTTATCTCGAGCCGGAGGATCAGCCGAGAGCCATGTATCATGGACTCTCGGCTGTGGCGCGGGATAGCGTCGGGCATCCACCACGCTTTGTGGTACCGCCTCTACCAAGGAGCGAGGCAGCTGCCGAAGAGGATGACTACCTGACCACGCTCAAGCGGTGGTTCCGCGGCTTCATCGAGGTGCGTGATGCAGAGGGGGCCGAACGCTGCATCGTCTCAGCGATTCAAGCGGGTGCCACTTCTGAAACAATGGCCGACATGCTCTTTTCTGCAGTTACCGACTATCGCTACATTGATATAGGACATCCAGCCGATTTTACCAATAAGGCATTTGAAGCACTGGATGTTGTGGGATGGGAACACGCCGAAGCCGTATTGACAAGCCTTGTCTCTGGCTATGCTGGGGCTACACGTATGGAAGAGTCAAGCGCGTGGCGCCATCCAATTGATTTGATTGAGATCTTGTCGGATACCTTTGCACAACTTTCTGAAGCGGTTGCCTTGGGCCAAGGACAATTGGGGCCGTGGTCAGGTACAGATACCGAATCATCTGCAAGAGAAGCGCTCACCGATATTCTGCTCAGCAAGGAGCCAACTGAGATTGTGACAGCCATGCTCGATGCATTGCGTAGTGGCTGCTCCATGATTCAACTCTCTGAAATTGTTACGTATGCTGCTGCTTTGCGGATTGCTCGTTTCCACACCAGCAACGAATTCGGCGATTGGGATACTGCACTCCACACATTCACATTTGCCAATGCCATTCAGCAGGGGTTGGGGCGCGCTCCATCAGTTGAATTGCTACGGGGCGTCTTTGATGCCGCAATGAGCGTCTACTTAGATCGATTTCTCAATATCCCTCCAGCACGCCTACCCCAGCCCAATGGTGAAACATCCACACCTGCTGCAATTCTGGCCACCTTCCCACCTCTATTGGATCGACAGCAACAGATCAACCCGTCGGCCCAGCTAGTGATTGATTATTTGCATGGTAACGGTGAGCCAGAGCAATTACTGGCCATGTTGGGGAAGTTGCTGCTGCGTGAGGATAGAGACTTTCATACGATTCAATCAGTAGAGGCCGCGTTTCGGGTTTATGGAATTTTGAAAGAACAGCAAGAAGGTGCACATGTTCTTGTTGCCGCGGCACGCTATTTGGCTGCGCATTCGCCGACAGTACGCGCCCAAGGGCAGACATATCAGATCGCCTATCGGCTGCATCGGGGGGACAATCTGTTTTTAGATGAAGAAGTGATTTAACCTATAGTTGTTTTGAAAACGGCAGGTTCCTTTCTGCTGGCCAAAGGAACAGCCGTTTTTAACCAGCGCGTACACAGTAGACTGAGAACAGCCCGCACGTCAACGTCGCTCATAGTTGACATACAATTCTTTGAATTGATCTCCTTGCGTGATTGTATACCGGGTGGGAGGACCCACGGTCTTGCCAAACTGATCCGTAAGTTGGAGTATCCAATTGCCCGTAGGATCTAAGTTGGGATAGCTAATGCTATGAAAGTCCAACTTTAGATTATAGATCTTATCTTCAGGGCTGTTGACTTGGGTGGGTCTTGTTGTGCCAAGGGGATTGGCAGACGAATTCGCGCTGTTGATGAGTACTAGACCATCTTTCACCACCTGCAGGGAATATCCAGCTAATGCACCTCTGCCACTGTGAATCCAGCCGTATATAATTACGGTATTGGCTTCGCTATGGCGGGTGGCCTCGGTTAGTTCAAAATTCCATATTGGTGTCGGTGTATTCGTAGGAAACAGCGGCAGTGGCGTTGATGTTTCGGTAGGTATTGGTGTGGGCGTTGAGGTTGGGGTAGAGGTTGGTGGGGGTTCAATATCCGACACAACATCGATCGTTTGTAGAAGCCCAACTGGATCGACGTACTGATCTGTAATCCAGACTTCGTCACCGTTGACGCAGCAAATTAGCCACCATGTTGAGCGTTGATTACGCCCCAGAATGCCGAAGGATTGACCGAATCCTACCTGGCCTTGCAAGAGATACTCTGTGCTGGGACCGCTTCGCACATTAACCAAGGGTTCATTAATGACAACATGAGGGTCTAACGTCGTCAACCCTGCCGTTCGCTGGCCAACCAAGCTACTCCGTGCCCTTGGCTGGCTAGGGGAAGCACCCGTGCTCGCGAATGCTTCAGCACCTTCTGGCCCTGCAACTTCCACCTCTAGTTCCGATGCTCCGCCAACCCCTGTCCACGCAAGGGCCTTTCCTTCTCCGCTGACATTGGCCTCGACCTGAGCTTCGCCTTCATCCCCACGAATGGCTTGGGCGTTGCCTGTGCCAGCAACATTGACAATCACCTGTGCATTCGGTCCTGATGCAAAGGCGTTTGCCCGTGAGTCATTCCCAGATACGTTTTGAACTTCTGCGTGAATTTCTACAAGTAGTGCTCCTTCATCTGCTCTATTTTCTCTAGCATAGGGTTGGCTACCTGTTGAGGCAAGTTGGTTATCCTCAGTAGGATTAAGAATATCTGTGACACTTTGCTCAGATTGTTCACTCAGTAGAGGGCCGTTCTCTGTTTGACCTACCGATGGTAGGTAATCCCCTAAAAAAACACCCGCGAGCATCGCAGCGGCGAATAGTATTATGCCGCCTACGGATCCTGTTAATCGCATACTTTGATCTCCGATGTTAGTAGTAATGTAGTATGGTTGAGAAAAATGATCGCGATATTATGTTATGTGACCAATATATGATACTTGATATTATGTTAATTAGTCTATAGTACCCAGGTACTATATGGGTAGGGAGAATGACGTAGTGTAATGTAATCAGAGATAATCTAGATGACTGAAGCGTAAGAAGATGTTGGCTATTTTTATTAAAGAGAGATGGATTCAGAGGATGTGCGAGGTGAAAATTGACTATATTTTCTGAGAGGGGTACATCGTATCAACAAGTAGTCGAGCGCAGGACCGCAGCCGGCGCGCCCCGTGCTGTAAGAGAGCATGTTGATTATACAGTTGCGACCTACTGATAATGGTAAGAAGAAGGGCTAAAGCAAATGGAAGATATTTTGATGTAGTATGTAGGTCTAGATGCGCTTTCAACACTTGACAAACTGGAGTGGTCTCCGTGAAACAGACACAAAGCACCATCTATCACTCAAAGCTTGGGCGTGAAAAGTCGTTGTATTTGAACCAACTTTTCGTCAATCCGTCATTTGACCTTGGTCATTGAATGCCCCTGACAAATGACCAAGGTCAAGTGACTATACACGACTTGTCGATCTGAGGTTCAACCTCACTCGCCTGTTGGGACGAATCTATGACCACGGCCAGATTTCAAACTAGCTCCACCGCTGCCATTGCGGCACCAATAATCCCCGCATCATTCAGCAACTGGGCAGGAACGACCTCCGCCTGCACGTCAATATATTCGAGGAACTTCTCGCTCTTTTTGGAGACGCCACCACCTAGGATAAATAGATCAGGCGTAAAGAGCATTTCCATATACTGTAAATATTCGTTAACTCGCAACCCCCACTTCTTCCAGCTTAAGTCCTCCTGCTTCCGAACTTGGCTGGATGCATAGTGTTCGGCATCCATGCCTTTCATCTGTACATGACCAAATTCGGTGTTGGGAAGCAAAACGCCATTCGTAAAGATGGCGCTGCCAATGCCGGTACCGAGAGTCAGCATAATCGCAACGCCTGTCTGTCCCTGCCCAACGCCGTGGGTCATTTCAGCAATGCCCGCAGCATCACCATCGTTGAGAACCCGAACGGGGAAACCTGTCTTTTCCGTAAAAAGAAGCTCTGCATTGGTGCCAATCCAAGATTTATCGACGTTGGCAGCACTCATCGCCACACCGTGACGAATGACAGCCGGGAAGGTGCAGCCAATGGGGCCGGTGTAATCGAAGTGGTTAACAATTTCTGCCACTGTACCTGCCACATTTTCTGGTATAGAGGGCTGAGGTGTGTCGATACGGTGCCGTTCAACGGCAAACGCACCTTTTTCTGTGTCAACTAACGTCCCTTTGATACCACTTCCACCAATATCAATTCCTAAAATTTCCACAATTCGTCTCCGCTTGCCTATGATAGTGTGACCCAAATTATGATATGCGCATTTATGTTTGCTTGCCAGAAAAGTCTTGTTTCGGTACTCATCCAATCTACTCTGGATAATTTGAAGGGGAAGACAGAATTCTTCTGGCCACTCTGTATGATTTTTGGATGGGCATTTATTGTACAACATTTGTTAAAGGAACCCTAGCCAGCACACATTCGTTATTTGCATCGAGCAACCAATCTGATACACTCATAGATTATGAGAAAACTTTCTATGAAACGTACCATCTTACCCCTACAATTTCGTCTACTCTTTGTCTTATCATTCATGGGGATTGTTTTGATTAGTAGCTGTGGCCGTCTCGATTTGGGTATCGGACCACTGCTATACGATGTCACTGTATCCCCCAATCGCATTACTCCCAACGCGGATGGTAAGGTAGATATAACCGAGATTCGCTATAGTCTACGTCGTCCGGCCAATGTCAGCATTTACATGGAGAATGAGCAAGGCCAACGCTTTTATTTTCGAGAAAATCAACGAAGAGCAGAAGGCAGTTACGATGTAGGATGGGGAGGCGTCATCGACTCACCCAATCCGGATGAGTTCATCTTGGGTGAAGAGCAGATACTCAGCCAGGTTCTACCTAATGGTGAGTATACCTGGACGATTCTTGCTATGGACGATGATGGTCATCAGGAAAGTATGAATGGGTCAATCATGTTAGAAGAAGTCGATTCAGAGATACCTTCTTTACAGCAATTTGCAGTGGTCCCCCAGATCTTTCGGCCTAACCAAGATGGTATGAGGGATGATTGGGTCAGTATCTCCTACTATTTAACCAAAGATGTGGACAACGTCGCTGTGTATCTGATGGATCCAGCACAACCCGGCGTAAAGTTCTACATCAATGAGCGGGAAAGCGTAGTGAAACCGGGGGAACGAGGCCCCCACGACTACCGCTATGAGGGAGGGGTTGATCTCAACGCCGAACCTCCGCCGGACGGCACCTATAGAGTCGTTGCCGAAGCACGAGACCGGGCTGGCAACTCGGTGCGTGTAACTGATGAATTGACCATTGAGGAGGGCGGCAAACCACGCGCGGATGTGGTACAAAGCGAAATACACTGGTATGCCCTCTGGAATGAAAACGATGTGCAGGAAGAGCGTAACCGAATTGTCGGAACGTCCATCGGCCAAAAGCTTTGCTTCACTGCCACAGTTGCCAATGAAGGGACGGTTCCCATTCGTACGAGTGGTCCGTGGCCTGGTCAGGAGTATATCTTTAGCGAGAATATGAATACACTGGCCGGGGCATTTGATGAAAGTTGGTTTCAGCAGCCTGGAGTTTGGCGCTTTGGCATCAACTTTGATACGACCGGCATCGATTTCCCATACCGATGGGCCGTTGGCAGACAGGGTGAAGATCTGGCGATGCGTCTTGATGAGCGAGGACGTGAGCAGTGGTACCTAATGCCAGGGGAGAGGGGTGAGGTAAATGGCTGTATCACTTTTGATAAGGCGCCATCCCAGGGAACAGAGTTTTGGTGGGGAGGGTTAATTCATGAGCGTGTGGCCATTGTCAATAATAATATTGATCGAATAACTGTTGATGTTGCAATACCGGAGCCAGAATAGCGTCAGGTAATTGATATAAGTTTCCATTAGCTTTCATGTAGAATAAGCAGCGAATTATACCGTATAAAGGACAAATGCCTCTAAATATTGTTCTCTAAATATTGTTTATAAATATCCTTAAACTATTGCCTCACTGCATGAAGTATTGGAAAAATTATGGAATTCCCTCAACCTTTTTATCGATGGCGACCCCATCCCTGGCACGGTCTTGACGCTGGGCCAAATGTTCCGCCTGTTGTTCACGCTTACATCGAAATTACACCGTTCGATTTGGTGAAGTATGAGGTCGATAAGACGACTGGCTATTTAAGGGTCGATCGCCCCCAGCGAACTTCGTCGCAACCTCCAGCACTCTACGGCTTTATTCCGCGCACCTACTGTGGCGAACGGGTCACCAAGCTCTCACCCAATTCGGATCGAGGTGATGGTGATCCACTCGATATCTGCGTGATTAGTGAGCGACCCATTAATCGTGCTGAAATTATACTGAACGCTCGAGTCGTAGGTGGACTTCAAATGGTCGACGGCGGTGAAGCTGATGATAAGATCATTGCTGTATTGGAGAATGACAACGTTTGGGGTGGAGCGAGAGATTTGGATGATCTTCCTCAAATTCTGGTCGAACGATTACGTCACTACTTTAGCACCTATAAGCTAATTCCTGGTGAACCTCTTGATGTCTCTATTGACCATGTATATGGTCAAGAGCATGCCCTAAAGGTCGTTCAAGCATCCTTACTAGATTATGATGATGAGTACGGTCGGTAAGATAAGATACCCGCTGTGACTTGAGTTTGGCTGTTAGGGCATAGAAAAAAGAGGTCAAGCATAGGAGCATGACCGAATGAGAAAAAG